>NZ_CP040058.1:1340000-1943333 GCF_005280655.1 Anaerostipes rhamnosivorans
AGGTGGGAGGCTGTGAAGGAAGGACGCCAGTCCTTCTGGAGCCGCTGTTGGGATACCACCCTTGCAGTATTGGATTTCTAACCAACAGCCGTGATCCGGCTGGGGGACAATGTCAGGTGGGGAGTTTGACTGGGGCGGTCGCCTCCGAAAGGGTATCGGAGGCGCTCAAAGGTCTTCTCAGAATGGTCGGAAACCATTCGCAGAGTGCAAAGGCAGAAGAAGGCTTGACTGTGACACCGACGGGTGGAGCAGGTACGAAAGTAGGACTTAGTGATCCGGTGGTATAACGTGGGATTGCCATCGCTCAACGGATAAAAGCTACCCTGGGGATAACAGGCTTATCACTCCCAAGAGTTCACATCGACGGAGTGGTTTGGCACCTCGATGTCGGCTCATCGCATCCTGGAGCTGTAGCAGGTTCCAAGGGTTGGGCTGTTCGCCCATTAAAGCGGTACGCGAGCTGGGTTCAGAACGTCGTGAGACAGTTCGGTCCCTATCCGGCGCAGGCGGAGGAAATTTGATAGGAGCTGTCCTTAGTACGAGAGGACCGGGATGGACGGACCACTGGTGGATCTGTTGTATTACCAAATGCATAGCAGAGTAGCCAAGTCTGGAAGGGATAAACGCTGAAGGCATCTAAGCGTGAAGCCCCCCTAAAGATAAGATTTCCCATAGAGTAATCTAGTAAGACCCCTTGAAGACGACGAGGTAGATAGGGCAGAGGTGGAAGTGCGGCAACGTATGGAGCTGACTGTTACTAATCGGTCGAGGCTTTAACCAAAGAAGGTAAGGAAGATGTTTGATGAAAGGTTCTGTATGTAGTTTTGAAGGTACATATAATTAGAAAAAGGGATAAAAAATAAAAGTATTTTTTATCTTTTTGCTGTATAGGGGCATAGTTCAGTTGGTAGAATAACGGTCTCCAAAACCGCAGGTCGAGGGTTCAAGTCCTTCTGCCCCTGTTAAGAAGTCTAGGAAATAAGCCATTTCCTGGGCTTTTTATTTTGCGTTAAAATACAATAAAACCATCTTTCAGACTGAATTTATTTATCAACTTTACGGTCACAGACAGCTTGACGGGCAAGAATGCTCTCAATCATGTCAGCTAATGTCATTAAATCAGCAGAAAGTACAGCAAGTTCGTCTTCTGATAAACATTCTGAAATCTTGCAGGCAATGGTCGAAAGAAAGTAAAGGTTTGAGCAATCCATGGTGGTTTTTACCTCATAGCTTTTTATTAGGATATGTTAAAAACCAGGGTATGTGATACCATAAAAGGCCGGATAAACCCGGCCTTTTTGCTCAAAACTATTTTTCCTTGGATTCTTTGTTCGTCGGATACCCATTTCCCTGTGCATCCATTCCTTTATCATCCAGTGAGATATCGTTTGTTTTCTTTAATGCATGGTTGGTAACACCAGCTTCATAGGAGCCTTTTGGGATTGTATTGATTTCTTCATCGCCTCTTGCTTTTTTCATGAGGACCTCCTTTTCTTGTGTTGGCAGAGCCGGGGACTAACCCTCTGACTCTGCAACGATTTCTTCTAATACGCGGATCAGATCCTGGATCGTGTATAGTTTTACACCGCGTTTCAGAATCGTATCCTTCAATTCAATGCTGAGCGTTTCAAATTTTGGACGAAGCTCAGGAGAAACATAAGACATCTTTATCACCTCATAGACTAGTATGGGCAATTTCTTCATTTCTCATTAAATAAATAATTCATATATGCCTAAAATCAAAATGAGCAGACCGGAGATTAATACGGCATATTTTCCAAAAATATCAGAAAGAAACTTCTTTCCCGCCGCCATACCTGCAGTCAGGAAGAACAGGCTGAAGAAAAATGTAAGGATAGAGGTGAGAAAGGGATTTAAGCCTGTGATTCCCGCACCAAAGCCAAGACCTAGATTATTTAAGGTCAGAGCCATGGAAAGTGCGATCAGGGAAGCGAGCGGCATGGAGTGCCATTTTGTGCGGGGCGAGGACAGCGCTTTCTCTTCTTTTTCTGTCAAATCATCCGGGACATTTTTCTTGAAAAAATAATCCATCATCATCCAGACGCCGAGAAAAATAATGATCAGGCAGCCAAATGTGTTCGCAGTGGAGATCGAAAGAATACTCACCAGCCATTCTCCGAGAAACATGGAGAGAAAGGTACCGATGGATGTCAGAAAAGAAATTGTGATATTATCTAAAATATGATACTTACATCCCTTTGTACCGTATGCAGCACCAAGGAAAAAGGCATCAATATTCGCTGAAATCGAAAATAAAATGATAGATAACAGATGCATATGAAATCCTTTTATTTTATTGTTTTATATATAATATGACAAAAGAAAAAATCAGTTCTAAAGAAAAAACACATTACAACTGGTAATATATTTATATTACCAGTTGTAATGTGTTGAAGAATATAGTATAATAATAGTAACAAACAATGTATCATCAAGGAGGATAAAAATGGTTGGTATTTTAATTGCTACACACGGAGGATTTGCAGAAGGACTGTTGAGTGCAGTAGAATTGATTGCAGGAAAGCAGGAAAAGGTGGAAACTGTTGGATTGTATCACGGAGACGGGGTAGATGAATTTGAAGGAAAGATCACAGCTGCCATGGACAAGCTGGATGATGGAGACGGAGTTTTGATCTTTGTGGACATTCTAGGTGGAACTCCTTCCAATACAGTCATGCGTTGTTTTTCCAAAAAGGACAATATCAAAGCTATCGCAGGAATGAATATGGCAATGGTAGTCCAGGCAGTCATGATGAGAGATGGAATGGATCTGGACTCTCTGTGTGCGGAATGTGTGGAAGTTGGCAATCAGCCCCCGATTCTTTTACACGACATGTATGCCGACATGGTAAAACAGCAGAGCCAGGAAACAGAAGAAGACGAAATCTAATAAATATAAAAAGATGCAGCCGGGATACAACGGCTGTATTTTTTTACTTAAGGGAATGAACGAATGAGGATGAAACTTTTTATAAGTATATGATTAGTTGTCAGTGGTATTAAAATATTATATAATATCGCTATAAATTAGAATTCTACGGAGGAAATATAATGGCCATATCAAAACTTGAGACGGATAGACTTATATTAAGGAAATATGAAGAAAAAGATATGGAAGCGCTGTTTTTACTTTTGAAAGATGAAGAAGTCAATATGTTTTTGCCGTGGTATCCAGTAAATGATTTAGACGAAGCGAAGGAGTTTTATAAGGAGCGATTTGCGAATAGGGAGTACTACTTTGCGATTTGTCTAAAAGAAGATAATTTTCCAATTGGTTATGTAAAAGTAGATACAGATGACAGCCATGATTTTGGATATGCACTTCAAAAAGAGTGCTGGCATAGAGGAATTGTTACTGAAGCAAGTATAGCTCTTGTTGAACAGTTAAAAAAGGACGGTGTCCCATATATTACGGCAACACACGATATAAACAATCCGAGAAGCGGCGGTGTAATGCGGCAGATAGGAATGAGATATTGCTATTCTTACAAGGAACAATGGCAGCCCAAAAATTATTTGGTTACGTTTAGAATGTATCAATTGAATATCGATGGAGAAGGTGACAGGGTGTATCAAAAATATTGGAATATGTACGATACCCATTTTGTAGAAAAGAATCTGTAGATTCCGGTTTATCAGTTCAATATACCATTTACAACAAGTGGTCAGTCTATAGGATTGACCGCTTTTTAATTAAAAAAGGACACCCGCAAAATTGCGGATGCCCAACCAATAAAAATGAGTTAGAGTTACCTGATTTAGTCTAAGATGCTGCTTGCAAAAACTTTCATTGCGGCTTTTACATTTTCTTTCATAGCTTCCTTACCGGCAGCGATGATATCATGGAAGAATACTTTTTCATCCCCGGCAGCATTGATGAATTCACGGACTTTATTGCCTCCGGCCATTGAGCTGTATGTATAGTAGTTGATCTTAGTAATTCCGTTCTGGATGGAAGTTTTAAAGTCTTCGTCGGATACACCGGAACCGCCGTGCATAACAAATGGAATATCGATCTTATTTTTGATCTCTGTAATACGGTTTAAATCAAGTTTTGGTTCTGTCAGATAAACACCGTGGGTCGTTCCGAAAGAGATAGCAAGGGCATCGACATCCGTTCCTTCCACAAATGCTTTTGCAGTGTCTGGATCTGTATAGCAGTCTTCTAATGATTCAAAATCGTCTGCTCCTACAGCGCCCCTGCCTTCTCCGCCTCCTACAGCAGAAGTAAAGATGTGGCCTAATTCAGCCTCGACAGATACACCAGCAGCGTGCGCGATTTTTACCATTTCCTTTGTCTCTTCAAAGTTTTCTTCATAACTTTTGGCAGAAGCATCATACATGACAGAAGTGAATCCTAAACGGATCGCTTGTACACACAAGTCAAAAGATGCGCCGTGGTCTAAGTGCACACAAACAGGAACAGAAGCACGTTTTGCGTAGTCCAGCATGATTGGCCCGATCTCTTGCATAGATATTAAGTTTTCATGAACCTCTGCGTGCTGAATGATGACAGGAACACCTAGTTCTTCAGCAGCGGAGATCACTGCCTGTATAGATTCCAGGTTTGGAACGTTAAATGCGCCGACAGCATATTTTTTCTCTTTTGCATCTCCTAAAATTTCTTTCATAGTAACTAACATATCTTCTACCTCCGTGAATCATCTATTACTTGGCTATAAAAAAATTATAACCGATGGTAATAATAAAGTCAAATGGTAAATTACCATTGGTCATACTATTTTGTTTGTATGTTGATATTTGAGAGAAGAATCTCTCTGTTTTCTTTAATGCTGTGTTCCGGCCGGAATAGACCGGAAGTTCCACCTGTGAAGATGTCTGCTCCGGATTTGTACAGAGTATCTATAGTAGAAGGATTTACGTTCCCGTCTGCCTGGATGGAAGTGGAAAGTCCCGCATCAGACAGTTTTTCTCTCATTTCCTTTATATGTTCCAGACTGTTCGTCTGCATCGTCTGTCCAGAGAATCCAGGATTCACCGTCAGCTTTAAGATCCATGGAACTTCTTTTGCCAGAGAAAGAAAATCTTCTGGAGGAGCAGTATCACATTTAAAAGCTAAAATGGGTTCTGCACCATATTTCCGGATGAGTTCAAACGTTTTTAAAGGATGCTCCATCGCCTCATAGTGGACTGCAATATAATCTGCGCCAAGCTTTGCGAATCGTTCGACGTAGAGGTCTGGATCGTAAGCGGCCAGATGCGCTTCGATTGGCAGGGTTACCTCCGGACGTATCATTTCTAATAATGTGTCTCCCAAGATAAAACATTGGTTAAACTTCCCGTCTACCATATCATAATGGAAAAAAGAGATATCGGACTGCTCTGTCTCCAGTATCTGTTCTCTTAAATGGAGCAGATCCATACAGGATACGGAAGCAGAAACACAGGGGGGATTCAGTGTTACCTTTCTCATAAATAAAACCTTCCTTTCTTCTATAATAAAATAGATGTACCTTATTAAGCTGTGTATTAAGATTTACCTTCAGTATAAGAAAGAAAAAATGAAAAAGCAATAAATATAACCGATGGTAATAAAGTTTGTGTAATGTTTATAGTTTTTTTATAGATTTAAGGCATATTTCACAAAAAAACTGAAATACATGAAAAAAAGTTGACTTTTTTATGAGTAGTGGTAATATAGGATATAACCAGTGGTTGTATCAAGCAACTACAATAAAATGAGTAAGAGTTCAATTTTTTTCTAACGAAGGGAGCAGTATTATGAAGATCGAAGGTATTGTATTAGTAAGGATTGATGACAGACTGATTCATGGCCAGGTTATGACTTCTTGGCTGAATTACACCAGTGCAAACAAGATCATGATTATTGATGATGAAGTTGCAAATGACCCATTTATGAAAAGTGTCCTGAAAACATGCGTGCCGGCAAATGTAAAGCTTGCAACATTCACAGTGGAGAAGGCAGCAGTAAGGCTGAAAAAGGGATTTGCAGGAGATCAATGTATTATCCTTGTGAAATATCCAAAAACCTTGCAGCGTCTGAAAGAAGAGGGCATCGTGTTTGATCACATTAATATCGGAGGAATGGGAGTCAGCGGTGACCGTAAAAAATTCTTCCGCAACATTTCTGCCTCTGAGGAAGAAAGACAGATCTTTAAAGAATTAATAGACGCAGGTTCCAAGATTGGAGTGAGGATCATCGCGGAGGACAGTGAGACAGACATTTCAAAAATGGTTTAAGAGGGACATAAGCAAAGACTTACTTAAGGAACGCAAAAGATAAATATGAGAAACTATCAATGAAAGCGACGAATAAAGGAGGTTAAGTATGAAAATTACATTAATTCAAGCGCTTTTGATCGGTATCGTTTATTACTTAGGTAATATCGGTACACCATGGCTGTCATTGCTGGGTAGTATTTCCGTAGTCTACAAACCATTGGTAGCCGGTACTTTAGTCGGATTCATCTTAGGTGATCCGGTACAGGGATGTATCATTGGTGCTGCAATCAACCTGCCGTATGTGGCGTTCATTTCCGCTGGAGGAACAGCTCCTCAGGATCCTGGACTTGCAGGAACGGTCGGAACCGCATGGGCCATGGCAGCAGGGGTTAACCCGGCAGCAGCAGTAACAATTGCACTTCCGCTTGGATTGCTTGGAACAATGGTGTGGGTTGCACATATGACGTTGGATGTTACCTTTGTACATATGGCAGATAAGGCAGCAGAAGAAGGGAATCTGGAGAAAATATGCTTCTGGCATGTGGTACCGCCTCAAATCCTTATGTTCCTGCTCTGTGTCGTTCCGGCAACCGCAGCAACTTATTTTGGATCTACTGCAGTGAAAGGAATCATTGATTCTCTGACAGGAAGGCCGCTTACTGTATTGACCGTAATCGGAGGACTGCTTCCTGCACTTGGTATCGCAATGAACCTCCGTGCAATTGGACGGCCTGGTACACTTTTGTTTTTCCTTGTAGGATTTATTCTGGTCGTATATTTGAAGCTTCCAGTTATCGCTGTAGCCGTACTGGCAGGTGTGATCGGATACTTCTACACTATGCTGAGCAACCAGACACCGCAGGCAGCAGCCGCTGGAGATTCGGGTGGAGCTGTTCCAATAGAAGATGACGATGAGGAGGATTTTTAATATGGCTGAAGAAAAAAGAAGTTTAACAAAAAAAGAAGTCGTAAAAGCCTTCTGGAGATGGACCTTCTTCTCTCACGCAAACTATAACTATGAGCGTTTGGAGGCAACCGGACTGGTATTTGCAATGAAACCAGTTATCAAAAAACTCTATGGAGACAGACCGGATGAGTACAAAGCATGTATCCAAAGACATATGCAGTTCTTTAATACAGAGCCGCATATCGGAGGTGTTATCCCTGGTATTGTTCTGGCGATGGAAGAAGAGCGCGCCAATGGGGCACCGATCACTGATGAAGCGATCAACGGTGTAAAAACAGGTTTGATGGGACCGTTCGCCGGTATTGGTGATACCTTATGGCAGGGTACTTTGACCCCGATCCTGCTGGCATTCGGTATCAGCCTTGGTTCTCAGGGTAACCTCTTGGGACCTGTTATATATACATTATTAATGTTTGGAATCATGTTCCCGGTAGCATATATCTGCTGGATGAAAGGTTATAGTTTAGGTAAAGAAGGAATTGAAAAGATCCTTGGAGGAAACCAGCTGCAGATGCTGATCACAGGTGCGTCAGCCATGGGTGCTATCGTTCTGGGTGCTCTGTCTGCGCAGTTCGTAACCGTTAAGTGTTCTGCGATCATCAAACTGGGTGCATTGCAGATGAATGTACAGGAGAAAGTATTTGACCAGCTGTTCCAGGGAATTTTGCCTTTGGCCGTAACCCTGTTTACGTTATTCTTGCTGAAGAATAAGAAGATGAAAGCCACCACAGTTATGTTGATCCTGGTAATCATCGGAGTTGTTCTTGGTGCAGTCGGCTTCTTAGGTGCATAATTGTAGAAATAGTCAGAAACTTCGTGGAGGGAAAAACAATGGGAGAAATGGCAAAGACCCTGGTATTTACAGGGGAGAAACAAATTGAGATACAGGAATATCCGATTCCTGAAGTCAGTGACGATATGGTTCTGGTAAAAACAGATGCATGTGCGATCTGCACATGGGAGCAGAGGGTTTATACCGGAGTAAAAAAAGTGGACTTTCCGTTCATCGGAGGCCATGAGATGGTTGGAAAAATTGTCAAGATGGGCAAAAACGTTGACCAGAGACAGTGGAATGTCGGGGATTTTGTGGCAGTCGGGGTGACCCTGCCCTGCAAAAACTGCTACCAGTGTAAGAGCGGAAATGAACAGAACTGTGAGCACTTTGACCACAGCAAACAGTTAGAGGGTCTTCCAGAAAAGGGGATGGGCGGACTTAGTTCCCACCTGCTGGTACATCCGTCAAACCTGTTCCATCTCCACGACATCACACCGGAAGAAGCAACGATCACAGAACCATTATCCTGTGTCCTTCACAGCGTAGAAACTGCCGATATCCAATTTGGTGACACCGTTGTTGTGATCGGCTGCGGGATCATGGGACTATTACACACGATCCTTGCGACCAAACGAGGGGCTTCTGTCATTGTCTCCGACACGAATGAAGAAAGAACAAAGTTAGGATTGGAGCTGGGCGCAAAGTATGCAGTGAACCCGGCAAAGGAAGATCTTTCCGAACGGGTAAAGGAGATCACCGGAGGGATCATGGCACAAGTGGTATTTGACACCACGCCGATCTCCAAGGTAGCGGAAGACGCGGTGAAGGCGGTGGCTAACAACGGACGCCTGGTACTTTACAGTTCCTTCTATCCGGACACACCGATCTCCATCAGTCCGGACTGGCTGCACAAGAGCGGAGCAAAGCTCATGGGAACTGCAAACTCCAATACCGTGGACTTTACAAAAGCTACGAGGCTGTTGTCAGAGGGAGTTGTGGATGTGAAACCATTTGTCAGTGAGGTTTACGATCTAAGCGACTATCAAAAGGCATTTGAATCTGCAACTAAAGGTGACAAATTCCGGGTGGTGCTGAGATTTAGATGAAAAAAGACTTTTACATAGCTTAGGAAAGGAATATATAGCATATGGACTTAATATTAAAAAACCGTACAGCCATTGTTACAGGCGGAGGAAAAGGATTCGGCAAAGCCATCTGCACGGTTCTGGTTCAAGAAGGGGCAAATGTGATTATGAATTATCGGTCCAATAGACAAGATGCTCTCTCTTATATTAAAAAACTAAATGACAATTATTCAGGACATATTATTGGTTTTTGTGGTGATATGACTATCTCAGAGAATAGAGAAAGGATTTTTGAGACAGCGCTAAAAGAATACGGCAGCATAGATATTCTGATTAATAATGCTGCATCATGGACAACAGCTCTGGTAGCTGATATGCCAAAAGAAGAATTTGAACATGTCCTGGATGTGAATCTGACCGTACCTTTTTTAATGAGTCAAAAGTTAATCCAGTATTTAATAAAATCCGGGAAAAGGGGCAGTATTATGAACGTAGTGTCAAAAGCCGCGATCACAGGTTCAGAAAGAAATCATGCACATTATGCCGCTTCTAAAGCCGGTCTTGTAGGATTTACAAAATCCCTGGCAAAAGAAACTGCTTCTGCTGGGATCACGGTAAATGCCATCGCCCCCGGTTATATGAAAACAGAGATGTTAAATAAGTCTTTTAAAAATAGGGATGACGAGGATCAACAAGTCAAAAAAATTCCAGTAGGCCGGATTGCAGATCCCATTGAACTGGCCAATGTGGTGGCATTCATGGTATCTGAAAAAGCCAGTTATTTTACGGGGACTGTATTTAACGGCACTGGCGGAATGATCATGTTCTGACAATATAGGAAAGGTGATTTTATGAGCCATGAAGAAAAAAAGGAATTGTTGTATATACAATTAAGAGATAAGATCTTAGCTGAATATCAGCATAAACCATACTACGCGCCTCTGCCAGGAGAACGAGAACTGTGTGAAATATATGCAGTCAGCCGACCTACAGTCCGAAAAGCATTAGAGATCTTAGAAGAACAGGGGAAAATCGTAAGATTGGCAGGAAAAGGAGCCTTCTTTATCGGGAACAAAGACTTTATTGAGGCAGACAGCAATAAAATGCAGCCCACGAATATCGCATTCTATGATCAAGTTTCTCTACGGGGCGATTATACCCGAAGCAAAGTGTTGACAGAAAAAATTGAGATGGCCAGCTATGAGGTTTCAGCCCGGCTGAAAGCAGAGATCAATTCTAAAGTTTTTCACCTTGAGCGGTTACGGTACATTAATGATAAACTGTATTCCCTGGCTAATTCTTATATCTTATATGACCTTTGCCCGGAATTAAATGAATACGATTTCAGTGACCGGTCTCTGCATAAAACTCTCTCTGAGCATGGACATATTCCTTACAAAGCGGATAAGACCATAGAGATCTCAAAAGCCACAGAGTATGAATCACTTCACTTAGATATTGAAACCGGAGCTCCCATCACAATCACTTCAAGTATTATTTATAATAAAGAGGGTGATATCTTAGAATACACAATTTCTAAATCAGATGCATACAAAACATTGATAAAAATGGATGTCTTTAATAAATAGCACAAGGGAGCGTATTTTTAGTCTGGAAAATACACTCCCTTTAATTGAAACTTTCCCTTATTTCCGAAAACAAGAAAAAAGCGCCTGCACTGCTACTGGCGCTTTTCCCTCATCACCTGATCCTTGACATGATCCTGATTGTAGACCTGCATCTGTATCAATGTCTTATACGCATCCGCCCTGGTGACCGCATATTCCAGCATATTGCCATGTTCATCATAGGTGACGGTAGATGAAATGGAGATCGGGTCCCCAGGTTTTAAATCCAGGTGCATGGCATCATACTCGGATGCTTTGGAAATCTCAATGGTCTTATCAGCCTTAAACGGTACATGACCATACTGGCACAATGTATTGTGCAGAGAACGGTCAGAAAAATCATGCTCTGTCAATTCAGGACATAACTCATACGGAATATAGGCATTGGCCAAAGAGTATAATTTGCCGTTGATATACCGGAGCCTTTCTAAATGAAAAACCTTGGCATTTTTCGGAAGCCTCAGCATGACTGCAACTTTCTTGTCTGCAATCTCAATCTTCTGCAACAATACTTTACTGCTGGTGTAATCGCCCCTCAGGCTGACCTGATTATAGAATGCAATGTCTGAGAACTTCATATCATTGTTGGCATCTACAAACTCCTTATTGCCAATGAAAAACGCACCTTTCCCGGTAAGCCTTATAATACAGCCTTCATCCTCCAGAATCTCAAGAGCCTTCCTCACGGTAGGTCTGCTGACAGAATAGATATCACACAGTTCGCGTTCTCCCGGCAAAGGAGAATAGTATGGTTTGTCCTTATAATCTGCCAATATAGAATCCCTCAGCTGCATATAAAGCAGCTGCTTTTTTTTCATTTCACTCATACGCCCTCCTTTGCATAAGAAACGTCGTTTCCTTACAAATATTTCATCTGATATCTCTAGTATACACCATAAATCCCGTTGGATAAAAGTGGTTTTTTAAATACGCATTTGTTCAGAAAAAAAGCAGGAAAAAACCAGTAAAAACCGGCTTTCTCCCTGCCAAAACTTTGTCCAAACAGCTGCTGCAAAACAGGTCAGCCACTTCTAAAATTTGATCACTACTCTGAACTTATCGCCTTTAATTGCAGATTCAAATGCCTTTTGATAGTCGCTTAGATCGTAAACCTCACTGACAAATGGTTTCACATCCACAACTCCCTCTGACAACAGCCTCGTAGCTTTTGTAAAGTCCACGGTATTGGAGTTTGCAGTTCCCATGAGCTTTGCTCCGCTCTTGTGCAGCCAGTCCGGACTGATGGAGATCGGTGTGTCCGGATAGAAGGAACTGTAAAGTACCAGGCGTCCGTTGTTAGCCACCGCCTTCACCGCGTCTTCCGCTACCTTGGAGATCGGCGTGGTGTCAAATACCACTTGTGCCATGATCCCTCCGGTGATCTCCTTTACCCGTTCGGAAAGATCTTCCTTTGCCGGGTTCACTGCATACTTTGCGCCCAGCTCCAATCCTAACTTTGTTCTTTCTTCATTCGTGTCGGAGACAATGACAGAAGCCCCTCGTTTGGTCGCAAGGATCGTGTGTAATAGTCCCATGATCCCGCAGCCGATCACAACAACGGTGTCACCAAATTGGATATCGGCAGTTTCTACGCTGTGAAGGACACAGGATAATGGTTCTGTGATCGTTGCTTCTTCCGGTGTGATGTCGTGGAGATGGAACAGGTTTGACGGATGTACCAGCAGGTGGGAACTAAGTCCGCCCATCCCCTTTTCTGGAAGACCCTCTAACTGTTTGCTGTGGTCAAAGTGCTCACAGTTCTGTTCATTTCCGCTCTTACACTGGTAGCAGTTTTTGCAGGGCAGGGTCACCCCGACTGCCACAAAATCCCCGACATTCCACTGTCTCTGGTCAACGTTTTTGCCCATCTTGACAATTTTTCCAACCATCTCATGGCCTCCGATGAACGGAAAGTCCACTTTTTTTACTCCGGTATAAACCCTCTGCTCCCATGTGCAGATCGCACATGCATCTGTTTTTACCAGAACCATATCGTCACTGACTTCAGGAATCGGATATTCCTGTATCTCAATTTGTTTCTCCCCTGTGAATACCAGGGTCTTTGCCATTTCTCCCATTGTTCTCCTCCACGATATTTTCTGCTTTACGCGCCCAGAATTCCAAGCACTCCTCCGATGATTCCGATCAGTATTAAGATTCCCATCACGGCCGTTGGATTAATTTTTTTCTTTTTCAGTAAATAATAAGTCAGCATTGTAAAGGCCAAAGGTAATACACCTTTAAATAATGCGTCAAACACAGTTTCCTGGATATTCATATTCAAAGCGCCGAAATTGAGCTTCGCAATGCACTTTACCGTTACAAATTGTGCCGATAATGCCCCCAGTACGATGGCACCCATAGCAGAGGCCCCTGTGATCAACAACTGTAACTGGTTGCCTCCGAGAATCTTTTCAATTCCTTCTTTGCCAAGCTGGTAACCTTTTGTCCAGCAAAAATGCGCGATCGGCCACATGATTCCCAGCATCAGCAGGGCGTACACCAGAGGCCCAAGAAGATTTCCTTTTGAACCTAAACTGATACCAAATGCCAGCAGGATCGGTGTTAAGGTGCCCTGCCATAGGGTATCTCCAATACCGGCAAACGGACCCATCAGGCCGGTTTTCACACCGTTGATCGCATCATCGGATATGGGAGCTCCATTTGCTTTCTCTTCCTCCATAGCCAAAACGATTCCTGGGATGACTGCACCAAAGTTCGGCTCTGTATTAAAAAACTGCATATGCCTTTTGAGGCAGGCTTTATATTCCTGAGGGTCATCGCCATATAATTTTTTTATAATATGCTTCATAGAAAAAACCAGACCAGTTGCTTCCAGTCGTTCATAGTTATAATTTGCATGGGAGAAAAATGCCCATCTCCAAAAAGCCTTTGAGACATCTTTTTTGGATAATCTTTTCTTTATATCTTCAGACATATTAAAAATCCTCCTCATCGTCATTTTCTATTGGCACAGCTCCACACGAATCTCCAGCGGCGGCTGCCTGTGGTGTCTGGTTGCTCAGCATGGTATAGAAGTATCCGATCACACCTGCCAGTACGGCCACTGCGATAACAGGTAGTTCTAAATAGACAACGGCTATAAATCCTACAAGAAAGAACAAAAGTGTACCAGGCCGTCCAATTGCACGGAGGTTCATTGCGATACCAAGTGCAGGAAGCAGACCTCCAATCACAGTTAAGGTTGCCAGCGGTTTACCTGTCAGGGAAGAAATAATACCTTTGACGGCAGTAGATCCAAAATAAGTTGCTGCGGTTGCCGGAACCACACAGAGCAGGAACATAAGGATCTGAGGCGGAACTACATGCCAGAAGCATATTTTCTCCAGATTCCCTTCTTCTGCTGCCTTATCTGCCATATGTACGAAGGTTACATCCAACGTCATATGTGCTACCCACACCATTGTTCCAAGCAGTCCAAGCGGGAGAGCGATGGTAACTGCTGCGGCTGGGTTGACACCGGCGGCCATGGCCCATGCGGTTCCAACTGTGCCGGCCAGCCCCGGATCAGCGGGCTGGGTTCCCCCTGCATTGATAAATGCCACGTAAGGGAGATTGATAGCGGCACCGATCATACATCCCTGTACCGGATCACCTAAAATAAATCCGACGATTGTTCCTGCCACCAAGGGCCTGTATACGACAGAAAAGCTTCCCAGCAAGGACAGCCACGGGGTGCCTGTATTGCCTAAGTAGTATACAATTCCAATTAGAAGTGCCTGAAATAGGGTTATTTTCATAAACGACCTCCTTTTCTAGTTTTCTTGTCTTTAGTTTCTTAAGTTACTTATCCAGCATTTTTGAAATATCTATTTCTCCGTCTTCTGCGATGATTCTGATATTGAACGCTGAACCTGCCTCTGACAGTTCTCTGAGTATGTCTATTTCTTCTTCGGACATTGAGATATTTCTGTAAAATTGCTTTCTATCACCTCCTGCTCCCATACCTCCGATATTGATGTGGTCAAAAATGATTCCTTTCTCTTTTAAGCAGCACAATGTTTTCGGGTATTTAAGAAGGATAATACATTGTTATCCTTTACTTCCGGATGCTCATATGGTTTCTGGGCAATTTGTTCATCAATATATTTTTCTGCTTTTGTGTGGAGACATGGGTATAGATCTCGGTAGTGGTGATAGAACTGTGTCCTAAGATCTGCTGAATGTAGCGTATGTCGACATCCTCTTCTAAAAGCAAGGTGGCAAAGGAATGACGGAACATATGGGGTGTGATGTGAAGGGATATGTCAGAAGCTTTTGCATGCCTGTCAAGCATGAAGCGGACGGACTGTTCCGAGAGACGGGACCCCAGACGGTTTACAAAAAAGTATCCGCAGCTTAAGATCTCTTTACAAAAAAATGAATAGTATTCGTTCAGGGCGGAAAGGACATCCATGTTTGTGATTTGGAGGAGACGTTCTTTTGATCCTTTTCCAAATATTAAAACTGTGTGATTGATCAGATCAATATTTTCTGATTTCAGGCTGCATAACTCTGAAACACGGATGCCCGTGGCAAAAAGCAGCTCTACGACAGCGATGTTTCTTAGGGAACACTTTTTTTGGTATGTAGTGACGGCTTCTTTTTTCTTTTTATATAACTCGGACAGAAAGGTTTCTATAACATGTGGAGGGATAGTTTTTGGCAGCAGTTTCGGTTCACGGAATTTTAAGGAAATTTTATTAAAGGGATTTTCGGGTAAAAACTCTTCAAATTCAAGGTAATGAAAAAATGCTTTTGTAGCTGCGATTTTCCTTTTGACTGTTTTTGGCTGATATTTTTGATGCAAATCAGAGATATAAGAATTTAATGCATCTTTGCAGAATGGAGAAGAATAGTTTGACATAAATTTTTCAAATTGTGACAAGTCGATTTTGTAGGCTTTCAGTGTTTTGGCATTCAGACGTTTTCGGATCTGGCAGTTCCTTAGGTAATCGGTAATTAGTGTAGATAAATGATTCATAATAGATTCTCCTTTGTGTATTTTCCTTCTATTATGAAGAGTTGGGTATGAAATGTCGACGAAAGCGGCATGGTAAATGTTACCATTGACTTCTTTGGCACAGTTGTATACAAATCGAAAAAATAGGGGGTTGACATCTGTGCATCTTGCGAATATAATAATCACATAAAGAGGAATAACTGGTGATATTTATTATTCGTGGATTGTCACTGTTCGGCAGGCAAAACCGGATTTTACGAGTAGGGAAAGTTTTTTGAGGGAACTTCAACCGATCTTGTAGAATTGGGTTTTTTTTCTTTTGTTCATGTTTATGAGGAGAGGCATTATGAAAATTACAAAGGTGATCAACAACAATGTGGTTAGTTCCATAGATGAAGCAGGCAATGAAGTGATCCTTATGGGGACCGGTCTTGGGTTTAAAGGAAAAGCAGGTTCTCCTGTGGATGATAGCAAGATCCAGAAGGTTTTTCATATGGAGGACCCGGGGGTCAGTCAAAGGTTTAAAGAATTGATCACGGACCTTCCGATGGAGCTTCTGCAGACATGTAGCGACATCATCATGTATGCAAAAGGGATCCTTAATACGAAGCTCAATGAAAACATCTATATTACCCTTACAGACCATATCAACTTTGCGCTTCAGAGAATGAAGCAGGATATGATGTACCCCAACCCTCTGAGCCGGGAGGTCAAGACATTCTATGATCTGGAATACAAGATCGGGGAATATGCTCTTGGAATCGTGGAAAAGGACTTGGGTGTAAAGCTTCCACAGGATGAGGCGGTATCCATAGCCCTCCATGTGGTCAGTGCAGAGTATGATACGAAAGTGCGTGACACAGTACAGATCACAACTTTTATCAAAAACGTTATTGACAAGGTCAAAGATTATTTTCAAATGGAACTTACGGAAACTTCTCTAAACTATGAAAGATTTATTACACACCTCAAGTTTTTGTCAAGAAAAGTCATGTCAGGAGGAGGGATGGACGAAATTGAGCCTGAGCTCCAGAAGATGATCTCAGCCATGTATCCGGATGAGTATCAATGCAGCCAGGAGATTGCAGAGTATATTAAGAAGGAATACCGGCGGGAAATGTCAGAGGGAGAGATTGTATACTTAACAATGCATATTGAACGCATAAAAAGCAGCAATCAGACAAAGAACATTAGAAAATAGGAGGGAATCATGTTTAAGTCTTTGAAGAAAGCGTTTAAGCAGGAAGTGAAATCGGTTGAAGTACTGTCACCAATGAAGGGGACAGTGATTGCCATGAATCAAGTGGCTGATCCGACGTTTGCAGGAGAAATCCTTGGGACGGGAGTGGCGATCATACCGAAAGAGGGGAAAGTTGTATCGCCGATCGACGGAAAAGTCGGCGTGATGTTTGAGACAAAGCATGCGGTCAGCATCTCGGGGCCGGACGGTCTGGAAATGATTGTCCATGTGGGGATCGACACTGTTGAACTGAAAGGGGAACATTTTACGGCTCATAAGAATTCAGGAGATCCGGTAAAGGCTGGCGATCTGCTGCTCACATTTGATATGGATGCCATCAAAGCGGCGGGTTATGATGTAACCGTTCCTGTTGTCATCTGTGAAAAAGGAAATTATACGGATATCGAATGCTTCCACGGAAAGGAGGTAGAGGCAGGGGAGCTGATCATCCGGTTAAATGAAAAATAAGAGAAGGATTTAATTTGAAAGGGGAACTTATTGTTATGATGAAATATTTTCAGAAATTAGGTAAAGCATTGATGCTGCCGGTTGCGGTACTTCCGGCGGCCGCAATCTTAATGGGTATCGGTTATCTGATCGACCCCAATGTTATGGCAGCCAATGCCGACAAAGCTCCGATCGCGGTGGCAGTATTCTTAGTGAAGGCTGGAGGAGCCATCATCGATAATCTGCCGATCTTGTTTGCTGTGGGTGTCGCTCTTGGAATGACCAAAAAGAAAGACGGCGCAGCGGCACTGTCAGGATTGGTTGCTTATCTTGTTGTAACGACTATTTTAAATAGTGACAATGTGGCACTTTTGCTGAACATTCCGGTTGAGCAGGTAGCTCCTGCTTTTGCAAAGATCCAAAACGCTTTTGTCGGTATTATTTCCGGTCTTATAGCATCAGCTTGCTTTAATAAGTTTGGAGAAGTACAGTTGCCAACGGCCTTATCATTCTTCAGTGGAAAACGCTGTGTGCCGATCATAACCTCAGCATTAATGTTAGTCGTTTCTGGTATTTTGTATTTTGTATGGCCGCCATTGTATAATGTATTAGTCAAATTTGGGGAAAGTATTGTAGGACTGGGACCTGTGGGAGCAGGAATCTATGCATTCTTTAACAGACTGCTCATTCCGACAGGATTACATCACGCATTAAACTCTGTATTCTGGTTTGATGTTGCAGGCATTGACGATATCGGTAAATTCTGGGCAGGGACCGGAGTCAAAGGTATCACTGGTATGTATCAGGCAGGATTCTTCCCGGTTATGATGTTTGGTCTGCCGGCAGGCGCTCTGGCTATGTACCATACAGCCAAAGACAACAAGAAAAAAGTAGCGGCAGGTCTATTGATCGCGGCGGCCTTTGCTTCTTTCTTTACCGGCGTTACAGAGCCTCTGGAATTCTCCTTTATGTTCTTGGCTCCGGCACTGTATGTGGTTCACGCGTTGCTGACTGGTATTTTTGTGGCGGTAGCGGCAGCTTTACATGCTACAGCAGGATTCAGCTTCAGTGCAGGACTGGTTGACTTCCTTTTGAGTTCCAGACTTCCAATGGCCAATAAGCCGTGGATGCTGCTGATTCTTGGTGTGATTGCGTTTGTAGTTTATTATGTGCTGTTCCGTTTTATCATTGTGAAGTTTAACTTAAAGACTCCAGGACGTGAAGAAGACGATGACGTGGAGGAGGAGAAGAGTGCCGTATTGGCAAATGATGATTTTACAAGAGTGGCGCAGATCATTTTAGAAGGGCTCGGAGGAAAGGATAACCTGACTTCTATTGACAACTGTATCACAAGGCTTCGTCTGGAAATCAAGGACCAGGATCTGATTGACGAGAAAAAGATTAAGTCAGCTGGAATTGCAGGAATTATTCGTCCCGGCAAAAACAGTATTCAGATCATCGTAGGCACGAAAGTGCAGTTTGTGGCAGACGAGTTAATAAAGCTTGCTGAAATGTAAACTAAGAGTTATATTGAGTAATAGATGGAAACTATTTATGGGGAAACAGCTTTTAGTGTTTCCCCGGATCATAGAAAGGAAGTAGAAAATGAGAGTTATTAAGGGAAAAGATTACAAGGACATGAGCAGGAAGGCAGCAAATATTATCTCAGCAGAGATCATCACTAAGCCAGACTGTGTATTGGGGCTGGCGACAGGATCTTCACCGATCGGGATCTATGAGAATCTGGTACATTGGTATGAGCAGGACGATTTGGATTTCAGCCAGGTGAGATCAGTGAATCTGGATGAATACAAAGGGCTTCCGAAAGACAATGACCAGAGCTATGACTATTTTATGCATCAATATCTGTTTAATAAGGTAAATATCAAACCAGAGAATATCAACATTCCAAATGGTATGGAAGAAGATGCGCAGAAAGAATGTGCAAGATATAACCAGGTGTTAGAGGAAATCGGTGGGGTGGATTTACAGCTTCTTGGAATCGGACACAACGGGCACATTGGATTCAACGAGCCTGGAGAAGCATTTGAAAAAGAGACCCACTGCGTGGATTTGACAGAGAGCACCATCAATGCCAATAAGCGTTTCTTTGAAAAAGAAGAAGACGTGCCGAGACAGGCTTATACAATGGGCATCAAATCAATCATGAAAGCAAAGAAGATTCTTCTTATTATCAGCGGCAAAGAAAAAGCAGGTATTGTAAAAGAAGCATTCTTCGGACCGGTAACACCGAAAGTACCGGCGTCCATCTTACAGCTTCACAATGATGTGATCCTGGTAGCAGATGCGGACGCATTGTCAGAGGTAGAGGATTTATTATGATTATAAAAAACGCAGAAGTTTTTTGTGAAGACGGGGTCTTCCGGTCAAAAGATATCTGTACGGACGGTGAAATATTTTGTGATTCTTCACAGGATGAACAGATCTTAGACGCCGAGGGCTGCTATGCAATCCCAGGGCTGGTTGATATTCACTTTCACGGCTGTGTGGGATATGATTTCTGTGACGGGACTTCTGAAGCTATCCATAAGATGGCAGAGTATGAAGCAGAAAATGGAGTGCTTGCGATCTGTCCGGCTACTATGACCTTAGCGGAGGATCAACTGATGTCCATCGCCGAGGCAGCCGCTGGATATAGGGGCGGCGCTGGAGCGGATCTGGTCGGCATTAACATGGAAGGTCCATTCATCAATGAGGCCAAAAAGGGAGCGCAGAATCCTGCGTATATCCATACACCGGATGTGGACATGTACCGGAGGCTTCAAAAGGCTTCAAACGGTTTATTTAAGCTGGTGGACATTGCACCGGAAACCGAGGGAGCCATGGACTTTATCCGTCAGGTAAAAGACGAGGCGGTCATCTCGATTGCCCATACTGCAGCGGATTATGACACCGCAGTAAAAGCCATTGAACATGGAGTCAGCCACGTGACACATCTCTACAACGCCATGCCGGGGTACAGCCACAGGGCACCAGGTGTCATCGGGGCAGCCTGTGACTACGGACTGGATGTGGAACTTATATGCGACGGTATTCATATTCATCCCAGTGCCGTCAGGACTACCTTTAAGATGTTTGGAGATGACCATATTATCCTGATCAGTGACAGCATGATGGCCACCGGAATGGATGACGGCACTTATCAGCTGGGAGGCCAGGACGTTAAAGTCGTGGGCAATCTTGCAACTTTAGCGGAAGGGGGAGCGATTGCAGGCTCTGCCACAAACTTGATGGACTGTATGAGAACCGCAGTAAAAAGCATGGGGATTCCACTTGAGAGTGCAGTCAAATGTGCATCACAGAATCCAGCCAGATCCATTGGCATTGATGATAAATATGGAAGTATTTCAGAGGGCAAATATGCCAATGTTGTTATCTTAGACAAAGAGCTGAATATCAAGTCAATCGTACAAAAAGGAAAATTGACAAAGAAGAATTAAACAGAATAACAGAGGGCAGAAGTACGTTTAAAAGACGGCTTCTGCCTTTCTTTATTATATAGTTCTTGGATTATTGAGAGCGGAGAATGTGAGAAATTATATCTTCCGGCATTTTTCTTCACATTTTTTTGTTGGTTTGTTTTAAAATGTCTGCACGGCATGACCAGAATATGCTGAAGAATATAACCTAAAACCGATTGTAAAAGCAGAAAAGGACCTGGGATATGGATGAATAAGACAACGATAATCAAAGCTTCCGCAGTCATTGGCGCGTGTTTGGCAGTCATAGGAATAATGATTTTATATTTTGCAGGAAAAGAGGACGGAAGGGATTCTTCCCCCGCCGATAAGAGGACGATTTTCTCTGAAGAAACACGACAAAAGGCAGAGCAGAAATCTAAGGAAAAGGTAAAAGCAGAAAAAAAGAAGTATGTAGTAGTGATTGATCCGGGGCATCAGAGGAAACAGGATCAGTCCCAGGAGCCCATCGGGCCAGGGGCTAAAGAAATGAAATCGAAGGTATCCTCTGGAACCAGCGGTATTGTGTCAGGATTAAATGAATATGAACTGACCCTTATGGTATCAAAGAAACTTAAGAAAGAGCTCGTAAAAAGAGGGTATACGGTGTATTTGACCCGGAAAAGAGCAGATGTAAATATCAGCAATGCCAAAAGAGCAAAATTTGCCGAAAAAAAGGGCGCAGATATTTTTATCAGGATTCATGCCAATGGTTCGAGAGACTATGCAGTGCGGGGTGCTCTTTCTATGGCGCCTTCAAATAACAATCCATATGCGGCACGGCTGGCTAAACAATCTCAGGAACTGTCTAAAAGCGTACTAAAAGAGTACTGCAAGGCCACGGGTATGAAGAACCGTGGCGTCACGCTGACAGATCAGATGAGCGGTATAAACTGGGCAGCTATGCCGGTAACGATTCTGGAACTGGGCTTTTTGAGTAACCCAAAGGACGATATGTCTATGAAAAGTGAACGCTTTCAAAAAAAGATGGCAGAAGGGGCAGCCAATGGAATTGACCGGTTTGTAAAGAAATGATGCGTGGATGATGGCTTTATGTCCATTAGTACAATATTCGGCTGTGGGACTATGGCCGAAGCCAAGACATTTTCGGCATGTCAGAAGGAATTTGGAAATATTTAGTTTGTATAAAAATAGTTTGTATACAAATAATTTTGCGAAAACCTCTTTTTTTCTTATCTGTATTTGTGTATAATAGCCCAAGAGGTGAATACAATAATGAAGAAAAAAAGATGGATGGCAGTGTTGGTTATGGCAGTCCTTATTTGGAATATGACAGCGGGAATCATAGAAAAACAGACGGTCCATGCAGCGGCAAAGAAGTCTGTATGGCAGAAGAAATTCGACCGATTCCGGTATGACAGTAAAGTAAACCAGCTGATCTTTGTAAAATACCATAAGAAATCAAGAGCAACGGTTTGTATGTACCAGAAAAAGAATCATAAATGGAAACGGATCTTAAAATGCAGAGGCTATGTAGGGAAAAAAGGAATCTATAAGAAAAAAGAAGGGGATATGAAAACACCTTCCGGTACTTATGGGGTTACGGGAGCTTTTGGTATCAAAAAAAATCCAGGGTCAAAGATGGAATATACGAAGGTAAATAAATATCTTTATTGGTGCGGCGACAAAAAATACTATAACCGGCTGGTGGATGTGAGAGAAAAAAAGCATCGCTGCAGGGGAGAGCATTTGATCGATTACAAGCCACATTATCATTACGGACTTTTTTTGAACTACAATCCAAAACATAAATATAAAAAGGGTTCTGCAATTTTTATGCACTGTAAAGGGAAAAAGTCTTTCACGGCAGGATGCATTGCAGTCAGCAAGGCAAACATGAAAAAGATCATAAGAAATGCGGAGCCAGGAGTAAAAATCTGCATCTACCGCAGTTAATCAGGAGGGGAACCAATGGAATACGAAGGAATGGTTTACAGACCGCCCAGCGAGGCATACAGCCTGATCATACAGGTGACGATCGGGTGCAGTCAGAACGACTGTATTTTCTGTAATATGTATAAAGAAAAGCGATTTAGAATGAGGCCGCTTCAGGATGTGCTGGCTGATTTCAGGGAGGCAAGAGCATACTACAGCTCGATTGGAAAAATCTTTCTGGCAGACGGGGATGCTCTGATCTGCAAGAATGAATATCTTAATGAGATCCTGAACTATATACGGGAAGAGATACCGGAATGCCGTCAGGTGACCTGCTATGCGTCACCCAGAAGTGTCATGATCAAAAAAGAAGAGGAACTCCGGGAACTGAAAGCACACGGTCTGGATATGGTGTATATGGGACTGGAATCAGGTAATGCACAGGTGCTTGAATTCATGAAAAAGGGGGCGACTCCGCAGGAAATGATCCAGTCAGCGGGTAAGATAAAGCAGGCAGGCATCCGGCTGTCTGTGACAGCAATCTCTGGTCTTGGAGGAACAAAGCTGTGGAGAGAACATGCAGTTGACACCGGAAAGGTGCTGTCCGCTATGAAGCCGGATTATGTAGGATTGCTGACCTTGATGGTAGAGCCGGGACTGCCTTTGGAAGAGAAGATTCAAAAAGGGGAATTTGAACTGATGACCCCGTATGACAATCTCAAGGAGACAAAACTGATGCTGGAAAACATGGACTGTCCGGGCTGTATCTTCCGTTCCAACCATGCTTCCAATTATGTCAATTTGAAAGGGACTTTAAACGAAGACCGGGAAAGAATGATGGCCCAGTTGGAAGAAGCAATCCAGGGAAATATACACTTAAAAGAAGAGTGGATGCGGGGATTTTAATATAAATGACAGAAGGGGAGGTGTCCAATGACCAGGACTTCTCCCCTTGTTTTTATAATTTTATAAATTCTGGTTTTTGATCTTTAAATACCGTATAGTACCGGAAACCAACGGAAGTGAGCAGGTCCGAAAGCTTTGAAAAATCATAAGCCATATGTTCCGGACAGTGTCCGTCTGATCCTATGGTCAGGATTTCCCCTCCAAGTTCCCGGTAGCGTTTTAAAATATCCGGGTGGGGATTCGGATAGCCGAGGCCGTATTTGTACCCGCCGGTGTTGACCTCGATCCCTTTTCCATCATCAATGACCGTTCTTAAAATTTCCTCGATCAAATCGGCATAGTCTTTGTAAACAAAATGGTAGTTTTTATCTGGGCAGTAGCGCACTGCATAATCCAAATGGCCATAGACGCAGTAGTCATGGTATGTCTGTACATTCTCAAGAATCACTTCTAAATATCTTGTAAGTCCTTGTTTTCCAGGATATGTTTCAAAAAATATGGATTCATATGGGTCCATTTGGTCAACAATATGGGTAGATCCAATGATAAAGTCAAAATTTTCTGAGCGCGCGAAGGCACGGCATTTGTCATAGGTTGTGGGCATGAGACCGATCTCGGTGCCGAACAGCACCTGTATATGATCTTTGTATTTATCCTTTAATGTAAATAATTCCTTTTTATATGTTTGGATATCCAGAAGAAAATCAAAGTTTTCATCATTTTCGGGATAGTCGTAATCCTGGTGTTCTGTAAAACAAATTTTCGTAAGACCCAGGTCTACAGCCTTTAAAATCATAGATTCCATTGGGGCTTTTGAGTCAGATGAGTGGCTGGTATGTAAATGAAAATCTGAACGAATCATGGCATCTCCTTTATATATATTTAAGATTGGTTTCACCTTTATTATATATAATTATTAAAAAAAATACATGAAAAACAGAGAAGTTACAAAAGTTTTACTTTAAATTAACAATTACCTTATGTTAAACTAAGGATGTTTAATACAGGAGGAAAAAAGAATGAGTACATTAGATCATGTAGGGAACCTATTTGCCTTCGCCGGCGGACTAGGTATGTTTCTCTATGGAATGAATGTGATGGCAGATGGCCTTCAGAAGACCGCCGGAAATAAAATGAGGCAGCTTCTGGGATATCTGACCAACAACCGCTTTTTAGGAGTTTTAGTGGGAGCTTTGGTCACAGCCATCATCCAGAGCAGTTCGGCAACAACTGTCATGGTCGTAGGTTTTGTAAATGCCGGGATCATGAATCTTACCCAGGCAGCAGGCGTTATCATGGGAGCAAACGTCGGAACCACGATTACCGCATGGCTTGTATCAGCCAATGAATGGGCAGGCGCATTAAAACCAGAATTTTTTGCCCCTTTGATCCTGGCCATCGGCGCATTTATTGTAACTTTTTCAAATAAACAAAAACTGAGCCAAAAGGCAGAGATTGCCGTTGGTTTTGGTGTACTTTTCATTGGGCTTTCCTTTATGTCCAGTTCGATCGGGGTTTACCAGAGCAGCCCGGTCTTTTCGAAAGCGTTTGAGATCCTTGGAGGTAATCCATTTCTCGGGATTTTGGTCGGAGCAGTGGTAACAGCGGTTATCCAGAGCTCTTCTGCATCTGTGGGTATCCTGCAGACACTTGCCATGAAGGGGATCGTCAACTGGCGTTCCGCAGTCTTTATCACTCTCGGACAGAATATCGGTACATGTATCACCGCACTTTTATCCAGTGCAGGAGCCAATAAAACAGCAAAGAGAGCCGCAGTGATTCATTTGTCCTTTAATATTATCGGTGCAGGTATCTATGGAATTATCATGACAATTTTCTTTGGAGTGTTTGATAATCTGGCTATGCAGCACATCACAAGTACGGAGATTTCGATCTTTCACTCTATTTTTAATGTGTCCGTCACAGTGCTTTTATTCCCATTTGCCAATGTTTTGGTAAAACTGTCAGGATTGATCATCCATGAGGAGCCGGAAGACGAAGAGGATGAAGAAGTAGAAGAAATGGTTTTGCGCCACCTGGATCCGCGTATTTTGGAGACTCCTTCTTTTGCAGTGGAGAATGCTGTAAAGGAAGTGGTGCGTATGGGTGATATTGTGCTGAAGAATATGAAGCGCGTCACAAAAGAAGCCATGAATCCGCAGCCAAGTGAAAAACAGCTGGACAAGGTGTTCAGGGACGAGAAGGTCATCAACCATCTGGAAACCATGATCACTGGCTATCTGGTAAAGATCAGCAATCTGGCGCTGACGGAGAAGCAGAGCAAGATTGTCACTGACTTGTTTTATACAATTTCTGACATTGAGAGGGCGGGAGATCACGTTGAGAATATTGCAGAATTCATGCAGATGAAGCATGACGATAAAATTGCTTTCTCAGACCTCGCTAAGGACGAATTGCACAAAATGACGGCTCAAGTCATTAAAACTTTTGATTATGCGATCCGTGCCATTGAAAATGATGATGTGGAGATCGCGAAACAGGCTCTCATGGGAGAGGAAGAAGTCGACCGGATGGAGAAGCAGTACCGAAAACAGCATATTGAACGGCTGGAGAGGGAATCCTGTGTACCTGAGGCTGGTGTGATCTACATCGATATGATGACCAGTTTGGAGCGTATTTCTGACTATGCAGATAATATTGCCAATTATATCATCGATGAAAATGAGAAATAAAAGATTTTAGTAATCTTGTACAAAGGTATGATTTTGTATACATGAGAGAAATACTAAAATAGGCTTGATATTTTTGGACATATTGTTTAAAATAAAAAGGAAGTTTGTCAATAGATTGACAATTGACAGACAACATTAAATTATTCATTCAAGACTTAGGAGGAATTGAGATGGCAGTAAAAGTAGCGATTAATGGATTTGGACGTATTGGACGTCTTGCATTCAGACAGATGTTCGGAGCAGAAGGTTATGAAGTTGTAGCAATCAACGATTTAACAAATCCTAAGATGTTAGCACATTTATTAAAGTATGATTCTGCACAGGGAAGATATGCATTAGGCGACAAGGTAGAAGCAAAAGAATCTTCCATCGTAGTTGACGGAAAAGAAATCGAAATCTACGCAGAAGCAGACGCAACAAAACTTCCTTGGGGAGAATTAGATGTTGATGTTGTATTAGAATGTACAGGATTCTACACATCTAAAGACAAAGCATCCGCACACGTTCAGGCAGGAGCTAAGAAAGTTGTTATTTCTGCGCCAGCTGGAAATGATCTTCCAACTATCGTATATAATGTAAACCACGATACATTGACAAAAGAAGACACAGTCATCTCAGCAGCATCTTGTACAACAAACTGCTTAGCACCTATGGCTGATGCACTGAACAAGTATGCACCAATCCAGTCTGGTATCATGTTAACAGTACATGCTTACACAGGAGATCAGATGACTCTTGACGGACCTCAGAGAAAAGGTGACTTAAGAAGAGCACGTGCAGCTGCAGTCAACATCGTACCTAACTCTACAGGTGCTGCAAAAGCTATCGGATTAGTTATCCCAGAATTAAACGGAAAATTAATCGGATCTGCTCAGCGTGTACCGGTTCCTACAGGATCAACAACACTTTTAACAGCAGTTGTTAAAGGTGACAATGTAACTGTTGAAGGAATCAACGCAGCTATGAAAGCAGCAGCAACAGAGTCTTTCGGATACACAGAAGAAGAATTAGTATCTTCTGACATCATCGGAATCAAATATGGTTCTTTATTCGACGCAACTCAGACAATGGTTACTGAAGTTGGTGACGGATTATATGAAGTACAGGTTGTTTCTTGGTATGACAACGAAAACTCATACACAAGCCAGATGGTTAGAACAATCAAATACTTTGCAGAATTAGCATAAGCTTCTACACTTTTGTGAGGACAAGCCTCAGAAGTCAGTGTAATATTCTGTAATATTATAAAGACTCAAACGGGTCCGGTCTTTTTGGACCGGACCGTTTTTTTATTCCATAGGAAGACTTTTTAGTCCTTCCTATAAGAAATCCTAGGAGGAAAGAACATGTTAAACAAGAAATCAGTAGATGATATCAACGTAAAAGGAAAAAAAGTCTTAGTGCGCTGTGACTTCAACGTTCCGCTTCAGGATGGAAAGATCACAGATGAGAACCGTCTTGTGGCAGCACTTCCTACACTAAAGAAGTTAATTGCTGACGGCGGAAAGCTGATCCTCTGCTCACACTTAGGAAAACCAAAAGGGGAACCGAAACCGGAGTTATCTCTTGCGCCAGTAGCAGAAAGATTAAGCGAGTTATTAGGACAGGAAGTAAAGTTTGCTGCAGATGACAACGTGGTAGGACCGAATGCAAAAGCTGCGGTAGAAGGAATGCAGGACGGGGATGTCATTTTACTTCAGAATACACGCTACAGAGCAGAAGAGACAAAGAATGGAGAAGAGTTCAGCAAAGAACTTGCAAGTCTCTGCGATGTTTTTGTTAATGATGCTTTTGGTACCGCTCATAGAGCTCACTGCTCTAACGTGGGAGTTACAAAGTTCGTGGACACTGCAGTTGTAGGATATTTAATGCAGAAAGAGATTGATTTCTTAGGAAATGCGGTCAACAATCCGGAACGTCCTATGGTCGCTATCTTGGGAGGAGCAAAGGTTTCCTCTAAGATCTCTGTGATCAATAACCTGCTAGACAAAGTCGATACTTTGATCATCGGCGGAGGTATGGCATATACTTTCATGAAAGCATTGGGAGAAGAAGTTGGAGATTCCCTTCTGGAAGCTGACTACTTAGACTACGCAAAAGAAATGATGGACAAGGCAAAAGAAAAAGGTGTGAACTTACTGATTCCTGTTGACACTGTAGTTGCTGATGACTTCTCAAATGACGCCAACATCAAAACTGTTGAGAGAGGCGGAATCGAAGCAGGATGGCAGGGACTTGACATCGGACCAAAGACAAGAGAACTGTTTTCAAATGCACTGAAAGATGCCAAGACTGTAGTATGGAACGGACCGATGGGATGCTTTGAGATGCCGAACTTTGCAGCAGGAACCGTTGCAGTTGCAGAAGCACTGGCAGAGATCGACGCTACAACTATCATTGGCGGAGGAGATTCCGCAGCGGCAGTTAACCAGCTCGGATTCGGAGATAAGATGACTCATATCTCTACAGGTGGTGGAGCATCACTGGAATTCCTGGAAGGAAAAGAATTACCAGGCGTTGCAGCGGCAAACGATAAATAAGCACTGTACACTTATTGAAAGTAATCGGAGGATATAGCATTATGCGTAAAACAATCGTAGCAGGAAACTGGAAAATGAACAAAACACCTAGCGAGACAGTAGCTTTAGTTAATGAATTAAAGCCATTGGTAGCAAGCGAGGTTTCAGATGTTGTCTTCTGTGTGCCGGCCATCTGTATTCCGGCAGCACTGGAAGCTGCAAAAGGAAGTAACATCAACATCGGCGCTGAGAACATGTATTTTGAAGAGAGCGGCGCTTACACAGGCGAGATCGCTCCGAATATGTTAACAGACTTAGGTGTGAAATATGTTATCATCGGACATTCTGAGAGAAGAGAATATTTTGCAGAAACAGATGAGACAGTGAATAAAAAAGTCTTAAAAGCTTTTGAACATGGAATTACTCCAATCGTTTGCTGCGGTGAGACACTTGCTCAGAGAGAGCAGGGTGTGACCATCGATTTCGTACGCCAGCAGATCAAGATCGCATTCCAGGGTGTGACTGCTGACCAGGCAAAGACAGCTGTCATTGCATACGAACCGATCTGGGCTATCGGAACAGGAAAAGTTGCGACGACAGAACAGGCTCAGGAAGTATGTAAAGCGATCCGTGAGTGCATCGCTGAAGTATACGATCAGGCAACAGCGGACGCTATTCGTATCCAGTACGGCGGTTCTGTATCCGCTGCAAGTGCACCAGAATTATTTGCACAGGAAGACATCGATGGAGGATTAGTCGGTGGAGCTGCTTTAAAACCAGACTTTGGTAAGATCGTGAATTACAAATAATGATTTAAGTGAATTAATAATTTCCCGCAGATATCTCATAAAGTGTCTGCGGGATTTTTGTAAGTTTATGGAGATTGAATTTATTATCATATTGAGATATAATATGACTATAGAGAAAGTGGGTGATGTTATGCAGCCAGAAATCAGGCCGTCAGCAGATTTGAGAAATCATTATAGTGAAATATCAAAGCAATGTAAGGAATCAAGAGAGCCGATCGTTATCACGGTAAATGGACGTGGAGATACGGTTGTCCTTGGTATTCAACAATATAATCAAATGAAGGCTGAATTAGAGTTATTGAGAACTTTGGCGGAAGCCGAGGATGACGTGAAAAACGGAAGACTCGAGCCAGTTCAGGAAACTTTTGATGGCATCCGGTCTGCCCTCCAATCAAGGTGACAGGATATGGCATTTCAAATAATACGAACAGATAAATTTGAAGATCAGCTGAGGGATATTATATTTTACATTGCTGCTGATTCAGGTGACAACAAGATTGCCCTGGCTTATTTGGACAAAATAGAAAAACGTGTCATCCAGCTAAAAGATGTTCCATGCTCAGGCAGCACTCCAAGATACTCTATTTTGAAAAAGCAGGGATACCGGGTTCTTATTGTAGAACGTCATCTGATTTTCTACAAAGTAAATGAGACAAATAAAAATGTCATAATTTATGCAATCGTAGATGGAAAAAGGGAATATAAAAACCTGATATGATTTATATGAATTCCCTGGTTGAATTCATTCTCAAAAATCGTTATAATATTAACGGACTATAAAAAGAGATCAATGAAGATAAAGGAGATTACAATGAGTAAAAAACCAACGGTATTAATGATATTAGATGGTTATGGACTGAATGATAATAAAGAGGGCAATGCCATTGCGGCGGCTAACACTCCGGTTATGGACGAACTGATGAAGACTTGCCCGTTTGTCCCTGGAAATGCTTCTGGCATGGCTGTAGGGCTTCCGGATGGTCAGATGGGGAATTCCGAAGTAGGACATCTAAATATGGGTGCAGGAAGGATCGTATATCAGGAACTTACCAGGATCACTAAAGAAATCCAGGACGGCGATTTCTTTGAAAACGAAGCACTGCTCCAGGCAGTGGAAAACTGTAAAAAGAACGGCAGCGCCCTTCATGCTATGGGTCTGGTTTCCGACGGAGGAGTACATAGCCATAATACTCATCTGTATGGTCTGCTGGAACTTGCGAAGAGAAATAATATCGATAAAGTATATGTGCATGCATTCTTAGATGGACGTGACACAGCTCCGACTTCTGGAAAAGGATTTGTTGAAGAACTGGAAGCAAAGATGAAAGAGATCGGGGTCGGTAAAGTTGCGACTGTTTCAGGACGTTACTATGCTATGGACCGTGATAACCGCTGGGACCGTGTGGAGAAGGCCTATAAAGCCCTTGTCATGGGAGAAGGTGTGATGAAAGATTCTGCCGTGGATGCTATTGCGGATTCTTACAAAGAAGAAGTCAATGACGAGTTTGTTTTACCGACTGTTATCACAGAAAATGGAGAGCCAACCGCTACTATTAAGGAAAATGACTCTGTTGTTTTCTTCAACTTCCGCCCGGATCGTGCAAGAGAGATTACTAGAGCAATCTGTGACGACAAGTTTGACAGCTTTGAACGTCCAAACGGATATTTTAAGACAACTTTCGTTTGTTTTACAGAATATGATGCAACAATTCCGAACAAGATTGTAGCATTCCACAAAGTTGAGATCAAGAATACATTTGGGGAGTTCTTGGCAAAACAAGGATTAAAACAGCTTCGTCTGGCTGAGACAGAGAAATATGCACATGTGACATTCTTCTTTAACGGAGGCGTAGAGGTTCCGAATGAGGGAGAGGAGAGAACTCTGGTTAAATCCCCATCTGTGGCAACCTATGACCTGCAGCCGGAGATGAGTGCTTTGGAAGTGGGAAGCAAACTTGTGGAAGCGATTGAGTCCGATCAGTATGATGTGATCATCATTAACTTTGCAAACCCTGACATGGTAGGCCATACTGGTATCTGCGAAGCGGCAGTAAAAGCCATTGAGACCGTTGATGGATGCGTGGGAAGAGCAGTGGAAGCCATCAAAAAGGTGGATGGACAGATGTTCATCTGTGCAGACCACGGAAATGCGGAACAGTTGGTTGACTACGTGACCGGCGCTCCGTTTACTGCTCATACGATCAATCAGGTACCGTTTATCTTAGTAAACTACAAGGAAGGTGTAAAACTGAGAGAAGGCGGATGTTTGGCCGACATTGCTCCGACTTTGATCGAAATGATGGGTCTTGAGCAGCCGGAAGAAATGACAGGAAAGTCTTTATTAGTGAAATAAATCGTTTTATGGAAGGGAGCAGTGTGTTTTTTCATGCACACTGCTCTCTTTTTGTATTTCAATGTATGGATCTTCATCTATCTGGATAAAATACTACTAATTACTTGTAAAGGATGTGAGTGTGTTGAAATATGGCTTATCAATAGAAGATGTTATAGGAAGAGAAGTTTTAGACTCCAGGGGAAATCCTACGGTGGAAGTGGAGGTTATATTGTCAAATGGGCATTATGGATCTGCATTGGTGCCATCTGGGGCTTCCACAGGGAAATTCGAGGCTTTAGAGCTTCGTGACCGTGAAAAACGCTACGGAGGTCTGGGGGTGGAGACAGCGGTAAACCACGTCAATCACAGGATCGCAGACCGTCTGGTGGGAAAAAATGCGCTGAATCAGATCGAGATCGATCAGATCATGATCGAAGCAGACGGAACTGAGAATAAAGAGAAATTTGGCGCCAATGCCATTCTCGGGGCATCTCTTGCCACGGCAAGGGCTGCCGCCAACGGACTGGGGATACCGCTGTACCAGTATTTAGGCGGAAGTTTTGCTTGTAAGCTTCCGGTACCGATGATGAATATTTTAAATGGAGGAAAGCATGCGGACAATACGGTGGACTTCCAGGAATTTATGATCGCGCCGGTTGGAGCCGAGACCTTCAAAGAAGCACTGATGATGGGAACTGAAATTTACCATAAGCTGAAAAGTATCTTAAAAGAGAATCATTTGAGCACAGGAGTAGGGGATGAAGGCGGTTTTGCGCCGAATCTGGAAAGTCCTGAGGCTGCTCTGGATCTTTTGGTCAAAGCCATCGAAAATGCTGGCTACAAAGCAGGGGAACAGGTGATGATCGCCATGGACTGCGCTGCTTCAGAGATCTATGACGAAGATGAAGATGTGTACTACTTTCCAGGGGAAAGCCAGATGACCGGAAAGGAAATCCGCAGGAATTCTGAGGAGATGGTACAGTATTACGAACAGCTTACAGAGCATTATCCGATCTTCTCGATCGAAGACGGATTAAACGAAGAAGATGCGCCGGGCTGGAAGGTTCTCACATACCGTCTTGGCCAGAAGATCCTGCTGGTGGGTGATGACCTGTTTGTGACCAATAAAAAGCGTCTAATGGATGGGATTGAAAATGATATGGCAAATAGTATCCTGATCAAACCTAACCAGATCGGTACTTTGACCGAAACATTGGATGCCATCGAGACTGCAAAAAGGGCAGGTTATAAGACCATCATTTCCCATCGTTCCGGAGAAACAGAAGACACCACCATTGCAGACATTGCGGTTGGTACAAATAGCGGGTTGATCAAGACAGGCGCACCGTGCCGTTCTGACCGGACAGCAAAATATAACCGTCTGCTTAGGATTGAGGAGGAACTTGGTTCTTGCAAACGATATGGATTGTATTTATAGAGGTACAGCGGTATAATAAAAATAAATAAAGTATTTCATGGACTTACATGGAATATTCCCGTATATGGAGAAGAGACCTCAGGAGAAGCAGGACAGCGGTGCAACGTTGTCCTGTTTTTTGCAGTGCTGTCTGTTAAGAAAAGGTAAGATACTGCGGGATCCTTGCATTTTATGGAAAGGTGTGCTAGAATAATCAGCAGTGAGCAGAAACATTAGGAGGAAAAGGCAATGAAAATGGCATTAACTATACTGTTTTTGGTATCGTGTATTGTTCTGATTATATTAGTATTGATGCAAGAAGGAAAAGAAGCCGGATTGGGATCTCTGACAGGATCAACGATCTCCGGTACGTATTGGAGCAAGAACAAAGGCCGCTCCAGAGAAGGAAGCATTATAAAAGCGACGACTGTTTTTACAGTGATCTTTTTTGTGACAGCAGCTCTTCTTTGTTCCAGATTTCTTTAGAATGGAAACACTTCTTAAAGCAGATAATGTTTAAGAAGTGTTTTTTTATTCTGTAGGAAGGTTCTTCCAAACTCCCTACAGAATAAAAAAGCCCTATGGGCGTTATGCACACAAATACGCAAGGAAATCGTTTGTCCTATATTCTGCAGAAAGAAAAGGAAAAGTTATGGAAAAGGAATTATATAATCAAAGAAAAAAGAGAATCAGCGATCTGATTTATGATAAACATTATGAGCCTATGAAACAAAAGGAAATCGGATACCTTTTACAGGTGGAGCCAGAAGACCGCAAGGAGCTTGCACAGATTCTTGGGGAGCTTGTGGATGAGGGAACTATTGAGGTTTCCAAAAGAGGCAAGTTCCGCCCGGTTACCAAAAAGACGTTAACAGGAACCTTTACCTGTACCCAGAAGGGATTTGGATTTGTCTCAGTGGAGGGAGAAGACAGCGATTTTTATATTGCTGAGAATGATATGAACGGAGCCTTCCATGAGGATACTGTTTTGATTGAGGTGACGGAAGACCAGGCCAAAAACGGAAGACGGAAAGAGGCCAGGATCATCAAGATTATTGAGCGTGGAATGAAGGAGATTGTAGGAACGTTTGAAAAAAACAAAAGTTATGGCTTTGTGGTTCCGGATAATCAAAGATTTGAAAGTGACATCTTTATTCCAAAAGAACAGTGCGGGAATCTGACGGACGGATTCAAGGTTCTTGTAGAGATCACGGATTATGGAGATATACGAAGAAGCCCCGAAGGGAAGATCATAGAAGTTCTGGGGCACAGAGACGATCCGAGGGTGGACATCCTGTCCATTGTCAAGGCGTATAATATCCCTACAGAGTTTGGGGAAGAGATTGTCAAGGAAGTGGAAGCGGTCCCTTCTTTTGTGGAAACATCAGCTTTGGAAGGCCGGCTGGACCTGAGGGATTGGCAGACGGTGACCATTGATGGTGAAGATGCCAAGGATTTGGATGATGCGATTACCTTGACAAAAACAGACAGCGGATATCAGTTGGGGGTCCACATTGCGGATGTCTCTGAATATGTGACGGAACACTCAGCACTGGATAAGGAAGCACTGAAAAGAGGAACCAGTGTTTATCTGGTGGATAGAGTGATTCCGATGCTGCCTCATCAGCTGTCCAATGGAATCTGTTCCCTCAATGCAGGCACTGACCGTCTGGCGTTGAGCTGCATTATGGAACTGGATGAAAAGGGTAACCTAAAGAGCCACCGTATTGCTGAGACGGTCATTCTTGTGGACGAGCGTATGACCTATACCAGCGTAGCAGCGGTCTTGGACGGAGACGAACAGGAGCGGACACGTTATAAGGACTTTGTCCAGATGTTTGAGCAGATGAAAGAACTCTCAGATGTTTTGAGGGAACGCAGACATGAACGGGGCAGTGTGGACTTTGATTTCCCTGAGTCAAAAATTCTCTTAAACGAAGAGGGGAAAGCAATCGATGTGATTCCTGCAAAAAGAAATGCAGCCACAAAGATCATAGAAGATTTTATGCTGCTGGCCAATGAGACTGTGGCAGAGAATTTTTACTGGCAGGAGACACCGTTTGTCTACCGGACACATGACAATCCGGATGGAGAGAAGGTTCAGAAGCTGCGGACATTTTTGGAGAATTTCGGGATTGTTCTGAAGCTGAAAAAGGATGAGATCCACCCGAAGGAAATACAAAAACTGCTGACCAAGGTGGAGGGAACTCCAGAGGAGGCACTGATCAGCCGCCTTACGTTAAGATCTATGAAACAGGCCAGATACACCACAGAGAGTTCAGGTCATTTTGGCCTGTCAACTCAGTATTACTGCCACTTTACTTCTCCGATCCGAAGATATCCGGATCTGCAGATCCATAGGATCATAAAAGAATCTCTTCGGGGGAAGCTGAATACCAAAAGAATCCGGCATTATGAATCCATACTTCCTAAGGTTTCTGAACAGTCTTCTAAAATGGAGCGCAGAGCGGATGAAGTAGAGAGGGAAGTAGAGAAGCTTAAAAAAACGGAGTATATGGAGCGGCATATCGGGCAGCAGTACAAAGGTGTGATCTCCGGGGTGACCGGATGGGGCATTTATGTAGAACTGCCGAATACGATTGAAGGTATGGTCCATGTGTCAAAGCTGCCGGGAGATTATTATAATTATAATGAGATGTCATACTCTATGGTTGGGGAGAGAACAGGGCGCACATGGAAGCTTGGACAGCCGGTACAGATCCTGGTGACTGGAGTTGACAAGATTTTGAAAAATATTGATTTTGAGATTGTTGAGGAGGATGAACATGGCGAAGACGGGCGGAACAAAGCTGATTGCGAATAACAAAAAGGCACGTCATGATTACTTTGTGGAAGAGACCGTGGAAGCGGGAATTGTGCTTTTTGGAACAGAAGTAAAATCTATGAGACAGGGCCACTGCAGTATCAAGGAAGCCTTTATCAGCATTGATAATGGAGAAATCTTTGTGAAACAGATGCATGTGAGCCCATATGAGAAGGGAAACATTTTTAACAAAGATCCATTGAGAGAAAGGAAGCTTCTGCTCCACAGTTCTGAGATTACAAGACTGATGTCAGAAGTAAACAGAAAAGGCTATACTCTGATCCCTCTCCGGGTTTATTTCAAAGGAAGCCTGGTGAAGGTAGAGGTTGGGCTTTGCCGCGGTAAGAAGCTGTATGACAAACGTCAGGATATCGCCAAGAAAGACCAGAAGAGAGAAGCCCTCAGAGACTTTAAGGTCAGAAATCTGGGATAGCTGCACGGAACCTCCCGGCCCTTTCCGCATATTATAGTTACAAAAGGACAGGAGGTACGTATGCACAGAAGGAAAGGAATTGATGTAAGCTACGCCGACGGCCGGATTGACTGGAGAAGAGTGAAACAGGATGGTATTGAATTTGCAATGGTCAGGGCCGGATTCGGCGACGGAAATATAGATCACGAATTTGACCGCAATGCAAGGGAATGTAACCGTGAAAGGATTCCTTTGGGAGCCTACTGGTTCAGCTATGCCTATACAAAGGAGATGGCCAGAGAAGAAGCAAGACAGTGTGTGAGGATTATCCGGAGATATCGGATTGAGTATCCGGTGGCTTTTGATTTTGAAGAAGACTCGATTGATTACGCCAGGGATCAAGGAGTTATCATCACGAGAGATCTGGCAACTGACTTTACAAGGGAATTCTGTAATGAAATCAGAAGATCCGGTTACAGGCCTATGTTTTACACAAATTTATCTGACCTGGAGGACTATTTTGATATAGAAAGACTCAGGGAATATGAGCTGTGGCTTGCCAAATATCAGCCTACTTTAGGAGTGGAGGATGTGGATATGTGGCAGTTTTCCAGTGACGGAAGGGTAAGAGGCATCCATGGTGCTGTGGATATGGATTACAGTTTCAAAGACTATGACAAAAGGAATCCTTCAGCAAGACACAGACTTTGCCCGGAAACAAGAGAAAGCAGAGAATAACAATTCCCCCATCCTGTATAAGACAAAAACGCCTAGTACAGAATGGGGGATTTTTAGATCAATCCGAATTTTTTCAGGGCATATTCAATTCCGTTGTCCGCCACAGAAAGTGTTTCATAGGAGGCCCGGCATTTCACTTCGTCAGGGCTGTTTCCCATGGCAATTCCGTAGGAGACTGCGTCAAACATTTCAAGATCATTTCTGCTGTCCCCGAATGCATAACTGTCTTCTGGGGCAAGTCCCAGGTGGGAGAGCAGGACTTGGATGCCGGATGCCTTGGAATAACCAGCCGGTATGATTTCATTATATTGGTGTTCCGGATGAAGAATCACTTGGAATTCCGGCTGCATTTGCTGAACCAGTCCAGCGATATCACTGTCTTCTTTTGGGTACCCGGTAATCTTAGAAAAGCGGTAATCACAAGAAGACAGAGGCCGCAGATTCTGGCCGTAGCTGTGTTTAATTCTTTTTATGGCAGCCTGAAAGTTTTCGCCGGCCGCTGCATCATCAAGGTAGACGTAGTCAGGGGATTCAATAAAAAAGTTGACATTGGTTTGGTGAAGCACAGAGACTGCATGTTTTCCCACCTGTTCGGGAAGCACGGCGTTATGCAGCACTTTGCCGTCAAATTCTACATAGGTGCCGCATCCAGCGATGATGCCATGGAATCCCAGATCAATGATATCTTGTTTGATGATACTTTTGTTGCGGCCGGTACAGATGACCGCATAATGGCCGTTGGAAATCAGCTTTGTTATGGAATGCTGTGTACTTTCAGTCACTTTGCCGGAATGATCGTGAAGTGTGCCGTCTATATCAAAAAATACAATTTTCTGATTTGTCATAGTCAGGCCTCCTTTTCTTATTAAGACTGGTATTATTTTACCACATCATGGTTTAAGCGTGATATAATATTCTTTAAGAAAGCAGTGTTTCTGCATAAGGAGGATGGGATCATGAAAAGAATCTATTTTACGCTCGTATGTCTGCTGTTTGCGGCAGCCTGTCTTACGGGTTGTACTTCCTGCAGTTCACAGAAGGTTTCCATGGCACCGGCATCTCCTTATAAGAAACCTCAGTATCAATGGAAGAAAAACAGCGGACAGGCTTTGGTCCTTTGGTCTCAGGAACCGGAGATGGAACGTGTCTATATGAAAAGAGCTGTCAATAATTATGAAGCTGCCACGGGCGGCCATATAGAGATAAAATCTTTTCCGAAAGATGAATTCCAGAAAAAGATCAAGAATGCTTTTGCAGGTAAGGAGAGCAAGCCTGACCTGCTGCTGACCTACGGGGGAACGAATATTGACAGTATCGATCCGGATAAAAATCTATATGATTTTACCAATGCTGTCTGGGTGGATGATCTGACTGACACATCAGTCAATCAGGCAATCTACCATGGAAAGATCATCGGTCTTCCCCACTGGGAGGCATCTATTTCTGGAACCATCTATAACAAAACAATATTTAAAAAGCTTCATTTACGGGTTCCGAAAACACAGAAAGAGTTTCTGGAAGTCTGTGAGGTGTTGAAAAAGAACGGCATCACTCCACTGTATATGCCATTTAAGGAATCATCGATGATGCTCTATCAGTTTCCTTTGGACACGATCGTGGGTGATTCACAGACGCTTGAAAACATGAATGACCAAAAAATGGGTTATTTGGATCTCCCGGAGATGAGGAGTGTATTGAAGTGGTATAAGACGATGGCCAAAAAAGGATATCTTGGACAGAAGTATACCGACAATACCTGGGACGGAATGAACAGTGCTATGAAAAGCGGAAAATACGGTATGATGCTTTGCTGGGATACATGGCTTTACACGGACTTTGATGGAAATCCGGCAGAGTATGGCATCATGCCGGCATTCATGGGAGTCCCAGACCAGGGTACTTTTGAGGGTCCCAACCTTGCGCTGGTCGCAGTGAATAAACACAGTTCAAAACTGTCGGATGCCATTAACTTTGTCACTTTTCTGGCAGACCCATTTAATTATAATAAGGCGTTTGAAAGGATATACACGGCACCGGTTTTTAAAAACCAGACGGCAAGTATCTCCACGCCTCAGTATATGCAGTCTGAGCGTCTGATCGACCGGAACTATCATGATTCCATTGCGTGGCTCAGGATCCGGGGATTTTCTCAGACAGATGCCTCCTGCATCCAGGAATACATGGTTTCAGACCAGAACATCACTGAAAAGGAATGTCTGAAGAAGATGGACAAGCTGCGGAGACAGAGGATCAGGCAGGAAAAATGACAATGACAGCCGGGAGTATGGTCTATGAAAAAAATGAGAAGTTCAAGTTATTCTAAAAAATTGATCCACTGCCTCAGCGGGGCCATACTGCTTCTGACCGTTGTGTTTATTGGTGCTGTCATTTTTTATTTTCGCAGGTTTGACCAGACTCTGGCCAAGGAAAACCAGGTCCGGCTGGCCGAGACAGCACAGCAGATTACATCCCACACCCAGACGATCATTCAGGACACCCAGACTTCTCTGGAGGTGGCGGCTGACGCACTGTCATCCATTGAGGGCAGTGGGAATAAGATATCTTATCTTTCCCATGTCAGAAAAAAGCCAGGCATTGCTTTTATCGGCTATGCGGACAGAAAGGGAACTCTATGGACACCTGATATGAAGCGGCGGGACAATATTTCAAAGGAGCCTTATTATATTAACGCGTGCAAAGGGAAGGCAGTGATCACTGATGTGCAGCGTAAGATCTTAGAGGACAGGGCTGCTTCAGGAATTATTTTTTCTATCCCGGTTGAAGGAGAAAAAGGCCTCCCGGACGGCGCTCTGGTTGCTATGATGGATATCAAGAAATTGCAGGATGCCTTAAGCATCAGCAGTTTTAATGGAAACGGATATGCTTATATGATTGATGCACAGGGAGAACTGATACTGCGCACAAAGAGCATGGATTATAATAATTATTTTAGAGTGCTGGAAAATAATATTTTTGATGGTGATTACAGTCTGGAAAAAGTAAAGGATGATATAGATCATAATAGAAAGGGAATGACACTTTATGACCACCTTGGGACAGAACAATATGCATATTACCAGCCTCTGGGATTTCATGATTGGACGGTCGTAAACATTGTGGGCAAGGACGCAGTGTCTGCAAATACAGCAGTACTGACAAAGGAGCTGGCGATGCTCAGTGTTTCCTGTGTTGTTATATTTGTAGTCCTCCTGACCACTGTTGTGGTTTCTCTTGCGGTATCCAAAAACCAGCAGCACATTGCTGAGATGAAATCAACATTTCTGGCTAATATGAGCCATGAGATCCGTACACCGATGAACGCTGTCACAGGAGTCAGTGAATTGCTACTGCGGGAAGATCTCACAGCAAAACAGAGAGAGTATGTGGAGACCATCGATCATTCGTCCAAAAGCCTTCTTGTGATCATCAACGATATCCTGGACTATTCCAAGATCGAAGCGGGGAAATTTACGCTGATCGAGGAAAAATACAGTCTGAGGAGCCTGATGACAGATATAACAGCGCTGACTGTTTTAAAAATCGGTGATAAGCCTGTACAATTTTATGTTGACTTAGACGAGGATCTTCCGGCCCTCCTATACGGGGATATGGCTCGGGTAAAACAGATCATGGTAAACCTGCTGAGCAATGCAGTGAAATTTACAGAACGGGGATATATCTGTCTGCACCTTCATGGTAGCATGGAAAATGGCCGGTTCCTGCTGACTATAACAGTGGAGGATACTGGGATTGGGATAAGAAAGCAGGATATGAACCGCCTGTTCAACAGCTTTGAACAAATTGATTCTCATTACAGTCACAGCAGCGGAGGAACCGGCCTGGGTCTTGCCATATCCAAGAATCTGGCGGAGATGATGGACGGAAGTATTACTGTGGACAGTGTTTATGGAGAAGGGGCCTCTTTTTCAGCGGTCATTTGCCAGAGACCGGTTGGAGAAGAAAAACTTGTTCAGCTCAGCTGGCCTACAGAACGTGTTCTGGCTGTATATGAGCCAGACAAGGATCTTTGTGCCCTGTACGAAAAAACATTAAAGGATTACCAGATCTCCTACCGGCTTGAATCGGATCAAAGGAAGTTTTTGAAGAATGTTGTACAGGAACGTTTTGATTTTATCCTGGCAGACCAAGAAACGTTATCGAAAGTAAAAAGTACATGCATCAAAGGGCCATATAAAAGCATTGTGCTTCTTCGGCAGGAAGAAGATCCTTATGGGGCGGATGAGGCAGCAGTATATTCCCCACTGTTCTGTTTTGGGCTGGAATCCCTGCTGTATTCCGGGAAAAAGGATGCATTTGATTCAGTTGAACAATTTAATATTTCCATGATACAGCCGATCCCGGAGGCCAAAGTGCTGATTGTAGATGACAATAAAATCAATCTTGGGGTGGCAGAGGCATTGATGGCCCCGTACCAGATGCAGATTGACTGTGTAAGTTCCGGGAGAGAGGCAGTAGAGGCCGTGAAGGAATACAGCTATGATCTGATTTTCTTAGATCATATGATGCCGGAAATGGACGGCATTGAAACATTAAAGGCCATCCGGTCGCTGCCTGACGCAGAAAAGAAGAGAATACCGGTCATCGCTTTGACGGCCAACGTGACAAAAGAGGCCCAGGAGTTGTTTAAGAAGAAAGGTTTTGATGATTTTATGCCAAAGCCTATTGATATCCAGCTTTTAGATCAAATTCTGACCCGGCATTTACCCTATAACAAGAGGTGATCCCGGCAGTATGAAAAGGAAAAGTTATAATGTTAATACATAAAGAATATACCGCATCTCAACTTAAGATATTTGGAGCCGTGACCATGCTTTTAGACCATATCTATAAAGTATTTCTCTTTTGGATCGTAACTGGGATGAGTGCATGGTTACACATAAGTGAAGGCTTGAGCTACAACATCATAGTGCTGCTTTTTGGCATTACTTCTATGTCGTTTTTTATTTTTGCATTCTTCTGTGCAGAATCATGTCGGTATACAAAACATAGATTTCGTTATTTAAGAAATCTTTTGGTGTTTGCGGTTTTGTCAGAGATTCCGTTCCAGTATCTTTTGGATGCCATCACAGAAATGCCTCTAAAGCTGCATTTAGGGTGCACGAATGTTTTATTTACACTGTTTTTGGGGGCATGTGCATGTTTCGCATACGAGGAGATGAACAAGAGGGATAAAGCATCGGTAGGTTTTCTGATCGTTGCCTTCTGTGCGGCAACTGCTCATTTGCTTCATACAGATTATGATTGTTATGGTGTTCTTGCTGTATTTGTATGTTACGCTTTGAAAGAGAAAAAGCAGAAATTACTTGCCCTTGGTATTCTTATTTTCCTGTTTTATGGTGTAAAGATTCCAGCAGAGGACATCCTGGCTTATGGATTTGATTTACATATGCTTCCTGTCTATATCATAAAGTTATGTTTTGCTCTCGGCACATTGCTGGTTCTCCAGACATACCATGGAAAGAGAGGAAGAGGGATGAAATACTTTTTTTATTTGTTTTATCCTGTCCATATTTCTATCATTGTTCTGATCTATGATATGTTTTTGGGATAATCTATTTCTTTTTATTGACTTTTTCACAAAAAAAGGGTTATACTATATAAGGAAATATTCGGGCTAGTACTGGTTTCGACAGGGATTCTGAAGCTCGGGAAGCCATTCGGAGAGACCACGTTACGGTGTAAACTTAAATTAAACGCAGATAATAAATTAGCGTACGCTGCAGCCTAAGGGCTTGCAGTAGTCTGTGACAGGTCATCTACAGCCTGTTATTAGGCTTCAAATAATGTAGAACCCTCGTCTGCTTAAGCTTTGCGGCAGATGAAGTATTTATGAAGCTACTGAAGTGTTGATCCTGTCTCTGGGAGCAGCATGGAGGGAATGTCAATACAGAGACTGTAATGGGAGATGCCTGAGGGGATGGGTTTTTGGACGCGGGTTCGATTCCCGCCTAGTCCATCGCAAAGAGCGCGTATTTACGTGCTCTTTTTCTTTTTCGTGTTGCATTCGTGTTGCATTTTCTTTTCAAAATAATCATCAATTTTCTTATCCACATTTTCGCGCTCTTCAGGGAATGTCTGTTGATAAACTTTTTTCATGACTTTGTCTGACTTCCAGCCGCCACGTTCTTGAGCGTACTTATCCGGGATCCGGAGCAGGGCCATAACGGAGGCATTGACGTGACGGAGATCATGGAAAGTGATGTGCGGTAGCTCATGTTCATCTAATAAACGTATCCATTTATTATAAATTGCACTGCCACTCATTGGAACCAATACATCCCCTTCAACTTTATCAACAAGTTCTTTTATACGCGCCGGGATTTTATGTCTTCTATTTCTGTATTTATTTTTTCCGATTTCTTTTTTTACCGGACCATCTTTTCCGTCTACAATAACTTCTCTAATTGTTATATAGTCCCCGTTAATGGACTTTGATTTTGTCAGGCCTCTGATTTCAGATTGTGAAAATGATAACCACATAGCTAAAAGAACGGCCAATTCAATATCGGTATCCTTTATGATGTCGAAAATAATTTCCGGTGGAATGAGTTCTGGGTTTCTTGGAGCAACCTGAGGGAGAGAGATTTCTTCAAAATCAATATCTTTTCGGTACTTTTTTAATACCGGTCTAATCAATCCATATTCGTTTCTGAGACGTTTTGATGATATAGGCTTAGGATTCTTACACCTCCCCTTAGAAACACGCTTAGATTCACGGTTAATGGCATCCTGAAGAATATCCTCATCAAACTCTCTGAGTTTTAGTAGCATAATATCCTGAAAGCCATTTCTTTTTATTGTGTCATAATCTTTAAGGGTGGAGGGGGAGAGGGATTCACTATGTTGGTCTATATACTTGTCGATTGCCTGCAATAGGGTCATATCAACGTCCTTTGACCTTTTCTTTTTTCCTTTTCGGTTCAGTATAAAGTCACTAGCCATTGCCTCAGCCTCGACTTTTCCTCTTTTTGTCGGATCATCTGAAGTAAAACTTTCATAAATCCTTTTCTTTTTTGGCTTCTTATCTTTATCATATACAATATCACCATCTTTGTCTGTTAAAATAACGGAATGGCTGTATACCTGGCACCGCCAGGATCCACTTGGTAGCTTTTTTGCAGTTGGCATATTACATCATCCTTTCTAAAAAATTGTATAAAAATAACACCTATTGCCAGAACGGGTGCCAAAATGATATAATATGAGTGCAAATCGTATTATATCAGGCGTCATCCTGATAATAGTATCTTATGTGCCGTCCGGTTGCCGCCGGGCGGTTTTTTAGTTTGTTATCATTTGTTTGAATATGAATTATCGTTCGCAATATTATAAATAATGCTAAATCCTACGTCATCGTTTTTTGTTTTGGCACCTGTTCCAACTAGCTGAGACGTTTTATATCGAGCATCTTTTGAAGTAAAAAATGCTTTATATATAAAACCTTCATAGTAAACACCAGCAATATCAGCTAAGTCAGAATTTTTTTCAACTGCTGAATCAGTTTTTTCTAATTTACCGATCGAACCTTTATCATTTTTGTTTTCCCTGACAAAGAAGAAATGTTCCTTAAACCTCTGAGTTTTATCTAATTCTGAATAGATTATCTCAAATTTTTCTTTATAGTCATTTTTGTCACTCGCAAGGTAGTATAGTTCAACGTCTTGTAATTTATCATTTTTAAATTTAAAAGATGCTGAGATATGAGATTTTTCTACCGTTCCTAGCGTTTTTATAACAATATCGTCTAAACAATACTCTAAATCATATCCTTCGTCAGGGAAAGTTGTTTTTGAGTATCCAGCTTTTTCTAGTTCATCCCCGGAATATTTCCAATTTATAGATTTTATAAACGAATTTATGCTTGCATATTCTTTTTTTAATGCATCAATCTTCAATACTTTTTTTTCCTGCTTTGACACACATCCTGTCATTGAAAATATTAAAGCTAAAGTTGTAAATAACCAGAATATCTTTCTCTTCATAAAAAATTCTTCTCCTTATTGCAAAATTTTTTCTGCTGTCCCCATCTTAAATATATGAAATTTCCTCCGGGCAGTTTTTGTATTTATTTGTATGCTTTCTTTACGCCATACCTTGCTTGTTTGCTTGTAAATCCCTCATATTCAAGTTGTTCGATTAATCCTGATCTGGAAAATGATTGACTGCTCAAATATTGCGCAGCCTTCTTTACGGCCTGTTCTTTCCAATTTGCCCCACAATTATTAACTGCGTATTTTGCTTCTTTTTTTGTAAATCCTTCATATTCAAGCTGTTCAATTAATCCAGATTTAGAAAACGCCATGCTATCAAGATAGTTATAAGCTTTACTTAGAGCGTTTTCTTCTCCTGCAGTCGGCGAGTATGCTTCGGTAGTAGCTTCTGTGGTTGCCTCCGTAGTGGCTTCTGTTATGGCTTCTGTGGTAGATTTGGCATCTTCGTTTATATCGATTGAATTTATTATTCTGTCAAATGTATCTTTATAGTCTTCCTTATTCAAGGTCAATATGCCAACATATCCCCATCCATTTATACAATTAAATACAACGTTGTCTATATAATATATTTGATTTTCTACTTTTAATCTATGACTATATCTTTTTGCATCCAGACCATCAACTTTTATATTACTGATTTTGATTTCCCCTACATAATCATCTCTAGATTTTATCCCTTCAATCCATGTGTCAAATGAATATTTATCAGAAACTAACCCTCCTGCATCATAAACACACGAGACATTTAGCATACCATCACTATGATCATCTTTATTTTTATAATGAAAAAAATTTTCATTACTTGAATCATCAAACTCCCAATTTGCAGGAGCCTTATATGTAAAATCGTCAGCAAAAGCATACGTTTTATAGCTTTTGTATTCATCCTTGGCTTTACTTGTTTCCTTATGCGAACATCCGCTAACAATAAAAACAGCGAAAATTAAGGGAATAACCCTCATCATTAATTTTTTCATTGCGCCTTCTCCTTAATGTAAAAAGTTAATAGTTTCATCCCTCTTAAGTGTATTGATGTAAATATAATGTAAATTATGGTAATCTATATAAAGTTTACACAAACAATGATAAAAGTAGTAAAATACAATAAAAATAACAACTAGTAATGCAATTAGTTAAATTAGGTCGCTGCATTTATAAAAAACAAACAAATGTTCTGGTTTTTGTTGTAAGCATTCTTTTTGTGCGTTATAATAAATACAAACATACGTTTGCTGAATGAAGGGAGAGATACATATGATAACAAAAGATTGTATAAAACTAATTATAAAAGAATTACCTAACTTATCTGAAGATGATATTACTTTTATTTATAATCTTATAATGGAAATGGTGGGACAGAAGAGGGGAGCTTAATTGCTTCCCAAAGCCCTGGCGAGATCCAATATTCTTTGCTTGTTATCATCGTTTAAACTATCATAGTATATTTTTAATAACTCCTGGGCTTGTATATCATTCTTAACTTTGTTTGTAATATTTGCAAGTTCATAGGAAGACATTATTTCATTTCCCTGACTTTCAGAAGGAACATCATTTCCCATGAGCCAAGATATATCAACATCTAATGCTTTTGCTATTTTATACAAGTTTCTTTGCTTTGGTTCATAATCTCCAGATATATTCTCAGAAGCAAACTTTACAAGGCCTGCTTTTAGGGCAGGATGATACGGAGCCATAATAGATTGTCCGAGAACGGCTGAGAGTAGGACAATTTATGGTGCTATGATATACAGACCCTCCAGGTGTCCAATAGACCGTTGCTACAGTTTTCTTCTTTGATGCTTTCTTTTTGCGTGAAACTTTGATCTTACATGTAGCTTTTTTGCCGGATCTCATAATAACTGTGATCTTGGCAGTACCTTTCCTTTTTGCCTTTACCTTTCCCTTTTTTGAAACGGTGGCAACTCTTTTGTTGCTGGATTTCCATTTCTTAACTGAATCACCTTTTGCATATTTGATTTTAAGTTTATAAGTTTTTGAAACTTTTAATTTGACTGTTTTTTTCGTGAACTTTACATAGGGTTTTACCTTTGCTGTCTTTTTGGTTTGAGTTGCATAGCACATCATGCATTCGCGTTTTTTCAATCCGGTTTTATGGATGGTTGACTTCTTGGTATTATACCAGTCATCCCACAAGTGATCCCCCGTGGCAGGAACAGTCCTAGTCTGGTCCTCATAGCAATTAAAGCAGAAACGGGATTCCTCCCCAGTATTTCCGCAGTCAGGTTCAATTGTGGTATCCCATTCGCTCCACTCATGATGGCAGCTATTATCTGCAGTTACAGGCAAAGCAGGAACCAAAATCGCAGCTACCAGGAAAAAACATAACAACTTTTTCTTCATAAAATACCTCCTCTGTGTTAAATTTAAAGTCACATCCCTCTTGAGTATGATGCTAATATATATAAATATAACATAAATAATGGAAGATGTAGTAGAATATATGTAAAATTATTGGAAAAAAGAAGGTTTGGTTCATTATATAAGATCCCCGTCTGCAGCTGGCTTTTGTCTTTAAGAAATAAACAGTTTAAAGAAATAAAAAAACTGTGAAAGGATTCCCTTCATTGAATCGTATTAATGATAGAACGTTAAAACATTTAAGAAAGAGAAGGTGGATCAAATGAAAGTTTCAGCAGCAATCATCACTACAGGACTTGTGTTTTTAGGAGGATTTTCTTCATTTTCCGGAAGCGGGGCAGCAAAAAATATATCGATCCAGAAACCGGCAGTCAAGACAGTATGTACTGTAAAATCATGCAAGAAAACAACTACGCACAAGCATCATTCCAAAGCAAAACATCATAAGAAAACAAAGCATTACAACTGCGGTCGTTCTAATTGTACGATTACAAAGAAACATACTCATAAACGCCACTATGGGCATCACAGCAACAGACACAAAAGCAGTCACCATGGAAAGCATCACGCATAGAAACAAAAGCTTATAAGAGAAATGCCTGGGAGGGCAAGAATGAGAAGTGAAGCAGATCTGACCAACACAATCGAAATGTATTCTGATATGCTCAGAAAAATATGTTTTATGCATCTGAAAAACTATAGTGATGTGGAAGATGTGTTTCAGGACGTATTTTTAAAGTATATGCAGAGTGACATCAGCTTTGAAAACGAAGAACATAAAAAGGCCTGGCTGATCAGGGTCACTGTGAACAGATGCAAAGATGTGCTGAGGAATTTTTTCAGAAAAAATGCTGTCTCCATTGACTCTGTCAGTACAGAGCCGGTGTTTTTGAAAGAAAGAGATCTGGATGTTTTTGATGCAGTAGCAAAGCTGCCGACTAAATTTAAAAATGTAGTGTATCTTTTTTATTATGAAGAGTATACGGTGCCGGAGATCGCCCTGATTCTTCATAAAAAAGAAAACACGATCTATACCTGGCTTGGAAGAGCAAGAAATAAGCTGAAGGAAAATTTAGGAGGTGACTTTTTTGAAGAATGATATACACAGATCTTTTGAGAAAATCAAGGCAGAAGAAGAGTTAAAGGAAAAAACAAGAGAAGCGGTGTTAAAGAGATTAGACGAAAGGCCCAGACAAAAGAGAGGCATATACAGGTTCTCTGCTGCATTGGCAGCGGCCGCATTCGTACTTTTTTTCGGAATTGGCTCATATCAAATATATTTTTCAGAGAGCAGTTATATAGATCTGGATGTAAATCCCTCCATAGAATTATCGGTCAACCGTTTTGAACGGGTGATCAGGGTGTCTGCCTACAACCAGGACGGGAAAGAGGTGCTTTCCGGACTGGATCTTAAACACAAAAGCTATAAGGATGCAGTTTCTATCCTTTTAAAGAAAATAAAGAAAAAGGGATATTTAAAGAAAGACGGCATCATCTCTGTAACGGTCCAGGGGAAAAAGTCAGTAAAATCTTCTGAGATAAAGGAACTGCATACCGAGATCGACCAATGTGTCAGCGGGCATGAAGTTGAAGTTTATGCTGTGTCAAAAACGGTGAAGAAGAAATCCCATCACTGGAATGTATCACCGGCTAAGTATCTTGCCATTAAGGAACTTCAGAGGGTGGACCAGACGGCAACAGTAGAGACGTGCAGGGATCATTCAATCAGTGAGATCAAAGACTACACAAAGAAATGTGAGGATGAGCACGGGAAAGACCAGCAGCAGGGGCAGCAGGGACATCACAGACATGGAAGCCACCACGACCATTAATCTTTGAGAAGGGTTTCAAGTGTGACTGTAATATACAGGACAGATCCGCGGACCGAAGCACAGACGCTGCCCTGGAGTTTTTCAAGCAGGATTTTTACAACGGAGAGCCCAAGGCCCGTACTTTCTGTGCTCCGTGATGGGTCCCCGGTATAAAACCGTTCAAATAACCGGTCCACGTCCAGTTTTTCGGGATCATAGACAGGATTGGATATCTGAAAAATGGCACGCCCATCTGGGGATAGTGTAAGGCTTATGTCCACTGTGTCTGTCGTATAACGGACTGCGTTTGTGATCAAGTTTTGCAGGATTCTGTCCAGCATACTGCGGTCTACCAGTACAAAAACAGAGGTATCAGGGATTTTGATCTGTGGATGAACATGTCTGTTCTCAAACAGCGGAGCGTTCTCCGCCAGAAAGTCGATCAGGAGGTTGGAAATGTTGATCTTCTCCCAGTGAGGTTCAATCTGTTCTGTTTCCAGCAGCGACAAGTCGTAAAAGTTGTCGATCAGATCTTTCAGTCGGTAAGATTTCCGAAGGGCAGTTTCAACCCGCTTAAGCTGATCCGGCTGAAGATCTGAATCCTTAAGCATTTGAAGGTGGCCGAGGATCACCGTCAGCGGAGTGCGCAGATCATGGGAGATCCCGGCTATGGATTCCTTCAGCTGTTCTTCGTGCTGCAGTATTTTTGCGGTGGCGGTCCTCTGCCCTGCGAAAACAGTGTTGATCTGTCCGGCAAGTAATTCTAAGTCCGGGTCAACAAAGGATATATCCAGCATTTTTTCGGATTCACGGGTAGTCACCTGCTCTATCTGGCGGGAGATACTGTGGATCTGTTTTTTTATGACTATGTACTTTATAGATAAGATTACGGCGAGAACAAGAAGAATTAAGATTACAAAGTTCATAAAGCCTCCCTTTTAGTTATTTCAAATCGCATCGGCGGAAAATATGCCAGGACGCATAAATCAGCACGGCATTCCAGGCCACGGCTACCGCCAGACTTTCTATAGAAAAGATGTCTGTTCCGGTTACCATTTTGCGGATCTGAAAGGCCGGAAGAAAGCGGACCGGCAGTTTCAGCATCATGCCGTATCCCAGATACAGGCTGGAAACAAAGGTGACCAGAGCGGTGACAGAGAGTGCTTTTGTCATACTTTTTAGGCCAAAACAGCAGAGTACGGGGATCAGAAAAACAGAGCTGTTGAGCAGGAAGGAGTTGAAGGCTGCCTTTGCCAGCGCATAGAAAAAGCTGCCTGGATCTGACAGACCGAAGCGTGAAAATTCTCTGATACATCCGGCAGTGGGATAGACCAGCGCCAGAAGATTAAACGCAGAAAGATATACAGTAGTCTTGCTTATAAAAACCATAAGCCTTGAATGACCAGCACTGATTTCCTGATGGATGGTCCTGAAGGAAAACTCTTGTCCAAGGATTAATGCCAATACGCAGGAAATGATAATGAGCAAAAATGTGCTGTCGTATACCATGCCGTTAAATACATCGCCGAGGGAGCTGGCGATACGTTCTTCCGGGCCGAACAGCTCTGAAACATAAGTGTCCGCTGTTATAAAACCAAGCATAAAAATAAGAAAGGCACTCAGCCAATAAGTCCGGTTGTGGAACAGATGAAAACGCTCCATTTTTAACAGATTAATCAAAATATTCACCTCATTTCAAATCCGAACGGGAAAAGTTCCAGTATGCCAACGAGTAACAGACGAGGATCCAGATACAGTCAGTAAAGAAAGCAGATATATAAAATCCCGACAGCTGATTCAGAGACAGAAGTCTAAGCTGTCCCATGGGAAGACAGAAAGCCATGAGGCGATAATGCCGGCCGTTTAAAAGAAAAAGCATGATAAAATAAAGAATCAATAGCAGAGTTAGTGTCTTCCCCACATCCTTAAAAAGAAACGCAAAAATACAGGGCAGCATGCCCATGGCACAGATGATCCAGAAAGTCATGGCAGATTTCATTAAAATCGGTGTTATGCCGCTGCCGGGTATTCCATACAGGATGTATCCGGTGACTGTGTGAAGAATCAGCGGCGAAAAAAGGATGGCAGCACTGCCCACAAGATGGACTGTGGCCTTAGCCAGCAGGATGTTTCCTCTTTTGTGGCCGGCGCAGACATAAGCTTGTATCGTCCGGATGTCAAAATCCTTTCCCACAAACAAAGCGCCGAAGACCATGATCAATACATAGAGAAGGGGCAGGGCGTAAAGTGCGTGATCAAAAAAAGCCTGTGCATCTGTGGGGAAAGATCCGTCCAGCAGGAGGATGCTGCTCAGAAGGCAGGAAAATACAGTCAGACCCCAGAAACTTTTCTGCCTTATCAGTTTATAGAATTCAGACTTGAACAGTTGATTCATGGGAAGCCTTACCTACCTTTCTTAAGAAATAATCTTCTAAAGTATCGCCGGACAGGTTTAAACCGGTCACAAGGATGCCGGACTCTGACAAAAGCCGGGCCACCGTCTCTACATCATCCAGAGATTCATACAGGCGTATCGTTCCGTCGGGCATAAGGCGGAGCTGTTCTGTGTGCAGTTTCTTCTCCAGTGCCAGGAGAGCACTTTGGGGATTCGTTGTTTTTATAGCGATATGTCTTTTGCACTGTTCATTTAACTGGCTGTCTGAGAGCTCTTCAATGATACGTCCTTTGTGGATCAGGATAAATTGTGATGCTGTCTGGTACAGCTCCTCCAGAATGTGGCTGGATACCAGGATGGTCATTCCATATTCTTTGTTCAGATGTCTGAGAAGACTGCGTATTTCAACGATACCAGCGGGATCGAGTCCGTTGATAGGTTCGTCCAGGATTAAAAATTCCGGGGTATTTAACAGTGCAATTCCGATGCCCAGGCGTTGGCGCATTCCAAGGGAGAAGTTTCTCACCGGTTTTTTTGCGGTGTCCTCAAGGCCCACCAGACGCAGACAATCTGCGATTATAGATTTGCCGGGGATACCGCGGGAAAGGCGTTGTACCTCCATGTTTTGAAAAGCGGTCAGATTAGGATACAGAGCCGGTGTCTCGATCATGCAGCCCATTCTTTTACGCTGTTCCTGCAGATCCGCCCTGCTCTGCCTGCCCCAGAGAGAAAGCGTGCCCTTAGAGGCAAAGGAAAGGCCGGCTGTAATGCGGAGAAATGTAGTCTTTCCTGCTCCGTTTTGCCCTATGAAACCGTATATTTTGCCTTTTTCCACCGTCAGATCTACGTGGTCCAGAACTGGAGTATGTCTAAAAATTTTTGTAAGGCCGTGTGCCTCTAAAACTGTAGAACCCATATGTTGTGCTCCTTTCTTTAGAATACAAGTATAAGTCTCAACCTTAAAGATTTTCTTAAATCAGGGCACAAAATCATAAAATAAATCTTAAGTGCAGCGTTCAGCCCTTGTGCAGGCGGTATCCGATGCCCCAGACGGTATCAATATATTCAAAGTCTGGTGACAGAGTCCTCATCTTATTTCTCAAATTGCTGATATGGACGTTTAACGTATTATCTTCACTGAAATATTCGCTGTTCCAAACACTTTGAAACAGATTGGATTTTGAAAATATTTTGTCCGGATATCTCATGAGCAGTTCCAGAATCTTATATTCCTTGGCGGTCAGTGTAAGCTCCCGGCCTTTCACTTGTACCGTATGGGCCTCTACATCCAAGGTCAGTTCCTGAAATTCAAGAGCATGTTCTGGAGCTATCTGAAGCTTTGCCCTGCGCAGACTGCTCTCGATTCTTGCCAGGGTTTCTTCCAGGTCAAAGGGTTTTGTGATATAGTCATCAGCGCCCAGGCGGAGCAGATCAATTTTATTTTGAGTGGTACCTTTTGCGGAAATGACGATCACCGGAACATCAGAGCAGGAACGTATTTCTGGCAGGATCTGATCACCACTTTTATATGGGAGCATAAGATCCAAAAGTACCAGGTCGATCTTTTGTTGTTCTAGGGTTTCCCCAATATGGCGCCCCTCCTGCTTGCAGATTGTCCTATATCCATGTTCACTTAAAAAATCAGACAGAAGAAGACGGATTTCCTTATCATCTTCAATGATCAATATCTTAGGCATATGCGCTACCTTGCCTTTCTGTAATTTTGATTATAGTATAACATGGGTAAATAAATCGTGGGATGAGATTTAAAGAAATATCCGCTTCTGGATTTTTAGGTTGCATATCTTGTGTTGTTTATTTAAAATATTGATAAGAAGCGAATTCCCGGGAGGATAAAGAATATGATGAAAAGAAGAAAACAACTGATCTCCCTGCTGCTTTCCCTGATGCTTGCGGTTTCTCTGGCAGGATGCAGTCTTCCATCCGGACAGGGTGGTACAGATCAGGCTGAGACTGCATCAGAGCAGCAGGCAAAGACCAATGTACAAAAAGAGTTTGACAAGTTTTTAAGCCGCCAGGTAAAAGAGAGCCTTTCGGACAACACACTGAATCTTCACTATCAGTTGAAGAATCCGGAAAAGTATGGAATAAAAAAGGACAAGGTTTCCATTGGGCATATTGTCCCGGGTACTGACGAAAAGGCACTGAAGGAAAACAAAAAGACGGCCTCTGAACTTGCTGAGTTTGACAGGAGCAGCCTGACAGAGGATCAGAAGCTGACTTATGATATATTAAAGGATTATCTGGATATGCTGATTGAGGACGAAAAGTATCCTCTGTACTCCAATATCATCGGGGATGTATCCGGGCTTCAGTCCAATCTTCCGGTGACGCTGGCTGAATATCAGTTTTATAGAAAGAAGGATATCGAGGATTATTTGGAGCTGTTAAGCCAGATCCCTGATTATTTTACAGAGGCAGGGGAATATCTGAAAGCACAGTCCAAAGCCGGCCTTTATGTGACAGATCAAACGGCAGACAATGCGGTAAAACAGATCAATGATTTTTTGAAGGAGAGCGGGAAAAAGAATATTTTAAACGCCACCTTTAAGGAGCGTATCTCTTCGTTTTCCGGGCTGAGTAAAAAGCAGAAGGCCGAATATAGCAAAAAGAATAAAAAGCTGCTCACCGGTTCTGTTTATCCTGCATTCCGGAATTTAAAAAAGACCATACTTTCCCTAAAAGGTACGGGAAAAAACAGCGGGGGCATATGCAAGCTTAAAAACGGCAAGGACTATTATCAACTGGTGCTGCGGCAGAGGACAGGGACAGCTAAGTCCATCAAGGAGCTGGAACTGAAGTTGATCCAGCGGATGCAAAGCTGTATAAAACAGATGATGCGGCTCATGGAGAATGACAAGAGCCTCCAGAAAAAGTTTTATAACTTTGACCCTGTGATGACAAATCCTAAAAAGATTTTAGCAGACTTGGAGAAGCAGGCGAAAAAGGATTATCCGCCGCTTAAAAAAGTCAATTATAAGATCAAATATGTGCCGGAAGCACTGGAGGATACCTTAAGCCCTGCCTTTTATATGGTTCCGCCTATTGATGATGAGACGGAAAATACTATTTATATCAACAAAGGTTCCACAGATAACAGCAGCCTCTACACTACGTTAGCCCATGAAGGCTATCCGGGGCATCTCTATGAGAATAATTATTTCCTCAGCACAGATCCGGATGATATACGGCTGATCTTAGATTTCCCCGGTTATTCCGAGGGATGGGCCACCTATGTGGAAATGCATGCATACGATTACGTGCCCTACGATAAATCTGTCGGAAAGTTAAAGCGGGTGAACGATGAGATGAACATGTGCCTGGGAAGTTATCTGGACATCAAAGTCAACTACAGTGGCTGGAGTCTTAGCAAGGCGAAGGATTTTATGAAGAATATGGGGTACGGTACCTCTGGTGTTGAAAATCTATATCGTCTTGTGGCGGCAGAACCCGGTTATTACCTTAAGTATTATGCAGGAGCCCTGGAGTTCCAGGAACTACGGAGCAAAGCTTCCAAGGAACTCGGCAAGAAGTTTAAAATAAAAGAGTTTCACAAAGCCATCCTTGAAAATGGCCCGAGTAATTTTGCAACTGTGAGAAAAGCTGTTGAGGCATACATCAAAGAAAATAAGTAGGAAGGAAGTTTATAAGATATATGGAAGATATGTTTCAGGTGGGGGCCATTGCCTCGACCCATGGTGTCCGCGGAGAGGTTAAGATCTACCCCATGACTGACGATGTAGAACGGTTTAAAGACCTAAAAGAAGTTTTGCTGGATACTGGAAAGGAAATGCGTTTGCTGCATGTGCAGTCCTGCAAATTCTTTAAGAACCAGCCGATTTTAAAATTTCAAGAGTTTGATGATATCAATGACATCGAGCAGTATAAACGCTGCGGACTGTTTGTCACCAGGGAGAATGCGGTCAAACTCGATGAGAATGAGTTTTTTATCGCAGATATCCTGGGATTTGATGTCTACAGGGAAACTGGAGAAAAACTGGGGATATTGGACGATGTACTCCAAACTGGTGCCAATGACGTGTATGTAGTAAAAATGGAAGACGGGAAAGAAGTATTGCTTCCGGCTATCAAGGACTGTATAAAGAAGGTTTCTCTGGAAGAAAAGAGGATCGACGTTTTTGTAATGAAAGGATTGTTGGATGAATAAGTTTCATGTCTTGACCCTGTTTCCGGAAATGATTGAAAACGGATGCAATACAAGTATTTTAGGCCGTGCGGCAGAGGCAGGGCATATCAGCGTGGAAGCGGTCAATATCCGTGATTTTACCAGGGACAAGCATAAAAAGGTGGATGATTACCCATATGGAGGGGGAGCTGGCATGGTCATGCAGGCAGAACCGATTTACCTGGCTTATCAGCATATAGAAGAAAAGATGGAAAAGAAACCAAGGGTCATTTATGTGACCCCTCAGGGGAAAGTCTTCCACCAGGAGATGGCAAAAGAATTTGCAAAGGAAGAAGAACTTGTCTTTTTATGCGGCCACTATGAAGGCGTGGATGAGCGGGTGTTAGAGGAAATCGTCACAGATTATGTCTCCATCGGGGACTATGTCTTGACTGGCGGGGAACTTCCGGCCATGGTGATGATTGATGCGATTTCAAGGCTGGTCCCGGGAGTGCTCAACAACGGTGAGTCGGCAGAGTATGAGTCCTTTGAAAACGGGATGCTGGAATATCCCCAGTATACCAGGCCACCGGAGTTCCTCGGCAGAAAAGTACCTGAGGTGTTGCTTTCCGGGCACCATGCAAAGATTGAAGAATGGAGAAAAGAACAGTCTTATCGGAGGACGAAGGAGAGAAGGCCGGATCTGCTCATAAAATAGAAAAAAATCCTTGCAAAGAAAACGCTGATATGCTATCATATAGCAGTTGTTATAAATAGGATGGTCCTCTGTTACGGAAGGTATTAAGAACATCTAAAATGATTTGAGGAGGAACAACATGAACGATATCATTAAAAGCATCGAAGATGCACAGTTAAAAGAAGTTGCAGATTTCAGAACAGGTGATACTGTAAAAGTATACGGAAAAGTAAAAGAAGGAAACCGTGAGAGAATCCAGGTATTTGAGGGAACTGTCATCAAAAGACAGAACGGCGGAGCCCGTGAGACATTTACTGTCCGCAAGAATTCCAGCGGTATCGGCGTAGAAAAAACATGGCCTGTACATTCTCCGATCATCGAAAAGATCGAAGTAGTGCGCAAAGGTAAGGTTAGACGCGCGAAGTTATACTACTTACGTGACCGTGTAGGTAAAGCTGCGAAAGTAAAAGAAAGAGTATAGTCTGTCCGATTCAGGGAAAAGACAAACAGGGACGAGCCGGAGCTTGTCCCTATTTTATTCCATAGGAAAGTTCTGCGAACCTCCCTATGGAATAAAATAGACCTGCGGGCATTATGCACACAAATGCGTATAGAAAGGATGTGAGGTCTGTGAGTGGTTATACGGTAACGTATCAGATGAGAAAGAAAAAAAGACAGAGACGGGATAAGATCGTGGCCTATCTGCTGGCTTTTGTGGCCGTTATTTTTGCCGCATTTTTAATTGTTCGATTTCTCTGTGCCAGCTATACGGTCCAGGGAGATTCCATGCTTCCCACATATCAGAGCGGGGAAAAAAGGCTTGTGAACCGCCTGATTTATAAAGTGAAAAGTCCGTCGCGATATGATATAATATTGTTCGAATCCGAAGATGAAAATAACCGGCAGTATTATGTAAAGAGAGTCATCGGGCTTCCTGGTGAGACGGTAACGATCAAGAATGGAGACGTTTACGTGGACGGCAGAAAAGCCAGAAGCTTCGGAACAGAAAAGATCCTGTCCCCGGGACTGGCGGCCGACGGTGTGAAACTTTCCAAGAATCAATATTTTGTTATAGGAGATAATTACAATAACAGCGAAGATTCCAGAAGTGCTGTTGTGGGAAATGTAAAGAAGACACAGATTATAGGTAAGGTCGGCATGAAGTATTGGCCTTTTGGATAAAGAAGGAGGATCTATGCAGTTTCAATGGTACCCAGGTCATATGACCAAGGCAAAGAGAATGATGCAGGAAAATATCAAGCTGATCGATATTGTGATCGAATTGGTAGATGCCAGGATCCCATTTGGCAGCAGAAATCCTGATATTGACCAGCTGGCCCAGAACAAGTCCAGGCTGATACTGCTGAACAAGACAGATCTTGCAGACAGCAGAAAAACAGAACTGTGGGAGCAGTACTTCAAAGAGAAGGGCTTTTTCGTTGGAAAAGTCAATTCTCAGAAAGGAACAGGCGTCAAGGCGGTCCAGGGGATTGTTATGGAAGCCTGCAAGGATAAGATTGAGAGGGACCGGAAAAGAGGAATCAAGAACCGCCCCATCCGTGCGATGATCGCAGGGATCCCTAATGTTGGAAAGTCTACTTTTATCAACAGTCTGGTGGGAAAAGCCTGCACTAAGACGGGAAATAAACCGGGAGTGACCAAAGGAAAGCAGTGGATCAAGCTGAACAAGAACATTGAACTTTTGGACACGCCGGGAATCTTATGGCCCAAGTTTGAAGACCAGACCGTAGGCCTTCATCTGGCACTGATCGGTTCCATCAAGGAAGAGATTTTGAACAGGGAAGAGATGGCCATGGAACTGATTCCGTTTTTGGTGAAAGAATATCCGGGGATTTTAGCCGGCCGCTACCAAGTGGACGAGGAGAGCAATACATTAAAGATTTTAGAACAGATCGCAGAGAACCGTCACTGCAAAGAAAAAGGGAATCAGCTGGACTATGAGAAGGCTGCACATATTCTGCTGGAAGAGTACAGGAATGGAAAGCTTGGTAAGATCTCGCTGGAAGTTCCCGCTGACTATGAGGAGTAATCAATCACATGCCGTTTCGAACAAGGCGCAGGGCGCACCGTTTTTATTCTGAATTATTTTTTTGGGCCTCCACTGTGGTGATCGCAGTTTTTGTATCTTTTGTGGTCATTACTTTTGTGGGGGAAAGAACTGGGGTTTCTGGTTATTCCATGGAGCCTACTTTGAAGGATAAAGACAGCGTGCTGGTGGATAAGATCACGTACCGTTTTCGGGATCCGGAGCGGTTTGAGGTGGTGGTGTTCCCCAATCCTGCCGACAGAAAAGAAACGCTGGTAAAGAGAGTGATCGGGCTGCCGGGGGAGACGGTGGAGATCCGAAGTGAACAAGTGTATGTCAACGGACAGAAGGTCTCCCATGATTACTCCAAAGACCATATGACACTTCCTATCAACGTAGAGGGGAGTATCACATTAAAAGACGATGAATATTTTGTTCTTGGAGATAACAGAAACAACAGCATGGACAGCAGAGATATCCGTGTGGGGCCCATATACAGGAAAGAGATTAAGGGGAGAGTTATCTTCCGTCTGTTTCCAATCGGGCATGCGGGAAGAATCCGCTAGACGAGGTACTTATGACGAAACAGGAAGAAAAACGATTAGAAAAGTTAAACGCAGAGAAGGAACGTATGCATGGGATGTTTTTCTATGAAAGGGAATACGGAAGCTTCTCCCATATATGCGGTATTGACGAAGTGGGCCGGGGGCCGTTTGCAGGGCCGGTGGTTGCCGCGGCGGTCATCCTTCCGAAGGACTGTGATATTTTATATTTGAATGATTCCAAGAAAGTTTCTGCAAAAAAGAGAGAAGCTTTGTATGATGAGATATACGAAAAAGCTGTTGCGGTGGGGATCGGTATGGTATCGGAAAAGGTGATCGATGAGATCAACATCTTAAATGCAACCTATGAAGCTATGATGATGGCTGTGTCAAAGCTTTCTGTTGTACCGGATCTTTTATTGAATGACGCAGTCACAATTCCGGGAATTGACATAGAACAGGTGCCGATCATCAAGGGAGACGCAAAGAGCGCTTCCATCGCTGCGGCAAGTATTGTGGCAAAGGTGACCAGAGACCGGATGATGGAAGAGTACGACCAGATCTATCCCCAGTACCAGTTTGCGAAAAATAAAGGGTATGGAACAAAAGCCCACATTGAGGCAATCAAGGAATCCGGGATCTGTGACCTTCACCGGAGGACATTTGTTAGGAAGTACATATGAGAAATCAGAGAAAAACCGGGATGGAGAAGGAAGAAACTGCGTGCCGGTTTTTGGTGTCCCAGGGTTACGAAGTACTGGAGAGGAATTTTTATTCCCATTTTGGGGAGATTGACATTGTCGCCAGAGACGGGGAATATCTCGTGTTTGTAGAAGTGAAGTACAGGAAAAATGCGGCATACGGATATCCTTTGGAGGCAGTCAATGGTGCAAAACAGCAGAAGATCCGCAAAACCGCGGAGTATTATCTATACCGGCACAACTTGTTTTCGGTGCCGGCAAGGTTTGATGTGGTAGAAATCTTAGGAAAGAAGATCAGGGTGATAAAAAATGCATTTTAAGAAGTCAAACGAAAATCATTCCACAAAACTGAACGAAGGGAAGGTTCCATATCTGACATTCAGTAAGCTCAGCCGGGCAGGAGTCGTCCATGGCTTTTCCACCAGAGAGGGCGGAGTCAGCGAAGGGATGTTCTCATCCATGAATTTGAGCTATACAAGAGGAGACGATGAGGCGGCAGTAGATGAAAATTTCCGCAGGATCGGAGAGGCTGTCGGCTTCGACCACACAAAGCTTGTGTTTTCAAACCAGGTTCATGATACCCGGATCAAAAGAGTCGGAAAGGATGACTGCGGTAAGATCATGACGGGCATGGACGGGCTGGTGACAAATGTACCTGGTGTTCCTTTGTATACCGGGTATGCGGACTGTGTGCCGTTGTTTTTCTTTGATCCAGAGAAAAAGGTGGCAGCCCTGGCCCATTCCGGATGGAAGGGAACGGTTGGAAGGATCGGCGCTAAGATGGTCAAAAATATGCAGGGCGGATATGGATGCCGTCCGGAGGATATCGTAGCAGCTGTGGGACCGTCCATCTGTAGAGACTGTTATGAGGTCAGTGAGGACGTGGCGGAACAGTTTATAAAAGAGTTTTCCGGGCATCCAAAAGAGGAATTCATGGATGAAAAGGGAAACGGAAAGTATCAGCTGGATCTCTGGAAAGCGAATGAGATCATTTTAACAGAAGCAGGAATCTTAAAGGAACATCTGGATATCACTGACCTGTGTACCTGCTGTAACAGTGAGTATTTGTTTTCACACCGGGCGACCAAAGGACGGCGTGGAAATTTAGGGGCATTCATTGTGCTTTGAATATGATATAATGGGCACAGAGTAGTGATCATATTATCTTTACAACTGGGGAAGATTATTTTATAATCAAACGGAAGTTTTAGGAAGAAAGATTCCATACAGAGAGGAAATAAATATGAGTAAACCGATAGTAGCAATTGTGGGAAGGCCGAACGTGGGAAAATCCACGCTGTTCAACGCACTTGCGGGCGAGAATATCTCTATAGTAAAGGATACGCCCGGAGTGACCAGAGACAGGATTTATGCGGACATTTCCTGGCTGAATTATAATTTTACACTGATTGATACCGGAGGGATCGAGCCGGACTCAGGAGATGTGATCCTTTCCAGAATGCGGGAGCAGGCACAGATCGCCATTGAGACGGCCGATGTCATCGTTTTCCTGGTGGATGTCAGACAGGGCTTGGTGGATGCTGACTTCCAAGTGGCAGACATGCTGAGACGTTCCAGAAAGCCGGTCGTCCTGGCAGTCAACAAGGTGGACAACTATGATAAGTTCCTGGCGGATACCTATGAGTTTTATAATCTGGGGCTGGGAGACCCTCATCCGGTTTCTGCAAACTCCAAGTTAGGGTTCGGTGACCTGCTGGATGAAGTGGTAGAGAACTGTGATCCTGAGGCGTTGGAGGAAGAAGAGGATGAACGGCCGAAGATTGCCATCATCGGAAAACCAAATGCAGGAAAGTCTTCGATCATCAATAAGATGCTTGGTGAGGAGAGAGTCATAGTCTCTGACGTTGCGGGCACCACAAGAGATGCCATCGACACCGTCATTGAGAAAAACGGCAAAGAATACGTGTTTATCGACACTGCCGGGCTGCGCAGAAAGAATAAGATCAAAGAGGAACTGGAGCGCTACAGCGTGATCCGTACTGTATCTGCCGTGGAGAGGTGTGATGTGGCAGTCCTGGTCATCGACGCCACGGAAGGCATCACAGAACAGGACGCAAAGATCGCGGGGATTGCCCATGAGAGAGGCAAGGGAATGATCATAGCGGTCAATAAATGGGATCTTGTGGAGAAGGATGACAAGACGATTTATAAGTTTACCAACAAGATTCGTGAAGTCCTGGCTTACATGTCCTATGCGGAGTTAGTTTTTATCTCAGCGAAGACAGGACAGCGCTTTCCGAAGATTTTTGATATGCTTGACGCTGTCATCGAGAACCACGCAATGCGTGTGCAGACCGGAGTGCTGAACGAGATTCTGACAGAGGCAGTGGCCATGAAGCAGCCGCCGTCCGACAAGGGAAAACGCCTGAAACTCTACTATATGACACAGGTATCGGTAAAACCGCCGACTTTCGTTGTGTTTATCAATGACAAGCAGCTGATGCATTTTTCATATACCCGTTATATTGAAAACCAGATCCGGAATACTTTTGGATTCCGGGGTACGCCGATTCATATCATTGCGCGGGAAAGGAAGGAAAAGTAATGGTCCTTTGTGTTTTTCTCTGCCTGGCTATGGGATATCTGCTGGGCTGCATTCAGACAGGATACATCATCGGAAAAATCAATCATATTGATATAAGAAACTACGGAAGCGGAAATTCAGGAACTACAAATACCTTGAGAACTCTGGGAAAGACAGCGGCGCTGCTGACTTTCCTCGGAGATTCCCTAAAGGGACTCATCGCAGTAAACGCTGCGAGATACATACTGATCCCCCAATTCGGCGGGATGGCTCATGAAGCTACACTTTGGCTGGTGACTGGTTTTGCAGTGGTCATCGGACATAATTTTCCCTTTTACCTGCACTTTAAGGGAGGGAAGGGAATCGCTACTACAGGCGGAGTGATCTTTGCATTTGACTGGAGGCTGGGGCTTCTCTGTCTGCTGATCTTCTCCGTAGTTACGGGGATCAGCAGATATGTATCATTGGGTTCCATTTGTATGGTGCTTGTGATCCCTTTTATTTTATATTTCAGCAGTCCCAACGATTGGCAGCTGGTGGCAGTTGGATGTATATTCACAGCGATGGCGGTCTGGAGACATAGGGCAAACATTGACCGGCTGATTCACGGGACGGAAAACAAGCTTGGGCAGAAGGTAAAACGTTAGGAGGAAACTATGAAGAAGGTAAGTGTGATTGGTGCAGGAAGCTGGGGAAGTGCTTTGGCAGTTCTGTTGGCGAATAACGGTAATGAAGTGACCCTGTGGTCTCATGACAAACAGGAAGTAGACATGCTTATGAAGGAAAGAGAGCAGAAGGATAAACTGCCGGGAGTGAAGCTGCCCGACAACGTAAAAGTCAGCGGCGATCTAGAGGAAACTCTTTCTGGAAAAGATGTCATTGTGATGGCTGTGCCGTCTCCGGTGGTCCGTTCCATGGCAGAGCGCATGGCTCCTTTTATCAAAGAAGGACAGGTAATCGTCAACGTAGCGAAGGGAATCGAAGACGAGACTTTCAAAACTCTCACTGAGATCATCGAGGAAGAGATTCCTGGCGCTGTAGTCTGCGTACTTTCCGGACCAAGCCATGCAGAGGAAGTCGGAAGAAAGCTTCCTACCACCTGTGTAGTTGGCGCAAAAAAAGAGAGTGTAGCCGTTATGCTGCAGGATCTATTCATGAATGAAGTATTCCGTGTCTATACAAGCCCGGATATTATGGGAATCGAGCTTGGGGGAGCGTTAAAAAATGTCATTGCTCTTGCAGCAGGTGTCACAGACGGTCTTGGATATGGCGATAACACAAAGGCTGCATTGATGACCAGAGGGATCGCAGAGCTTACCAGACTTGGTGTGGCACTTGGAGGACAGATTGAGACCTTTACCGGGCTTACCGGCATTGGTGACCTGATCGTTACCTGTACGAGCGTCCACAGCCGGAACAGAAAAGCGGGTCTCTTAATGGGACAGGGATACTCTCCGAAAGAGGCTATGGATGAGGTAAAGATGGTGGTGGAAGGTGTTTACTCCGCCAAGGCAGCCCTTGGCCTTGCAAAGAGGAAGCATGTCAATGTTCCGATCATCGAGGAAGTCAACCGGGTGTTGTTTGAAGAGAAGGATCCAAGGGAGGCCGTTGCAGACCTTCTTTTAAGGGAACGTAAAAAAGAACATACAAATCTTACATGGGAAGAAGAATAGGAAGGATAACGTTATGGCAGAATTCGCGGAAATGTCAAAGGAAGAATTGGAACAAGCAAAGGAAGCAGCAGACAATGAGTATGAGGAATTAAAAAGCAGGAATCTAAGTCTGGACATGTCAAGAGGAAAACCTGCGCCTTCCCAGGTCGATCACGCCAACGGCATGCTGAAAGAGATGACCGAATATCACACAAAGGCGGGAATGGATGTGAGAAACTACGGTGTTCTGGACGGAATACCGGAGATGAAGGAACTTTTCAGTGAATTGCTTGATATCAATGCTGACAATCTGATCGTTGGGGGAAATGCCAGCCTGAACCTAATGTTTGACGCGATGATGCGTCTGTTTGTGTTTGGTGCTATGGGAGAAAAACCATGGGGACAGCTCGAAAAAGTGAAGTTCCTCTGTCCGAGTCCGGGATATGACCGTCATTTTACCATCTGCGAGACACTGGGTGTGGAGATGATCCCGGTTCCTATGACAAAAGAAGGCCCGGATATGGATGTGGTAGAAGAACTTTCCGGAAGCGATGAGTCCATCAAGGGAATCTGGTGTGTTCCGAAGTATTCCAATCCTCAGGGTATCTGCTACAGTGACAAGACAGTAGACCGACTGGCTTCCATGAAGACTGCCGCGAATGACTTCAGGATATTTTGGGACAATGCCTACGGTGTGCATCCGGTATTTGAGGATGTGAAAGTAAAGAACATTTTAGATGCCTGTGAAGAGGCCGGTACCAAAAACCGTGCTTATTATTTCTTCTCTACATCCAAGATCACTTTTCCTGGCGCAGGTGTCAGCCTGATCGCCTCCAGTCACGAGAATATCAAGGAGATTAAAAAGATCATGGGTGCCCAGACCATTGGCTATGACAAAGTGAATCAGCTGCGCCATGTGCAGTTCTTTAAAAATGCTGAGGGGCTCAGGGCCCACATGCAGGTTTTAGCCGGCTGCATGAAGCCAAAGTTTGAGACGGTTCTTAAATATCTGGAGAAAGAACTTACAGGAACTGGACTTGCTGTATGGGAGGAGCCAAAGGGCGGATACTTTGTTTCAGTGGATGTATATCCTGGTTGTGCAAAGGAAGTGGTCCGTCTGGCAAAGGAAGCGGGAGTTGTACTCACCGGCGCCGGAGCTACCTATCCGTATAAAAAGGATCCTAAGGACAGCAACTTAAGGATCGCACCTACCTACCCTACAGTAGAAGAATTGGAGCAGGCTATGGAATTATTCTGTGTCTGTGTAAAAAAGGCCGGGATCCAGAAGCTTCTGGAACAAACCGACTTATAGTACATAAGGAAAAGAAGGCTTTACCTGGGGATGGTAGAGCCTTCTTTTAATTTCAGAGGCAAGATATGTCCTCACCCGATATGTTTTTATTTGTTTACTTTAGTTTTCGATAAACGGTGATCAGCATGGTTACATAACAGGCGGTTCCTCCGATAAAGTTTGAGATAGGCTCTGCTATAAAAACACCGTTGACGCCCAAACCGAACAGCATCGGAAGGCAGACAGTTAAAGGAAGCACAATGACAACCTTTCGGAAGATTGAAAAGAAGATGGCCTGTTTGGATCTGTTCAGGGCAATATAGGTGGACTGGCCTGAAAACTGTAGGGACATCATAAAGATCCCAAAGAAATACAGCTTCAGGGCAGGCACGCCCTTAGCGATGATGGAGGGGTCGCTGTTAAATATATGGATAAAAAAGTGGGGAGCCAAAAGCAGGATGCCCCAGACTGCGGATGTATAGACAATGCAGGCAAGGGTCATAAACTTTATAGCCTGTTTTACCCGTTGGTACTGTTCAGCCCCGTAATTATAACCCAGCACCGGCTGTGCGCCGTTGGTAATGCCGGTCACTGGCATAGTGATCACTTCCCGGATAGAGTTTAAGATCGTCATGATCGTCACGTAGAGATCCCCTCCGTAAATCTGTAAGGTTGCATTGCAGGCGATCTGGACGATGCTGTTGGTGATGGACATGGTAAACCCGGAGAGACCCAGAGCGATGATCTGTCTGACAAGAGTCAACTTCAGACTGAAATATTCTATCTTCAGTTTTAAGATGGTCTTTTTTCCGGCCAGGAACACAAGGACCCATACAGAAGAAATAAACTGGGAGATGACTGTTGCCAGAGCGGCGCCTCTGACACCCAGATGCAGCACAAAGATAAAGACAGGGTCTAGGACAATATTCAAGATTGCACCGATTAAAACCGTCAACATGCCTGTCCTGGCAAATCCCTGTGAGTTAATAAAACTGTTCATTCCAAGACCGATCATCACAAAAACAGATCCCAGCAGATAGATTGTGATATAGCTGTCTGCATATGGAAATGTAGCCTGGCTGGCCCCAAACGCATAGATGACCGGTTTTTTAAATATAAGGATCACGGCAGTGAGCAGAAGGCCCAGGACGATCAGAAGGAAAAAAGAATTCCCCATGATCTCCTCGGCCTTTTTTTGATTCCCCTTTCCCCGCTCAATAGAACATAAGGGGGCACCGCCCATACCGATTAAATTGGCAAAAGCCATGATGATCGTGATGATAGGAAAGGTGATTCCCACGCCGCCAAGGGCGAGAGCAGCATCCGTCCCCATCCTTCCAATGTAGATACGGTCAACAATGCTGTACAGAACATTGATCAGCTGAGCCAGTGTCATAGGAACAGCCAGGTTTATAATATTTCTCGTTACACTTCCCTTTGTAAAATCATTTGTCTTATTTTCCATAATAAACGCCGCCTTAATGTCTAGGAACTTACTTAGTGATATATACTTTTTATAGTAAAATTGAGTAGATGATCTCTTCTTTCCCACTTTGTTCCTTAGATTGGTGCTTCTATTTTATAATAGGGAGCTCCAAAACACAACTAGGAGCGGCAGAAAACACTTTGTGTTTCTATATTGATTATGGTAGAATAAAAAAATATTAATGACAATAAGAAAATAAGGAGTGATTCCATGAAATTTACAAAAATGCACGGCTGCGGCAATGATTATGTATATGTGAACTGTTTTGAAGAAACCATCGAGAACCCAAATGCGGCAGCTAAATTTGTCAGTGACCGCCACTTTGGCATCGGTTCGGACGGCATGATCTGTATTCACCCTTCCGATAAAGCGGATTTCCGCATGGCAATGTACAATTCTGATGGTTCCGAGGGAGCCATGTGCGGCAATGGAGTACGCTGCATAGCAAAATATGTCTACGACTATGGATTGACAGATAAAACAAGGATTACCATAGAGACAAAGGGCGGGATCAAGGAACTGGATCTTACGGTAGAGGACGGAAAGGTCACCTGGGTCAATGTTGATATGGATGCACCGGTGCTGGACGCTGAGAAGATTCCTGTGAACTATGACGAAGAAAAACAAGTCATTGATAAGCCTGTCATCGTGGACGGCAGAGAGTACAGGATCACCTGCATATCCATGGGGAATCCTCATGGTGTCGTGTTTGTGGACTCTGTTGACGATCTTGAGATCGAAAGGCTTGGGCCAATGTTTGAGAACCATCCAATGTTTCCGGACCGGGTCAACACAGAATTCATTGAAGTCATCGATGACCATACGGTCAAAATGCGGGTATGGGAACGCGGGTCAGGAGAGACACTGGCATGCGGAACCGGAGCATGTGCGAGCGCCTACGCATGTTATTTAAATAAGAAGACCGGCAAAAATGTTCTGGTCCACCTGCTGGGCGGAGATCTTCAGATTAATTACGATGAAGAGAAACATACCATCTTTATGAAGGGGCCGGCCACAAAGGTATTTGACGGGGAGATTGACCTTACGGAAGTTTTGGCTTAGGAGGAATCTATGAAATTATCAAAATTATTGGAACGATCAGAATATAGACTCGTACAGGGGCAGGAAGATACAGAGATCAGCACTCTTGTCTATGATTCAAGAAAAGTGGAAGAAGGAAGCGTTTTTGTCTGCATCTCAGGAGCAGCATTTGACGGACATAAGTTTGTCGGCCAGGTGGCAGAACAAGGTGCCAAAGCCGTTGTCGTTGAACGGGATGTGGAGGTGCCGGAAGGTGTGACTGTGATCCGGTTTGACGACACAAGGAGAGCGCTTGCGGAAATGTCCGCGGCTTACTTCGGATACCCCGCAGAGGAGCTTACGACTATTGGGATTACCGGAACCAAGGGAAAGACAACGATCACTTACATGATCCAGTCTGTTCTTGAGCATGCGGGGCAGAAGACCGGACTGATTGGAACCATCGAGACTGTCATCGGAGAGGAGCGGATTCCTTCGGTCAATACAACTCCGGAGTCTTATGTGATCCAGGAATCATTCCGCAGGATGGCCGATGAGGGCTGTAAAAACGTGGTGATGGAGGTGTCCTCACAGGGATTGATGCTGCACCGGGTCAGCGGATTCACTTTCGACTACGGAATCTTTACCAATCTTGCCGAAGACCATATCGGGGAAAATGAGCACAAGGATATGGATGATTATATTCACTGCAAGTCTCTGCTGTTTCAGCAGTGCAGGCAGGGAATCGTTAACGGCGATGACGCTTATGTGGAGAGGATCATCAAAGGACATACCTGCTCCCTGGAGACGTTTGGCATGGATGAGGCTAACGATGTGTATGCCCAAAATATAAAGAGGATCCAGGAACCCGGCTATCTGGGTGTTTCTTATGATCTGAAGGGAAAGGAAGAGTACAATGTCCATGTGGATATCCCTGGAGATTTTACGGTTTACAATTCATTGGCCGCTATCTCTCTGTGCCGCCATATGGGGATCCAGAAGTCCGATGTGCTGGATGCGTTAAATACGATTCAGGTAAAAGGACGTCTGGAGATTATAAAAACACCGGGAGAATATACACTGATGATCGATTATGCCCACAATGCCATGAGTCTTGAGAGTCTTCTCACGACAATCCGCAAATACGAACCAAAAAAGATCTACTGTCTGTTCGGCTGCGGAGGCAACCGGGCAAAGGCAAGAAGGTATGAGATGGGAGAAGTGTCCTCAAAGCTTGCAGACTTAACGGTGGTGACTTCTGATAATCCAAGAAATGAAGAACCTATGGATATTATTGATGACATTTTAGTTGGCGTCCACAAGGGTCCGGGCAAATATGTCACGATCCCGGACAGGAAAGAAGCCATCCGCTATTGTATGGAACATGCCGGCAAGGGAGATATCGTTATTCTTGCTGGAAAAGGGCATGAGGATTACCAGGAGATCAGAGGGGTCAAACATCATATGGATGAAAGAGACCTGATCCGTGAGATTATAGAGGAAGCATAACTGAATGGAAAGCTGAAGACGGATGGCACATAAGTGCTTGAGGCCTTTAAGATAAAAGAAATCAAGGAAAAACGGCAGCTTTGTAAGTCTGTCAGAGAAGAGATTAGGAGGAACTATGGATAGCAGAATCAAAGGAACAACAAAATTACTTGGACTGATCGGGTCACCGGTGGGACATTCAGGCTCACCGGCAATGCACAATTATGGCTTTCAGGCATTGGATATTGATGCGGCCTACCTTGCATTTGACATTAAAGAAGAGCAGGTAAAAGACGCCATCAGCGCAGTCCGCACTCTGAATATGAAGGGGATCAATGTGACAATGCCGTGTAAGACAGAAGCGGCAAAATACATGGATGAGTTATCTCCAGCGGCCAGGCTGATCGGTGCAGTCAATACTGTCGTGAACAGGGATGGAAAACTTTACGGTCATATCACTGACGGCGAAGGTTTCGTGGCAAACTTAAATGACCACGGTGTTACAGTGCAGGAAAAGGATATTGTAATCTTCGGCGCAGGAGGCGCGGCAACTGCGATTTTAGTGCAGTGTGCCCTGGACGATGCAAAAGAAATCACGGTGATCAATCCAAGAGATGATTTTTTTGACCGTGCTGAGGAGATGCACAAAAAGCTCCGCGTGGAAGCTCCGGACTGCAAGATTTCACTGATCGATCTGGCAGACGAAGAGGCTGTAAAAAAGGCAGTTTTAAAGACTGATATCCTTATAAACGGAACTCTGCTTGGAATGAAGCCAAAAGAAGATACTTCTGTGATACAGGACACAAGCCTGTTCCATGAGGATATGGTTGTTGCGGACGTTGTATATAATCCAAAAGAGACGAAACTCTTGAAAGATGCCAAGGCAGCAGGCTGCAAAACGGTACAGGGAGACGGAATGCTCTTATGGCAGGGAGTTGCAGCGTTTAAACTGTTCACAGGACAGGATATGCCGGTAAAAGAAGTAAAAGAAAAGTTCTTTTCATAACATTTTCACCAGTTCTCCGGCTTGCTGTCTCAGGGACGTAAGATTTTCTAACTTTCAGCAAAGTCTCTCCGGCGGCCCGTTCGGAACTCGCTGACGCTCAGACAGCCTCACTGCGCGATGCGCACCGCCTCCGAGTCTTTGCTTCAAGAAGAAAAACTAACGTCCCTTCGAATGCAAGGCCTCCGAACTGGTGAAAATGGACGTAATGTCTGCTGGAGCAGGCTGCTACAAGACAAAAGGCGCCACCTCTAAGAGTTTTTCTTCATTGTTGGAAGGAGGCCTTTCCAGAGCCGACTGGAAACAATGGAGAAAAACTCATAAGATAATACATAGTAAGATAAGAGATAAAAGGATTGCGCAGGCAGTCCTTTTTTTCTTTGTTTCAGTCATAACTTGCGAAGAGCCTGCATATACTTTAACAGTCTATCGTAGGAGGATATTATGGATTACTTTAATGTATATAAGGATATTATGGCCAGGACCAATGGAGAAATCTACATTGGTGTGGTAGGTCCCGTGAGGACTGGAAAGAGTACATTTATCAAGCGGTTTATGAATCTGATGGTTCTGCCGAATATGGAAAATGAGAATGAAAGAAACCGTGCCAACGATGAGCTTCCCCAGTCATCCAGCGGAAAGACCATCATGACAACGGAACCGAAATTCGTGCCCAATGAAGCGGTGGAGATCAATGTGGATGACGGCATCAGCATGAAGGTGCGGCTGATTGACTGTGTCGGCTATATGGTAAACGGGGCAGTGGGCCATATTGAAGGGGAAGAGGAACGGCTTGTAAAGACGCCGTGGTTTGATTATGAGATTCCCTTTACAAAGGCTGCCAGCATCGGAACTAAAAAGGTTATCACAGAACATTCTACCATCGGGATTGTGGTGACAACGGACGGTTCTTTCGGGGATATTGAAGCCGCAAATTACCAGGAGCCGGAAGAAGAGACGATCAAACAGCTGAAAGCATTACATAAACCATTTGTGGTTCTGTTGAATACCAGCCGTCCATATTCCGAGGAGACAGTGAAACTTGCCAAGGAAAAAGAGGCAAAGTATGGAGCAAAAGTACTCCCGATGAACTGTGAGCAGCTGAAGAAGGATGATATTTATTTTATATTGAAAAGTGTTCTGATGGAATTCCCGATCTCATCCATCGGATTTTTCGTGCCGAAATGGGTGGAGGTGCTCCCGAAGGACCATAAGATCAAGCAGGAGATCATGGATACGGCCCGCAGGATGCTCATGGAGAAGGATACCATGAAAGACATCTATGAGGAGGAAGATTATGAAAATCAATACATAAAACAGTGGAAACTGGATTCTGTAGCCATGGATACTGGGGTGATACGGATCGCGGTTGATATGGATGATTCTTATTATTATGAATTTTTAAGCGATACCATTGGGCTGCCGATCAAAAATGAGTACGAATTTATTTCTATTATGCAGGATCTGGCAAGGCAGAAGAAAGAATACGAAGAGGTGGCAGATGCACTCAACGCGGTGAAACAACGTGGGTATGGAGTCGTGACGCCGACCAAGGGAGACATTGTGCTGGAAGAACCTAAAATCGTTAAACACGGCAATAAGTACGGTGTAAAGATCAAAGCCAGTGCTCCGTCGATCCATATGATCCGAGCCAATATCTCCACAGAGATCGCACCGATCGTAGGAGAAGAGTATCAGGCGAAGGATCTGATGGAATATTTTGACAAGGGGAAGAGTGATCCACAGGAGAGTATCTGGGATATCAATATCTTTGGCAAGACATTGGAACAGCTGGTTGGAGAGGGCATGCAGTCAAAAGCCCAGAAGATGACAGAGGAAAGCCAGCAAAAACTCCAGGATACTATGGAGAAAATCGTCAACGAAAGCAATGGTGGACTTGTCTGCATCATCATTTGAGAATAGCTGGGCACCATTGACAAATGGGGAAAAAAAGAATATACTTTGGTAAACAAAATATTAGGAAAGCGCAGGATAAATGATAAGATATGTCGATTAGAATATTAGGTACAGGAAGTTATCTTCCGGAGACGATTGTTACAAATGATGATTTAGCAAAAGTGATGGATACCAGTGACGAGTGGATCGCCAGCAGGACCGGTATCCGGGCGCGTCATATTTCTGTGGACGATACAACATCCGGCATGGCAGTGAAAGCTGCCAAAGAGGCCTTGAAGGAAAGCGGAGTAGCTCCGGAGGAGTTGGACTGTATCTTTTTCGCGACATTGTCCGGCGACCGGGCTACTCCCAACGGTGCATGTGATGTGCAGAAGGCTATCAAGGCTACAAATGCAGTCTGCATGGACTTAAATGCGGCCTGTTCCGGGTTTGTCTATGCGCTGACCACGGCCATCGCATATGCAAAGTCAGGCCTGGCTAAGAAAATGCTGGTGATCGGTGTGGAGACCCTGTCTAAGATCGTTGACTGGAAGGACCGGAGCAGCTGTGTTTTGTTCGGGGATGGGGCAGGATGCGCAGTTGTGGAAGCGGATGATTCCAGAGAAGTCTTTATCGACTATGGATCTAACGGAGACCTGGGAGAAGCACTGACCTGCGGTGAGAGAAAATTAAATAATTTATTGGTAGAGAATCATGAGCCTTTAGAACCGGTCTTTATGGACGGACAGGAAGTATACCGCTTTGCGGTAAAAACGGTTCCAAAGACGATTGAAAATGTACTTGAGAAAGCAGGAGCTTCAAAAGATGAGATCAAATACTACGTCCTGCATCAGGCAAATAAACGGATCATTGATTCGGCGGCAAAACGTCTGAAGCTGGATATCGAAAAGTTTCCGATGAATCTGGACCGATGCAGCAACACATCTTCGGCGAGCGTTCCGATCTTGCTAGACGAGATCAACAAAAAGGGAATGCTGGAAAGAGGAGATAAGCTTGTGCTGTGCGGATTCGGCGGCGGGCTGACCTGGGGAACGATTTATTTAGAATGGTAAGAAACGGCCGGAGGATCTTCCGGCATCATCTGAGAAAAAAGTAGGGCTTTCCTGCTTTTTTTGTTTATTGGGGAGGTGTTCGTTTTTCTCCATTGCCTTCCGTCTGCTCTGGAAAGGCTTCCTCCAGGCAATGGAGAAAAACGAACAACCCTTTTAGATCCTTTGGATGGGCATGCTTTGCACGACAAGGTATACCCACAGGGCATCCCGTATTCTGGATCCTTCGGATGGGCGTGCTTCGCACGTCAAAGTATGGTATAATATATTAATATAGATTAAGGGAGGTGTTGGCAATGGAATTACAGATGTGGAGAGAGATCCTTTGCCCTTACGACTTGGCTGTGGAGGAGTTAAAGCTGAAGTTCGTGCACATCATGAATGAATATAGAACCGCAGGCCGTTATTCACCGATCGAACAGGTGGACGGCAGAGTAAAAAGCATTTCTAGTATTCTTGATAAGATGCAGAGAAAGAAAATAAACATTAATGAAATAGAGACAGATCTGGAAGATATTGCAGGCATCCGGGTCATCTGTCAATTCGTCGAAGATATTGACCGTGTGGTTGAGATCATTGAACAGCGTTCTGATATGGAGATCAAGACGAAAAAGGACTATATCACAAAAGCAAAAGACAGCGGATACCGGAGTTTCCATGTGATCATTTATTATGACGTGGATACCATCTACGGCAAGAAAAAGATTCAGGCAGAGATACAGATCCGTACTCTTGCTATGAATTTCTGGGCCACAGTAGAGCATTCCCTGCAGTATAAGTATAAAGAGAACATACCGGAGCACATAACGGAGAAGCTGATGAATGCAGCAGACGCCATTGTGGTCCTGGATAAAGAGATGTCCATTGTCAGAGATGAGATCATGGATGCCCAGAATTCTTTCCGAAAAAAGGCAAATATTGTTTCCGAGATTCTGTCAACCATGCAGAATTTATATAAAGTAGCAAACAAACAGGAAGTCATCAAGATACAGGACGAGTTTTACAAAATATATGAGACAGGAGATATGGAGCAGCTGATCCATTTTAATAAGCAGCTGGATATCATTGCGGAGGGCTACCGTGCACAGAGCCTGTCATAGGAGAAATTATGGAATTACCACAGTTATTCGTTGAGAAGATGAAATCCCTTCTGGGGGAAGAATACAGCGATTATGAGGCGTGCCTCCAAAGGCCAAAGCAGAGCGGCATCCGCGTCAATACCTCCAAGATTTCCGTGGAGGAGTTCCGAAAGATCGCACCGTTTGAGATAGAACCTGTGCCATGGACCGAAAATGGATTTTTTGTCGAAGCCAAAGACCAGCCGGCAAAACACCCGTTTTATCATGCTGGCCTGTACTATATCCAGGAGCCCAGCGCCATGGCTCCGGCTGCATTTCTGCCGGTAGAGCCGGGAGACAAGGTACTGGACCTGTGTGCAGCGCCTGGAGGCAAGTCCACGGAACTGGGAGCGAGGCTTAAGGGCGAGGGCCTTCTAGTATCCAATGATATCAGTATTACCAGGACAAAAGCTTTGCTTAAGAACCTGGAAATGTTCGGTATCAGCAACAGCGTGATCGCAAGCGAGGAACCAAAGAATCTTGTGCCGGTATGCTATGAGTATTTTGATAAGGTGTTAGTGGATGCCCCTTGTTCTGGAGAAGGAATGTTTAGAAAGGGCAGCAATGAGATCAAAAACTGGGCGGAATATGGGATCGAACCCTATGTGAAGATTCAGCGAGAGATTATACTGGATGCGGTTAAGATGCTCAAACCCGGGGGATATCTTTTGTACTCCACCTGTACCTTTTCACCGGAGGAAGATGAGCAGCTGATCGAGTACCTGCTTCATCAGGTGCCGGAGCTTTCTCTGGTTGATATGCCTGAGGCTGATGGATTTGACCGGGGACACCCTGAGTGGACCGTGTCGGGACTTCAGGATGTCAAAAAGTGTATCAGGCTCTGGCCACATAAGATCAAAGGGGAAGGGCATTTTCTTGCGCTTCTGAAAAAAGAGGGAGAACCGGCAGCCGGCGCAGAAGGACAAAAGCGTGACCGTGCAAAGATTTCCCAGGAGGCAGAGGCCTTCCTCTCTGAATGCAGGATGGATTTGGACCCAAACCGGATAAAAGAACATAAGGGGAGACTGATCCTCACGCCCAAAGATCTGCCTGATCTTGGAAGGCTCAGGGTGTTAAGGCATGGCCTTTTACTTGGAGAGATGAAAAAACGGAGATTTGAGCCAAGCCAGGTGCTGGCCATGGCATTGTCCGGAGATGGATATGCGAGAACGCTGGACTTAAGCCTGTCCGATGAGAGACTTATGAAGTATTTAAAATGTGAAACCATACTTGCAGATGAAAAGGAAGACGGTATGTATCTTGTCACAGTCCAGGGATATCCTCTTGGATGGGGGAAATTATCCAAAGGCCGGATGAAGAATAAATATGCGCCTTCATGGAGATGGATGTGATGAAGGCAATGCGTTTGGACAAGTTTCTGTGCGCGGTCTGTGGCTGTACCAGAAGTGAAGCAAAAAAAATGGTCCGTCAGGGGAGGGTCCTGGCGGCAGGAGAAACAGTAAAGAAACCGGAACAAAAGGTAGTGCCTGGACAGGACGAGGTCACACTGGACGGGAAGGAACTTAAATACAGGGAATATGAATATTTGATGCTGAACAAACCTAAGGGAGTGGTCACGGCGACCAGGGATTCCAGGGAACAAACGGTCATGGATCTGATCCCAGAAGTCCATAAAAAGGGTATGTTTCCGGTGGGAAGGCTGGATAAGGATACAGAAGGGCTTCTGCTGATAACAAATGACGGAGAGCTGGGGCACCGTCTGCTGTCACCGAAGCATCATGTCACGAAGCGGTACTCTGTCACTGTAACAGGGCAAATTGGAAGAGCACAGCAGGAGGTTTTTGAGTCGGGTATGGACATTGGTGATGAGAAACCGTTAAAGCCCGCCAGGCTGAAGATTTTGAAGTCAGGGGAAGTTTCTGAGGCTGAGGTGTTCATCACAGAGGGCAGATTTCATCAGATCAAGCGCATGTTTGAAGCGGTGGGGAGTCAGGTGCTTAAATTAAAGCGTCTTTCCATGGGACCGCTTTTGTTGGATCCGGAGCTCCTGCCAGGGCAGTCCAGGGAACTTACAGAGGAAGAGATCAGATGTTTAAAGGAGAACCAATGCTAAAGGATAAAAAAGCGGTAATTTTTGATTTGGACGGAACTTTGGTGGATTCTATGTGGATCTGGAAAGAGATTGACGAACGTTTTCTTGGGCATTTCGGCCTTCAGGTTCCAGAAGGGCTGAACGATCTGCTGGAAGGCTACAGCTTTAATGAGACGGCGGAGTACTTTAAAAACCATTTTCCGCTTCCGCTCACTGTTCAAGAGATTAAAGATACATGGAACCGTATGGCTTACGAGATGTATACGAATGAGATCCCCCTGAAAGAAGGGGTAATCGAATTTTTGGATGTATTAAAGGACAAAAAGCTCCCTATTGGGATCGCCACCAGCAATTCCAGAGAATTGACAAAGGCATGTTTAAATGCCCACGGGATCGGGCAGTATTTTCAGTACATCTGTACTTCCAATGAGGTGCCAAAGGGGAAACCTGCCCCGGACGTATATTTAAAGACAGCACAGGAGCTGTCGGTTGAGCCGGAACATATTCTGGTGTTTGAGGATATCCCATATGGGATCATGGCTGGAAACAGCGCCAATATGACGACCTGTGCCGTCAGGGATGCTTATTCCCAGGCGGTGGCTGACAAGAAGAGGGAACTGGCTGATTACTATATTGACACTTACTTTGATATCATAAATGGAACCTATCAATCAGTATAACCGATACGAGAGGTGATAACATGAAGAAAGTAGCAATCGTTACAGGAGCTTCCTCAGGACTTGGAAGACAGTTCGTTCTCCAGATAGCTAAAAGCCATGGATTTCTAGATGAGATCTGGGTAGTGGCCAGAAGAGCGGACCGCCTTTTAGAACTGGGAGTGCTGGTTTCCAACATTGTAATCCGGCCGATTCCGCTGGATCTTTCAAAGAAGGACAGTATCGTAAGAATCAGGAGTATCCTCGCAAAAGAAAAACCGAAGGTTTATGTGCTGGTGAACTGTTCCGGACTTGGGCTGGCCGGCTTGTTTGACAGACAGGACGAAGAACTGCTGGACCAGATGCTGAAGGTGAACTGTCTGGCACTCACAAGGGTAACCAGAGCTGTCCTGCCGTACATGCCGAAGAAGTCCCGTATTGTCCAGGTGGCCTCATCCGCAGCCTTTGCGCCGCAGCCTGGCTTTGCAGTGTATGCCGCCACCAAATCCTATGTATTAAATTACAGCCTGGCATTAAGACAGGAACTGAAGAAAAGAAGAATTTATGTCACAACCGTATGCCCGGGACCGGTCAACACTGAATTTTTCGATACAGCCTACCAGAAAAAAGAAATGAAACTATACAAAAAGCTTGTGATGGCGAAGCCGGAAAGGGTTGTGAAGAAAGCCCTGAAAGATGTGAAGAAGGGCAGGGCAGTCTCTGTATACGGAATCTTAATGAAGGCCGTGAGAGTTCTCTGCAAGCTGCTTCCAAGCAGTCTGATCGTCAGGCTGATCCATTAGAGGGAAACGATATGAAAGAAATCAGGATTTCAGACAGGGAAGAAGAACAGCGGCTAGACAAGCTTCTGGCAAAATATTTGAACAAGGCGCCCAAGAGCTTCCTTTATAAAATGCTCCGGAAAAAGAACATCAAGCTGAACGGAAAAAAGGCTTCCGGAAATGAAAAGCTGAAATCTGGCGATGTGGTATGTATTTACCTGGCAGACGAGACCATCGCAACGTTTCGGGAGGAGCCGAAGGCGGAGAAGACAAGAGCGGATCTTTCTGTGGCCTATCAGGATTCCAATGTATTGATCATCAATAAACCTTACGGGATGCTGTCACAGAAGTCAAAGCCGTCGGATGTGTCGGTCAATGAACTGATCGTCCCGTACTGTCTGCAGCTTGGGATCTTAAAGGAATCCAATCTGGAACTGTTCCGGCCGTCTATATGCAACCGTCTGGACAGAAATACAACGGGACTGCTGATCGCGGGGATATCCCTGGAAGGTCTGCAGACCATGGCTGAAATGTTGAAGGAACGTACAGTGAAAAAGTATTACTACTGTATTGTCAAAGGCACATTAAAAAACAGCAGCAGAGTGTCCGGATATATTAAGAAAGACCGGAAGGAAAATAAAGTATCATTTTCAGAGAAGGCAGATGGGAGTGGCAGCCGCATTGAGACGGCCTATGAGCCTGTGGCCTGCGGAGGCGGTTTTACGCTTCTTAGAGTGGAATTGATCACCGGAAAGACCCATCAGATCCGTGCCCATTTGGCTGGAATGGGATTTCCTCTCGTAGGGGATACCAAGTATGGAGACCGGGAAGCAAACCTTTGGCTGAAAAGAAAGTTTGGAGTGAAGCACCAGCTGCTGCACTGCGGTTGTCTTGTTTTTCCAAAAGAGATGAAGCGATGTACAGAACTGTCCGGCAGGACGGTCACCGCACAGGTGCCGGAATTATTTTTAAAGACGGCAGAAGAATTATTTGGGAGCATATCATGGGAACTTGGAATTTAAAAGGACTGCGGGGATCGGTTCTGGAGGAACTAGTCAACCATACCAATGAAAAATACAAGGAGCAGGGGCTGGCACTGGTCCAGAAGATACCTACCTCCATAAAGCCGGTCAGATTTGACAAGAACAGCCGGCAGATCACTCTGGCATACTTTGACCAGAAAAGTACTGTCGATTATATAGGTGCTGTCCAGGGGTATCCGATCTGTTTTGACGCCAAAGAATGTGCAACTGACGTATTTCCATTACATAATATCCATGAACATCAAATAGAATTTATGGAGAGGTTTGAAAAACAGGGGGGCATCAGTTTTCTTCTGATTTATTTTACCCACAGGCAGGCCTGTTACTTTATGTCTTTTGAGGAAACGATGAAGTTTTGGAATCGACAGACAGACGGCGGGCCGAAGCATTTTAAATTTGGTGAGCTGGATGCAGGGTTCTTTGTCCCGATGAAGAAAGGGATGATCCTGCATTATCTGGAATGTCTCAACAAACTATTGGCCGGGAGGCGTTGACTTGGCGGACGGTTTTTCGTATAATAAAATATTGAAACAGCCGTTACGTCCGGCAAATGAATACACAGAAAGAAGATAGACCAATGATTAGAAGCATGACAGGATTTGGGCGCAGCGTCGTATCCAATGACAACAATCAGACGATCACCGTTGAGGTGAAATCAGTCAATCACAGATACTGTGATATATCATTAAAGATACCAAAAAAGTTTACTATGTTTGAGGCGGATGTCCGCAGCCTGTTCAAGCAGTTCGCAAACAGGGGGAAGATTGATCTGTCCATATCATATGAAGATTTATCAGAGACCAGCGTGGGTCTCCACTATAACCGCGCCATGGCAAAAGAATACATGGATGCTTTTCATCAGATGGGGGAAGAGTTCGGTATTCCTGTGTCGATCACGGCAGAGCGTCTGTCCCAGTTTCCAGAGGTGCTTTCCCTGACGGAAGAGGTTTTCGATGAGAGCCAGTGGTGGAGCCTTATTAAGAAGGCTGTAACGGAAGCCGGGGAGAAGTTTGTGGAGTCCAGAACCGTAGAAGGCAAAAGGCTTTTGGAAGATATGCAAGGAAAGCTTGCCCAGATGGAAAAGGACATTGAGTTTATTGCAGAGCGTTCTCCGTCCATCATCAAAGAATACCGCACCAAGCTTGAAGATAAGGTCAAGGAATTTTTAGATAATGCAGGCATGGATGAGAGCCGTATTGCCGCAGAAGTAACCTTATATGCAGATAAGATATCCGTGGATGAGGAGATCGTCCGTTTTAAGAGCCATATCAAGGCTATGGAGGAAGAACTTTACGAGAAAGACAGTGTAGGAAGAAAGCTGGATTTCCTTGCCCAGGAGATGAACCGGGAGGCCAACACGATCTTGTCCAAGTCCAGTGACGTGGAACTTTCCAATCACGCCATTGAGCTTAAGACAAATGTGGAAAAGGTCAGGGAACAGGTTCAGAATATTGAGTAGGGAGGAACAAAACGATGAAAAAAGGTGCATTGGTCATCTTATCCGGATTTTCCGGCGTTGGAAAAGGGACAGTGGCAAAACGCCTGGTGGAGAAGTACGGCTACAGCCTGTCCGTCTCTGCCACCACAAGGAAGCCCAGAGAAGGAGAAGTGGACGGAAGGGACTATTTCTTTAAGTCCGAGGAAGATTTCCGAAACCTGATTGACTACAACGGATTTATAGAATATGCTAGATACGTAGAAAATTTTTACGGCACCCCGCGCAAGTTCGTGGAAGAAGAACTGGATGCAGGGCACAATGTGATCCTGGAGATTGAAGTCCAGGGGGCGTTTGCCATCAGGGAACAGTACGAAGACGCTCTTTTGGTCTTTATCACGGCACCCAGTGCCCAGGAGATCAAAAACCGCCTGATCGGAAGAGGGACGGAGTCCGAGGAAGTGATCAACAAGAGACTTTCAAGGGCTGTGGAGGAGTCTGAGGACATGTGCCAGTATGATTATATTATCGTCAACGACGATCTGGAAGTGTGTGTGGATCAGGTGCATGCGGTTGTCACCGCACAGGCATGTGAGCGCAGGCACAACATGGAATTAGTGAAAGAGACAATGGAAGGTTTAAAAACCCTATAGGAGGAATCATATTTATGCTACACCCATCATATTCAGAATTAATGCAGGTTATCAACGGAGATGACGAAGATAAGAATATCATCACAAGCCGATACTCACTGGTCATTGCCAGTGCCAAGAGAGCAAGACAGCTGATCGGGGGAGATATGCCGCTCAGTGAAGATGCGGATGAACAGAAGCCTCTTTCCACTGCAGTGGAGGAGATAAGGAGCAGTAAAGTAAAGATTCTTCAGGATGGAGAAGACGAAGAATAGAGAAAGCAGGAAGGGTGAATAGGATATTTTCTAATCACCCTTTTCAAATATCATCTTGAAAGGAACTAGGCATGGATCTTATATTAATCTTAAAAACTGTTATTCTTGGAATTGTGGAGGGCATCACGGAGTGGCTGCCGATCAGCAGCACTGGACATTTGATCTTAGTAGATGAGTTCATAAACTTAAATGTCTCAGGGGCATTTAAGGAGATGTTTGACGTGGTGATCCAGCTGGGTGCTATCATGGCGGTGGTAGTGCTGTATTTTCATAAGCTGAACCCTCTCTCACCGAAGAAGAACCGGGCGCAGAAACATGATACGATGGTTCTCTGGTATAAAGTGATCATTGCGGTTCTTCCGGCCGCTGTCATCGGCATTTTGTTCGACGATGCTATTCATGACCGGTTTTTTAATCCGATCGTTGTCGCAGCCACTCTTATCATTTACGGTATCTTATTTATCGTCATTGAAAATCATAATGAGAGAAGCCGCAGAAGAGAGATGAATTCCCTGAAAGGCCTTACATACCGGATGGCCTTTATCATAGGTGTCTTCCAGGTACTGTCGCTGATTCCGGGAACGTCCCGTTCCGGCGCCACGATTGTCGGCGGGATCTTGATTGGGTGTTCCAGGACTGTGGCGGCTGAGTTTTCATTTTTTCTCGGAATCCCGGTCATGTTTGGAGCCAGTCTTTTAAAGATCGTAAAGTTCGGCTTTGCGTTTACCGGCACGGAGCTTTTAGTGCTGGCTGTGGGGATGATCGTTTCGTTCCTTGTTTCCATCGTTGCTATCAAGTTTTTGATGGGATATGTGAAACGGCATGACTTTAAGGCGTTTGGTGTATACCGGATCATACTCGGTGTTTTGGTCATCGGATATTTTACATTTGTTAATTAGGAGAATTACATGGAGAAAGAATTATTTTTAAAAGGAATGCAGGAGCTTCTGGAGGTGGCAAAGGCCGGGGGCGGAAAAATCCGGAAGGAAGATATTTTATCGTATTTCGGAGGACTTGACATAACAGATGAGATCGAGACCATGCTCTGCGATTATTTTGTGGAAGCAGGAGTCCAGGTGGAAGGATATGACCGAAGTCCAAAAAAAGAGCAGCAAGAGGAGACAGAACCGGGTGTCATCCGGTTTTATGAAGAGGAACTGGCAGAACGGGGTGGATCTGACCCGGAGGAGGTCAGGGGACTGATCGTCCGGCTCGGAAATGGGGAAGATGTGAAAAATGAGCTGGTCGAGAGCCTGCTATCTGAAGTGGCTCTGACCGCCAAAAAGTATACGGGCCGCGGAGTTCACTTAGGAGACCTTGTGCAGGAAGGGAATATGGGGCTTATTGAAGCTGTGTACAGCCTCAACGAAAAGGATCCCCAGACAGCGGAAGAATTCTTGATGGCGTCTGCGGAGGAGGCCATAAAGGCAGCGGTCGCAGAACAGACTCATGCGGATTCTATGGGAGAGCAGATGGCGGGAAAGGCAAACCGTCTTGACGAGGCAGCCAGATTCCTGGCAAAGGATTTAGGAAGGGAAGCTACTGCGAAGGAGCTTGCCCATGAGCTTTCCATGACGGAGGAGGAAGTAAAAGAGATCATGAAGATGTCACTGGATGCGATTTCTGTGGTAGAGACGGACATTACCCAGAAATAGGCCGGGATCTCCCGGCCGCCCATAGGTACAGGAAGAGGTGGGGCAATGAACATCAGAGAAAAGCAGGAACAGACAGAACAAGAGATGCTCAGTCCTTATGCGACGCTGAGCAGCCAGACAAGAGGGAGAGAAAAGCCTGAAGTGGAGTGCGAGCTTCGGACCTGTTTCCAGAGGGACAGGGACCGAATCGTCCACTGCAAGGCTTTTCGGCGTTTAAAAGACAAGACACAGGTGTTTTTATCGCCAAAAGGGGACCATTATCGGACCAGGCTTACCCATACTCTGGAGGTGGCCCAGAATGCCAGGACCATAGCCAGAGCACTGAACCTGAACGAACTGCTCACTGAGGCCATTGCTCTGGGCCACGATCTGGGGCACACACCGTTCGGCCATGCGGGGGAAAGAGCCTTAAACGAGCTAAATCCGGAAGGATTCCGCCATAATCTCCAGAGTGTCAGAGTAGTGGAATGCCTGGAAAAGAACGGGAAGGGGCTGAATCTTACCTGGGAGGTCCGGGAGGGAATGAAAAACCATTCTACCCACAGCATTTCTGCCACACTGGAGGGTAAAATCGTTCGTCTGGCCGATAAGATCGCCTACATTAACCATGACATCGACGATTCCATACGTGCGGGGGTCATGAAAGAATCCGATCTTCCGTCAGAGTACACGGATGTGCTCGGGCATACAGTAAGGGAGCGGATTAATAATATTATCTGTGATATTGTAAAACACAGTGAGGAAAAGGATGATATTCTCATGTCTGAGGAAGTGTATACGGCGATGTTCGGACTCCGGAGATTTATGTTTGACCACGTCTATTTTAATCCACAGACAAAAAAAGAAGAAAAGAAGGTGCACCACATCATTGAGCCGCTGTTTTCGCATTATCTGCATCATATCGACCTTCTTCCTGATGTTTCCAGAGGGCGGATTGGCCAGACAGAGTCGAAAGAACAGGCTGTATGTGACTATATTGCCGGGATGACGGACCATTTTGCCATTGAGACATACAAGGAAATCTTCATTCCGAAATTCTGGCTGGAAAAGTGAGAAAAATAAAAAGGAATGAATCAATTTATGTAGAATAATATATATAGAGGACATTTATCACTTAGATTAGGAGGACAGGCTGTTGTTATACGGAGATGACATTATTGAAGAGGTCAGAAGCCGCAATGACATCGTGGATTTAATCTCTTCATATGTACCACTGAAGCGGAAAGGCAGTTCATATTTTGGCCTTTGCCCTTTCCATAATGAAAAATCACCGTCGTTTTCTGTCAGCAGGGACAAGCAGATGTATTACTGTTTTGGATGCGGGGCAGGGGGCAATGTGTTCACTTTTATTATGGAATATGAAAACTTCACATTTCCGGAAGCCGTGAGGTATCTTGCAGAGCGGGCCGGGATGGAGCTGCCCGAACAGGAACTCAGTACAGAGGCAAAGCAGCAGGCAGATGCCAAAGCAAAATTAAAAGAGATGAATAAGATGGCGGCCAACTATTTTTATATCCTCTTGCACAGCAAAAGAGGAGAAAAAGGGCTTGCATATCTTAAAAAGCGGGGCATCACCGAGGAGACAATTAAAAAGTTTGGCCTTGGATATGCGGATATTTATCAAGATGACCTCTACCGCTTTTTAAAGAGCAAAGGATTTACAGATGAAGACTTGAAGGATTCTGCACTGGTTTCCATCGATGAGGCCAGAGGAGGCAGCGACAAGTTCTGGAACCGGGTCATGTTTCCGATCCAGGATGTGAACAACCGTGTCATCGGATTCGGGGGACGTGTCATGGGGGACGGAAATCCCAAGTATCTGAACTCCAGGGAGACAAAGCTGTTTGACAAGAGCAGGAATCTTTACGGTCTGAACTTTGCACGGAGCTCAAGAGAGAAATTTATCATTCTATGCGAAGGATATATGGATGTTATCACAATGCACCAGGCCGGATTCACCAATGCGGTGGCAGCACTTGGGACCGCGTTTACAGAAGGGCACGGGATGCTTTTAAAACGTTATACTGATGAAGTCATCCTCTCCTTCGACAGCGATGAGGCAGGACAGAGGGCTATTTTAAGAGCGATTCCGATCTTAAAAGGAGCTGGGCTTACGGTCAGGGTCCTGAACTTAAATCCACATAAAGATCCGGATGAGTTTATTAAGGCATTGGGAAGTGAAGAACTCACCAAGCGTATCGAGAAGGCCCGGAGCAGTTTTATGTTTCAGGTTTCTGTGGCGGCTGGGAAGTACAACCAGGACGACCCAGAAGAAAAGACAAAGTTCCAGCACGAGGCGGCCAAGCTTTTGTCTTCCATAAGGGAGCCGCTGGAGCGCAGCAATTACTGTGAGGCTGTATCCAGGGAATATTTTATGGGAGTAAAAGAGCTTACGGATCTGGTGGATTATTACGGGACCAGCGGATATGTCCAGGAAAAGCCAAAGGAACAGGAACGAAAGCCGATCGAAGTTAAAAAAGAAGAAAAAAAACTAGAGCCGCAGAAGCTTTTGCTCACATGGCTGGTCAACGAGCCGGTGCTGTTTGACAAGCTTAGAGGGATTATCGGGCCCGATGACTTTATCGAGCCGATCTACCACGGTGTTGCTGTGTTACTGTTTAAAGAATACGAGCAGGACGGGAAGGTGACGCCGGCAAAGATCCTGAATCAGTATGTGGACATGGAGGATCAGAAGAAGATCGCGGAACTGTTTAACACCACGCTGAAACTAAAGCCGCTGCCGGAGGACAACGACAAGGCACTGACCGATATTGTCCGCAAGGTGAAAGAAGACAGCATTGAACACAAGATGAATGAATCCAACGACATTATGAAATGGCAGGAGCTGATCCAGGAAAAGGGCAGCCTTGCAAAGCTGCATATTTCGATTTAGGTTGGTTAAAATAGGTATGAGAGGAAGGAAATCAATGGACGACACAATGTTACAATTCAGCGAGAAGCTGGCAGGTTTAGTAGAACTGGGGAAGAAAAATAAAAACTTTTTGGAGTATGCTCAGATTGAGACATATTTCAAAGATTTTAAGCTGACATCGGATATGATGGAGGCGATTTTTGATTACCTGGAACAAAATGGGATTGACGTGCTCACGATTCCAGAGGGAGACGAGGACGAAGATCTGGAGATCAAAGAAGAGATTGAGGAAGAAGCGGATCTGACCATCCCGGATGGAGTCAGTATCGAAGATCCTGTGCGCATGTACTTAAAAGAAATAGGAAAAGTACCGCTGCTCAGCGCCGATGAGGAAATCCGCCTGGCACAAAGGATGGAAGAAGGGGACGAGGAAGCGAAGAAGAAACTGGCGGAAGCCAACTTGCGTCTCGTTGTCAGTATCGCAAAACGCTATGTGGGGCGGGGGATGCTGTTCCTTGACCTGATCCAGGAGGGAAATCTCGGACTGATCAAAGCAGTGGAGAAGTTTGATTACAGAAAAGGATATAAGTTCAGCACCTATGCCACATGGTGGATCCGTCAGGCCATTACCAGAGCTATTGCTGACCAGGCGAGAACGATCCGTATTCCTGTGCATATGGTGGAGACCATCAATAAACTGATCCGTGTATCCAGACAGTTGTTACAGGAGCTTGGCCGGGAACCACTTCCTGAGGAGATTGCGGAGGAGATGGATATTCCGGTGGACCGTGTCCGGGAGATTTTAAAGATTTCCCAGGAGCCGGTTTCTTTGGAGACCCCGATCGGCGAGGAAGAGGACAGCCATCTGGGAGACTTTATACAGGATGACAATGTACCGGTGCCGGCGGATGCCGCGGCATTTACACTGCTCAAGGAGCAGCTGAGTGAAGTTCTGGGAACTCTCACTGAGCGGGAGCAGAAGGTGTTAAGACTGCGCTTCGGTCTGGATGACAGCCGCGCCAGGACTTTAGAGGAAGTAGGAAAAGAGTTTAACGTCACAAGAGAGAGAATCCGTCAGATCGAAGCTAAGGCTTTGAGAAAGCTGAGACATCCGAGCCGCAGCAGAAAACTGAAAGATTATCTGGATTAATTGGGTGGATTATGGAGCTGTCAACACGGTTAAAAACAATTGCTTCTTTTGTATCCGAAGGGATGTGTGTCGCCGATATAGGGACAGATCATGGATACATACCGATTTATCTGACATCCGAAGGACTTTCTGGAAAGGCATTTGCCATGGATGTCAACCGGGGGCCCCTCGAGCGGGCCAGACAGAATATAAAAAAAGAGGGACTGGACGGACAGATCGAGTGCATCTTATCTGACGGCATGGAAGGACTTCCGGAAGATGCCGACAGTGCAGTGATCGCCGGTATGGGCGGAGATTTGATGGAACAGATCCTTACGCGGGGGGAAGACAAGCTCTGCCATGTTGCCGAGCTTGTTCTTTCTCCCCAGTCCCATTGGGAAAAAGTGCGGAAGTTTCTTCACAGCCATGGATATGCCATCAAGAAAGAGGCATTGGTCAGGGAGGACGGGAAATATTACATTGTAATTAAAGCAGTCCAAGGCCGGGAGTCATATCCGTCTTCCTGGCAGTATTCTTACGGGACATATCTTCCTGGGTCAAAGGATCCTTTGATGAAAGAATACCTTTTGAAAGAAAAAGAAGATATACAAAAGATCCTCACATCTTTTCAGGGGAAAGACTCAGAAACCCTGAAAAACAGGGCAAATGAATTATCCTCTGCCCTGGAGGAAATAAAGGAGGCACTGAAACATTATGAAATGTAGTGAACTGATGAGAGTATTAGAGACGTATGTGCCGTCAGGTTATGCCATGGACTGGGATAACGTGGGCCTTCTTGCGGGACGGCAGGATAGAGAGATCCAGAAGATCATGGTCGCATTGGATGCGGACAAAGGGGTGGTGGAAGATGCAGTGAGCCAAAATGTGGACTTTCTGCTGACCCACCACCCTCTCATTTTCTCTCCCTTAAAGAGCATTACGGACGATGCGGGAACACCTTCCAAGATCCTTACTCTATTGGAAAACGGCATCAACTGTTACGCTATGCACACAAATTTTGATGTCGTCCATATGGGAAGGATCGTCTGCGAAGCGCTGGGCCTTAAAAGTGACGGTCCGGTAGAGACCACATGTACAGAAAACGGCATTCCCATGGGGATTGGAACAGTGTCGGACTTTCGCCGGCCCGTGTCTGTTGACGACTTTGTGGAGAAGATCAAAAAGACCTTTGACATCAAGCAGGTGTTTGTGTTCGGGGACGGAACAAAGGAGATCCGCAGGGTGGCCATTGTGCCAGGCTCCGGAAGGCATATGGAAAAAGAGGTATCCTCTGTCGGGGCAGATGTATTTTTAACCGGGGATATCGGGCACCACGAGGGACTGGATGCGGTGGATATGGGCATCACAGTCATCGATGCCGGCCATCACGGACTGGAAAAAATCTTTGTTGATTTTATGGGACATTTTCTTCAGAAGAATATACCAGAATGTGACGTAATCTTAAGACATACAAAATGCCCGTTTGACGTAAAATAGACCAGAGAGGAGATGATGCAGGGAATGTTACATGTAACAGTAGAAGGAGCCAGGATCAGTATAAAAGAGGGCACGACACTGGAGGATATCGCAAAACGCTTCCAGCGCCCGGGGACTCCTGTGATTTTGCTTGCCTATACGGGAGAGAAATTGAGGGAATTATACCACACCATTGATGAGGACTGTGAGATCCGTTTTGTTACCAACGAGGAACAGAGCGGATATATGACGTATAAAAGAACTGTAAATTTTGTGTTCTTAAAAGCGTGTGAGGAAGTACTCGGAGAAGGCTGCACCAACCGCATAACCATGAATTATTCTATTGGGAACAGTACATTCTGCGAATTCTCATTGGATGACCTGGAGGTTGATGATCAGCTTGCTAAGAAAATCCAGGCAAAGATGAGGGAACTGGTCAACCATGATCTAAAGATAGAAAAGATCTCCTACAATACGTTTGAGGCCAGGAAAAGATTTGCACAACAGGGCATGAAGGAAAAGGTGAGGCTTTTCAGATTCAGAAGAGTCTCAAGGACCAACGTCTATTCTCTGGATGGCTATGAGAACTATTTCTATGGGTATATGGCACCGAGCACCGGCTATATAAAGGACTTTTTTGTGGATGCATATCAGGGAGGCATTGTGCTCCAGATCCCCAGGAGGGACCATCTTTACGCAGTTTCCCGGTTTACGCCGCAGCCAAAGCTTTTCCATGTGATGCAGCGGTCCAGATCCTGGAGTAAACTGATGCGTGTGGATACCGTCGGAAAGCTCAATGAGGAGATCACAAACGGGGACATCAATAATCTGATTTTGGTCCAGGAGGCGCTGCAGGAAAAACTTCTTGCAGACATCGCTACAAAGATCGTAGACGATGGAAAAAAGGTGGTTTTGATCGCCGGTCCGTCTTCCTCAGGAAAGACTACATTTTCCCACAGGCTTGCCATACAGCTGCAGATCGATGGGCTGACGCCGCATCCGATTTCTTTGGATGACTATTTCTTAGACAGGGAGTTATCACCAAGGGATGAGGAAGGCAATTATAACTTTGAGACCATTGCGTCCCTGGATCTGGAATTGTTTAATGAAGATATCAACTGCCTCCTGGCGGGAAAAGGGGTGCAGCTGCCCACGTATAATTTTGTGTCCGGCAAGCGGGAGTATAAAGGCAATTATAAAAAGATCGGACCGGATGATGTGCTGGTCATCGAGGGAATCCACGGTCTGAATGGAATGCTGTCCAGTGAGATCTCGGAACAGGATAAATATAAGATCTATGTCAGTGCGTTGAGCCAGATCAACATTGATGAACACAACCGGATACCAAGCTCCGACGGGCGTCTGCTGCGAAGGATCGTAAGGGATGCAAGACACAGGGGAATGGATGCCAAAACAACCATAGGGCGCTGGGAATCTGTCAGGAGAGGGGAAGAACTGAATATCTTTCCTTATCAGGAGGAGGCGGATATCATGTTTAACTCTGCCCAGATCTATGAGCTGGCCGTGTTAAAGCAGTATGCGGAACCTCTTTTATTTCAGATCAGTCCAGGATGTCCGGAGTACCAGGAATCCAAACGTCTGCTGAAGTTTTTGGATTACTTTTTGAGCGTTAAGAGCGAAGATATACCGAAAACTTCACTTCTCAGAGAATTTATTGGGGGAAGCTGTTTTGAAACTTAATCACAACCTGAAGACAAACCTCTAACTATCAATGAAGATTTTTCCTCATATATAGTATAAAAGAATGGTTTTAATATCTATAATAAAGGGGAGAAGAATTTGAGAAAGATAAAAAGGGGAGTTAGTGCCGCTTTTGCGCTTTGCCTTTGTTTTAGCCTGATATTTCAGACATCAATGGTCAAAGCAGAGACAGCGCCTGAACTGACTGCAGAAACGAATGAACATTTTGGAGAAGAAGATTCAAAGTATGGATATCGGCAGCCGCCGGCCAAGGTAGAGGTTCCGGCCACCGTATCCATTCCTGGAAAGAAGAGAAGCGGTGCCATCCCTTCCAGATATGATGGAAGGACAGCAGGACATATGACATCTGTCAAAGACCAGGAAGATGTAGGAGCCTGCTGGGCTTTTTCAGGTTCAGGATTGTTTGAATCAAAAGTAAAGACAAGTACGGGACTAAGCACGGACTTGTCAGAACAGCATATGCTCTGGACCATGAACGGACTGACAGGAAGCGGCTACATGTGCAATACAACTAACGACAATGGAGGCAACGAGTGGATGTCTTCCGGATATTATGCATCCGGGTTTGGGCCGAAATCAGAGCAGGATATTTCTTTTATTAATGAGATATTTGAATTCGCCAATGTAGTAAGGCCGAAGAATCTTAACAGTGCGCCCAAGTTATATCAGGCAACCGATATCCAGTTCCTTAATCCGGAGAACGGCAAAGAGATCAAACAGGCAGTGATGAATAACGGTGCTGTGGGGACAGGAATATATTGGGACTTTTCTTCTAAGTACCACAAAGGAGATTCTTATTACTATTCGGGCGAATTGACAGATAGGAATAATCAAGAATTAGTTCAAAATCATGAGGTCATTATTGTTGGATGGGATGATACATATAGCAAAACGAATTTCAGCAAAGCTCCGTCAGAAAACGGCGCATGGCTGATTAAGAATAGTTGGGGAACCAACGCCAGCTACAGTGACGGAGGGTATTATTGGGTTTCTTATGAAGATCCTCTTTTACTGCCTGATTATACAATCAAGAGTTTTAAGGCATATGATTCAGATGAAAAGCTTTATCAGTTGGATGAATTTGGAGCAGTGACCTCAATCAATGTATCCGAAAACATCTCTGCAGATTTCTGTTATTTTGCGAATGTTTTTGATTTTGGTAAAAATGAGAAATTAGAATCAGTGACATTTTTTACAGATTCCATTGGCAGTAAGTATCAGTTATATATGGCTCCTGTAAACTCTTCGGGTGTACCGGAGCTATCAAAAAAGGAACAACTGACGTCGGAGCAGACAGTTTTGCATGCAGGATATATCACTGCAAAGACCTCTGCGAAGAAAGTATCCGGAAAGTATGCAGTTGTTTTGATGTTAAGGAAAGCCAAAGCGGATCAAAGACTCAATATCGGACTGGAATGTTCAGACTACTATGGTGATGGGGACTGTTATTATAAGGGGACGATTGAGCCAGGCCAAAGCTTTGTCAAGGCCGGAGAGCAGGCCATCAATGATATTTATACGCCAGAAAATGGTCAAAATCGGTTGTGTAATTTTTCAATAAAAGCAACTACAAGGTCCTATACTCAGTCAATGGATGCAAATGGTTCTAATACGAGTGGATCACCAAAGCCTCAGACAAAACCAACAACGACAAGGCCGGCGGTGGTATATAAAAAACCGTATTTGTCAAAGAGTTCTTTCAGCATTTACAAGGGAAATAAAACGACAGTTGGTATAAAGAATAAAGTTAGCGGAGCAAAAGTTTCCTATTCCAGTTCCAACAAATCTGTGGCAGCCGTAAGCTCTGCCGGTGCTGTGACAGGGAAGAAGGCCGGAACTGCAACAATTACAGCTAAGGTGACTCAGCAGGGCAAGAGCTACAGCCTGAAGTGCAAAGTGAAAGTAAGCAATAAGCGTTTGGCATTGACAAAGAAGAAGTCAAAGATAAAGAGAAAGAAGTCTTATCTGTTCAAGGCGAAAAAGTATGGCGTCACAGGTACAGTGAAATGGAAAGTCAATAATAAAAAACTGGCGTCCATTGGAAAGACCAGCGGTAAGCTGAAGGCTAAAAAGAAAAAGGGCAGAGTAAAAGTAACCGCTTATTGCGGGAAGTTTAAAGTATCTTATACCGTGAAAATCTATTAAGATGTATAGATATTGCATTAGAAAGAAGAAAAGGAATCTTTAAATTGTTTGACGGGACCTATGAGAACATGGTATAATTCCACTCGGAATTTAGTTAACCGAATGATCGCGCCAAAGTAATTTGGTGAGGAAAGTCCGGGCTTCGCAGGGCAGGATGCCGGATAACGTCCGGTAGGGGAGACCCTCAGGCCAGTGCAACAGAAATAAACCGCCGGTTTTTGCCGGTAAGGGTGGAAAGGCGGGGTAAGAGCCCACCGCTTGGCTGGTAACAGACAAGGCACATGTAAACCCCATCCGAAGCAAGGCAGGAGAAAAGCTATGGGCTTGCCCGGTCCACTTTTCGGTGTGCCGCTGGAGCTTGCTGGCAACAGCAGGTCGAGATAGATGATCATTTAAGACAGAACCCGGCTTACAGATTAACTAAATTCCGTTTTGAAAGATTGTTTACACTGCTTGTCCCGTTATTACAACTGCTGGACAGGCAGTTTTTATTTTAAATCATGTAGAAAAATAACGATTTGCTTGTTTTAGGACATAAATTTTACAAAAGTGTGAATAATGTTTCAAATTTGTCATACACTATATCAAAGGAGTGTAGTATGACATTGAAGAAAAAATGGAAAGTAGCAGCCATATCTTGCGCGATTGGCTTATGCAGTGTAGGGCAGCAGGTCTTTGCCAGCGATACATTATTCCAGCCGCCGAAAAGCGACAATGGTGCAGACCAGCTCATCCAAAGGAAACTGTTGGAGGAACAAGAGCAGTTCAAAGAACGTAAAGCACTGGTGAAAAAGTTGAATATTGAACGTCAGATCGAAAAGGTGCAGCAAGCCAAAGGTCTGAAGGGAAAAATATCTACAAGAGATAAAGCGATCCTCACACGGATTGTGGAAGCAGAAGCTACTGACAAAGACATAAAGAGTAAAATCTTAGTCGCAAATGTGATATTAAACAGAGTGCGTTCCAAGGAATTTCCAAATACGGTGGAAAAGGTTGTATTCCAGAGAACCAACGGAAGTGTCCAGTTTTCTCCTACAGCCGATGGACGATACAATTCTGTGACCATCAAAGCATCCACAAGGGAAAGCGTGGAGAGGGCCCTTTCCGGAGAAGACTATTCAGAAGGTGCTTTGTACTTTGTAGAAAAGACAATGGCAAATCCTCGAAACGTATCTTGGTTTGACCGGGCTTTGACGAAACTGTTCACTTATCAGGGACATTCATTTTATAAATAAGATAGTAAAAATTCGGGGTTGACACGAAAACAGAAAAGTATTATCATTCTATCATATAGTGATAAACCGATGAGAAAGAGTAGTAGTCAGGAGCAGAAGGATTTAAAGAGAGCTGCAGGTGGTGGGATTGTAGCATGAATTCCCTGATGAATGGACTTTCGAGGGCAGTTCTGAACTTATAGTAGGAGTTGCCGGGCACCCGACCCGTTACCTAACAGGGCATATATGATAGTATATGAGAAAAGTGGGCATTTTTTATGATGCCAATTTGAGTGGTACCGCGGATATCCGCCTCAAGCGTGAGCTTGGGGCGTTTTTTATTCCATAGGATAGTTCTTCGAACCTCCCTATGAATTAAAAAGCCCTGCGGGTATTATGCACACAAATGCGTGAGGAAATTATTTGACTGGGTCAAATCGCATTTGGCGCTCAATGAATTGTTTATCTCTATAGTGCAGTTAATCAATTGTAGAGAAAAGGAGAGAAAGTTATGAGAAAGAAGTTATTAGCAGCAGGCTGCAGTATGGTATTGGCAGCATCTTTATTACTCGCAGGATGTTCAAAAAAAAGTGAGGACCAGACGTATCAGATCGGAATTCAGCAGTTTGCGGAGCACGAATCCTTAAACAACTGCCGTAAGGGATTTATCCAGGGTCTGGAAAAGGAAGGGATCAAAGAGGGCAAGAACTTAAAGATCACTTTTAAAAATGCACAGGCAGATACAGCGGCGGACAATCAGATCGCATCCAATTTCGCATCCAAAAAATTTGACCTGATCTGCGCGATTGCCACTCCTAGTGCACAGAGCGCATACAATGCGGCTTCTGATTCTAAGACACCGGTTATCTACACTGCAGTCACTTCACCGGAACTGGCGGGATTTGTAGATAAAGACGGAAAGAATGTGGGAGAAGTCACCGGTACTTCGGATCTGATCCTTGCAGACAAACAGCTGAAGCTGATCCGAAAAGTACTTCCAAAGGCAAAGAACGTAGGTATTTTATACAGCACCAACGAAGTAAATTCCAAGGCGGGAATTGAAGCATATGAGAAGGTGGCCAAGAAAAATGGTTTCAAGATCGTAACACAGGGAATCAGTGCAGCGGCTGATATGCCTATGGCAGCAGACAGTCTGATCAAAAAAGTCGACTGTATCACAAACCTGACAGACAACCTAGTTGTCAGCTGTATGCCAACCTACCTGGAAAAAGCTAACAAAGCAAAGATTCCTGTATTTGGATCAGAGATCGAACAGGTAAAACTGGGATGTATCGGCTGTGTGGGTATCGATTTTGTGAAACTCGGGGAACAGACCGGAAAGATGGCTGCCAAAGTGTTAAAGGGAGAAAAGAAAGCATCTGAGATTCCGTTTGAAACATTCAATCAGGGAGATATTTATCTGAATGAAAAGGCAGCGAAGGATCTGGGTATCAAACTTCCATCTGATATACAGAAAACAGCCGTAGAGACATTTACAGAAATTAAAGCAAGCAAATAATAGGAGCAAAAAATGGAACAATTGATCATTGGGGTCTTTGAGCAGGGATTTATCTATGCGGTCATGGCTCTGGGCGTATACATTACTTATAAAATACTGGACTTTCCGGATCTGTCTGTGGACAGTACCTTTCCGTTAGGCGCGGCTATCACAACCGTACTGCTGATGAATGGATTCAATCCAATCCTGTCGCTGATCCTTTCCACAGCGGCAGGGGCGGCAGCGGGAGCGCTGACCGGCATTATCCATGTGAAGTTTAAGGTCCGGGATCTTCTGTCTGGTATCATCATGATGACAGGGCTTTATACGATCAATCTGCGGATCACAGGCGGAAGTGCCAATGTTCCACTGTTCAATTACAATACGATATTTAATAATAATGGGATCAACGGATTATTCCCGGAAGCACTTGCTCCATATAAGACGCTGGTCATCATCACTGTTATTATGTTGATCGCAAAGCTCCTTCTGGATCTGTACTTAAAGACAAAATCCGGCTATCTATTAAGGGCGGTGGGGGACAATGAAAAAATTGTCACCTCTCTGGCAAAAGACAGCGGATTTGTAAAGATCGTTGGTCTTTCCATCGCAAATGGGCTGGTAGCTCTGGCGGGTAGTGTCATGTGTCAGCAGCAGAGATTTTTTGAAATTTCAATGGGTACCGGTACAATCGTCATCGGTCTGGCCAGCGTGATCATCGGGACCAACATTTTTAAAGGAAATCGATTGAAAGCGACTACAGCTGTCATCATCGGATCTGTTATTTATAAGGCCTGTGTGGCGGCTGCCATTGAGATCGGCCTGGATTCACAGGATCTTAAACTGATCACGGCGATTCTGTTCCTTGTGATCCTGATCGTCAGCATGGACCGTAAGAAGAAGGTGAAAGCATGATTGAACTTAAGAATATCGACAAATATTATAATATCGGAACAGTAAATGAGGTATGTCTGTTTCAGGATTTCAGCCTGAAGGTTCAGAATGGAGACTTTATCTCCGTGATCGGAAGCAATGGTTCCGGAAAGACCTCGATGCTGAATCTGATCTGCGGAAGCCTTCAGCCGGAGAGCGGATCGATCTTTTTAAACAATGAAGATATTACAAAGCAAAAGGAGTTTGTCCGCCAGCGTAAGATCGGGCGTGTGTATCAGGACCCCTCTATGGGAACCTGTCCTTCCATGACAATCCTTGAGAATATGTCTTTAGCTGACAACAAGGGCAAGTCATACGGCCTTGGGCTGGGAACCAATAAAAAGAGGATCCGCCATTACCAGGAAATGCTCTCCCAGCTGGGATTGGGACTTGAGGATATGATGGGAACCAAAGTAGGCTCCCTGTCCGGAGGACAGCGGCAAGCCATGGCACTTTTGATGACTACCATGACCCCCATAGAATTCTTGATTCTGGATGAGCATACGGCAGCACTGGATCCAAAGACTGCGGAGCTGATTATGGAGCTGACGGATAAGATTGTCACGGAGAAGAATCTGACCACGATCATGGTCACGCATAACTTGAGATTCGCGGTGGAATATGGAAACCGCCTGATTATGATGCATCAGGGAAAGGCGATCATAGACAAGGCAGGAGAAGAAAAAGAGGCTCTTGCAATTGAAGATCTGCTGGATCAGTTTAATGAGATCAGCATAGAGACAGGAAATTAGCACACCAGCCATAGGATCATTGATTCCTATGGCTTTTTTTCTTGCCCATAAGTTCTCCGTACATGGCCCCTCCGATGATCAAGACGGCACCGAGCAGTTGTATGCCAGTTAAGTGTTCCCTGAGAAAGAAAGCCGAGAATATCAGGGCGGACAGTGGCTCTAAATATCCGCAGATGGCCACGGAACCTGCGGGCAGTTTTGTGATGGATGAAAAATAGAAATAACAGCCGATACCTGTGTTGACGATCCCTAAAATTAATACAGGGAACAGATTCTGCCATACGGACGGAAGGCTGAGGCTCTGCTTGGTCTGCATAAAGGCTGCCACAGTAAGAAAACTTATGATCAGCTGATACATAGAGTTTTTAAGACCTGTAATACTGTGTGCTTTTTTGTTAAAGATCACCATGAGAGCATACATGACGGCTGACAGGAGGCCGCAGAGCAGCCCTGTGGAGATACCGGTGTGAAACAGGCTGTTTCCATTGACCGTTATCATACCTGCTGCAACGGCCGTAAATCCCAGGAATTTATGTATTGTCATTCGCTCCTTAAACAGCAGGGGAGAGACAGCCATAACAATGACAGGGCCGCAGTAGTAAGCCAATGTGGCGATACTGACACCGATGGTCTTATACGCCTCATAGAGAAGCATCCAGCTGATCCCCATGGCGGTCCCGGAGATCAGAATATAGAGTAAATGTTTTTTATCCTTATATTTATGCGGCCTTTTTTCAGTGAAAAAGAAAACTAGAAGGAGAAACAGGCTCCCGATCAGAGTTCTTAAAAATACAATCTCATAACTGTTCAGTTCAATATAGCTTGCAACAATGCCGTTGGATCCAAACAGCAGCAGTGCCGTAAAATATTTAAAATAATGTTTTTCCATAACTCACCTCGATGACAGCATATTGCTTGCTTTTTCTTGAACAGCTTATACTTATACTGTATCATGAAACCATAAATAACAAAAACGAATATTTGTCATATAAAAGATGACAAATTCAGATAAATAGGGAGGTGTGGGTATACAGATGGATATGAATCTTCAAAAATACATGTCTTTTGTGAAAGCTGTGGAATATGGGAGTTTTACAAAAGCCGGGGAGATGCTTAGTTATTCCCAGTCGGGAATCAGCCGCATGATCCATGACCTGGAGGCAGAATGGGGGGTATCTCTTCTTGAGCGGGACCGGTCAGGCGTGCGTCTGACTTCAGATGGGATGAAGCTTTTGCCGTATGCAAAAAGCGTCTGCAGAGAGTTTGAGAAGCTGCAAGTACAGGTGGACGAATTAAAAGGTCTGACATCAGGCCTGATACGGATCGGAACATTTTCAAGTGCAGCCACGCATTGGCTTCCGAATATCATCAAAAAATTTCAGGAGGATTATCCCCACATTGACTATGAACTGTTGCTTGGTGACTATACGGAAATAGAAAACTGGATTTTAAATGGACGTGTGGACTGCGGTTTTCTAAGGCTTCCCACGCTTCCGGAGCTGGAGACAGTTTTTCTGGAGCAGGACCAGCTATTGGCAGTCCTTCCGGAACAACATCCATTGGCAGAATGCAGCCGTTTTCCTATGGAGGCACTGTGTGATGCACCCTTTATGCTGTTGAAAAGAGATGGCAATTCAGATGTCTCAGAGATTCTTGAACAGTGCCGCATTTCACGAAAAGTTCAATTTACTACCTGGGATGATTATGCCATCATGTCCATGGTGGAGAGCGGTCTGGGAATCAGCATTCTCCCGCAGCTTATTTTGCAGCGCATCCCGTACCGTATTGTCACAAAGGAACTGGAGGTGCCGGCTTATCGAAAGATCGGGCTTGCATTCCGGGACAGAAAAGGGATGTCACTAGCAGTAAAAAGATTCCTGGATTATTTACCTTATCGTGCGTAGCACGCGTACCCGGAGGGTATAGAATACGGGATGCCCTGTGGGTATGAGTTATTTACCACTATTTCCGTCGTGCTTTTGAAATGCGCTCCTCCAATAGTGGTAAATAACTTTTGAAAAGTGACACCCTTCTTTTGACAGAAGCCCTTCTCCAGTAGACATTACGTCCATTTTCTACATGATTGGAGGGAGGCATTCTAAGAGCCGAACGGAAATCATGTGGAAAATGTCATACCTTATCGTGCGTAGCACGCGCACCCGAGGGTATAAAACACGGGATGCCCTGTGGGTATACCTTGTCGTGCGTAGCACGCGCACCTGAGAGGGTGTAAAAAGGACGATGTTAAGTTTGGTTGACAGATTTCCAACGGCATTTGGTGGTGAAAAACACCCGGTTTTCTTATAATAAACAAAAATATATACCACAGGGAATACCCTTCGGGCGTGCGTGCTTCGCACGATTAGGAATAGGAGAAAAGTTATGGAATTTTATGAAAATCTAAACCGGGTAAGAAAAGAAAAAGGATGGTCCCAGGAGGAATTGGGGAACCGGCTGAATGTATCCAGGCAGACGGTCTCTAAATGGGAGCTTGGGACGACAACGCCGGAGATGAACAAGCTGATAGAATTAAGCCGTATTTTTGGAGTCAGTATAGATGAACTGACTGGGAATGAATTGTATAAAAAAGAAAAGGAAGTTGTCTATGTCGCTGTAAAACAGCACTATGAATATAAGAGCAAAATGACAATCTGCGGGATTCCTTTGGTGCATATCAACTTTGGGAGAGGAATTTATAAAGCAAAAGGGATCATAGCAGCGGGAAATATCGCTGTGGGACTGGTCTCTATGGGAATGATTTCTACCGGTTTACTTTCCATTGGGATGCTTTCCCTTGGCCTGCTGGCCTTTGGCGGGCTTGCCATTGGAGGTCTGGCAGTAGGGGGCGCCGCCATTGGTATCTTTGCAGTGGGGGGGCTCGCTGTGGGAATCTATGCCATAGGAGGGTGTGCGCTGGCATCCCATATTGCTGTGGGCGGATATGCAAATGCCCATATAGCTATAGGGGGAGTTGCTGACGGGGCATATACATTTACAGAGAAAGGAAAGGCCGTCAGCGATGAGATCAGGAGAACGATTTTAAAAGAATATCCCCATATATGGAGATTTCTCATCCGGCTGTTTTCTTCAGGCATGAATTCTATCTGAACTATATGTTATTTTACCTGTTTCAAATTGAGCGAAAGTGTGTTATACTCAATTAGTTATTTTGAATAGAATAGACAGTTCATTCGTACCATCCTGTCTTTAAACAAAACTAGGACAGTGTAAGAAGATTGCCTTTGTGCAGTTCTTACGTCTTAGAGAAATGCTTAGAGACATGGATACCTCAGGGTGGCATGTCTTTTTTGTTTCATTAGGATAGATAGAGAAGGGAAGTCTTATGTATCAATTAAATACACATGCATCCTTTGACTCGGCACATTTTCTGGCGGGTTATGAGGGAAAATGCAGCAATCTGCACGGGCACCGATGGAAGCTTTCGGTGACCATTCAAAAAGAAAAAGTGGAACAACAGGGCCAGACCAGAGGGATGGTCGTAGACTTTGGCCAATTAAAAGATAAGGTAAAAGAGATCGCAGATGAGTTTGACCATGCACTGATCATAGAAAAAAATACACTGAAAGAAAAAACAATGGAAGCGCTGAAGGAAGAAGATTTTCGGATCATTGAAGTAGCATTCCGGCCGACGGCAGAGAATTTTGCAAAATACTTTTATGACTGTTTCAAACAGAGCGGCTATGATGTATCTTTTGTGGAAGTGTATGAGACGCCGAATAACTGTGCAATTTACGGAGAATAGAAATGGAAACTTTTAAGATCGCAGAAAGTTTTGTGAGTATTAACGGAGAAGGAAAGAAGGCCGGGAGGCTTGCCATGTTTATCCGCCTTCGGGGATGTAATCTAAACTGCTCCTACTGTGACACCAAATGGGCCATCAGCAAAAAAGGGGACGCGGAACTTATGACGGCCCCGGAGACTGCACAGATGGTGAAGGAGGCCGGGGTTGAACTGGTGACATTGACGGGAGGGGAGCCGCTTTTGGACGAAAATATCAGCGGGCTCATCGGAAGTATTCTCGCTCTGCCGAAAGTAGAACTGGAGATTGAGACAAACGGAAGTATTCCCATCCGCCCGTGGAGAGAAAGAGACGCAAGGCTTTCTATGACCATGGATTATAAGCTGCCGTCCAGCGGCATGGAAGAATCCATGTGCCTTGAAAATATGGAAGAATTAAAACCGTGGGATGTAGTAAAGTTCGTTATAGGGACAAGAGAGGACCTGGAAAGGGCAAAAGAGATCACAGACCGGTTTTCTCTCTGTGAGAGAGCCATCGTTTATTTCAGTCCGGTCTTTGGTGCACTGCTGCCGGAAGAGATCGTAGAATTTATGAAGGAACACAAGCTTAATAAAGTCAGGTTTCAGATCCAGATCCACAAGGTCGTTTGGGATCCGGAGCAGAAGGGAGTCTAGGAAGCTATGGCAATCGATAAAGAAGCAATCAAGACACATATCAGAGGAATACTTGAAGCACTAGGAGATGATCCGGAACGGGAAGGGCTGGTAGAGACACCGGACCGTGTGGCCAGGATGTATGAAGAAGTGTTTGAAGGGATGAATTATACAAACACTCAGATCGCGGAGATGTTTTCCAAGACGTTTGAAGACGATTTGTCAGTTAAAAATCATAAGGACATGGTTATTGTAAAGGATATTGATATTTTCAGCTATTGTGAGCACCATTTAGCATTGATGTACAATATGAAGGTGACCGTCGCATACCAGCCGAAAGAAAAGATCCTGGGACTCAGCAAGATTGCGAGAATCTGTGACATGGTGGGTAAACGCCTGCAGCTTCAGGAACGCATTGGATCCGATATAGCAGAGATTATTTCTGAGGTGGCCCAAACAGAAGATGTGGCAGTGCTCATAGAGGGAAACCATAGCTGCATGAGTGCCAGGGGCATCAAGAAAAACCAGGCAAAAACCATCACATCGACACTGAGAGGCCGGTTTGAGAGCGATCCTTTCATGGAAAGCCGTTTTTACACACTGGCAGACAGATAAAGAGGAGGATATTATGTCAAAACCAACAAAGGCAGTCGTTGTATTCAGCGGAGGACAGGACAGCACCACCTGTCTGTTCTGGGCAAAGAAAAAATATGAGGAAGTCATTGCGCTTTCTTTTAACTATGGACAGAAGCATTCAGACGAGCTGGTCTGTGCAAAAGAAATCTGCAAAAAGCATGGGGTGGAGCATCATATCCTGGATATGGGCCTGCTAAACCAGCTGGCGCCAAATTCCCTGACCAGGGCGGATATTGAGGTGGACAAAGAAGCGCCAGAGACCGGTACACCCAATTCCTTTGTAGACGGAAGGAATATGCTCTTTCTTACATTCGCAGCTGTGTTTGCAAAACAGAGAGGGATTCATGTGTTGGTGACCGGTGTGTCACAGAGTGATTTCAGCGGATATCCAGACTGCAGACATGTGTTTATCACATCTCTTGAAACAACCCTGACGCTAGCAATGGACTACGAGTTTGAGGTGATCACTCCGCTCATGTGGATTGACAAAAAAGAGACATGGAAAATGGCCGATGATCTGGGAGTTTTTGATATTATCAGGCAGGAAACACTGACCTGTTATAACGGGGTAAAGGGCGACGGATGCGGTGACTGTCCTGCGTGCAAGCTGAGAAGAAAAGGAATGGAAGCCTATCTAACAGAGCGCCGGAACTGAGATTCAGGCTTAGAAAATTTGTCTAAGTGTTATCTTGTTTTTAGATTCTTATTGATAAAACATTAACAAAATAGTACAATAGGAATGTAACCAATGGTCAGGGTTGTCAACATATCAATCCTCTGCAACAAAGGAGATAACGTATGGGAAGATTTACATTACCTAGAGATTTGTACTTTGGAAAAGGATCACTTGAGACACTGAAGACGCTGGACGGAAAAAAAGCTGTTTTAGTCATCGGCGGCGGATCTATGAAACGTTTTGGATTTGTAGACCAGGTTGTTGATTATTTAAAAGAAGCAGGCATAGAGACAAAATTAATTGAGGGAGTAGAGCCGGACCCTTCTGTTGAGACCGTATTTAAAGGTGCCGAGATTATGAGAGAGTTTGAACCGGACTGGATCGTGGCAATGGGCGGAGGATCTCCGATCGATGCTGCAAAAGCTATGTGGATCTTCTATGAACATCCGGAAACCACATTTGACGATGTAAAAGACCCATTCACAGTTCCAAAACTCAGAAACAAAGCAAGATTCCTTGCAATCCCTTCAACTTCAGGAACAGCTACGGAAGTGACGGCATTTGCTGTTATCACGGACTACAGTTCAGGCATTAAATATCCGCTGGCAGACTTTGAGATCACACCGGATGTTGCCATTGTAGACCCTGCACTGGCAGAGACGATGCCTCCGAAACTGACCTCTTATACAGGAATGGATGCACTGACCCATGCGATTGAAGCATATGTTGCCGGACTGCATTCACCATTTTCAGATCCTTTGGCAATCGATGCCATCGAGATGGTATTTGACAACTTAAAAGCTTCCTATGAGGGAGACATGACCGCACGTGAAAATATGCACTATGCACAATGTCTTGCAGGAATGTCATTCTCTAATGCACTGTTAGGAATTGTACATTCTTTAGCGCATAAGACAGGAGCAGTTTTTGATACAGGACATATCACACACGGATGTGCGAACGCTATCTATCTTCCGTATGTGATCCAGTTTAATGCAAAGGTATGCGAAGACCGCTATGCAGCCATTGCAAGAAAGATCGGCCTCCCTGGAAATTCCGATAAAGCACTGACACTTTCTTTGATTGAAGCAATCCGGGATATGAACAAGAAGCTGAACATTGTTTCCAACCTGAAAGATTTCGGAATCAATGAAGAAGAATTCAACCAGAAGAAGAGGATGATCGCGGAGCGTGCTGTGGCAGACGCATGTACAGGATCTAATCCTAGAGAAACCTCTGTAGATGACATGGAAAAAGTGTTAGAGTGCATCTACTACGGAAAAGACGTAATATTCTAAATATAGCAGACACTACATCCATTTACCACTATGGGCAAGCGCATTTTAAAAAGTGCGATGGAAATCGTGGTAAATAACTCATATTTTTAAAGCTGGGACTTTTTTTAGTCCCGGCTTTTTTGATCTTATGAGCTGAATTCATTTCTAATATTATCCTGGGTCTGGGCGAATTATCCTGATGAATTATCAGATTATTCATATAAGAATGCAAAATAATCAAATAATCAGATAACTTAAGAAAAAAATACTTTACAAGGTCCTTAAATTTTTGTATGATAGATTCCAACGTAGGAAATCTACAAAAAATAACATTTCCAAGCAGCAGGAAGAAAGGAAGAGACTTATGACGAACAAGAGAGAGAACACCCCTGGGTTATACCATCCTAGCTTTGAGCATGATAACTGCGGGATTGGAGCCTGTGTCAATATTAAAGGGATCAAGAGCCACAAGACTGTTCATAATGCTTTAAAGATTGTAGAGACCTTAGAGCACAGAGCCGGTAAAGACGCAGCAGGAGAGACTGGAGACGGTGTCGGGATCATGCTTCAGATCTCCCACAAATTTTTTGAGAAAGCTTGTAAGGAGGCCGGTATCGGAATCGGGGGAGAGAGAGAATACGGCGTCGGCATGTTTTTCTTCCCGAATGACGAACTGAAAATCCAGCAGGCCAAGAAGATGTTTGAGATTATCGTGGAAAAAGAAGGGATGAACTTCCTGGGATGGAGGGAAGTGCCCACGGACAGTAAGGTTTTGGGAAAAAAGGCCATTGAATGTATGCCTAAGATCCTTCAGGCATTTATTGAAAAACCGGAGGCAGTTGAAAAAGGGCTGGAATTTGACCGCAGGCTTTATATCATCAGGAAAGTTTTTGAACAGAGCAACGAGGAGACCTATGTGATCTCTTTGTCCAGCAGAACCATCGTATATAAGGGAATGTTCCTTGTGGATCAGTTGAGGACCTTCTTTAAAGACCTTCAGGATCAGGATTATGAATCTGCCATAGCCCTCGTTCATTCCCGGTTCAGTACCAACACCACTCCAAGCTGGGAGAAAGCACATCCGTACCGTTTCATCGTACATAACGGTGAGATCAATACCATCCGTGGAAACGCTGATAAGATGCTGGCCAGGGAAGAGAATATGGAGTCCAAGTACCTGAAGGGCCAGATGCATAAAGTGATCCCTGTAGTCAATCCCAACGGATCAGATTCGGCAAGACTTGATAACACACTGGAATTCCTTGTGATGAGCGGTATGGCACTGCCTCATGCGATCATGATCACCATTCCGGAGCCATGGGAGAACAATAAAGTTATCAGCCAGAAGAAACGGGATTTTTACCAGTACTATGCCACTATGATGGAGCCTTGGGATGGACCGGCTTCCATTCTGTTCACCGATGGAGACCAGGTAGGAGCCGTGCTTGACCGAAACGGCTTGCGTCCTTCCAGATATTACATCACCGATGACGATCAGCTGATCCTGTCTTCCGAGATCGGAGTGCTGGATATTGACCCTACGAAGATTCTAGTGAAGGAACGGCTGCGTCCGGGCAAGATGCTCCTTGTGGACACGGTCAAAGGAGAAGTCATTGACGATGATGTTGTAAAGGAATCCTATGCAGGAAAAGAACCCTACGGCGAGTGGTTAGACAGCAATCTGATCGAACTTAAGGATTTAAAGATCCCGAATATCCCTGTTCCGGCTTACGAGTCCGAGCAGAGAGAAAAGCTTTTAAAGGCTTTCGGATATTCCTATGAAGAAGTTAAAACAGCCATTCAGCCCATGGCACTCAATGGCTCAGAGGCAATCGCGGCCATGGGAACGGATTCCCCGCTGGCTGTTCTGTCAAAAAAACACCAGCCGCTGTTTAACTATTTTAAGCAGCTGTTCGCACAGGTAACAAACCCGCCGATTGATGCGATTAGGGAAGAGCTTGTGACCTCCACAACGATCTACGTGGGAAAAGACGGAAATATCTTAGAGGAAAAGCCGGATAACTGCCAGGTGTTAAAGGTTCATAACCCAATCCTTACGGATACGGACCTTTTAAAGATCAAAAACTTAAAGCGGGAGGGATTCCAAGTAGCTGAACTTCCGATCATATACTATAAAAATACTTCTCTGGAAAAGGCGCTGGACCGTCTGTTTGTGGAAGCTGACCGTGCTTACAGGGATGGGGCCAATATTATTATTCTGTCTGACCGGGGCGTGGATGAGAATCATGTCGCTATCCCGTCACTGCTGGCTGTGTCCGCGATGCACCAGCATTTGATCAAGACAAAGAAAAGAACCTCTGTGGCCCTGATCCTTGAGAGCGGCGAGCCGAGGGAAGTCCACCACTTTGCGACTCTGCTTGGTTACGGAGCCTGTGCGGTAAATCCATATTTGGCTCTTCAGGCTATTCAGAAGCTTATTGATGATAACCTGCTGCACAAGGATTATTATGCCGCAGTGGAGGATTATACAAACGCAGTGCTTCACGGAATCATCAAAATTGCATCCAAGATGGGTATTTCCACGATCCAGTCTTACCAGGGGTCCCAGATCTTTGAGGCGATCGGTATTGACTCCAAGGTCATTGACCAGTACTTTACAAATACAGTAAGCCGTGTAGAAGGAATCACCCTGAAAGATATTGAAGAAGATGTGGATGTGAGACATTCCTCTGCATTTGATCCGCTGGGCCTGGAAAACGATCTGATGCTGGAGAGCACCGGAAGCCATAAGTTCAGAAGCGGCAAGGAACAGCATCTGTATAATCCGCAGACGATCCATACGCTTCAGATGGCGGCAAGGACCGGCAATTATGACACGTTTAAGCAGTATACACATATGATCGATGAAGAGCTGGAGCCGGGCAATTTAAGAGGCCTGATGGAGTTTAACTATCCGTCCAAGGGCATCCCTCTGGAGAAGGTAGAGAGCGTAGAGTCGATTGTCAAAAGGTTTAAGACCGGTGCTATGTCTTATGGTTCTATCTCAGGAGAGGCTCATGAAACATTGGCCATTGCCATGAACATGCTGGGCGGCAAGTCCAACAGCGGAGAGGGCGGGGAACGCCCGGAACGTCTGACGGTTGGAAGAGACGGAAAGAACCGCTGTTCTGCTATCAAACAGGTGGCATCCGGAAGGTTCGGAGTCACAAGTGAGTATCTGGTCAGTGCAAAAGAGATTCAGATCAAGATGGCTCAGGGAGCAAAGCCTGGTGAGGGAGGACATCTTCCGGGAAAGAAGGTTTATCCTTGGATCGCCAAGACCCGTCACTCAACGGCGGGAGTGGGACTGATATCCCCTCCGCCTCACCATGATATTTACTCTATCGAGGATCTGGCGCAGCTGATCTATGACTGCAAAAATGCAAACAGGGACGCCAGAATCTCTGTGAAGCTTGTATCCGAAGCTGGAGTGGGAACTGTGGCATCCGGTGTGGCAAAAGCCGGGGCGCAGGTAATTCTGGTCTCAGGGTATGACGGTGGTACCGGAGCCGCTCCTAGAAACTCCATCTACAACGCAGGGCTTCCATGGGAGCTGGGACTTGCGGAAGCACACCAGAACCTGATCATGAATGATCTCAGAAACAAGGTGATCCTGGAGACAGACGGTAAACTCATGAGTGGACGTGACGTAGCAGTGGCGGCTATGTTAGGGGCAGAGGAGTTTGGTTTTGCTACAGCACCGCTTGTCACCTTGGGCTGTGTCATGATGCGTGTCTGCAACCTGGATACCTGTCCGGTGGGTGTGGCTACTCAGAATCCGGAACTGCGCAAGAGATTTGCAGGAAAACCGGAGTATGTGGTAAACTTCATGCGGTTTATTGCCCAGGAACTGAGGGAATATATGGCGAAGCTTGGTGTGGCTACCATCGATGAACTGGTAGGACGCACAGATTTGCTGAAACCGACAGAGGAAGCCAAAGAAAAGCATATTGACCTGACAAGGATTCTGGATACTTCCTATGTGGAAGCGGAAAAGGTTGATTATCTTCACAAAAAGGTTTATGACTTTAAACTGGATAAGTCAGCGGATGAGACGGTTCTTCTTAAGAAATTGAAACCGGCTCTGGAAAAGAAGCAGAGAAAGAGCATCGAACTGGATGTGACAAATATAGACCGTACCTTCGGTACGATCTTCGGCTCTGAGATTACCAAACGCTGGGGTGAAAACACACTGCCTGACGATATGTACACAATAAAATGTACTGGTGCCGGCGGACAGAGCTTCGGGGCATTTATACCGAAAGGGCTCACGCTGGAGCTTGTGGGAGACAGCAATGACTACTTTGGAAAAGGGCTGTCAGGAGGAAAGCTTGTGGTTTATCCTCCGACCGGCGTCAAGTTTAGGCCGGAAGAAAATATCATTGTAGGAAACGTGGCGCTCTACGGAGCAACCAGCGGCAAGTCATTTATCAACGGAGTTGCAGGAGAACGATTCTGCGTGAGAAATTCCGGAGCTATTGCCGTCGTGGAAGGCGTAGGCGATCATGGATGTGAATATATGACCGGAGGACGTGTTTTAGTCCTCGGCGAGACAGGGAAGAACTTTGCGGCAGGCATGAGCGGCGGTATCGCTTATGTTCTGGATGAGGACAGCAGTCTCTACATGAATGTGAACAAGGAAATGGTGACCATTGAAAACATTACATCCAAATACGATGTGCTGGAAGTCAAAGAAATGCTGAAAGAGCATGTGGCCTACACAAACTCCGAAAAAGGAAAGAATATCCTGAAGAATTTTGAAGAATATCTGCCGAAGTTTAAAAAGATCATGCCGGTGGATTACAAACGGATGCTGAACCTGATCGTTCAGATGGAAGAACGGGGACTTAGCAGCGAGCAGGCACAGATTGAAGCATTTTACGAGAACGCAAAGTAGGAGGACAGACAAATGGGAAAACCGACCGGATTTATAGATTATGATAGAAAAGATGCAAGGGCTGAAGATCCCAAGGAAAGAATTAAACATTATAATGAATTCCATATTCCTCTCCCAAAGGAGGAACAGCAGAGGCAGGGTGCCCGCTGTATGGACTGCGGTGTGCCGTTCTGCCAGTCAGGGCTGATGTTAAATGGAATGGCCTCCGGATGCCCGTTAAACAATCTGGTTCCGGAATGGAACGACTTGATCTATACAGGCAACTGGGAACAGGCATTTGAACGGCTTAAAAAGACCAATCCGTTCCCGGAATTCACAGGAAGGGTCTGCCCGGCCCTCTGTGAGGCGGCCTGTACCTGCGGCCTGAACGGAGAACCAGTCTGCTCTAAGCAAAATGAGCTGAGTATCATTGAATACGGATATGCCAACGGGCTGGCAAAGGCAAAACCTCCGAAGAGCAGGACAGGAAAGAAGGTTGCAGTTATCGGATCAGGCCCGGCAGGGCTTTCAGCTGCCAATTCCCTGAATAAAAGAGGCCATCAGGTTACGGTTTTTGAACGCTCTGACCGGGTGGGAGGCCTTATGATGTATGGGATTCCCAACATGAAACTGGAAAAACAGGTTGTGGAGCGCAAGATCAAGATCATGGAAGAGGAAGGCATTCGCTTTGAGATCAATACGGATGTGGGAAAAGATATCAAAGCAGAACAGCTGAAAAAAGAATATGACAGTATTATCTTAGCCTGCGGCTCCTCTCATCCAAGGGATATTGAAGTCCCAGGAAGAGATGCAAAAGGTATCTACTTTGCAGTGGATTTCCTGAAATCCACCACAAAAGCACTGCTGGACAATGGGCTTAAGGAAAACACCTATATCAGTGCGAAAGGGAAGAATGTGCTGGTCATCGGAGGCGGCGACACAGGAAATGACTGTGTGGGCACTTCCATCCGCCACGGAGCTAAGAGTGTCATCCAACTGGAAATGATGCCGGAGCTGCCCCACGAGCGGGCGGAAAACAATCCGTGGCCGGAGTGGCCAAGAGTTTCAAAGACGGACTATGGGCAGGAGGAAGCGGCCGCTGTGTTCGGACATGATCCGAGGACTTACCAGTCTACGGTCAAGGAATTTAAGAAGAATAAAAAAGGGGAGGTGTCAAAAGCCGTCATCGTGAAGCTTGAGAGCAAAAAGGATGAAAAGACCGGACGGATGGTCATGGCTGAGATTGCAGGTACGGAAAAGGAAGTGCCGGTGGATTTGGTGCTGATCGCGGCAGGATTCCTTGGAAGCGAATCCTATGTGACCGATGCATTTGGCGTAAAGGTTAATGAGCGCACCAACGTCGCCACACAAAAAGACTCTTTCCGGACCAATATAAAAAATGTGTTTACTGCAGGAGATATGCACCGGGGCCAGTCACTGGTCGTCTGGGCGATCCGCGAAGGACGGGAAGCGGCAAGAGAGGTCGACCTTGAGATGATGGGCTACACCAATCTTTAAGAACCGTTACACGGCCAGAGACAAAACCAGTTTGGTTTTGTCTCTGGTTTTTTTTACAGTTTTTCCGTATAATAAGAAAGAAAAATCAATGGGAAGGACGGATGGATATATTGAAGGAATATAAAGAATTATTTTTAACCTTTTTTAAGATGGGTGCATTTACGTTCGGCGGAGGTTATGCCATGCTTCCGATGATCGAGAGGGAAGTTGTACAGAATAAAGGCTGGGCCACCAGCGAAGAGGTCATGGATTATTTTGCGGTGGGACAGTGTACACCGGGAGTCATCGCTGTCAACACTTCCACGTTTATCGGATACAAATTAAAGGGGATTAGGGGAGGTATCACAGCCACTCTGGGATTTACGGCTCCGTCCCTGGTCATCATCATGGTGATTGCCGCTTTTATGACCAACTTCAGTGAACTGAAAGCGGTGCAGAGCGCGTTCTGGGGCATCCGGGTCTGTGTCTGCGTCCTGATGATCAACAGCATAAAGAAGATGGTAAAAGGCGGTGTGGTGGACTGGCTTACCGGGATTATCTTTGCCGCTACGTTTTTCGGTATGGTATTTGTCATGAATAATCCGGTGATCTATGTGATCATCGGTGCTGCCCTGGGGCTTCTGCTCTGCGGGCGCGTGCGGAAAGGAGAGCAGAATTAATGATTCTTTTTCAGCTGTTTGTAGAATTCTTTAAGACAGGCCTGTTTGCCCTTGGCGGAGGCCTTGCCACACTTCCGTTTCTCTATAGTATGGCAGACAAATTTCACTGGTTTACCCAGGGCGATATTGTCAATATGCTGGCGATCTCAGAGTCCACACCGGGAGCCATCGGGGTTAATATGTCAACCTATTCCGGATATCATATCGCAGGAGTTCCGGGAAGTCTCATAGCGACCTTTGGTCTTGTGCTGCCGTCCGTCATCATTATCATCCTGGTGGCCAGGGTACTGGAAAGCTTTAAGAATAACCGCTATGTGGAAGCTGGTTTTTACGGTATACGCCCGGTGGTGGCCGGGCTAATCTGTGCAGCCACCTTATCCGTGTTTAAAGTTGCGTTCTTAAAAACCGGAGAACTGAATATTCATAAAATACTTTCCTCCATTGACTTTAAATCTGTGATTCTTTTTGTTATATTATATATGATAAGTAAGTTAGCAGAAAAACGGGGGAGATCCATACATCCGATTTTCTTGATCGTGTTGTCGGGGTGTATTGGGGTTGCCGTACTGGGAGTTTGATTATGCATATTTTAGGACATTTTAGGACAATTACAAAGCACAAAATCCTGGTGGCAAAGGGCTGCTTTAAGGTCGGCCTTTACTGGCAAGGGATCATGCACGATATGTCAAAGTATTCTCCGACGGAATTCATTCCCGGGGCAAGGTACTATCAGGGGAATCAAAGCCCCAACAATATAGAGAGGAGAAAGTACGGGATATCCAGGGCATGGCTACATCATAAGGGGCGGAACAGGCACCATTTTGAGTATTGGATCGATTACAGCTTAAACCCGGAGGCCAAATGTCTGGTAGGAATGAAGATTCCCAAACGATATATGGCGGAGATGCTGGTAGACAGGATCAGTGCGGGAAAGATCTATAAAAAGAACGATTTTACAACAGAGAGCCCTCTGGAGTATTTTAACAATGGGATCGGTGCATCGATTATGCATGAGGCATCCAAGGATTATCTGATGATGCTTCTGACCATGTATGCCAAAAAAGGAGAGAAGGAGACCTTCCGTTATGTCAAAAGAGACCTGAAGGAAGATATCAGCGGCTATGACAAAATCTCTCCTTTTGAAAAGACGGGTTCAGTAGTCATAGGCTGAGTGCTGGTAAAATTGTCTTGCATATAATTCTTGAAACTCTGGAATACTTAGGGTATAATAGCTTTAATGAAACGGAACGAACGGCCTGGGGTGTACGATAACGCCTGCTATTTTGAACCTACAACTATTTGAACGGGATTCCGAATATCCGGCTGGATACCAAGCCACAATACGGTGGAAGGTAGAAGGCAGGATGAGGAAACCCACCTAGCTGTGGCTAGGAGTCAAAATTGCGGGGAACGGCATCTTGGGCATAACAAAAGATAAGATTGAGGGGGATGCCATACAGGCAGCCCCCTTGTTTCATGTCATAGGAAATTCCTACGGAACCTCTTATGACATAAAAACGCTTCGCGAGAATGCAAACAAAATGCGTAAGGAAATCATTTAACTACGTCAATTCACATTTGGTGCTCAAAATTGTCAATTACAGTACCTCAAAGAGTGAGGGTCTGGTTGTTTTGATTGATACTGAAGAATGGATAGGTCTCCCGGCGTACCTGATCCAGGTATACTTGCCCGATGGGAATGGCACTCTCATGTCCGAGCAGATAGAGGCTCTCTTTGTCCGCCGCTGCAATATAGGAGAGATTTACGATAAAAGAACGGTGCACGCGAATAAATCCTTTGTCTTTTACGGACTGCTCCACAGTATTAAGCTTGGAATAAAATTCAAATGTCTGGTCTTTAAAGTGAACGACTACGAGACGTCCCAGCGTTTCAAAATGTGAAATATCAGAGAGCCTGATGCACTGGAAGGTAGAACGGTTCCTGCACACGATAAACGGCTGCTGTCTCTGTTTAAAGACAGAATAGGCGGCAAGAAAAACGGACTCGCCTTTTGTGTAATTGAGCCTTGACTTAATGATATAATTAAAGGGATAGGCTGTAAAACAATCCCCGGCACATTCAGGGCGGAGACCAAGGAAGACGACAAGTCCGTCGGGGTCATATTCCCGGAGATGGACGGCAGTATCTATGCCGTTCATGTCTTTCAGCACTGCATCGATGAAATAGAGATCAAAAAAGTGGTTTGGATTTTCCGCATAGCGAAGAAGTTCCCCACCTGATGAGAAGGCTCGGAAATTGGCCTGAATCTGGTGTCTCTCTGCGATGGACTGAAAAAGGCGATATGTTTTTCGAGGGTTGCAGGGGTATCGTCACAAAAACAGATAGAAAACATGATATCACCTTCTTAACTCTTATATGGAATAGGTTTTAAGTTGTGAAAGTTTCTTTCGGACCTGATTTAAGTATGTGGTGCCGATAGGGAGTTCAAATCCGTTGGTCAGCTTTACGGTGTGGTCAGTGACTCTGTCAATATGGCGCATGTTGATGAGAAAGGATCTGTGAATGCGCAGAAATCCTTTCGGAGTCAGTTCCTTTTCCAGGCCTGCCATGGACCTGTAGAAAGAAAAGCTTGTATTGCTGTGATATACAGTGGTGATTCTTTGAAATATTTCAAAATAATAAATATCTGACAGAGGAAACACGTGCTCATCCATGTCATTGCCGCATTGGAACAGCTTGTCCCGCCGCTTTCTGGCTAGTGAGAGAGCTTTTATGTATACGTCCTCAAACTCGGCAAGGGTCAGATGCTTGATATAAAAATAGTAAAAAGGAAAGGTTGGAAATGTATCCGCGGCCAGCTGTTTGTTAGCCGATACATAAATAAACAAGGCATGACAGCCAAGCTTGCGCAGGCTCTTGGCAGCTTCCAGCCCGGCAATCTGTTCGTCTTTGCACCTGGATATACGAAATATGATCACATCTGCCCGTTCCGGATGGGAAGAAAGATCAAATACTAGTTCATCTTTGTTGTCATATTCAAAGATATCAGTGCTGTAGTGGTGCTTTGAGGCAAGTTCTTCTAGTGTCTTTTTATTGGCTTTGGATGTCTTCCGGTTATTGTTATATATGTAAATGTTCATTGGTATCATCACTCCATTTTGCATTTTGTACAACTCTATCTTACCATGGAAAAACTTAGAAATACAATAAGAAACCGAATCTTTTTTATTATCTATGGATATCTGATTTTATTTCCGGTATAATTGGTTAATATCTTTTAAAAGGAGCTGTAACATATGAAATTTTACAATAAAAATACGCAGGGATTCTTTGGACTTGTAGCATTTGGTGTCCTTCTCTATCTTGGGGTCAGCAACATAAGCTACATACTGAAAGGAATCTCTTATCTGATCTCTGTGATTTTCCCGTTTGTGATCGGCGGATGTATGGCATTTATCATCAATGTACCCATGAGGTTTTTTGAGACCCGTTTGTTTTCCAAGGTAAAGAAGGGCAGAAGAGCATTGAGTCTGCTGCTGGCTATCGTCTGTATTATCGGTGTGCTGGCGCTGATCAGCTTTTTGATTCTGCCTGAGCTTGCCAGAACTTTATACAGCCTGGCCTCCAGTATTCCGGGGTTTGTGAATGAGATTCAGGGCTTTTTACAGAAAATATCGGATAATCCTCTACTCACAAAACAGAATTTGATGAAGATTGATCTGGACTGGAACAAGATCAGCAGTGAACTGATGGGCTTTTTTCAATCCAGCGCCAGCAGCCTTCTGGGATCTACGATGTCAGTGATCAGTTCTGCTGTGCAGACCGTGGTGACTTTCCTTCTGGGTATCGTGTTTGCTATGAACGCGCTGCTGAAAAAGGAAAAGCTGATATTGCAGACCAAGAAGCTTTTGTATTCTTATATCAAAGAATCCTATGCTGACCGGATCGTATATATCGGAAATATGTGTAACCAGGCGTTTTCAAGCTTTCTGTCCGGCCAGTGTACGGAAGCGGTAATCCTGGGTACGATCATTTTCATCTGTATGAATATCATTGGACTGCCTTATGCTATGCTGGTAGCTATGTTTATCGGTGTGACTTCCCTGATCCCGATTTTGGGAGGCATTATCGGAAGCACCCTGGGAGCTATCCTGATCTTTATGGTGAGCCCGTTTAAAATGGTAGTGTTTGTTATCATGTTTGTTGTGGTGCAGCAGATTGAAGGAAACCTGATTTATCCTCATGTGGTTGGGAATTCTGTGGGCCTGCCTGCCATTTGGGTTTTGGTGGCTGTGACAGTGGGCGGCAATCTGGCAGGAGTTCCAGGCATGTTTATCAGCATTCCGGCATGCTCCGTTATTTATGCACTGCTTAGGGATGCGGCCAATGAAAGGCTTAAGAAGAAAGGCCTTTTGGAGAAAGTTGAAAAAAAATAAGTATATTCTGCGGATGTTAGGTTCATAATAACTCCATAAAACAATGGAGGTGGAAGGAATGGAACGAGACGATATCATCTGTCCATGTGTCGATGTGACCGTGGGAGAAATAATAGATGCCTATGAAGACGGCGCAACTACCGTGGACGCAGTCAAAGATGCCACTGGCGCAGGGAGTATCTGCGGGGCATGTCTTGACGATATTGAAGAATTACTTACAGAACTGAAATCAAAATAAGAACAGGTAAAAGCCGGATGGATTTGACTTATTAGTCAGCCATTCGGCTTTTTATTATGTCGTAGAAAATTCCAACGGAGCCTCTTAAGACATAATAACGCTCCGTGAGGATCATACTGCGGCGCTATGCATACAAATTATATAGGAAAATGAAAATTGTCGGGATATTCCAATCCCGGCCTTTTTTTGTCGCAAAAAATGGCATCAAAAAAATGAAGTGGTTTCAGAGTGCAAAAGCCTATGACGTCCACTTTGGAATCGTCAATTAATAGATAGCGGTGTTTTGATTTCTGACAGGCGATATTTTTGATTTCACTGGTCTCGATTTCAGTACAGTATGCATAATTTTCTTGAAGATCAATGCCGACACAGGCGATAAAGCAGCGGTCAAAATTATATCCTTGAATCTGGTTAACAGCAGTCGGACCATAGGTCATTGCAAAGTCGGACATATAGATCCCGCCGACCATGATGATTCTTGCGGTTGTTGGAGGTGTGATCTGAGAGGCGAACAGATGGTTGTTTGTAACAATGGTGACCGGTCTGTTCTGCAGCAATTTGAACATATAAGCGGAGGTGGTTCCGCCGTCAATGAAAATACATTCGCCATCCTGTATTTCTTTGCACGCTATTTCACAAACTTTTTTCTTTGAGACAGAATTTAATTGTAATTTGCTTGACATGTTAAAGTCGGTTTCCAGGGCCATGACAGATCCGCTGGATGGCTTTATGGCACCTCCTGGAATACGTTTTAACTTTCCCTGTTGTTCAAGAGAGGATAAATCTCTGCGTATAGTTGCAGAGGAAACATGGAATTCATCTGCCAGATCATTGACGTTTAATATGCCATCTTCGTCCAGTTTCTTTAAAAGATATTCAATTCGGCTGTTCATAAGCATAAATTCCTTTCGTGATCGAACATTATGATACCAATAAACATAGCACAAAACTGAAAGAATATCAAAATCTTCTGGTGGATAGTTCACAAATGAATATCAATGTTTGGGAATAAACATAAAATGATTGACTATGGACATGAAATATTGTAATATGTTCATGAACGAAAATAAATATTTTCGGTAATGGACAAGGAGGAAAATAATGAAACTAATCAAAGCTACAGAGAACAAGGAGGGAACAGATGAAAAGCTATACACAATCTAAAGTAAATCCAGATATTCCGGGAATTATTGTTATGAGTCATGGCCCGTTTGCAGTTGGGCTGATCGATACAGCAAAAATGCTGTTCGGTGAACCGGAAAACATAGCTGCATTTTCTCTGGAGGAAGGGGATGATATCGATGAGTATCGCAGCATGTTTTCAAAAACATTTGAATCCTTTCCCAAAGGAAGTATTGTACTCGCTGATTTGTACGGCGGGACACCGTGCAATCAGGTCCTGCAATATGCACAGGAGAATCATCAAGTGTTTGAACTTGTGACTGGGGTAAATTTACCGATGCTGCTCCATGTTGTCATATCCAGACAAAGTCCGGGTATTCTGGAGGAAAAGAATTTTTCACTCGATGCAGTTGAAAATGCTAAATCAGGAATTTCCCGGGTAGATATTGAAAGGTTTATTTCATCAGATGACGACGATGAAGATTAGAAGTAGGAAGTCATGAAAGGAGTTTAATATGGCTAAAAAATTAATGGTTCGTGTGGATGACCGGCTGATCCACGGACAGGTGCTTACACAATGGGTTAGTACGATCAATGCACAGAAAATTGTTGTGATCGATGACGAGATATCAAAGGACAAAATGCGTAAGAACATCTTAAAATTTGCTGCGCCGGATGACATAAAGATTAGCATTTTCTCCGTGGAGAAAGCAGTGGAAGTATGGAACAAGAACCAATTTGGGAATATGAATGTGTTTGTATTGTTTAAAGACGTGAATATGATCAGGAAATGCAAAGATATGGGGTTGGTTTTTTCTGATATATCGCTTGGGCAAATGTCCATCATTCAAGACAGGCAGCAGATATATAAACAGTTAGGTTTGAATGAACAAGAGGCTCAGACTGTATTTGACCTTGAAAGAGAGGGAATCCATATTTATTTTCAAATGATCCCCACGGACAAACAAGAATCTTTGGATATGTTAAAGAAGATATTTCCTCAGCTACATTAAGAAAGTCAGAAATAAAAAGGAGGATGTTATATGAATCAGCGAATTGCCGGTCTAAAGGATTTTATTCAGGAGCTCAATCAAGGCGTAAGGGAAAAGAACTTGTATGAATTTGTAGGAGAGTCTTTAAAAGAAACAATGGGGGAACCGGTACAGATCCGGCGTGCGAAAGCATTCCAGCATGTATTGGAAAGGACAGAACAGGTCGTGCTTCCCTATGAACTGATCACAGGTACCATGCTTGGACAGTGTCCATTAAAGAAGGACCTGATGTCAAAGGAAGAACAGAGGGAGAAGGCAGTAACGACCCTGGATACATATCTGGACGGAAAGAAAAAAAACGTAGTCACAGATGAGATTATATTTGATGAAGAGCACGTAAAAAGTTTTGAAGAAAATTTTGGAAGCAAAAAAAGCCGTTGGTCTTTGATGGCTCGTGTTTATCAGGATTCTTCCATTCCCTATGAGGATCTGCAGGATCTGATCTCCGATATGAAAGTAAGATATAAAGATAAGGATATTGAGCCGTATGAAATTGGGCGGGAATTAGAAAGAGCTTTTAAGATTAACTATGACCCGGAGTCAAAAAAACTCTTTGATGAACTCCCTTATTTTATCGGAAACCATATAAGTTTAAACTATGACCGGATCATCAGGGAAGGATTAAAATCTACTCGTGACAGAGTTCAGATACTTGGAAACGAAACGAAGGATCAAAAGAAGAAGGAATATTATCAGGCCGCAGTGATCGCAGCAGATGCGGTAATCGCTTTTATCCATCGCTATGCAGAAACCGCTGTAAAGACAGGTGAGGAAAGATTAGTATCTGTAAAACGGTCGGAAGAATTGAACAAGATTTCAAAGGTGCTTCATACTGTCGCAGAATCACCGGCATCCAATTTTTATGAGGCCGTTCAATTGATGTGGATGCTGCATATCATCGCAAATATCCAGGGTGGATCTGCATTGTCTCTGGGGCGGATGGATCAATATTTGTATCCATTTTATCAAAAGGACCTGGAGTCTTCGGAAATTACAGAAGAATTTGCGAAAGAATTGTTATCTTGTGTCTGGTTGAAGGTAAATGAGCCGAGAATGCGGACTGTAGAAAGTGTCACATTGGGTGGTATTGACAGGGATGGAAATGATGCATCCAATGACCTGACACGCATTTGTTTACAGGTGGCAGCCGATGTGCGCGTGCCGTATCCGAATATCGGGCTGCGCATTAACAAAAAGAATCCAGAGTGGCTCTATGAGGAAGCGATTTTGACAACGGGGTCTGGTTCAGGACAGCCGATGCTGTTGAATGATGAAGTCTGGATCCAAAGTTTAATGAAACTTGGTTTTCCACGTGAAGATGCCAACGATTATTATAATATGGGCTGTGTGGAACTGGAGGTCCCGGGGAAACAGCCCAGTTATGGAGTTTGTGAAGCAATCGCGTTTCCGGTATTGATTGAAGAGGTTATGAGGAAGTATAGAGATGGTATCTATGAAATCCTCACGTTTGATGACTATTTTAGTGCTTATAAAAACGAACTTAATATTGCCATCGGAGCGGACTATGAAGAAGCAGCGGAAAAAAAGAGATTGATGAAGGATCGCTGCTACGACCCCTATTCTTCCCTTCTGATTGACGGATGTATCGAGAATGGAAAAGACATGCTGCAGGGAGGCAGTGAACTGCCCATGGAATGGTCAGTGTATGCCTATGGGATCGGAACTGCCGCGGATTCCTTGTATGCCGTCAAAAAAGTAGTGTTTGAAGATAAAAGCATGACGTTGAAGCATTTGGACGAAGTGTTAAATGCAGATTTTGAGGGCTATGAATATGAACGGAGATTATTGGCAGACTGCGGTGAACATTACGGAAATGATCAGAGCAATGTGGATGGGATCGCCAATGAAGTGCTGGACTATTTTACACAGCATGTGGATGCTTTGAATGAACGCGGACTGGGGGATGTTTTTGTCTCCACCTTATTTGGATACTTTTTTCATATTTATCATGGGGAGATTGCCAAAGCGACACCGGATGGCAGAAAAAAAGGTGAGCCGTTCAGCGACAGTATGGGACCAAGCCAGGGCAAAGATGTCAATGGGCCCACAAGACTGCTGAATTCTGTTCTGGCCTTAGACGCAGATAAAATTACAGGCGCCTTTGCGCTGAGTTTTAAAATGAACTCTTCTTTCTTTGCGGACGAATCAGGAAGAACCGCCATGAAACAGTTGTTAAAAACATATATAGAGGAGGGCGGCCCGCAGATCCAGGTATATACGACAAATGCAGAGGATCTCAAGGATGCAATGATTCATCCTGATAAACATAGGGATCTGATCGTCAGAGTCGGCGGCTACTGCGAATTTTTTGTTGACTTGGACCGGACCCTTCAGAAGGAAATATTAAGCCGCACGATCTACGGGGAATGATCATGAGAAAGGGATTAGTCTTTGGAATTCAGCATTTTTCCATTCATGACGGCCCGGGAATTCGGAGTGCTGTATTTTTAAAGGGATGTCCAATGCACTGTCTGTGGTGTCATAATCCGGAAGGATTGTCCTCTCATGTGGGACTGCAGTACTACGGGAGCGCCTGCATACAGTGCGGCACCTGCGGATGGATCTTTGAAGATATGAAGAAAGCCGATGTTCTTAGTACTGCCAGGAAGCGTGGACTTTCCCGGAGCTGTCCTGCCCATGCTCTGCGGCTCGTAGGAGAATATATGAGTGTGGAAGAAATCATCCATCAGGTTATAAAAGACCGGCGTTATTTTAAATCTTCCAGTGGAGGAATAACAATTACTGGCGGAGAACCTATGATGCAGGCGTTGTTTGCCACAGAATTAGCTGAGGCGGCTAAAGAACATGAGATCACGGCTGCTTTGGAGACAAGCGGATATTCATCTTTGGAACACTATATGAACATTATGCCCTATATTGACACCTTCTTATGGGACTATAAGGCAACCGGCGAAGAAATGCATAAAAAACTTACTGGTGTTTCCAATCAGCCGATACTGGGTAATCTGGCCTATCTCTATGAGCATGGGGCAAGCATTATTTTGCGGTGTCCTTTGATTCCCGGAGTAAATGATACAAAAGAACATTTAAAAGGCATTGCAGATATCAGCAGAAAATATCCCGGGTTAGCAGGAATTGAGATCATGTCTTATCACAAAATGGGACTTTCAAAAGCAAAGAGGATTGGCTGTCAGCAGGAGGAATACCAGGAGCCCGGGAATGATCTGAAAAATAATTGGAGTAAATTAATTCAAGAATACGGGGGAAAAATTACCCGTATCAATTAGGATGAAAATTATAGGAGGAAAAATATATGACCATAACATTGACCCAGGCTATTATCTTGGGAGTAATATGCGGAGTTTGGAAAAGTTGTATTTGCTATACGATTGGCGGTTTTAATATTAATACTGTAATCTTTAATGCTGTTTTTGTGGGACTTGTGATGGGAGATATGAAATCAGCCATGATCATTGGGGCATCCATCCAGCTGATTTATCTGGGCATTGTTGCTGCTGGGGGAAACCAGCCCACAGATCCATGCCTTGCGGCTTATGTTGCGATTCCCATTGCCATTGCATCGGGGCTTGACACAAACGCCGCGGTCGCTCTGGCTGTCCCCGTTGGGCTGTTAGGTTCTCAGGTGACAAACCTTGTATATCTGATCAATGGGTTTTTCGTTGAAAAAGCGGATGAGGCGGCAAACAGAGGAGATGAAAGAGGAATTGGGATCTGGGGGATTTATGTTCCGTTTCTCGTTAGAATCCTATTGATCGCGGTTCCGGTAACCGTTGCAATTTATTATGGAAGTAATGTCTTAGCAGGCGTCATGAATCATATCCCCGCATGGCTGACCAATGGTTTAGCTGCGATGGGTGCCTGTCTGCCGGCTGTGGGATTTGCCATCATAACCAATTTGATCGCGAAGCCTAAATATGTGATCTTCTTCTTTGCAGGTTTTTTTCTGGTGCAGTACACAGGCTTAGGAACGATCCCTCTCTTACTTGCAGGAGCATTTGTTACTTATATGTACATAACATTTACACGAAACAGTGCAGATGCATCTGAGGAAGATGAGGATGAAGAGGACGAAGATGAGTCTGTGGCGGTAGGAACTTCCGGGGACTGTACGTTATCTAAAGGGGATATTTTCAGGGCGTGGACACGCTGGTGGATATGGTGTGAAACCGGACATAGCTTTGTGCGCATGATGGCGCCTAGTTTCTGCAATGCCATGATCCCAGCGTTAAAGAGATTTTATCCGGGCAAGAAAAATGATCCTCATTACATTGAGGCCCTGCAGCGTCATATGACTTTTTTTAACACAGAAGGACATTTCGGCGGGGGACCGAACTTAGGATTATCATTGGCAATGGAAGAGGCAAAATCGAAAAATTATGAGTCAATTCCCAACGAAGTCATCATCAATGTAAAAACTGGATTAATGGGGCCGTTAGCTGGCATCGGCGATACGATTACATGGTCAACTCTGATGTATCTTTTGATTGGGTTATTCCTGCCTTTGGCAAAACAAGGCAATGTCTTAGGGGGGATTGGACCCGTTGTCTGCCTAACTGTCATTGCATTTACAATCGGATATATTCTGACCAGCCGTTGCTATAAATTTGGCTACACGTTTGCAGAAAATATGTTAAAATCGGGAATCATCAATATCGTCATAATGGCGGCAAGTGTTCTAGGACTGTTTATGATGGGCGGATTAGCATCCACATATGTGACTGTGTCTACACCGATTCAGTGGGCTGTGGGCGGACAGGTCACAAAGTTACAGGATATTTTAAACAGCATCTTACCAGGAATTCTGCCCCTCTTAGACGTAATGCTGGTATGGGGATATCTGCGGAAGCATAGAAATTATTTTATGGCAGCAATTTTCGTGACAGTTATATCTCTGGTCTTAGGATGCCTTGGAATTATCATTTAATCCAATCAGACAGTCGGAAAGTACAGTGCTTGACATCCATGATAGGAGAAGATACAATGAGAGTAAGCACTTGCATTACAGAAAGGAATGAAGGATAAATGGATGAGACCAGCCAGAAAATCATAGATGCTGCCATGTCCTTAGTAAGAGATAAAGGCTATGTGGCGACTACCACAAAGGATATCGCAAATGAAGCCGGGGTCAACGAATGTACTCTGTTTAGGAAGTTTCATAATAAGAAAAGCATTGTAATGAGCGGTATTGACCAGGAAAAATGGAGAGGAAATTTGACGCCGGAGGTTTTCTGTGACATTCGGTGGGACTTAGCCCATGACCTGGAGATGTTCATGACGGAATACATGAAAAGGATAACTCCGGACTTTGTGAAACTGTCCATTGGTCTCAGAGCCCCTCAGATCTATGAGGACACGGCCCCGTTTATTATGAAGATTCCTCAGGCATTCATGTCGTCGCTTACAGATTACTTTGAGCAGATGGAGCAAAAAGGGAAGATTCCCAAACTGGATTTTGAGGCAATGGCTTTGACGCTTTTCTCCAGTACATTTGGATTCACTTTTCTGAATGCTTCCTTCGACCATGAGCTTATGGGGATCAGCAGAGAAGCCTTTATAAAACAAACCGTTTCTGTGTTCCTGCATGGAATTCAGGACGACAACAAAATGAGCAGTCTATAAAAGCTTCCGAATAAATAGAGCGGTACTGTCTTTATGGCAGTACCGCATCATATTACCCTATATGCAAGCGAATGCTTGCATATAACACATAAAGGATGGAGGTAGGTACGATGAACATAACAGGAGCAGAATTGGTCGTTAAAGCATTGAAGGAGGAGAAAATAGATACCTTATTTGCTTATCCTGGAGGCCAGGCTATAGATTTATTTCATGCGCTCTATGGTGAGAGGGGCATTCGGGTGATCACTCCCCGGCATGAACAGGGGCTGATTCACGCCGCAGACGGCTATGCCCGCACCACAGGCAAAACAGGAGTCTGTCTGGTGACCAGCGGTCCGGGCGCGACCAATCTTGTGACAGGCATTGCCACGGCCAACATAGACAGTGTTCCCCTTGTCTGTTTTACAGGGCAGGTTCCCACGGGTTTGATTGGAAAGGATTCTTTCCAGGAGGTTGACACTGTCTCTATTGTGAAGACGGTCTGTAAATATGCGGTCACGGTCCGCGACCGTAAAGAACTGGGGTCTGCCATAAAAAAAGCATTTGAGGCTGCCAAAACAGGGAAACCCGGAGTAGCGGTGGTTGACCTGCCGAAAGATATCCAGCAGGAGCTTGGTCCTGATCTGTATTCTGCCAATGGGAAACTGCGGCCGGAGGCGGATATTCCCCCGGAACAGATCCGGCAGGTAGAAGATATTCTGGGAACATGCCGAAGACCTTTATTTTTGGCAGGAGGAGGTGTCAACATCGCCCATGCCGGCAAGGAAATGACGCACTTAGCAGAGAAAACAGGGATTCCAGTGGTAACGACAATTATGGGCAAAGGAGCCGTTCCCACTAGCCATCCTCTTTACATTGGAAATCTGGGCATACACGGGAGCTTTGCCGCCAACACAGCGGTCAGCCAATGTGATGTATTGTTTGCCATCGGCACCAGATTTAATGACCGCATCATTGGAAATGCAGATGAGTTTGCCAGGCAGGCAGTGGTGATCCATGCAGATATAGAACCAAAGATGATTTCACGAAATATCGGCGTCGATGTGCCAATCACAGCAGATGCAAAAGGCGTCATCTCTGCACTGTCTGAACATGCCAAAATCCTGGACATTGAAGACTGGAAAAACAAGATCACACTTTGGAAACAGCAGCATCCGCTGGTGTTGAGAACAAAGTACCCTGATAAGATCAACGCCTGGGATGTGATAGGTGAAATCAATACGATATTCGAACGAGCGGTCATTACGACAGACGTGGGGCAGAACCAGATGTGGACAACACAGTTTCTTGAATTGAATGATAAAAAGCAGCTGATCACATCCGGAGGTTTAGGTACGATGGGATATGGTTTTCCCGCCGCCATAGGAGCAAAGCTGGGCAACCCGGACAAGGATGTGATCTCCATCTGCGGGGACGGGGGATTCCAGATGAATCTTCAGGAGATTGCCACGGCAGCAGCCTATGAGCTTCCGGTGGTTGTCTGTATTTTAAATAACGGATATTTGGGAAATGTCCGTCAATGGCAGGAGATGTTTTATGACAAACATTATGCTTCCACCTGTACCCGCTACCGTCAGAGCTGTCCTTTGGAGTGCAGCGGCCCATCAGCAGATTGTCCTGAGTTTTTTCCGGATTTCGTGCGTCTGGCAGAGAGTTATGGGTCAAAAGGGATTCGAGTACAGAGAACAGAAGACATAGGAGATGCATTATTAGAGGCTAAGAAAACAAAAAAGGTTCCCACAGTCATTGAATTTATTCTGGGACGGGAGGATAATGTCCTGCCTATTGTTCCTCCTGGGAATCCATTGAACAGTATGATTGAGTGAGAAACTGTGGACTGTAATACATATAATAAATGAGAATAGATACAAAAACAGCCCTCCAAAATGGAGAGCTGTTTTTGTATTAAAACCTGTCTTTTGATATATGCCGGCAATGGGACTCGAACCCATACGCCCGTAAGGACAACAGATTTTGAGTCTGTCTCGTCTGCCAATTCCGACACGCCGGCTTACTGTCATAACGACCTTGACTATAATATCATCTCTAATTAAGATTGTCAATAATAAACGTTCAGTTTTGTGAACATATCTTTCCAGACAGGGGCCTTATCTAAAATAGAGAAAAACACTTTGACAGATGACACAGGATTCTTTACAATAAGAATATAACATAGAGAAAAAGTAGGAATAAGGGGGAACCCATGAAGATCTCAACAAAAGGAAGATATGCGGTTCGTCTGTTATATGATTTGGCACAGCATAATACTGGAGAATGGATTTCATTAAAAGATGTCTCTAAACGTCAGGGAATCTCTATCAAGTATTTAGAACAGATCGTGCGCCAGCTCAGTGTGTGCGGATATTTAAAAAGCCTGAGAGGACCAAGGGGAGGATACCAGCTTTCCAAAAAGCCTTCAGAATATACGATCGCAGATGTACTGGAGATCACAGAGGGGAGCATCGCCCCGGTGGCATGTCTGGATGATGAGACCAACCAGTGTGACCGCTATTATGACTGTCCCACCATTTTTATCTGGGAGGGGCTTGAAAGGGTTGTCCGGGATTATTTAAACAGTGTTACAATTCAGGATATCTTAGATCGCGCCGCTGCTAAGGGCGGCAATGATTTTGTCATATAGAAAGGCTTGGCAGGCTTCCCGGTATCCTGGGAAGCCGAGACTTTTGTTCTATATTAATTTTTATTTTGGAAGGAAACCTTTTTCTTCCACAGGATACGTGATACATACAGTAAAAACAAAACACCCCAGGAGCCGGCTTCCGCATATGCAATGATCATATTTTGGCATACTCCAACAAAAGCATAAGAAAATATAATACGGGAAATCAACGCAATCATTCCCGATATACTTGAGTATAAGACATCTCCAATTCCTTCTATATAACCACGGATTGACATCGCGAGGCCATAAATCACATAAAATGCGGCAATTCTCTGAAAAAAGTCCTTTCCAATCTCCGCTGAAGCAGGACTTACTCCAAACATGGAAATTAAATATCCGCCGGTTTCTAATACAAGCCACGTTAGCAACAAAGATACACAAATCATCATAGCAGTTCCAGCATATACAATCTTAGTAATCTGTTTTCTTTTTCCCGCTCCAAAATTTTGTGCAACCATTGTAGATATTCCAGAACCAAGGTTTATGATTGGGAGCAGTATGATCGTATCGACACGATATGCTGTTGTGATAGCCGCAACTGTCTGAGTACCGAATCCATTCATGAAGTTTTGCAGGATAAGGCCGCCGAATGAGCTGATGCAAGATTGAATCATAGGAGGTATCCCCAGGTGAAGTCCTTCTCTCAAGACCATAGAGTCCAGTGACCATTTCTTTATAGTGAAACACAGGAATGGATATTTCTTTACGCTGTACAATATGATAAATACTGTCATTACAGCCTGAGAGATCACTGTTGCAGCGGCCGCCCCGGTAACACCCCAATGCAGTCCCCCAACAAACATAATATCTAATATGACATTTACGACAGAGGAACAGAGCACAGATCCAAAAGGTGCGCGGCTGTTTCCAATTCCGCGGAGCGCTGAAGCATATACGTTATATATGGCAAGAAGCGGTATTCCAATCAGTATGATCTGAAGATAGGCCTTTGCCATATGAATGGTTTCCTGTGTGGTGTTCATGATGCGGAGCAATGGATATGCCCCGGCAATGCCTATGACTGATATGAATAAGAAAGTTCCGCCCAGGACTACAGAAAATACTGAGAGGATTTTGGATATATGATCATTTCTCCCGCCTCCGAATTTCTGTGCAAATAAAATAGAAAGTCCAAGAGTAAAACCCGTAATCGCGGTAAGAAATAGATTGATGATGGTACTTGTTGATCCGATTGCTGCCAGTGCGTTTTCTCCTGCTACATTCCCAACGATAAATGCATCCACCCAATTATAAAGCTGCTGTAGGATACCGCTTAAAATAAGGGGGATGCAGAACTTTATCAATGTAAAGACTGGACTTTCTGCTTTATGTATTTCTCTTTTCATGTAAAAACTCCTAAAAGACAAAAACCGCATGCAAGAAAATAGCCTCGCATACGGTAGGTGCTCACCCGGTAACAATATAGAATATACCAAAGGAAGGAACCTTTTTCAAGTTAAAGGTCTTAGACTATTTTCAAATTATCTTAAAAAAATCTTGACAAACAAAGAAGTGGTACATATAATTAAAACATACTAAACACGTAGGAAATATAGGAATATAGAAAAGGAGAACCATTATGGCAGGAATCTATCAGAATGTGACAGAGTTAATAGGAAACACACCGCTGGTGCGCTTAAACCGTCTGGAAAAGGAATATGGAGCAGACGCACAGATCATTGCTAAGCTGGAATACTTTAATCCGGCAGGAAGCGTCAAAGACCGTGTAGCGGCACAGATGATCGAGGATGCAGAGGCGGCTGGAAAGTTAAAAGAAGGATCTGTGATCATTGAGCCAACCTCCGGAAATACTGGGATCGGACTGGCGTCTATCGCGGCTTCCAGAGGATACCGCATTATTCTTACAATGCCGGAAACCATGAGCGTAGAGCGCAGGAATCTGTTAAAGGCATATGGAGCGGAAGTTGTACTTACAGACGGCACCAAAGGCATGAATGGAGCCATCGCCAAGGCTGAGGAACTGGCAGAAGAACTTGAGAACAGCTTCATCCCAGGACAGTTTGTGAATGCTTCAAATCCGAAACGCCATAAAAAAACAACAGGGCCTGAAATCTGGAACGATACGGACGGAGAAATTGATTTCTTTGTCTCCGGCATTGGAACCGGCGGAACCATCACCGGAACCGGAGAATATCTGAAGGAAAAAAATCCTGACATTCAGATCGTGGCAGTAGAGCCTACAGGATCCCCAGTGCTCTCAAAGGGTCAGAGCGGACCTCATAAAATCCAGGGTATTGGAGCAGGATTTGTGCCGGACGTGCTGAATACAAAGATCTACGATGAGATCATTGCCGTGGAGGATGCGGATGCATTTGAATTGGGAAGAGCCATTGCAAGAAAAGAAGGAATTCTTGTTGGAATCTCCTCAGGAGCGGCTCTCTGGGCTGCCATTCAGCTGGCAAAACGTCCAGAGAACAAAGGAAAGAAGATCGTAGCACTGCTTCCGGATACCGGTGACAGATATCTCTCTACACCAATGTTTTCCTGAACTCAAGATGACAGAAGCAACAGTTAAAAATAAAATATAGGAAAGACCCGGGGACGGTTGAATTCTTTTCAGTGTATGTCGAAAGGAATTCAACTGTTCTAATTTTTTGCACAGGAAAAGAGAAAAAGTCCGTTTTGTGTCTGCCCCCTTTCTTTTCATTTTTCCTTATGCTAAAATGACTCATAGAAATAAAGGAGAAGACAGACTTATGGAAAAAAAATTAATGCTGATCGATGGCCACAGCATCCTGAACCGGGCGTTTTATGCGCTGCCGGATATGACCAACAGCCAGGGACTGCATACAAATGCAATCCTCGGATTTTTAAATATCATGTTTAAGTTCCTGGATGAGGAAAAGCCCACCCACTTTGCTGTAGCATTTGACTTGAAAGCGCCTACGTTCAGGCACGAAATGTTTAAGGAATACAAAGGCACCAGAAAACCTATGCCAGAGGAACTGAGGGAACAGGTTCCGGTGATAAAAGACGTGCTGAAGGCTATGGATATCCCGCTAATGATGGAAGAAGGCTATGAGGCGGATGACCTGCTCGGAACAATGTCTGTGGTTGGTGAAAAAGAGGGCTACCAGGTAAGGATCATTTCTGGGGACCGGGATCTTTTACAACTGGCCACAGAAAATGTACAGATCCGCATTCCAAAGACAAAGGGCGGCGGAAATGTAGTAGAAGATTATTTTGCAAAGGACGTCATGGAAGCTTACGGGGTGACCCCAAAAGAATTCATCGACATGAAAGCGTTGATGGGCGATGCCTCCGACAATATTCCGGGGATCCCGGGGATTGGGGAAAAGACAGCGGCTAAGATCATCAAGGAGTTTAAGAGTATTGAAAATGCCCACGAACACATTGAGGATGTGATGCCAAAGAGGGCGAAAAACAAGCTGGAAGAGTTTTACGATCAGGGTGTTTTAAGCAAAGAACTGGCAACCATTAAGCTGGACTGCCCCATTGAGCTTTCATTTGAGGACGCGAAGATCAATGATATTTTTACAGGGGAGGCTTATCAGCTGCTGAAAAAGCTGGAATTCAAGTCTGTCTTAAAGAAGTTTGAGGGAGAACATGGAGAAGAGTTTTCCGTGGACATCCGCAAGGTTTCAAATCTGGATGAAGCAGACCAGATTTTTACCAAGGCGAAAAAAAGCCAGGCTGCAGGACTTGCGCTGTACCATGAACAAGACAGCACATTTCTCGGGCTCTGCACGGGAGGAACCGAAGTATTTCTGTTTCAGACAGAAGGGTTTCTCACAGATGAATATCTGATGGGACAGGCGGGAGAACTGTACCGTTTGGTGCCGGAAGTGAGTATGATGGATGTGAAAGAGTTTCTGAATGAGCTTTCTCTGAGTGAGGAAGACAGGAGTATTTTTGACGCGGCTCTGGCGGCCTATCTCTTAAATCCTTTAAAGAGCACTTACGAGTATGACGATATTTCTAGAGATTATCTGGGGGTTCTGCTTCCATCCAAAAAGGAACTTTTGGACAAGAGAAAAAGTATATTTGAACAGGGTGAGTTGATCCCGGAAGGGGAACAGATCATTGGTTACGAAGCCTATGTTGCATGTGCGTGTGTGGAGCCTCTGAAGAAGAAGCTGAAAGAGACCGGTATGCTTTCTTTATATGAAGAGATTGAGATTCCAACCATGGTGGCCCTCCATGATATGGAAGTGCGGGGTATCCATGTGGACAGACAAGCGCTGAAACAGTATGGGGATCAGCTGGTAGGGCGGATCGAGGAACTCAAGGACCTGATCTATAAAGAAGCCGGCGAGGAATTTAATATCAATTCACCGAAGCAGCTGGGTGTGGTTCTCTTTGAGCACATGAAGCTGGAAGGCGGAAAAAAGACAAAGACCGGCTATTCCACCAGTGTGGATGTATTAGAAAAGATCGAGCATTTATATCCGATCATCTCTTATATCCTTGAGTACCGGCAGTTGACCAAACTGAAATCCACGTATGCGGATGGACTGGCCAATTATATTGGGGAGGATGAGAGGATTCACGGAAAGTTCAACCAGACCATCACGGCTACAGGAAGGATCAGCAGCACAGAGCCGAATCTGCAGAATATCCCTGCCAGAGTAGAACTTGGAAGGGCTATCCGAAAAGTGTTTTTGCCAGAGGAAGGTTATACGTTTGTGGATGCGGATTATTCACAGATCGAGCTTCGGGTGCTGGCCCACCTCTCAGGAGATGAAAATCTTATCCATGCATATGAGATGGAGCAGGACATTCATGCCAGAACGGCCTCTGAGGTGTTTGGAGTGCCGATTGATCAGGTCACCAGCATTCAGAGAAGGGATGCCAAGGCAGTCAACTTTGGGATCGTCTACGGACTCAGCGCATTTGGCTTAAGCCAGGATTTGAAGATCACGAGAAAGCAGGCACAGGAATATATTGACAAGTACTTTGAGACGTACCCGAAGGTAAAGGAATATTTGAATCGGGAAGTGGAAAAAGGAAAAGAAGAGGGCTTTGTGACCACGATGTTCCAGCGCATCCGTCCAATACCGGAGTTAAAGTCCAGCAACTTTATGCAGAGGAATTTCGGGGAGCGTGTTGCCATGAACTCACCGATCCAGGGAACAGCGGCGGATATTATTAAGATCGCCATGATCCGGGTCAATATGGAACTGAAAAAAAGGAAACTGAAGTCCCGCCTGATCCTGCAGATCCACGATGAGCTTCTGATCGAGGCCTATGACAGTGAGGTGGAAGAAGTGAAAGAAATCCTTACAAAAGAGATGATGAGCGCAGCAAAGCTTTCTGTACCGCTGAGTATTGATATTCACACAGGAAGCAGCTGGTATGAGGCTAAATAAATGAAGAAAAAAGTCATTGGAATCACCGGTGGTGTGGGCTCCGGCAAGAGCGAAGTTTTAAATATTTTAAAGAATGATTACGGTGCCGGCCTTATTGAGGCAGACCGGGTAGCCCATGAGCTGATGGAGCCGGGAGCAGTAAACTTTAAAGCATTGGTGAAGCAGCTCGGTGAACAAATCCTTACAGAGAAGGGGAGCATTGACCGTGCTGCCCTGGGTGCCATTGTATTTGGCGATGAAGAAAAATTGAAGCTGTTAAACAGCCTGACGCATCCCAATGTAGTAAAAGCGATCGAACACCGGATAGATGAGATGGAGAAGGATTCTAAGGTCCGGTTCATAGTATATGAAGCGGCCCTGCTCACAGGGGCGGAATTTGAGCAGAGATTTGACCAGCTTTGGTATGTGTTTGCCAGAGAAGAGCTGAGATATCAGAGGCTTAAGGAGGGAAGAGGCTACTCCGATGAGAAGACAGCCTCTATGATTAAGAGTCAGCCGGGTGAAGACAGCTTCAGAACAGCCGCTACCCATGTCATCGACAACTCCGGAAGTCTTCATGAGACAAGGCAGCAGATCGCCGATATTCTAAGGCTGGAAGGCCTATAGGGAAGGGAGAACAGTCTCCTGAATAAATTTTTCAAATTTTTTCTCTGACAGGATCTCATTTGTGACAAACAATCCCTGGTAAAATAGGCTGAAAGCAGTAAATGGAGCAGGAGCATTTTGTGCCTGCTTGGTTGTTTCGATTTTATGGACGGTGAGAGGCAGCCCATGAAGCTTAGCGACATCCTGAAGGAGAGGGATATATTTTGCAGTGTGCGGACATTGATTGGTATAATAGATCACCATACCGTCCTCGTTGATCTTTCCATCTTTTGCACAGCCCTTAAATGTGGGAATCGGTGCATTCTCATCGAAGGGCAGATAGAGCAGTTCAAAGAAAGGATGTGCGGTATCCGCAGTGAGAAATCCTCTGTGTCTCAGATAACCTGGATCAGACAGAAATGGTTTTTTCTTTGCGGAGGAAAGTGCGGTGAGGCCGGATTTTCCTGCTTTTTTGGCATCTTCTATACACTGGTTCAAAAGCTGGTCAGAAAGCCCCTGCCCCTTGAATTTTCCTGAAACCCAGAGACAGTTGATGTGCATATATTGTTCTGCTGTCACAGGCAGCCAGGCATTTTCAGCGGGAATATATTCGATGAACACTTTTCCGCGGGCATCCAGCTTACGAAATACCAAGCCGTCAGCAAAACGCTGCTTCATCCAGGTTTTTTTTGAGGAAACACAAGTTTCACCTTTCTTTTCTGTTATGGCACAGCAAATGTGTTCCTTATCAATATTGCTTTGGTCCACAGAGATAAATGTTAAGTCATTCATGGGAAGACTCCTTTCTTTTCGTTTGATACATCTATTATAACAGAAAGAACCTGACAGCAGTCTGTCAGGTTCTTTGCATCACTTTAAAATAGAGGAAAGCAGTTTTTTTGAGATCGTAAATTCTGGAGTTCCCATGTATCCGGGAGCAGCCTCATATTTGTCAAAGACGATGACAAGGTCACCAGACGGTTTCAGGTAAAAGTTCTGTGAAGCAGAGATCTTTTTGAACTCATCTACGGGAACATCGTCTTTTTTTGTATCAATAAAATAAGATTTGGAAGGATCCTGTTTCATTTGCTGCCGCATCTGTCTTTTGATCTCTTTGGATATGACCGTTTGATAGTCGGCATTTTTATGAAACAGGCCGCGAAGCTTCATGATCTTGCCGGTTTTTTTATTGATATTATAAATGCGGCTGTAGGCGTTTGAGCTTCCCTCAGAGGTTTCAGTGCGGATCTGTATGGAAAGGAAGGAGTTGTTGTTCAACAGGACTTTATAGTCTGTGGTGAGACTTTTGTGGGTTTTGCTGTTTTTTCGGAGATCCTTTGCAAATTCCTTTTTTATTATATCTGTGTACTGTGCCATCTCTTTGTTTAATTCTTTCTGGGTCTTTTTATCTTTCAGACCGGTTACTTTCGGTGTTTTGATCTTTGCTTCCATATTGTTTTCCTTTTCCTCATAGGAACGGAAGGTGACCACCTTGACAATGCTTTTCAGCACAGGAACCTTTGTCATAGCATAGGCAATGTTCTGGTTTGTGTTTGCGGCCACGGTGATGACAAAAAGAGCAGCCGCGGCAGATAATCCTAATTTTGTTCCAAACGCCGTAAAACGTGCTTTTTTTCGGGCTCTTTCATTTTCCGCTTTTCCTTTCTCGATGGAATCCATCACTTTTTGGTGCAGCTCTTTTGGAATTTCAATGTCTTCATACTGTTGTTTGAGACGATCCATTTTCTTTTTATTTTCCATGATATGATTCTCCTTCTGACAATTCGACTTTTAATTTTTTCAGGCTTCGGTAGAGCAGAGATTTTACTGAGTTTAAATTCTCATTTAGTATTTCAGCGATCTCCGAAAGCTTCAGATCCTCAAAGAAACGCAGGATGACTACCTGTTTTTCTCTGGGGCTCAATACATTTAACGCGTCTAACGTATCAAAATCCCGGTAGGAATCCTCAGATCCGTATTCGTAATCCTCGATCCCTATGACTTCCTTTTTGTTTTTCCTGATCAGGTCAATTGCAGTGTTTATGGTGATCCGGTAAAGCCATGTCTTTACATATTGAGGCTTTACCGTGTGGCATTTTGTGATGGCCTTGCAGGCACTCTCCTGAACGATGTCCATGGCGTCACTCTCATTGTGCACATAAGTATATGCCATACGGTAAAGGCTCTCATATTCAGAGACAATGATGTCTGCTGTCAGGCTTTCCATCTCCGATGTCTTTTTCATGAATGAAACCTCCTTGATTTGTAGCTACAAAAATTAGACGCAGCAGAAAGAGAAATAGTTTCAAGGGAGTTTTTCTCCGTTGTCTCCAGTCAGCTCTGGAAAGGCCTCCATACGACAACGGAGAAAAACTTTTGTAGGCAGTAACAGTTATTCGGCTTGCTTTTTCAGATAGGTCATAAATTATTTATTAAATAAATGAGCCAGCTAAACATTAGGTACCGATCTGAGATAGTTTTTGTTCATTATCGGAAGGAGGCCTTACCAGAGTCGACTGGAGATAATGAACAAAAACTGTCTCTTTCAATTATCACAGAGTACGGATAAAAAAACTATACAATTTTCCTAACCTTATGATATAATGGCAGATAGATTCGGACCGCGCTTTTATGCGGACGAAGATGAATTGAGGTATGAGAATGGAATTATCAAGTATTGCAAGCAGCAGTGAGGGAAACTCTATCTTTGTAGGGGCAAAGGATACGAAGCTTTTGGTGGACTGCGGCATCAGTGCAAAGAGAATAGAAAAGTCCCTGGGGGAACTGGATACCAGGGCCGATGAGCTTACCGGGATCTTGGTTACCCATGAGCACTCTGACCATATCAAGGGGCTGGGAGTGATGATGAGGAGATACGGCCTGCCGGTTTTTGCCACGGCAAAAACCATCGATGCGGTTTTAGGAAGCAGGCATATTGGAAAAGTGGAGAAGAGCTTGTTCCATCCCATTGAAGCAGATCACCCGTTTAGGCTTGACGACATTACTGTGGAAGCATCCCATGTGTGGCATGACGCGGCAGATCCTGTGTGCTATTCCTTCTATTCAGAAGGGTTTAAGGCAAGCATTGCCACAGACCTGGGAGACTATGACGAATATCTGGTGGAAAAGATCAGGGATTCCCATATTTTATTTGTGGAAGCAAACCACGACGTGAACATGCTCCAGGTGGGAAGCTATCCATATTATCTGAAGCGGCGCATACTGGGCGACCATGGGCATCTATCCAACGAGCGGTGTGCCCAGCTGATTGAAGATACCGTGACCCAAAAGACCCAGAAGGTATATCTGGGACATTTAAGCAAGGAGAACAACTTTGCCGAGCTTGCCTATGAGACCGTAAAGGTAGCACTGACAAAGCCGGATTTTCTGATGGAAGTGGCAAAGAGAGACTGCATTTCATCCATCACCAAAGTCAGTTAAGATACATATTTTTAGGAGGATTAAAAATGGATAAGACAGTAATTACAGTGGTAGGGAAAGATAATGTTGGGATTATCGCAAAGGTCTGCACCTATCTGGCCAATAACCATGTGAACATTCTGGATATTTCCCAGACGATCACAGGGGGATTCTTCAATATGATGATGGTTGTGGACTCTTCCGAGGCCACAAAGGATATCACAGTATTTTCAGAAGAACTGAAACAGATCGGGGAAGAACTGGGCGTTGTCATTCAGGCACAGAACGAAAAGATTTTTAATGTTATGCACAGGATTTAACGGGGGTCTGAAATGATAAATATTAACGAAGTAATTGAAACCAATAAGATGATCTCAGAGATGAACCTGGATGTGCGTACGATCACTATCGGGATCAGTCTTTTAGACTGCGTAGGTTCCACACTCTCTGAAGTAAAAGAAAATATTTATACAAAGATCACCACAGTTGCGAAAGATCTGGTGAAAACAGGGAAGGATATAGAGAAGGAGTTTGGCATTCCTATCGTCAACAAGAGGATCTCCATCACTCCGATTGCACTGGTGGGCGGAAATGTCTGCAAGACTTCCGATGATTTCGTAGAGCTTGCCAAGGTGCTGGATAAGGCGGCTAAGGAGGTAGGCGTCAACTTCCTGGGCGGTTACTCCGCGCTGGTGAGTAAAGGAATGACAAAAGCAGACGAGCTCTTGATCCGTTCCATTCCGAAAGCCATGGCATCTACAGATTTTGTGTGCTCCTCCGTGAATGTGGGAAGTACTAAGACTGGAATCAACATGGACGCAGTGAAGCTGATCGGTGAGATGATTAAGGAGACTGCTGAATTAACAAAGGAAACTGACTGTCTGGGATGCGGAAAGTTTGTCGTATTCTGCAATGCCCCGGATGATAATCCATTTATGGCGGGTGCGTTCCACGGAGTGACAGAGACAGATTCTGTCATCAACGTTGGAGTCAGCGGACCGGGAGTTGTAAAACGTGCCATTGAACTTGTGCACGGGGAGAACTTTGAGGTTCTGTGTGAGACGATCAAGAAGACTGCATTTAAGATCACCCGTGTGGGACAGCTGGTAGCGAAAGAGGCTTCCAAACGTCTCGGAATCCCGTTTGGGATCATTGACCTTTCCCTTGCACCGACCCCGGCTGTGGGCGACAGTGTGGGAGAGATCTTAGAGGAGATCGGACTTGAGTTTACAGGTGCCCCGGGAACAACGGCAGCGCTTGCCATGTTAAATGACCAGGTGAAGAAGGGCGGAGTTATGGCTTCTTCTTACGTGGGAGGTTTAAGCGGAGCGTTTATTCCAGTAAGCGAGGACCAGAGAATGATCGATGCGGTCAACGCAGGCGCATTGACACTGGAAAAACTGGAGGCCATGACCTGTGTATGTTCTGTAGGACTTGATATGATCGCAATTCCTGGAAAAACAAAGGCATCCACGATTGCAGGAATGATCGCCGATGAGATGGCTCTGGGAATGATCAACCAAAAGACAACCGCAGTCCGCATCATACCGGCTATCGGAAAAGATGTGGGAGACCAGGTAGAGTTCGGCGGTCTTTTAGGATACGCACCAGTTATGCCGGTCAATGAATTCTCCTGTGATGACTTTATTAACCGCGGCGGCAGGATTCCTGCGCCGATCCACAGTTTTAAAAATTAGAGGTGAAGACTTTTGGGGTATTAAGCCATTTAGAACCAAAAAAAGTTTTTGAATATTTTGAAATCCTTACCGGAATTCCTCACGGCTCTTACAACTGTAAGGCTGTGAGTGATTTCTGTGTGGATTTTGCCAGACAGAGAGGCCTTTTTGTACTGCAGGACGATCACTATAATGTGATCATCAAAAAGGAGGCCTCTCCTTCTTGTGCCCATAAGCCTGCTCTGATCCTTCAGGGACATTTGGATATGGTATGCCAGAAGGAGCCTGGCAGTCCAGTGGATTTTACAAAGGATGGACTGGAACTGGAAATTGACGGGGACTTTGTCCGGGCAAAAGGAACAACCTTAGGAGGAGATGACGGTATTGCTGTAGCATACTGCCTTGCCCTCTTAGATGATGACACGGTTTCGCATCCTCCTTTGGAAGTCGTGTTTACAACGGAGGAAGAAGTAGGCATGGAGGGAGCCACGGCCCTTGATACCTCCGTCCTTGAAGGAAGATATCTTTTAAATATTGATTCTGAGGAGGAAGGGATTCTCCTTGCAGGGTGCGCGGGAGGTACCACAGTTAAGGTTACCCTGCCTCTTGAATATGAGAAGAGACAGGGCAGCATCTGCCAGATCTCTATCACAGGACTTTTGGGCGGACACTCTGGCACAGAGATTGACAAAAACCATGGAAACGCCCATATTTTAATGGGGCGGATGCTTGAGTACATGGAAGGGATCCATTTGATCCGCATCTATGGTGCCCAGGAACAGAAGGACAACGCTATCCCAAACGAATGCTATGCCAAGCTGGTCTATGAGGACAGGGATGCTATAGAAGAGGCCGCAGCGAAACTGCTTTTATACTGCAAGGAGCAGTTCCAGGATACGGATGATGGAATTGAAGTCAACCTTGAGTTTTTTGATGCGGAGGCTGAAGAATGTCTGACATCTGAGGCACAGGAGAGAGTCCTTTATTTCCTGACCCATACGCCCAACGGAATCCATACGATGAGCAGGGATATTGAGGGGCTTGTGGAGAGTTCCTTGAATCTTGGGATTCTTAAGATGGAGGCCGGAAAGATCTCCTTTTCCTTTGGAGTCCGGAGTTCAGCCCCGGTTTATAAGGAGGAACTGGCCGGAAATCTTAAGTCACTGGCAGAGAAGCTTCATGGAAGCTATGAGCGGACCAATGATTATCCGGCCTGGGAGTACAAAAAGGATTCTGTGCTGAGAGAGGTATTTCTGGATAAGTACTGTCAGATCTACGGAAAAGATATGAAGGTGGAGATGATTCATGCAGGTCTTGAGTGCGGTATTTTTGCTTCCAAGATCAAGGGGCTGGATATCGTTGCCTTCGGACCGGATATCTTTGACATCCACACCACATATGAGAGGCTTTCGATTTCTTCTGTGAAGCGGACGTGGGAGCTGCTGTTAAAGATCATTGAAGAGTTCCCGTAAAGGACCATGCAGTCAGACAGCTGAAATAAATAGGAAAAGAACCATTTAGATAAAGGAGTAGACGAATGAGTGAAAATGTATATGATATTTTACAAGAAAGAGGATTTATCGCTCAGACCACCCATGAGGAACTGCGCGATCTGCTTGGCAAAGAGAAGGTAACGTTTTATATCGGATTTGACGCTACCGCAGACAGTCTCACAGCAGGCCACTTCCTGACGGTCATGGCTATGATGCACATGCAGAAGGCAGGCCACAGACCCATAGCGCTTTTGGGCGGAGGAACGACCATGATCGGGGATCCCTCCGGAAAATCCGACATGCGGAATATGATGACCAAGGAAACCATCGAACACAATGCCATGCGCTTTAAAGAGCAGTTATCCCGGTTCATCTCGTTTGATGATGACAAGGCGATTCTTGCAAACAATGCAGATTGGCTTTTAGACCTTAATTACGTAGAATTTCTCCGGGAGATCGGAGTTCATTTTTCCGTCAACAAAATGCTGACAGCGGAGTGTTATAAACAGCGTATGGAAAGGGGTCTTACATTCTTTGAGTTTAACTATATGCTCATGCAGGCCTATGACTTCCTGGAACTGAACCGCAGATATGGATGTACATTAGAGATGGGCGGCAATGACCAGTGGAACAACATTCTGGCCGGAGCGGACTTGATCCGCCGCAAGGAACAGAAGAACGCATTTGGACTGACCCTGACTCTGCTCACAAGAAGTGACGGAGTTAAAATGGGAAAAACAATGTCAGGCGCAGTATGGCTGGATCCGGATAAAACTTCTCCTTATGAATTTTATCAGTACTGGAGAAATATTGAGGATGTAAAGGTGGAAGAGTGTCTGGGACTGCTGACCTTCCTGCCGATGGAAGAGGTAAGGTCTTTGGGCGCACTTCAGGATGCCGAGATCAACAAGGCAAAAGAAGTGCTGGCATACGAAGTGACAAAGATCGTCCACGGAGAAGAGGAAGCAAAGAAGGCACAGGCCGGTGCGAAGGCCATGTTTGTCAAAGGTGCGGCCAGTGAGGATGCGCCGATACATGAATATCCAAAGGCACAGCTTGAGGAAGGCCTTGATATCCTGACGCTTTTGGTGGATGCAAAGCTTTGTTCCACAAGATCCGACGCCAGAAGAACCGTGACCCAGGGCGGGGTTTCTGTGAACGGTGAAAAGGTCACAGACTTTAAGAAGGTTTATTCTTCCGCGGACTTTGACGATAAAGAACGTCTGTTGCTGAAAAAGGGAAAGAAAAGCTTCTGCCAGATAAAAGAAGAGAAATAAAGAAAAGATTCAGGAACAGGACATACAGGTGTCCTGTTCCTTTTGATATTCTATGTGCAGGATGGGAGGTGAGCGTATGGCATCAAGTGCTGAATTTGTAGAGTATGTATGCGGACAGCTGGAAGATACGGGAAATGTCCGCTGCCGGAAGATGTTCGGGGAATATGGTGTGTATCTGGACGGAAAATTTATCGGTGTCATCTGCGGCAATCAGCTGTTTGTAAAGATCACGCAAGCAGGGGAAAAGATTCTGCCGGACTGTGCAAAGGAACCGCCCTATGAGGGGGCAAAGCCCTATTTTCTCATAGAGGAACTGGAAAATACGGAGCTGGTCAGCCAGTTTTTAAGAGCTACCTTTGAGGAACTTCCGTTTCCAAAACCAAAAAAGAAAAAATGAAAACAGCCGCTTTCCTTTTAATGGAAAGCGGCTGTTTTGCTGACCGGAGTCAGCGGAAATTTTTTTGGATTTCATTCAGGGCTTTTTGGGTATAGGGATCCCTCTGGTCGATGTGCTGAATGACGGACTTGATCTTTTGGGCATCCTTGTTGCCTGCAGTTTTAGACAGGGATAAAACAAACAGCAGAAGGATGACGGAAAAGATTGTGCGCAGCTTCAGAAAAGACCAATAGCTGGCGCCCTCTTCCGGGTCTGTGTGAAACGGATCGGAATGGGAGCTGTATTTTTGATTCAGTTTCAGTTTTTCCTGTTCCATACGAAGCCTTGTTAAATCTGTCATCTCATCATCTCCTTTGTTCATTATATGAAAAAGGGAAATTTCTATGACACAAAAAGTTCAGACATTTTATAATTTCTTTATGTTTTCTAGTAAATGAAAATGCTATAATGGTATCTATACCCTCAGGGCACCCCGTATTTTATAACCCTCGGGTGAGCGCGCTTTGCGCGGTATGGGTTCAGTTTTTAAGAAAAAGAAAGGTGAGATGATGAGAGATAAGATTCAAAATTTTTTAAGGGGACGCTATGGGGCGGATTCCCTTTCCAAATTTTTAATGGTTGTGGCTTTGATTGCCATGTTTGTTCCTGTTTTTATAAAGAAGTTTTTTCTTCTCTATGATCTGGGAATTGTTTTGCTGGTGTATAGTTATTTCAGGGTTCTTTCCAGAAATATCTCTAAAAGATCAGCGGAAAATGCGGCATTCTTAAGAAGGACCAGTAAGATCACAGGCTTTTTTGCAAAGAAGAAGCTGCACTTTCAGCAGCGTAAGACACATAAGTTTTTCCGCTGTCCGGGATGCGGCCAGGATATCAGGGTGCCGAAGGGCAAGGGAAAGATTGTGATCACCTGCCCAAAGTGCCGCAAAGAGTTCCAGGCAAGATCATAAAAGGAGGTTTACATGTTTGGGTATTTGACCGTCAATAGACCGGAGATGAAGATTAAGGATTTTGAGCGGTACCGCGCCTATTACTGCGGCTTGTGCCGGCGCCTTTATAAGAATTACGGGAAAAGGGGTCAGCTGACGCTGAGTTATGATATGACATTTTTAACGATCCTGCTGAATGGGCTCTATGAACCGAAGCTTTGTTCCGGTAAGCATTTCTGTGGACTGCACCCCACCAAAAGGCAGAAGGTGCTGTGCAATCAGCTGAGTGACTACGCAGCGGATATGGGGATGCTTCTTACTTATTATAATCTGCTGGATGACTGGCAGGATGAAAGAAAACTAAAAAGCCTTTTATTGGCAGACAGTATTAAGAAAGCCTGTTCAGAGATCAGCGGCAGATATCCGAGACAGAGCAGGGCGGTCCGGAACTATATTAAGAAGCTTTCCATGTGCGAACAAGAGGAGGTGAACCAGCTGGACCGGGTGGCGGGACTCACGGGAGAGATGCTGGGGGAGATCTTTGTGTGCAGGGAAGATGAGTGGTCTGAGGATCTGAGAAAAATGGGATTTTTCTTAGGGAAGTTTATTTATCTCATGGACGCCTATGAGGACCTGGCGGAAGACCAGGAGCACGGACGATATAATCCTTGGAGTTTTTATGAGGAGGATGCGGGATTTGAACAGAAGGCAGAGACAATCCTGACGATGATGATGACAGAGTGTGCCGCAGTGCTGGAGCGTCTTCCGATCCTCAAGGATATTGAAATTCTCAGGAATATCATTTATTCTGGTGTATGGACCAAGTTTGAGATCGCAAAGAACAAAAGAAAAGGCAATGAGGAAGATAGAGATGGATGAAGCATATAGAATCCTCGGCGTATCACAGGATGCGACCGATGAGGAGATTAAAAAAGCATACCGGAGACTGAGCAAAAAGTATCACCCGGATGCCAACTTAAACCAGCCGGAATATGCGGAGCGGAAGTTTAAAGAAGTCCAGGAGGCGTACAAGAAGGTCATGGACTTTAGAAAATACGGTTCAGCGGGAGGCAATCCATACGGAAATCCGTATCAGGGAGGACAGTCTTCCTACGGAGGGTACCAAAACGCCGGAACCGGTTCAGCGGAGATGGCGGCGGCGCTTAATTATCTGCGGGCGGGCCATTATCAGGAGGCTTTACAGGTGCTCAGCCGCATTTCCCAGAGGAGTGCTCAGTGGTATTATTTCAGTGCTGTAGCCAATTTAGGCATTGGCAACAACGTGACAGCTTTGGAACATGCCCAGACAGCAGTACAGATGGAACCCTCCAATATGGAATACCAGATGTTCTTAAAACAGATGCAGCAAGGTGGAAATTGGTATCAAAATATGGGTTCCGGCTACGGAAGGAGCAGTATGGGAGGCAGCTGCTGTATGCAGCTTTGTATGCTGAATCTTTTGATCAACTGCTGCTGCAGACCTTATTAACAAAAGAACACAAACAGGAGGACTTATGGGTAAGATCATAGGGATTGATTTAGGAACGACCAACAGTTGCACCGCAGTAATGGAAGGCGGAAAAGCGGTGGTCATACACAATGCGGAGGGATCAAGGACAACCCCTTCCGTTATGGCATTGACGAAAAACGGAGAGCGGCTCATCGGAGACGCCGCCAAAAGACAATCAGCGGCCAATCCGGAACGCACTGTTGCCTCCATCAAAAGACATATGGGGACAGACTACAGGGTGAAACTTGACGGAAAGAAATATCTTCCCCAGGAGATCTCTGCACAGATTCTGAGGAAATTAAAGGACGATGCAGAGAGCTATCTGGGAACCCAGGTGACAGAGGCAGTGATCACAGTACCGGCTTATTTTAATGACGCTCAGAGGCAGGCGACCAAAGACGCGGGAAGGATCGCAGGGCTGGATGTGAAGAGGATCATCAACGAGCCCACGGCTGCGGCACTGGCTTATGGCCTGGACAACGGAACAGAACAAAAGATCATGGTCTATGACCTGGGAGGCGGAACCTTTGACGTGTCGGTTATCCAGATTGAGGACGGAGTCATTGAGGTTCTGGCAACCTCAGGGAACAATCATCTGGGCGGGGATGATTTTGACCAGGCAGTGGCAGATTATCTGGTGGAGACCTTCAAAAAAACAGACAGGATTGATCTTAAGTCTGATGTACAGGCTATGCAGAGGATCAGGGAGGCTGCGGAGAAGGCCAAGATCGAGCTGTCCAGCATGTCAGAGACCAATGTGAACCTGCCGTTCATCGTGGTAGACCGGGGAGAGACACACCATATGGACATTCAGCTTACCAGGACCAAGTTTGAAGAGCTGACCTACGGACTTGTGGCTAAGACAGAGGAACCGGTCAGAAACGCACTAAAAGATGCAGGGCTGTCTGCAGGAGAATTGAGCCGTGTGCTCATGGTGGGAGGTTCCACAAGAATCCCTGCGGTCCAGAGGAAAGTTGGGGAGATCACAGGGAAGCGTCCGGACCAGTCCTTAAACCCTGACGAGTGTGTTGCGCTGGGAGCTGCCATCCAGGGAGGAAAGCTGGCGGGAGAGGCAGGGACCAACGAAGTACTTTTGATGGATGTGACTCCGCTCTCCCTCTCTATTGAGACTATGGGAGGCATGGCCACAAGGATCATTGAGAGAAACTCTACCATTCCCACACGCCACAGCCAGGTCTTTACCACAGGGGCAAACTTCCAGACTGCCGTAGATATTAAAGTCTTGCAGGGTGAGCGCATGATGGCCAAAGAGAATAAGGTCATCGGAAACTTCCGGTTAAAGGGCATCAAACGTGCCGTGAGGGGAGTGCCTCAGATCGAGGTGACCTTCGATATCGATGTCAACGGGATCCTGAAAGTGTCGGCAAAAGATCTGGGAACGGGCAAGGAGCAGAGTGTCGTGATCACTTCGAGTTCCAATATGTCTGAGGACGAGATTGAACAGGCCATCCGTGACGCACAGGAAAATGCAGCGTTTGACGAGGAGCACAAAGAGGCAGTTCAGGCCTACCACGAGGCAGAGCAGGCCCTTGCACAGGCAGAACAGTATCTTGTCGAACACAAGAAGGATATTGAAAAAGAAAAAAAGAAAGCCATCAAGGATGCGGCCACTTCTATGAAAAAGGCCATGAAGCATGTGAAGATTGATAAGATCAACGGGGAGCAGGCGGCGGAACTGAATGCGGCAAAAGAGGAACTGCTTTCTGTCTTTCCGGAAGCTTAGAATATAGTATTCTATAATATAGTAGGAACCGTTCTTTTAAAAGAGCAGGTTCCTATTCTATTTTATGAGGTTTTTTGGAGAGAAATTTAAAAAAACGTAAGTTGTATAATGAAATTGAACTAAAGGAGAAGTCCTAGTTCGGTTTCATTTTTTTGATTTAGGCAGTGAAGTGATTGCCAGATTGAATTAAATAAAAAAAGAGATTCCAAGTTGGCGCTTGAAACCTCTTTGGGACTTATCTTTCGATAAGACAATATAATAACAACTTTATTCTAAAGTATTATGTCTTAGAAATCAAGGAACGTTCGTTCTAAAAATCCCATTTTAATTTCGGAAATACTGTGAACATTGACAACTGAATGAGTGCCGTCTGAGGATATAGTAATGTCGTACATAGAAATGTGTTTGAGACTTTTAAGTTGGTTTTATGTATTACCGAGATAACGCCAGCGTTGGCTGGGCTGTAAGGGATATTGCAGAATAATACGTGCCTTTAAGAGAGTAGGGAATAAACCGTGGGCATAGGAAAGACAAGACAGAGAACAGCACCGCCTCATTCCCAGAGGTAAAAGGGAGGAAGGAGGTTCAATTACAGATTATTTTAAAAATACTTTTTTTAGATTGCTTAATGGCATAAACAATAAAATCATTCATTTTATTCTCTATCCCCATAGATGTTATTAAGCAATCTATATATTTCTATAAATCTAAGATAATTATATTTAGTAAATTATTTTAGGTTTGTAGAAAAAAATCACAACTGCAAAAAAGAAGAATAAAAAATCAAAATCAACGACCGAAGACACCCAAAAGACGACAAGTGGCCACGGCCTACGACAACCAGAAAGCTGAAACCGACTACAACGGAGCGGTTCGATGTAAATTATGGTCCTGAATAGGAGGAGAATTATGGAGAAAATCATAAACGTTTTATTTATAGGAAATATTATTCTTTATATATTCATATTTTTAGAGTATTTAATATATCTAAAAAAGAATAATGAAAGTATTCTGGAGGATAGAAATTTTGCAATGTTGGTATCTGGAATGTCATTTCTTCTAACTATGTCTCTGGCATTAAAATGGAGATAGGAGTAAAAAAGCATTGGGAAAATACTAAAAGATAAGAATAAAACAAAAATTAGAATTTAAGGAGGAGATATGACAATTATTTACTTTGTTGTTTTGTCTATTGTGATTATGTTTTTAGGCATGTTGATTTGTATTTGTGTAGATTTTTTTAGTCTTAATGAATCTATTTTATCCGTATTTTGTGTTATTATCATGGGTGTTTTGTCTTTTAGTCTGTCTCTTTCCATTTCAAATGTTGACAAACAGAAAAAGGAAGAAATAAAACAATCTCTAAGTTCCATAGAGAATAAATTGTCATCTGGATATTCATTAAAATATGAGGATGATGTAATTACTTCAAAGGGAACCAAAAAAGATGTATTGAGGGAATATGAAAAGTCCCCATCTGATTATTATATAGATTATGATGCTAAAGATAAAATTGTAAAAATAATTAAAAAATAGAGAAGTGAGAGGAGTATTATGGGAAAAGTTTTATTTTCAATGAATTTTATAGTTTTATATTATTATTTATTGATATAAAGGAGGGAAAAAATATGAGGATTCGAGAGCCGCCTAATAATACGACATTTGGAAGCAGATTCTACTTGCTGGAAAATGCCGTAAACTAGGGGTTTGGGGAGCGTAACTCCCCAAGTAGAGAATAATTAAAAGAATGAAGAAATATCAAAATTATTAAAGGAGGAAAATTAATGAATTTAAAACATGTAATACCAGATATGGAGAAAACATTTGGAACTCTGGAATTTGCCGGAGAAGGAGAAGTTGAACAGGGTCGGGTAAATAATCGTATGACTGTTATTGGTCGTACATATAATCTGTTTTCTGAGGTGCAGAAAGCAGATGATGTTATGGTTTTACTCCCTGCTTCGGTGGGAGAGAAACATTTTGAATTTGAAGAAAAGGTAAAACTGGTAAATCCACGTATTGTGGCAGAAGGATACAACATTAATGGTCGTGGATTTACAAAATACAAAATGTTGGCAGATGACATGGTAAAAGCGTAAGAAGGAGGAAAATATGAGATTACCAGAGGGAATTGTAGTAGATAAAGAAAGGACGTTTGGGCAACTAAAGTTTTCGGCATTACGCCGGGAGGTTCGGTTGACAAATGAGGATGGAACAGTATCAGATGAAATTAAAGAACGCACTTATGATCTGAAATGCAGGGAACAAGGCTGCATGATTCAAGTTAGTATCCCGGCTGATGTGCCTGTGAAAGAATACGAATATAATTCGTTTGTTGAATTGATAAATCCTGTTATTGATACCGTTGCGAATGCAACATTTAGAGGTGCCGATGTTGACTGGTATCTAAAAGCGGATGATATTGTTTTGAAAGGAAAAGGGCAGAATAATTCAAATCAACCACCTAAAAAAGAGGTGTCGGGAAAGAAGGAATAAAAAAAATGAGTAATATTATAATCTTGGATCAATATATCAAGGATTTTGAAAGTGTTGTGTTACCAGAATTTAAATCTAGGGCAGAAGAGTTGCTCTATGATGCTGTGGAAACTTGTGATCCGGGTGAGAATCTTGAAGTTTCTGTAGAAAGCGATATGTGTAAGGATCACATAGAGCATATTTTTCGGTTTTACGAACAGCCAGACGAAGAAACAGGCGGCCTTGTAATCTGTTATGGAGGATTTTATTAAAAAAATGAGATTTTTTGCAAAAGGAAAGCGGATCAGGATAAGAGATAAAAACCTGATCTTTTCTTTTGTCTTTTTTTTGCTATCTCCTATCTTCCTTAGCGTTTTTTTGCTATTGAATTGGTGGCAAATTTCGGATTTTAGTGGGATTAGTTTGCATAACTTGGACCAGATCAAATGGAATATCAATTTTCCGTTTGTCCTTTTTTCTTTCTGTGTGACTGTACTTGTCTGTGTGGCGGTTGCATGGTCTTATCATTATTTTCGGATAGATCAATGGAAACAACGGGTGCATCGTCAGGAAATAGCCCGGATGTTGCTTCAAAATGGATGGTATGAATCAGAGGCGGTACAGTCTCAGGATTCGTTTTTTAAAGATCTTCCGGGCGGTAGTAAAAGCAAAGAGAAGATTACATATTTTCCCAAAGTCTATTATACGCTGGATAATGGAATTATCCGAATTAATGTAAGAATCACGATGGGAAAATATCAAGATCAACTTTTGCATTTGGAAAAGAAATTGGAAACGGGGCTATTTTGTGAGTTGATTGTAAAAGAACTTAAGGAATCCTATGTGGAGTACGAGCTTTTGTATGATACGATTGGAAGCCGGATCAGTATAGAAGAAATGGAGATTTCAAACGGCTGTCTAAAATTAATGGATAATGTTTACTGGGAATATGACACATTGCCACATATGTTGATTGCTGGAGCGACTGGAGGAGGGAAGACGTATTTTCTTCTTTGTATCATTTGGATGTTACTTCATACAAATGCTGTGTTGACGATTCTTGATCCGAAAAATGCCGATCTTGCCGATTTGGAAACGGTTCTGCCAGATGTTCATCACAGGAAAGAAGAAATGATTTCTTGTATTGAACACTTTTGTGATGAAATGCTAGAAAGGAACGAAGCAATGAAGCGGATGCCGGGTTATAAGACCGGGGAAAATTATGCCTATTTAGGCTTGGAGCCACATTTCCTCGTCTTTGACGAATATGTGGCTTTTATGAATTTGTTAGGGAATAAGGCAAGTATGCCAGTAATGGAGAAATTGAACCAGATTGCGATGTTGGGTCGGCAGTCTGGTTATTTTATTATCTTAGCTTGTCAAAGACCAGACGCAAAATATCTACAAGATGGGATGCGTGACCAGTTCAATTTTCGTGTGGCATTAGGCCGCATGAGTGAATTAGGCTACTCCATGATGTTTGGAGAGCAGGATAAGGATTTCTTTTTCAAGCGGACAAAAGGCCGTGGATATGTAGATGCTGGAAATGGGGTCATTTCTGAGTTTTATACTCCGTTAGTCCCAAAAGGATATGATTTTTTAAGGGAAATCGGGAAATTACAAAGACAAAGAGTCGGACAACACAAAGAAAGGATAGAAGAATGATCGAAAAGAATGTGGAATTTCTAAAAATCACAGTTGGGTATTTGGATACAGAAGAAAGGATGTGTGGTCTTTGCGTTAATTACGGGCAGTTTGCAGAAGATATGTATAAGATTATGGATTCCGAAGTTTTACAATGCCTGTTGACTTATGCTGGAAGTAAGAGTTTGAAAGAATATTTCTCTGACAACGTGCATGATCTTCTGGCGGAAGTATTGGATAAAAAAGGGGAATTCTCTGATCGGTTTTATTTAAGATTAGGGGAAGCTGTTTGTGATTTTGAATTATCTTTTCCCAATCAAGACAGCGATCTTTCCAAAGAAGAGAAGAAAATTTTGGAAGATGTTGATGTGATCTTGCGGTATCTTAGGGTCCGTATGTAAGTAAATAGGTAGCACAGGCGGCACAGGCGGCGTGCGAAGCGGAAGCCGTAGGTGTCGCCTGTTGCTGGTGCGGCTTGCCGCACCAGCAAATTAAAACCCCCGGACACTAACAGGGGGGTACAAATGCAACTGTCAACAGTCTAAAAGTCCTGTAAACATCAGGGCTTAGAGGACTTTTTCAGGGTGTCAACAAGAATGCCTCTAGTTGACACTTTTTTTTTAATTGAGAATTGGGAGGTATGAATGAATGCATGGGTACAAGAATTTAGAAAAAAGCGTCTTGATTACGGTATTTCGCAAAGCAAACTTTCCGTGGCACTAGGAATTAGTCGACAGTACCTAAATCAAATTGAAGGTGGAAAAGCTGTTCCACCGGATGATACAAAAAAAGTGATGGAAGAAATTTTGGAAAGGTTTAATCCAGAAGCGTCGCTGACACTTCTTTTTGATTACGTAAAAGTTCGATTTCCAACGACGGAAGTCGAATGGATCATCAAAGAAATTTTGAAACTGAATATTGATTTTATGGTGCATGAAGATCATGCACCAAACAATTATCAAGAAAGTTATGTTATCGGAAATATTTTTATCATGGCATCGGATGATGTAGAGAAAGGAGTGTTGCTAGAGTTAAAAGGAAAGGGATGTCGGCAGTATGAAAGCTTCTTGGAAGCACAAGGCCGATCGTGGTTTGATTTTTTTCAAGCTTGTATGTCGGTTAAAGCCGTCATGAAACGGCTTGATTTGGCGATCAATGATATGACCGGGATCTTGAGTGTACCAGAACTGACAAGGAAATGTCAGGATCGTGAGTGTATTACAAGGTTTCGTACCTTTAAGTCTTATCGCTCCGGAGAATTGATTAGAAACAGAGAAGAAGATCGTTTGGGAATGGGAAATACACTCTATATTGGATCCTTAAAATCGGATGTTTACATCTGTTTATATGAGAAAGATTATGAGCAGTATATCAAGTTTGGTATTCCCGTAGATGAAACGCCCATCAAAAATCGGTTTGAGCTAAGACTTAAAGATGATCGGGCACAGCATACTGTAGAGGATCTTTTATATCGTTACGATCTGGAAACAACAGTCTTTTCAATTATTAATTATTATATCCGGTTTATAGACCGGGATGATACAAAACGCCGGGCGGATTGGAAAACGAATATTCGTTGGGCGTGTTTTATTGGAGAAAACCGGGGAAAGTTAAAACTTACAACTGCCCCGGAACCATACACATTGGATAGGACAATGAATTGGATTGCTAGACAGGTAGCTCCGACTTTAAAGATGGTTTTAGGTCTGGATGCCATACGGGAGACAGACCTATTGAATGAAATGGTAGAACATGCGGAATTGACAAAGAAGCAAAAGAAAATATTGGAACAGGAAAAAGCCTCCATTGAGGAGGTGATTTTAATGTAGTTGAAAAATGGAAAATTAACGTAACTAAAAATTAATGAGATAATAATAGAAAGGAAATAGAAAATGAATTTTGGTGCAAACATTCAGAGTTGGTTGACTAGTAATTTACAGCCTTTAGTGTTAGTTGGTATCTCTGTTATTGGTGTTTATCTACTTTTTAAAAGAGAGATGACGAAACTTTTGGGGTTTGGCGTTGTTGCTCTTATTGCGGTAGGTTTAGTATTCAATACGGCGGGCGTAAAAACATTGTTATTAAATCTGTTTAAGAAAATTATAGGATAGAGGGGGAAGTAAAAAATGGATCAGGAATGTCGAATTTATCCTGAATGTAAGTCTATGGAGGAGTTGGCTTATCGAAAACTTATTATAGATGGGGAATTAGGAGATATTCCGGATCCCATCCGAAAATACATAGATTATGCAGACTATGGAGATTTCTTGTACCGAACAGGAAATTATGAAGTAACAGACTATGGAATCTGCGAATATAAAAGATAAGCCAAAACAAAAAAATGAGATTCCCCCTATGGGAGATGGGCATAGGGGGTAGGGGGTGAAGGAATGGTACAAAAGTAATTTATTTAAAATTTAATTGAGAAAGGAGGACGGAGTTGCGGCCGCATAGCTAGAGAAAAAATATGGAATAGAAAGAAAGGGGAAAAAGTGAGAGTTTGTTTAAAAAATAAAGAAAGTAAAGATGAAACAGGGACATGGTTTGTGATGCCTACGAATGTCACAGCAGTTGAATATATTTTAGGGAAAGGAAGTTATGTAGTCGTAGATACAGAACTTCCTTTTTTCTTGGAAAAAGGGGAATATGATTTAGAGGAATTAAATCGTGCATGTGAACAAATAGAATCAATATCGGATTTTATTCCGATAGAAGATATTGAAGAAATAAGGAAAAAGTGGTTCAGTAATATTTTTGAGTTGCTGAATCATGTTGATGAATTAGAATATTATCGATGTTGTAGGTCGATGTGGGATGTGGCAGAAAGGATGCTGGAAACTGAATTATCGGAAGCCCGGAGGAAGGACATTGACTTGGATGCTTATGCAACTGATCTGGAAGCAGAAAGAGATTTTCTGATTACAGAAACAAGTGTCATTGAAAGGAGAAAATAGTTGAAAAAAGTAAAAAGTTTTACGAATATATGGAGTGTAGAAAAAGTTTTATATTCTATTAATGATTTTAAGCTTCCTTTTCCTGTTACATTTAGTCAAATGGCGTGGTTTGTGGCAATGTTTCTTTTCATTATTATGTTAGCGGATGTGCCGCCATTCTCCATGATTCAAAATGTTTTGATTAAGTATATCTGTCTTCCTGTTGGGATAACGTGGTTCATGAGTCAAAAGGCTTTTGATGGGAAAAAACCATATCGTTTTATAAAATCGGTTTTTTCTTATTATCTACAGCCTAAAGTTACCTATGCGGGGAAAGCGGTCAAATTAAAAAAAGAAACTATGAATGAATCAATTACATATGTAAGGAGTGATTTATATGTTCCCGATTAAATATATTGAAAACAATCTGATATGGAATCAAAGCGGTGAAGTCTATGCCTATTATGAAATGATTCCATATAATTATTCTTTTCTTTCCTCGGAAGAAAAAGAACAGGTTCATAACAGGTTTCGTCAGTTGATTGCTCAGCAACGATCAGGAAATATTCATGCGTTGCAGATCGCTACGGAATCAAGTATCCGGGCAACGCAGGAAAAATCAAAGGAATTAGTTACATCCGCATTATCGGATGTGGCAATGGAAAGAATTGATGCTCAGACGGATGCGCTTGTTGAAATGATTGGTGATAGCCAAGTGGCGTATCGCTATTTTTTTGGGTTTAAGTTGGTTTTAGATGATCAGGAAATGAATTTGCAAAATTTCAAGGAGACTTTTAAGGAGACTATCCGAGATTTTATAGGCGAAGTAAATAGGAAAGTTATGGGTGATTTTCTGAGTATGAGCGACAAAGAAATTCGCCGATATTCAAAAGCTGAAAAACTTTTGGAAAATAAGATTGGAAGGAGATTTCAGTTCCGAAAAGTTACCAAAAATGATATTGGATATATTTTAGATCATCTTTATGGTCAGGTGTCGGTGCCATATGAAGAGTATGAATATTCTCTTCCGAAAGAAAAACTAAAAGGGGAAACGCTTGTAAAGAGGTATGATCTTCTACGTCCATCCCGATGTCTTATAGAAGAAAAACAACGGTCTATGAAGATTGTGGGAGAGAAACAGGAAACTTATGTTTCTTGCTTTACAATTTCTAATATTGTTGGAGAGTTAGAATTTCCGGGATCGGAAATTTTTTATTATCAGCAACAGCAATTCAATTTTCCGGTTGATACTTCTATGAATATAGAAGTGATAGAAAATCGAAAAGCACTTACAAAAGTGAGAAATAAAAAGAAAGAGCTTAAGGATCTGGATGATCATGCCTATCAAAATGATAGTGAATCATCTGAGACAGTAGTAGAAGCTTTGGAGGATGTTACCGAACTGGAAACGGATTTGAATCAGACAAAAGATTCTATGTACAAGATTAGCTACGTGATCCGTGTTTGTGCAGACAGCGAAGACGAACTCAAAATGAGATGTGATGAAATTAGGGATTTTTACGATGATCTGGAAATCAAACTTGTTCGTCCGTTTGGCGATATGCGAGGCTTGTTTGAAGAATTTATTCCAGCAAGCAAACGTTTTGAGGACGACTATATTCAGTATGTCACTTCTGATTTTATCGCAAGTCTTGGGTTTGGTGCAACGCAACAGCTTGGAGAAGATCATGGAATCTACATTGGGTACAATGTGGATACCGGAAAAAATGTCTATATTCAGCCAGCTCTTGCGGCACAGGGAGTAAAAGGTTCGGTAACGAATGCATTGGCTATGGCGTTTTTAGGTTCTTTAGGGGGTGGTAAATCGCTCTCTGCTAATATGATTATGTACTACGCCGCATTGTTTGGTGCTAAGGTTCTTATTCTGGATCCAAAATCCGAGCGTGGAGGATGGATAGAAAATCTTCCGGAAATCAGGGATCAGCTAAATATTGTAAATTTAACATCAGAGCAAAAAAATCGCGGACTGTTAGATCCTTATATTATTTATGAGGATCGAGAGGAAGCAAAGAATCTTGTGGTGGATATTCTCACTTATTTAACAGGAATTTCCAACAAAGATCCTGAGAAATTTCCGATTTTGATGTCCGCTATCCGGGAAGTCACGGACAGTGAAAGACCAGGGCTTTTAAGCGTCATTGACGTATTAAAAAAACAAGGGACAAGAGAAGCGTCCTTGATTGCAACGCATATAGAAAGCTTTGCGGACTGTGCTTTAGGAATCCTTTTGTTTTCATCTGGAAAGGTAGAAGGGTCTATCAGTCTTGATAAACAGCTAAATGTTTTGCAGGTTGCTGATCTGATACTCCCGGAACCGGATAAAGAAGCAGATAGTTATACAATCACGGAGGTCCTCAGTATTGCAATGATGATCGTCATTGCATCGTTTGCGTTAAACTTCATTCAAGAAGACCGCTCTGTCTTTAAGGCGGTGGGTTTAGATGAAGCGTGGAGTTTCTTGCAGGTAACACAGGGAAAAGCACTTAGTAATAAACTCGTCCGTGCAGGACGTGCGATGAACGCAGGTGTTTATTTCATCACTCAGAATGTGGATGACCTTTTGGATGAAAAAATGAAAAATAACATTGGAATCAAGTTTGCGTTCAGAAGCACAGACTTGACAGAGATCAAAAAAACATTGGAATTTTTTGGACTTGATCCAGAAGATAAAGGAAATCAGGAACGACTTCGGAACTTGGAGAATGGTCAGGCATTAATGCAGGATTTATATGGACATATTGGAGTCATTCAATTTCATCCGGTCTTTGCAGATTTGTTCCATGCGTTTGATACTCGTCCGCCAGTGGAAAAGGGGGCATGATAAGTGAAGAAAAAGAAGGTATTGAAAATCCTTGGAATTATCATTGCTGTTGCAATTGGTATTGTGATTGCTTTGGCATGTTTGGGCAATGTTGCCCAGGCGGCTGGACTGGTTGATTCTACGATTGATAAAAACCATGCGTATTCTCGTTATGGACTTGATAATTACCAGCTTGATTTCTATGTAGATACGGGATGGGATTGGCTTCCTTGGAACTGGGGAGACGGGATTGGAAAAAGTGTCATGTACGGCGTGTACATGATTACAAACTTTATTTGGCGTTTGAGTTTATATATCTCGAATGCTACGGGATACCTCGTTTCCGAAGCGTTTAAATTAGATTTTATTACCAAAATGGCTGAGACGGTTGGAAAAAATATTCAGACACTTGCGGGGGTTACAAAGAAAGGAATTTCTACCGATGGTTTTTATGCTGGATTTTTATTGTTCTTTATTGTGATTGTGGGTGCTTATGTGATTTATACAGGGCTTTTAAAGAGAGAAACAACAAAGGCGGTTCATGCAGTGGTCAATTTTGTTGTTGTGTTTTTAGTGTCTGCGTCATTTATTGCTTATGCCCCTGATCTTATCAAAAAGGTGAATGGTTTTTCTACGGACATAAGCAGTGCGGCATTAAGTTTAGGAACGAAAATCACAATACCGGATAGTTCTGTAAAAGGAACGGACAGTGTGGATCTTATCCGGGATAACTTATTTTCGATCCAAGTCCGACAGCCGTGGCTGATCCTTCAGTATGGTTCCACGGATGTAAAAAAGTTAGGAAAAGACCGGGTGAAAGAACTGGAATCAACCAGTCCAAACAAAAATGACGGAGAAGACCGGGAGAAGGTTGTAAAAAAAGAGATTGAGGAAAAGAAAAATAATAATTTAACAACAACGCAAGTAGGGAATCGGCTGGGAACTGTGGTATTTTTGTTTTTGTTTAATATCGGAGTTTCTTTTTTTGTAGCTTTATTTGCCGGAATGATGATTCTTTCTCAAGTTTTGTTCATCATTTTTGCAATGTTTTTACCGATCAGTGCTCTTTTGTCTATGATCCCTGGATATGAGGGAACTGTCCGAAGAGGTGTTGAAAAGTTGTTTAATACGATTATGAGCCGGGCCGGGATCACGTTAATCATTACGGTTGCATTTAGTATTTCCACGATGTTTTATTCGGTATCGAAAAGCTATCCATTTTTTATGACAGCATTTTTACAGGTTCTTACCTATGCAGGTATCTATACGAAACTACCTGATATTCTGGGCATGTTTAAGCTGGAAAACGATGGACAACAGACAGGAGGAAGAATTTTCAGGAAGCCACAAATGTTTTTGCGGCGGCAGACACGACGTATGGAACGCAGGCTTAGAAATGTTGTTACCGCAGGTGCGGCTGGAGCCGTAGGAGGTGCTGTTGGAGCCAGCCTGAGCAGACAGGAAACAGGAGGAAAACGAGATAATGTAGGGGCACGGACTGGACAAAAAATAGGTGCTGTCTTAGATACGCCGCAAAAAGTTGTTGATAAAGCAAAAATGGCAGGAGAGAAGATCAAAAGTGTTCCTACACAAGCCAAATATGCGGTTTATAGCAATGTAGAGAACTTGAAAGAAGGTATAAAAGAAGAGCCGAAAGAACGTAAAGAAAAAAGGGAAGAAAAACTTCAAAACCATCGTAAAACGGTTGGAGAAAAGCGCCGGGAAATGGAACAGAAGAAACAAAACCGGAAAGAAGAGCCACAGAGAGAACAAGTCCATAAACGCCCGGTAACGTCTTCGGAGCAGATGCAAAGTAAGAATCGGAATCGGGGAAATGTCCCTGTAGGAGAAAAAAACTCTTCTCAGGATTCTGTAATGAAAAATGAACAGAGAAGACAAAATGTTTCAAACGATACTTCTACGGGCAGAGGAACTTCTTTTGTAGAAAAAGAAAGAAGTAGAGAACGTGCTTCTGGTAACTTTGCATCAAAAGAATTGAATAAGGAACGTTCTTCTATTAATACGGGGCATCAGGATAAAACAAGTCAGCCGATGCCAAGAAGACAGAATAGAGGGAGGAATAAGCAATGAAAAAACTTGGAAAAGTTGCTGGTGCTACTCTTCCTTTTTTTGCGCTTGTTTTATTCATGTGTGTGCTGGTTGCAGATGATGATGATGATTCTGGTTCTTCCAGTAACTTTGGGGCAATCGGGATTTCACAGGAAGTTGAAGCCCGCCGTCCTATGGTCCAAAAATATTGTGACAAGTATAAAATATCTGAATATTGCGATCTTGCACTTGCACTTATGATGGCAGAGAGTGGAGGAAGAGAACCAGACCCGATGCAGGCCGCAGAAGGAGCCTATGGTCTGTATTGTTTGGTAACAAAAAATAAAAGCGGCGGCCATGTTCAAGGGCCAAACGGAATTCCGACAGGCCATGCGGAGTGTTCGATTAACGCCGGGGTACAGGAATTAAGGGATGCCCTAAAAAAAGCGGATGTGGATTCTCCTACGGATATCGATCATATCAAAGTAGCGATTCAGGGATACAATTACGGTATGGATCGCTGGATTGCATGGATTAAGAAGCATGGTGGGATTTACACTCTTGCACTTTCAGAACAGTATAGCCGGGAGTGTATGCCCGCCGGGGCGAAAGGAACCCCGAACCATGCGGAAAAAGTCATGCGGTATTATTCCACCAGCACTGGAGATTCTTCCGCAGAGGTTGGGACGCTGGAAGGGAACTGTGGTCTTAAGGTTGTGTACTATAATCAAGGAGATGCCGCATGGTGGAAACTTCCATATGGTACTGGAACAATTAAAAGTGGCGGCTGTGGGCCAACGTCAATGGCAATCTGTATTTCCACGCTAACCGGAAAAAAAGTAAATCCACGGCAGACATGTGCTTGGTCGGAGAAACATGGATACTGTCAGGGAAACGCAACGATGCATGCTATAGTTCCGGCACTTTCAAAGGAATATCACCTAAAGTGTAAGGCAGTGAAAAAAAATAAAAAGCAGGTGATCAATGCTTTAAAAACGGGGAAATTAGTTGTGGCTCTTATGGGGCCAGGACATTTCACAAATAATGGGCACTTTATTGTGTTAACGGGAATAAAAGATGGAAAAATCACAGTAGCAGATTGTGGATCAAGAAAAAGAACGCAACAGACATGGAGCCTTGATCTTATCGCCAGTGAAGCCAAATCTGATGCCAGTGCCGGTGGGCCATTTTGGATAATTTCAAAATAAAAGAAAGGAAATGTGTAAATGAAAAAAATAGGAATAGGGATTGTGGTTTTGGTGGTATGTGTGTTTGTTGCCTGTACGATATGGAAACCAAGAGAAGAAAAAAAGACAAAGGCAACGACTGAAATAGCAACAGAGGATGAAACTATGACGGAAGCACCTGTAGAGACAACTACAGAGGAAGAATATACCGAAGCACCGCATGACACTTCGGATTGGGAGGTACATAAACCAGCAGATACCAGCCCCGATACCGGAGCACCGATTGAATAGGAAAGGAGCTTATATGAAAGGCATAAAAAAGCAAAAAAAAGAAAAAAAGCAGAAACCGGAAAAAGTCCGGGTAATGAAAGTTGGGGTCCACAGAAAATCAGTAATTTTTCTGTGGATTCTTTTGATTTGTAGTGTCGCTTTTGGAATCTACAAGAATTTTACTGCGATTGACATGCATACGGTGCATGAGAGGAAAGTAGAAAAAGAAAAACTAGTGGACACAAACGGGATAGAAAACTTTGTTCGAAACTTTGCAGAAGCGTATTATACGTGGAGTGCCGGAGACAGCGGCGTAGGTGATCGTTCGGAAAAGGCAGGAAAGTTCTTGACAGAAGAACTTCAGACCTTGAATGCGGATGTGTTAGGACAAAAAGTTTCTACGTCTTCCAGTGTGAAAGACGTGGAAATTTGGTCTGTTTCGCCGTCCGAAAAGGACAATGAGTACAAAGTGATTTTCTCTTTAAAACAGGAGATCAAAGAGGGAAGTAAACAAAAGGAAGTATCTTCTGTATATCGTGTGGTCGTGCATGTAGATACAAGTGGAAATCTGGTCATTGTTCAAAATCCAACGATCAGCAGTGTGCCGGAGAAAAGCGGCTATCAGCCGGAAATTGCGGAGGTAGATGGATCAGTCGATTCCAAAACTTCACAAGAGGTAACAGATTTCCTTAAAACATTCTTCAAACTGTATCCACAAGCACAGGCAAAAGAACTCAGCTACTATGTCAAAGGGGATGTTTTAAAACCTGTGAATAAGGAAAGTTATTCCTTTATGGAACTTTTAAATCCGGTGATACAGAAAGACGGAGAGAAGATCAAAGTTTCTGTGGCGGTCAAATATCTGGATCAGGAGACAAAGGCAGTACAGATCAGTCAGTTTAACTTGAAGCTTCAAAAGGATGGGAACTGGATGATTGTAAGGTGAGGTTAAGATTCTCGCCGATAGAAGTAAACAATGACCACAAGCAAAAGAAATAGGAGATAGCCTCCTAGTAATGATGTTAGGAGGTGCTCCCACTTTTCTTTGTAATAAGTAGTTTTAAGAGAGATGAACAGGAAAGAAGCAGAAGTAAAATTGAAAATGAATTTTTTTAAAAAAGAAAGAAGATTCATGGAAAGGAACTCCTAAATGGACTTTATTTATTTTGTTTTAGGTTTTTTTTTGATGCCGGCTGTGTTATATGCACTTAATAAATGTTATGGACCGCAGAAATATCAGGTGCAAATTTATTTTGAACATTTTGAATCAGTAGAAGTTGTATTATCTTCTGAAAAGTTATACGAAAATTCTTATCCTAGTATAACAGAACTTCTGAAAAATGAAAATATGATCCATGGGGATTATTTCGTTTACAAAAAAGAAGAGGAATGGATTGAAATTCCTATGAGGGAGGTGACACAAATAAAAATGAAAAAAATAGGTGGAAAGGTAACAAAAGAAAGTGATTGTAGTTTCACAGAAAAAGCAAAGATACTATTTAGAAAAATTTGGACAAAGAAATAAGAAGATTTGTTTGAATTTTTTAAATCGTTGGATTTGTGTCGGAAAGTATCGAAGCATTATGAGGACTACACAAGTCATGAGTGAACTTTATGATGCTTTTGTTTCCGGGGAAATAGAATTTTATATGCCGGAGGAATGAAGGAATGAATATGGTTGAGGGAGATTTGATCGAATTTGCAAAAGAAGTTATGAAGATGCATCAAAAAGCACTTGGAGGTCGCTGGGAGGAAGGAGCGATTCACAGTGCTTTTTGTGATTCTAATGGAGATTTTTGTATTCAATATCAAAGCGGGAATATTTATCACTATGAAGTCACTCCCTATTTTGAGGCTGAGACAGACAAGGAGTTTTTAGACCTGGAGTGGTGGTAGAAAGGAGATTGTTTAAAAGAGGTAATCATGATTAGATGGGATAAACGAATGAGGGAAAAAGTAGCCGGAAAATGTTGTCCGGTCTGTGGAAAAGCAGTAGATGAAACAACACAAGGTTTGGAATACATACGAACAAGACAGCGAAAAGATGTTTTTATTCACAAGGATTGTATCAAAAAATGGAGGTGAAAAAAAATTGAAACAAGCAAAGAAGCTGACAAGGAAACAGAAAGAGATTGTTTCGGAACATCGGTTAAATCCGGGAAACTGGATGGCCTTAGAGGATTCTAAGGACTGTTTAATTATTTGGCATAAGAAAACAGGAACGGTAAAGAAAATAAGAAAGGAGGATGTATGGAACACTTTTTAATAGAGTTGTTAAAGGGAATTCGTTTTATTGTACAGATCTTTAGTCGTTTGTTTCAACGTGTCATGAATTGTTTTTCTTTTGCTGTTTTGTTTTGTGTTGTTTGTCAAAATGGATGGCTTCCATGGCTTGTAAAAGGGAATGTTTCAGCAGAAGATTTTCAAAACTTTTTTGCTAGTGTTTTGGTCATATACTCAGTAATTTATGTTGTAAAGCTCCCGTTTTTTTTAATTCGATTGGGTGAAGGAGGTTTAGACAATTAAAAAGGAATATCGTAAAAATATAGCCAGAAATATAAAAGAATATCGGCAACGAGAAGGAATGAATCAAAAAGAATTTGCGAAAACCATAGAAATGAATTATCAAAACTATTCTCAAATGGAGCGCGGTTTATATTTTCCATCATTAAATAGGCTAATGGATATTTGTAAAACATTACAGATTACACCGAATGACTTATTATTAGAACAGATGGATAATGAGAGTAAAGAAATGACATTAGGTGATGTTTTTGTAGGTAATACGAGAGAAAGGAGACATTCTATGAGATATGATGTAAGGCCTGTTGTTTGTGATTATGGAGTGTTTGAAGATGGACGATTAATATTGATTTGTAACTGTAGTAAAAACGCATTGCTGATTCAAAAAATTTTACAAACGGATTGTGAAAGAGAAGTATATGTAGAAGAAAATAAAAAAGGAGAAGAAAAATGAAGAAAAGAATGATGATGTTGGTTATGGTATGCATGATGATGTTTGGAAGCGTATCTGTGATGGCGGCTCCGAAAAAGGTGACAGCAGAAAAACAGAATGTAGTGGAATGGGTAAAAGAAGCGGCTGATTTTTCAAAAGACACTGCAAAGGAACGTCATGTCCGGTATATGGGAATTGGAGCGATGGTATTTTCAGCACTTGGAGTTTTTGTTCTTGTTCCTCTTGCAAAGCGTCATGTTGCAAAAGGTGTCGGAGGGGAAGAAGAAGACGAAGAATAGGAGAGCAAAAAAATGAGTGAAAAACAATTAGCAGGGTTAAGGCCGGAACAGTTTGGCCCATTGCTTCCCTTTGTAGAGAATGACCAGATTACAGACATCAACTGGGCCAATGGTCAGTTGATCGTTGACGATGTGAAAAAAGGTCGTTATCTGGTGGAAAACGTTCATTTGACGGATGAATTTTTGAATCAGTTTTCCAGCCATGTTGGAAACATTCCATCTGTCAATGCAAACCTGACTTCTGTGAATCCTGTCGTGGAAGCGGAAGGGAATGGGTTAAGAATAGAAATTGTCCATGAATCTGCGGCAGTCAATGGAAAGACTATCTCGATTCGGAAGTCTCTTCCGTATGCGAAACTTACGGATGAATCTATAATCAAAGACGGTTACTGTACAAAGGAAATACAGTATTTTTTAAAAAGTATGGTTTTGGCACAGGTAAACATAGCGATTGCAGGACTTGTGGGAGCTGGAAAAACAGAGTTGTTAAAGTATTTGACTTTAACGATTCCGGCGATGACCAGAGTGGTCACGATTGAGGATAACTTGGAAGTACATTATTCCAAACTGAATCCGGGGAAAGATTGTGTGGAATTAAAAGTAAATCCTTCCTTTGGTTATGTAGATGCACTTGTGACTTGTTTAAGACTTCGGACAGACTGGATTCTTCTTTCGGAAGCCCGGAGTACGGAAGCAAAGTATCTGATTGAAAATATTTCTACGGGAAACAACTGCATCACGACGCTTCATGCGGATGATGCTAGAAAAATCCCGGTCCGGCTCCGAAACATGATGGATGATCCAATCATTGGGGAGAAGATGGAAAGTGATACTTATAGCTATTTGAATCTTGGTATTTATGTTCGGCGTAAAATGTTGGCAGATGGTCGTATTATTCGCCGAATCGAACAGATTGTTTGTTTTGGAAAAAACCAGGAAGATCGCAATGTGTGTCAGTTGATCGTTAACGATGGAAAGTTGATTTCCAGAGACTTGACAGAGGAAATTGAAAAGAAATTGAAACGGGTAGGGATTCAGAATCCATTTAAAAATCCTTATCCACAGATGGAAGAATTTATGAGAAAGGAGTAGATATGGGAAAAAAGAAAGGAAAGAAAAAGAAGAAAAAAATCAGTACCTTGCAACTGCTTAATTTTAAAAATCTTCAGACGGAGATTTATGGATATGGTTATGAGTATACGTTTACAAAGTATGTCAGCAACCTGTTTTTGTATCTGTTTGCAGTTTTCTGTTTTGGAAAACTGTATCAGTTGGAAATTAAATATATCCTGATTTTGTGTGCAATTTTCTTTTTGCTTCTGCCACGGGTGTTTTTATCTGAGTTCAAACGCCTGCATGAGCAGAAGCGGTTTGATGATACTGTAAAATATATGCGCCAGCTAATCAACTGTTACGATCGGGAGCCGCACAAGATTCTGCCGGCGTTAAAGGAAACGAGAAAGGTTTTTCAGGAAGAAGAGCCGATGTATGAATGTATTACAAAAGCAATTCAACTGATCGAGACAAATGTCGATGATCCTGACATGTATCAACATGCTTTTAAGATCATAGAAAAAGAATACCACTGTGATGAAATCAGGCGGCTTCACTCTTATCTAATCCGGGTGGAAGAAGAAGGTGGAAACTTCCATCAAATGCTTCATATTCTTTTGAATGATACGATCCGATGGCAACAGCGGGTTTATAAATTTCAGAAGGATAAACAATGGCAGAGAGTCCTTGCCGTTGTCATGATTTTTGTTTGCATGATTTTAGGCTTGGCAATGTCTATCATGTTCATGCAGTTAAGGGATCAGATCAATATTTTTAAGGAATTGTCTTACCAGATATCACAGGCTCTTTTCCTTGGATGTTATATGTTTATCTTTGCAAAAGTACAACGATCCACAGATTATTCCTGGCTTACAGTCGCAACCAAGGGAAATACAGAACAGATCAGCCGGGATTGGGAACTTGTTCGTCATATGGATAAGAAAAAGGAACGAAAACAGGCAATGTTGAAAACGTTGATTTCGGTTCCTTTTTTTCTTGCAGGCATTTTTCTAAAAAATGTTTACTTAGGGATTGCTGGCGTAGGAATTGTTTATTTTATGCTGACCAGTCCAGCAAGAAAGTTAAATAATGCAAAAAAACGGTTGAGAAAACTTGTGGAAATGAAATTCCCGGTGTGGCTGACCAATGTGATTTTATCTTTGCAGGGAAAAAACCTGTACTTATCCATTAAAGAGTCTTTAAACAAATGTCCGTTTGTTTTAAAAGACGAAGTAAAAAAGATGCTTTCTGAAATGGAAGAGCATCCAAAATCCAGTCTTCCGTTTGACCATTTCGCCAATGAGGTGACAACACCGGAGATTCAAACAGCGATGGGAAATCTCTATAGCATTGGTGACAGCGGGGAAAATTCTGACCAGCTGGCAATCTTGATTGAAAACAATAATCAGTTGGTTGACCGGGCGGAAAACTTGAAAAATGAAAACAAGGTAGCGCTTTTTGGCTCTAATATGTATATCCCGTCGTTTGTTATGGTCATGCAGATCGGCACGATCATGATTATTTTGTGTATGGGATTTTTAAAGATGATGTTAAAAGCAGTATAGGCAGGTGATAGAAGTGAAATTAGACCGGATCATACAGGAACTAGCGGAAAATGGGATTGGAATTGTTTTTGGAGCAATTCTGATCGGGGTTTTTAAAGTACTTTGTGACTCACTATAGGGAGGTGTTTTATGTGACGCAGAAAGAGATTATGGAGCGATCTAATGAAGAAATAACGATAGATGAATTGCAGGAAATGGAAGAGTATTGTGTGGATCTTTGCCGGACAGATTGTTTAGGAAGCAGTGGTTCTCACAGAGGGTGTACTTGGTATTCTCTTAGTTTTTTGAATGGAGAACAGGTGGATGTTTTTGTGAGAGGAAAATATGAATAAAAAGGAGATTAAAAATGGAAGATGAAGAGATCAGTGAGGTAGGCTCTATGGGGCTTAACGTTTTTGTGACAATCTTGTTTGTTGCCTTTTTTTCAGGGGCAATCCTCTTTTTGAAACACTCAGGGCTGGACTTTTTAAAAGCCCTGTGTGGGTAAGGAGGGCGTATGAAACAAGTCATAAAGCTGGTAAAACAAGCGACGGTGGAACTTGTGGTTGCGGGGATCATTCTTGCCGCATTTTGGGGCATTTTTATGTATCAACTGTCAGACCAGAGTAAGATAAATGATACTGTGAAGTCAAAAAGTAATCAAGAACTGCTGGAAAGAGGGTTTCCGGCTATTACAGCAAAGAAAACAGTAAAACTGGAAGTAAAAAAAGAGGATATCGTGGATGCCCGTACTTTTGCTAAGGCAGAGGATCAAGAAGACGGCGATTTGACGGGTCAAATCAAAACCTATCTTGTAACGGTAGAGGATGGCAAAGAAAAAAAGACGCTGTATGAAGGAAGCAATTTAAATACGGGATCTTCTGTTAAAGAGTATTCCATTCTCTATGTTGTAAAAAATTCAAGGGGATTAAAAGATTCCAAACGTCTAAAACTGTTACTTATCAATATGGATGGGATATCCTCAGAAAGGTAGAAAGGAGGAATTATGAAGCAGATTATGTCACAGGTTACAACCGTATTGTTTTTAGTGTTTGTTGCTTTTTTCTTCCTTTCCATCCTGCTTACCGGGGCAACCGTCAGTGAAGCGCAGAAGTTTCAAACGGAAGCAGTGGAAGAGATGCAGGCCAGCCATTTTTCATCAGAAGTTATAGATGAATGGCTTTTGAAAGCAAGAGAAAAAGAGTATACCTTAACCGTTACAAGTGACGGTTTTTACGAAGACCGTCCTTGTTATCGGCTGGAATTAAAATATCCAATCCAGATTTTCTTTTTCCGGTATCAGACGAAAAATGAGTTGGAAGCTTATGCGCTCTAAAGGAGGGATAGAATGGACAATTTGCCAAAGGCCATCATTGTTTTTATGGGAACGATTCTGTTTGGCCTGTTTTTGGTTTCTTACAGCAATACACAAGTATCGGTAAACAATGCAAAGAAATTTCAAGCGGCGATGTCCCAAAAGATGAAAGCCGCTGATTTTTCAGATTACATCATACAAGAGTGTAAAGAAGAAACAAGGGAAGCTGGATATGAAGCATTGGAAGTAACAAAAGAAAGTGACGACTTGTTCGTTGTTACTCTAAAGTATCAGGTCAAAAATACGTTATTTTCCGCTGACAAAACATATGAGCGAAAAAGCTATGTTAGATTGGCACAATCAAGTGAGTAGAAGAAGGAGGTAAGCTATGGAAAAAATGTCTATGACTTCAATAACATCGTTGATTTTAAAAGAATGTGAAAAGGGTCACATTCTTTTATTTGATTCAAAATCAGATTATAGAAAAGGGTCTGTAAATCAGGAGGTGCTATGATACTGGATCGTGAAGAAATAGGGAGAAGAATTTATAAGATCAGGAAAGAGAATGGTTATACGTTAGAGGAATTTGGACAGATAATAGGAGGTGTTACAAAAGCGTCTGCTTTTGCTTGGGAACATGGTATTCATCTGACAAAAGAAGAACGATTAGAGAAGATCGCTGATCTTGGAGGGATTTCTCTTTCTGAATTACTTTTTGGTCACCCGGAGAGTTGTTTTAAAAAGAAGTGCTTTGATGTAGAACACTATGGAACACTTATAGATGATTATGAGAAGGAATGTGCAGGAAAGTGGATTAGACAAAAAATTTACGTTTATGAAGAAAAAATGTATTTGGAAACATGGTATAACGGAGATCGAATTCAATTTGTAGAACTGTGGTAACCAGATGAAGGCTAAAGATTGTAAAAATATTTACAGTCTTTTTTTGTTACAGAAAACAGGAGGAATTATGAGGATTCGTGCGCCGCCAAAAAAAAACACGACACCTGGAAGCATGTTTCACTTGCTGTAAGGTGCTGAAACACTAGGGGTTTGGGGAGCGTAACTCCCCAAGAAACAAAAACAATAGATTCATAAAGAAAAGGAGAAAAGAAGAATGGAGAAAATCATAGGAGTAGTAGCAGAAAGTGGAGTAGCAGTATTTGCTGGAGTGTTTCTTATTGGAGCAGTGACAGCAGTCTTGGGACCAGCGGTTCAGACAGCATTACAGACAATGATCACAACAATTACAAACAAAGCAGTATCAGTATCGTAAAGAAAAGGAGATAGAAAAACATGGAAAAAATAATTGGGATTGTAGCAGAGAGTGGAGTATCCGTATTCGCCGGGGTATTTTTAATCGGAGCAGTGACAGCAGTCTTGGGGCCAGCAGTACAAACGGCCTTACAGACAATGATCACAACAATTACAAACAAAGCAGTATCAGTATCGTAAAGAAAAGGAGATAGAAAAACATGGAAAAAATAATTGGGATTGTAGCAGAGAGTGGAGTATCCGTATTCGCCGGGGTATTTTTAATCGGAGCAGTAACAGCAGTCTTGGGGCCAGCAGTACAAACGGCCTTACAGACAATGATCACAACAATTACAAACAAAGCAGTATCAGTATCGTAAAGAAAAGGAGATAGAAAAACATGGAAAAAATAATTGGGATTGTAGCAGAGAGTGGAGTATCCGTATTCGCCGGGGTATTTTTAATCGGAGCAGTAACAGCAGTTCTTGGACCAGCAGTCCGGGACGCTTTAGACACGATGATTACAACAATCGTACAGAAAGCAACAACAGCTTCATAGAAAGGAGCGGCTATGAAAAATGCAATCATTGGGTTGATCGTGGTTGTCCTTGGACTTCTTACCATCGTTGCATTTTCAAAAATGTCCAGTACCAGCACCAGAGACACGGAACTTAGTACTTGTGTCTCTGAGGCGGTGAAGAACACGATGGATGGAACTTCGGAATTTCATTCCGACGCAGAAATGGCGCAGGATTTTGAGCGCAATTTAAAAGCAGGAATGAACTCAAAAGGAAAAATAAAAATCATCTATTATGGTGTGGATTATCAGAAAGGGTTGTTAGATGTGGAGGTGGTACAGACCCATCAAATGGATGGGAAAACAAAAACGATGAAATGTCGCAAAACTTCTGTTTTGGAAGAAAAGGAACGGTGATGTAAAGATGAAAGGAAAGAAAAAACAATGGTGGAAACGGCTTTTGTGTATAGTTTTGGGATGTACCATGTTACTTCCGGGGACTGTTCCAGTTCTGGCATACAGTTCCGAAACAGCGGACTGGAAAACTATGAACAAGTCTGGGAAATTTTATTTCCAGATCAAGGGAGACGGGAAAACCAGTAAAGTCTGGATTAATGTAAAACATTCTAAGGATATTGGATGGGACTATTTTACGAATAACTCATCCACATGGACCTGCTCCTTATCTGGAACGAACAACCATAACATCAAGCTGAAGGTAAGCAGTGTAAAAACAAAGCAATCTTCGGACAATGCATATACGGTTTTTGTATTTACTTTGTCTTATACTCAGTCTGCACACTATAAAAAGAGTTCAGCAGACTATGACAAGCCAGACGGACTTAGATTAAACTATCGGGAGTATACAAAGGACGGGGGTGATGGTGACATTACTTCTGACGCTCCTTTGGTTCATAGTAATACAACTAGGAACATTACCATTCAGGTGAACTCCCGCTGTATGGGCATTAATAATACAGACAGCAAAGGTGGAAATAAAAAACTTTATACAGGTTGCGGAACGACGCTTAATTTCACTCGTCCTAATCGAACGGTTACATTTTCTAATGGTTATGGAGGAAATGTAGCAACAAAGACGGTTGCGGATGGGGCTTATGTAACTGCTCCGGGAAATCCTACACGTTATGGTTATAACTTTACAAGCTGGACGGGGACTGTAGGGGCAATCGTCTGTGCGAACCGCACACATACGGCACAATGGACACCATGGCGACACACGGTAGCCTACAACGCCAATGGAGGTACAGGAACGCCGGGAAGCCAGACAAAAACCTATGGACAAAGCCTAAGCATTAGCCAGACAACGCCGATTAGACATGGCTATAACTTTAAGAACTGGAATACGGCTCAGAATGGCACCGGGACAGCCTATGGAAAAAACAGCAACTATGCCCATGACCAGAATGGCGGTACAGTTACATTGTATGCTCAGTGGAATCCATGGAAAGGAACGATTGCGTATAATGCCAATGGTGGCAATGGGGCACCGGGAAATCAGACTAAAATCTATGGACAATCCTTAACTTTAACAGGAAGTGTACCGATTAGGGCTGGTTATGAGTTTGTCTGCTGGAATACAAAACAGGACGGAACGGGAACTTCTTATCTGCCGGGTCAGATATATGGTGGAGAAATAATCAAGGATAATGATACGATTCCTTTATATGCCCAGTGGAAAGAAATCTATCGGGTACAGTATGAATCAGCGGAAGATGCAAAGGGTGATGTCCCAGAGCAAGTACAAACCGTAGAAAAAGACGTAAGGCTTCAGAAAAATAATTTTGAAGTATCAAACGCAAAATTCATGAGTTGGAATCTGTTTAAATCAGGGATAACAAGTCCTAAAAAACATGCAGAAGGTGAGACAATGTCTTATGAACAGTTACGGGAAGAATCTGATAATTCTGTAAAAGGCACGGTAACCCGGATGTATGCAAAAAGTGTTCAGATGTCCAGTCAGCCAGCATCCGTAAAAAGCATGGCAGGAAGTATTCTGCCAACCAATGATTTTACAATGCAGGCTCAATGGGATCGTTTTCCTGAGTTATATCTGAACGATCCTGTTACTGTATTAGAGAATGAAAAAGTAACAGGTAAAGATCTAAGGAAGCTAATTAAAATTTGTACTGATAATGAAGATGGCGATATGTTAGACCATGTAAAACTTATAAAAATAGAATATGACAAATCTTCTATGGGATATCAGCCAGAAACAAAGACTTTTGATAACATACCAGAAACGGAAACCATTGATACTTATTTCAAACATTTGAAGAAAGATGAAATGGTAGATATTCATGTCACCTTCCGGGTAGAAGACAGTGCTGGAAATGTGACAGAGAAAAAAGGAATTGTTCATGTGAAGTATAATCATCCTCCAGTGATCAAGGCTCATGATCTTGGCTATTTTGACCAAGAACTGTCTGATGCAGAAAAAGTATTACAGGAAATTCAAAAGAATCCGGTAGTGACGGATAAGGAAGATGATGAACAAGGTAAAAAGCTGGAAGCTGTAATTTGTGATCCTGAAAAGTTTGGAAAGGAAGAAGTGAAAAATCTTCATCGTGGAACGCAGGCAATCATTTATTCAGCGACAGATTCTTTGGGAAAAACAAGTACCTTGAAGGTACAAGTTTACATTGCTGGAAGTAATCCTTATGAAAATGCACCGTTGAGATATAGCCGATTCATTAGTAAGAAATTTTTGAACACGTTGGATGAAAACAGTCGTTGGAGAACGAAAGAAGAGTACAAAGAAGCCTTGGAGACTTCTTTGAATCGGACAGAACCAGTCATGACAGTGGAGTTTCAGTCAGGAAGTACAAACTAGAAAGATGGGGCGGTAAGTTGCCGTCCCTATTTCTTTTATTTTGAGGAGGAGATTTATGAAAAAAGTAGATCGTAAGAAGTTGAATCGTGTGTTGGATGGTTGTTGTTTTGTAATAGACTGTCTTCTTATTTTTTGTTTTAATTTGGTACAGTTGTTCGGAATGGGAATGTATGCGATTGGTGTTGTGTTTTATTCGGCGCATATATCTTTGTGGGGAATTTTGTTTTTAATATTTAACGTAATTGTCATTTGTGTTATGAGATTTTTTGTGGTTAATTATTTGCCATCAAAAAATCACGAAAATAGAGGAGGAAATATAAAATGAATTATCTTGTATTATTTATCATGATAGTAAGTATTTGTTGTACGATGTATGACTTAATAAAAATTTTTTGTATGTGCTTGAGGCAGTTGTTCATAAAAAAGTATCGAACAGAGAATATAGCAAGCGTGATTTTTAATATGATGATGTATGGAATTTTCCTTTTATTTTTTTCTTTCATATTTTTTTTATTGTTAGTAGGTGAATCAGATTTTTCTTTGGGTGAAAACTTAGTGTCAGCAATACTGGTTACTTATATTTATGTGGGTATTTATCGGACTCTTACTGTTTGTCTTCGACCAAGGGAACAAGAGTTTCATAATTTAAAAGAATTTATGAAAATATTTTTTATTGATTTTATTTATGTGCTTGTAGGATTGAATATAAAATTCCATAAAAAAATATGTTAGCAAAAATTATACTTAGTATTGTATCTCTTAAATCTTTATTTTCTAGTAAAGTATAAGGTTTATGGAAGAGCAGAGCAATAAATAAATGAATAAAAATTTTGATATAGTCACGAAGAAGTAGTATTATAGTCGCAATTTGGAACATAAAGTAAAAAAAACACGCTGGTTGTTGTCTGACCATAAAGTCCAGGAACTTCTTAAGAGTGTGTATATTAAGTGAAGTATAAGACTTAGAAGCAACAAGATAGTCACTATAATTGCTAGGTGCAAATAAGTTTAGACTTCCAATAGTGAGAACTGTAATGGAAAAGAGAAAGTAAAATATTAATTATAAGGTTATTGTTGTATATAAATTGTTTTTTATTTGATAAAAGTGTAGTAAGGAAAAACATAAAACAGTACATAAAACAAAAAAATATAGAAAATTTCTATATTGATTAAACCAAAACATAAGCCTTTGCAAGAATATTACTATGTTTAGTAATTATAGTAGAATAATCGTTGTAAATTGAATTTGAAATATTGACTTGTTGTATTTGTGATTGATTGTTGATAATAGGAAGATCATTGGATAATGATTTAATTTGGATAAATAATTGAATAATAGTAGCTAAACTTCCTAATAAAGTAATTATACTTAAAAATGTATTAAAATAATAAAGATTCATAAAATTTTACTCCTTTTCATATGATGTTAAATTTTTTTGATTTAATTGTCAAGAAAAAGTCTTTAACATGGAATAATGAGAAAAAAATACATTAAATGAAATTCCTTAAATGTTTATATGGATAAATCACTTTAATAAGAGATTTATGACTGAAAAATAATATATAATAGAAGAAAAATATATAAATATAATCATTTAAAAAAGAGAAAATAAGATTGACTTTTTTGTATAAATATGATATAATAAAAACAAAAAAGGAATTTTTTATATGATACAATATAAGATAGATGTAATAAAGGAATTAAAGAGAGTAGGCATTAATACCACAGTAGCAAAGAGGACAGGAGTCTTTAGTCAGGTAACAATGCGTAGATTTAAGGAAGGAAATACCGCAATCTCTATTGGAGCATTAAATCGTTTGTGTTGTATTTTGGAGATGCAACCGAGAGACATTTTAAAGTTTGTAGAAACGGATCAAGACCGAGAACAAATCTTGCAAGTGTTAGAAGAATATCGACAGAAAAGAAAAGGAGAATAAGTATGAAAAGATTAGGGGTATATATGTTAGTTTTGTGTATGTTTTTTTCTGTGTTGGTGCCAGTGCAGGTGAAAGCGAATAATAATGATAGGATAACCGTAAATGGATATAGATATGAAATATTGAATGACCATGAGGTTAAACTATGGGATTATTTTTCAGGAGCCGCAGAACATGGTGATGTTACGAATCCTGATATTCCGTCTGAGATTACTTGCGATAATAAAAAATACAAAGTGGTTGAGTTCTATGATTCTGGTAATGTGAATTTGAGAAAGTTAATTCTGCCAGAAGGTATTAGAAGCATTACATTAAATGAGTTTAAAAGCTTTAAAAACTTAGAAGAACTCCATCTTCCAAGCACGTTGGAAAGCATCAATACCGGGTTTTGTTCTAGCATGGCAAATTTGAAAAAGATTGTTTTTGCCGGACAAGAAGGAGATTATGAAAACAATTTTTATCAATTAAAAGATGGAGTACTGATTGATAAGAAGAATAAAGAATTGCTTTGTTATCCTGCGGCGTCTCCGAAGAGAACGGATTATACTGTGCCAGATGGAATAAAAACTGTTGTAAGTGGATGCTTTGCAAATGTAAAAAATTTAGAGAATATCATGATGTCTTCTACGGTCAAAGAAGTATATGGAGGGGCTTTAACTTCTGCAAATATAAAAAGCATTGATTTTAATAATGTAGAGTCATTTGGTGTATCTTCTCTTTTTCGCTCAGAATGTTTTGACAAGTGCAAGAAGCTAGAAACAGTTAAAATGGGTTCTAAAATGAAAACGGGTGGATCGCCGTTTTATGAAAATGATTCACTTAAGAGAATAGAAGTTGCACAAGGAAATCCATATTTTCATACAGAAGATGGAGTTTTATTTGGCAGGACAGATGGAGGAAAAACACTGATTTGCTATCCGGCAGGAAAAACAGAGGATGAATATGTTATTCCAGAGGATACTCAGGTTTTAATGTCTTATTCTTTTAGTATGTGCAACTTAAAAAAACTTGTGGTTCCTAAAGGAGTATCAAAGATTACAGGAGCATTTAATTATGGAGATGCAGGAGAAAGTAAGAATCCAATAGAAATAGATTTTCTAGGGGATACTTTGCCGCAGATGGGTAAATGGAATTTTCAGGATCTGTACAATGGAAGCAAGCTTTTATTTAAAAATCAGAACCTTGTAGATCAATTTAATCAGGGAAACAAGGAAAATCAATATATTTATGCACAGGATCAAACGAAACAGGTGTCCGTATCTGTTTTGCCAAAAGTTACGGCTGAATCCATAACATTAAACCAACATAAAATTTCCGCAGTGATGGATTATCCAAGGGAAAAGGTATGGCATTTAATTGCACGTGTTAATCCATCGCTTTCTACGGATACTGTGAAGTTTGTAAGTAGTAATCCATCTATTGTGACCGTAGATGATTTTGGCGTTGTGAAAGCTGGTAAAAAATTAGGTAGTGCAACGATAACGGCAACGGCTGGGACAAAACAGGATACTTGTACAGTCATAGTAAAAGGAAATATGAATCATACTAATGGTGAAAGTAATGATATAATAATTTCTGCACAAGAAAAAGGGGGCGAAACAGGAAAGCCAGTAGAAGCGTGGCTTTATGTTTATTATGATCGTGAGCTTTTGGTTGAAGGAAAAGATTATACGGTATCATACCGTAATAACATTGGTGGTAAAAATGGAACCTGTAAGGAATTATCAAGGGAAAAAGTGAATGGCGGTTATTGTATTAAAGGGATGGCAACAGTTATTATCACAGGAATTGGCAATTTTACAGGAAAAGCAGAACAGCAATATGAAATAAGCTGGTGGGAATATACCTCTGGCGGCCAAACTCCACAGCCTACACCATCAACTACGGAACAGACGAAACCAACAGTTTCAACGAAACGTAAGATTACTTATGTGTCAAATCCTACTAATGCTACTTATACAGGCAAGAATATTGTGAAAAGTTTGTCTGTTAAGGCAGGAAAGACAAAGCTAAAATTAAATCGGGATTATACGGTTTCTTACAGCAGGAATAAAAGCTGTGGAAAAGCGAAAATGGCAATTCGGGGAAAAGGAAATTATACTGGAAACTATATTAGATACTTTAAGATTTATCCGAAAAAGGCGAAAATCAAGAAGTTAAAAGCTGGAAAGAAAAAAGTAACAGTATATATTTCTAAAAGTCCTGGCGGTGTGTCTGGCTATCAGGTTCGATATTCATCTTACAAGAACTTTAAGAAGTCGAAGTATAAGACGAGTAGAAAAACTTCTTATACGATAAAGGGCCTGAAAAGAAAGAAAAATTGTTATGTGAAAGTGCGGGCCTATAAAATCATAGATGGAAGGAAATATTATGGGTCTTATAGTAGTTACAAGAAAATTAAGGTAAGATAAGTAATAATATTGAAAATTATGCTTAAATATGTTAAAATCTCCCTAAAGGAGGATAAATAAATGAATCTACTTGCTTTATTGTTAAATGCCGAATATGTAAATATGGGATTGACTCGTATTGTAAAAGAAGACTTTGCTTTTGCGGTATTAACGTTCATAGTAACTTGGGGTAATACACAAAGTTTTAAAACAGCCATTATTGCTGCTATTTGTGTGTTTTTGGTTATGTCAATTCTTTGGTTTATTCCAATAATTAATATCATCATGATTTTTTTCTGTTCATTTGCCTGGGCATTTTGCTGTGGTGGTTTTATTGCAGCATTTGATGTGACTGTTGGAATCATAGTTGGTATTATAACTTTTATTAGTTCCGTATGTTTACATATAGCTTGTATTTTTAGTTAATGAAAGTTTAGGGATTATTAGAAGAGTAATATAAGACATATTTAAATAATAAAAAATACTTAGTTTGCACAAACATGTAAACTAAGTATTTTTTTGCTTAAATTTTTATCTAATGAAAATTATGAATTTAGCAGAATAGCAAAGAAAAGGGAACTTGAAAATTTAAGATTTTCTTTAGATGAAAAAATTAAGAGTGTTTTTTATACTCTAAAATGTCGCCTGGCTGACAGTCTAATAGTTCACAGATTTTGTCGAGTACCTTTGCGCTTATGGGTTTCTTTTCTCTTAGGTATTGAATGGAATTTTCTCCAAGAAGTTTTTCTTTGCGTAATCTATTTGTGTTGTATCCTGCCTTTTTTAAAGCATCTAGTACGTCTATTTTGTAAATTAGCATATGATTTTCTCCAATCTTTTTTTTAATCATACATTGAATATTGTGCAAAAGTCAAGAGGAAATGCACAAAAATCTGTGTAAAAAAGAACGAATAATTACACATAATTTTGTGTAAAATACCAATAGACATTACACAGAAAAAGGTGTAATATATAAATATAAAGAAAAGGAAGTTAAGAACTCCACTTCTTAACTCCCTAATCTTTATAGAAAGGAGGTGATACCCTTGAAAGGATATTACACATCCTTTGGATATATGGGGAACGTAAACGGCATTTACATCTTGTTTGCAACAGAAGCCGAATACATCGAACATATCCAAGGATAACTCCAAGGGGTTTGTCGGATAGCCACCGACCGCCCCATTTCAAATAAAATACATATTAATTGTAATGCTGAGAGACTGAGAAGTCAAGGAGGATACGAAGATGAAAAATTTATTTGAAATAACCGGGGAAGAGTTACGTAAGGAATTAGAAGAAGCGTGGTTAAAGTTTGAAAGTAGTTGTTATTTTAAAATGGACGTATATGGCTCTTTAGAAGACGAATATTGTGATAATCCTCAATTAATTTTAGGTTGTGAATGTAAAGAATCAAGCTATTATTTTTTTCAGATTCTTTGATGTTCTTGGAAGCCCACAAATTCATTGGCATTACATAGATGGTTGGGGAGAAATTACATTGGATCGCCTTGTAGAAAAATTAATGTACATCATTAAAAGATATTATCAATAAAATAATCCGACCGGGAGCGGTTTTTCTCCCGGAGAAAGAAGGAAATAAATGAAGTTAAATGAAATTCTTGAATTAGGAGTGATTAATGATAATACAAAAATATCAATTCGTGATAATAATTTACGTTTGATTACATGGGGGAATTGGTATCAGGATAATATTCTAAAGAAAGGAGAACGTGAGGTTGAAAGTTTTGAATGGCGAAACAATGGGGAGTTTTTTATTAAGTTGAAATAAGAGTGTAGTGTTTTTAGTTGAAACTTGTCCTATCGAGTATACGGGGAGAAAGGGAAAACATGAACTTTAAAAAGATGTTTAGATGATATAGGGATCTTGAAATATGAAAAAGTGAAATAGAAGACAAAAGAAGTGTCAAGGGACAAGGCGAAGCCGATACGCCGTAGGGCAACCCTTGACACTTTGAATAAAATAAACTTTCCCGAAGGGAAGCAACCAGAGAGTTGCTTTCCCTGCCTAACGGCGAGTGTTAATAAGGTTAAGGAACTTAGTTCCTTATAGGGGTATGGGGGCAACGCCACCATGAATTGTAAAGGAGTGATGAGCATGAATGATTATAAAGATATACTTTTTAGCGAGTGTTTGGAAGAGATTGATAATCAAAAAGTTCAATTAACTTCTGACGAATACGAAAAATATGCAGAAGAAGTTGTTTCTGATTTAAAACAAAGGAATAAACTTTCAAATTTACGCACAAATTATGGGGTCGAGTGTAAAAAAGCTGGATGGTATTCTGGCTTTTATACTGCAATACAAATTTTAAGAGAATTATTGATTTACTAAAAAAGGAGATGATTATATGACAACACAGTTTTTAAAAGACGCACTTCCAGCATTTCTTACTGCATTTCTTATGGCATGGGGATATTCAGATATAATTCAAGAAAAACATAAACTATCATTTGATAAAACTTTGATAGTTTATATCGGATTACATATAGCACTTTTTGTTCCGCTTTATTGTCTTTCTGTTTTTCTTAGATGGGCAGAAATTTTACCAAGTTACTAAAGAAATAAATAACAATAATCCCAAAGGTTAAATCTAAAACAATTCTTTTTTTGAGGGGGAATTCTTTATCGTTTATTTTTATCAATAAACGTAGGAGATTAGCACAGTAGGATACACAAAAAATAGAAGCAAATAAACCGGCAGAAACTATAACAAAAGGATAATACAAACCAGTGAAATGAACGGGAACGGAATGGATCATTATTCTTGGACTGTAAAGGGAATTATAGATCAATACAGTTAAAAGGATGATAGAGTTTAGATGAAAAAGGACTGCCCCGCCTGATCCAATTATGATGTAATCGTAATCTTTTGAGAACTGCTCAAGGGCTGTTAGAGCGAAAGTAATGGCATGAGTCACTAATAAAAATGCCCAGATGGTTAAGAGGTCTTTTTGTGAGAGATTAAGTTCTGTAAAAAAATTGATGGTAGATTCAGGCAATATCATCTGAATTTTAGAACTAAGTATGTTTTTAATAGTTGCGGCTTCGTTTTGAAATAAGGTTGTAAATATTAAAATTACAATCATAGCTTGAGGAATTTTATAAATCTGTTTTGTAGACCAATAGCTGATTTTTTCAAGAAAAGTAAACATAGGATTCTCCTTACAAAAGTTTAGTTAAATTATACCAGAAGCTATGGTGAAAGAAAAGTGAACGAATAAAGATGTCTTTTGATACAAAAACAAGAATAGAAAGGTGAGGGTGTTCATTATGGTATTAAAAGAATTAGATCAAGAGTTGGTTAATAAGGCGAATAAAAATAGTTCATCAGGGGAAAGGGGATTTTTATCTGAGTCAGAATACAAAACGTATGTAAAAAAAGTATTATCATGGAAAATATCAGATGAAAGAAAAGAAAAAATTCTAAATGAACTATATAAAAAATGGAATGAAAAGCTGAAATATGAAGCACAGCATATATCCAAGAAGGTTGCCGGGCCTGCAAGATATAATGCAAAGCGGATGGATAAATCGGATAAGATTTTTAAGTGTGCTTTAAACATAGCTTACTGGTTTGAGGATGTAGAGAAACAGGTAAGAGATGCTCAAAGGAAAGAAAATGAGGATGTAATTGAACTATATGAAAAAATTAAATTTTGCAGGAAGAATGATTCGTCTTATAATCCTGCAAAAGATTTAGAAAAGTTGGCGTATCGTGAAAATAAGCTGTTTATAAGGCTGTATAAGAGGTTTTATAAACAATATCAATGGAGAAAAAACAGTAACGTGGCTAAATTATATGAGAAATCTCTTGCCGGAGAAATTAAGGAGATTAGAAAAGAGATTTTCTATGAGGATGCTAATATTACTGCTTACACGGAAGGAGATCGGGCATACATAAAGTTTTTAATGTGTCCAAAACGTCAGCTGGTTCTTGCGTTAGGACATCATGGTTGGTGGTGGAATAGCCATCAAAGAGCATGGAGTACCTATACAGAGAAGTTGGACGAAAAATGGGTATCGACAATTAGTACTCGATATGCGCCCTATGTTTAATTTGGGAATAAATGAATATGAATCAATCGAATCTGATTGGGAGAGAGGTTCTTCTGATCAGAAATGTTACTTTGTAAGTTTTTAAATTGTCATATGGAAACAAATATGGGGGAGAGTATTTTCTCTCTCCTTTGTTACATTAGAAAATAGTAGTTAGGCAGGAAATTCTTTGCCAAAAATAATTGGTCAGTGATACAATATTTTTGGGGAAAAGGGGGATATTATGCTTGATTATGCAAGTAACATTGGGGATTTTAGAAAGAACAAACATCTATCGCCAATCGAACGTGGGCAGATAGCGGCCTTGCATGCACAAGGGTATACGCCGTATAGGATAGGAAAATTATTAGGTCGTGCAAGTAATACAATAAGAAATGAGTTAAAAAGAGGTTCTACAATAAGCGTGGATAAGGGAAACTATAAAAAAATACGATATTTCCCTGAGCGTGGACAAATAGCATATGAAAATAATAGAAAGCGTTGTAGACAAGATTACAAGGCGTTTAAGTGCGAAAAATTTATTAAATATGTAGAGAGTAAGGTATTAGAAGAAAAACGCTCGTTAGATTCTATTTATGGTCGTGTACTGAAACAAGGGTATTTTAAAAAGGAAGAAGTAGTGTGCACAAAAACGCTCTACAATTATGTAGAAGCAGGTGTTATAAAAGTTAAAAATATTGATTTGCCAGAAAAAGTGAAACGACGCACAAAAAAGAAGACCTATTCAAAGCGTTATAAACGAACGGATGGGAGAAGTATAGAAGAAAGAGCAGAACAGATTAATAATAGAGAAGAGTTTGGACATTGGGAGATTGACCTGGTGATCGGAAAGAAAGATAAAGAGGACAATGTTCTGTTGACTCTTACAGAGCGGAAAACACGAAAAGAAATTATACGTAAGATTGAGGGCAAGACCATAGAAGCCGTACAAGAGTGTTTGGATCAGATTATAAAAGAGGTTCCTAGGGAAGCACTGAAAAGTATTACGTCTGATAATGGACAAGAATTTGCACGTTTATATAATATAGAAGAAAAGGGGATTAAGGTGTACTATGCGCATCCTTATTCCTCTTATGAAAGAGGGCAAAATGAGAATACAAATGGTATTATTCGCCGCTTTATTCCGAAGGGAATGGAAATCAAAAAATTTAGTGATGAGAAATTAAAGAAGATTGAGAAGTGGATCAATACGATGCCACGGAGAAATCTGGGATATTCTACGGCAGAGGAATTGTATCAGGAGGAGGTGGAGAATCTCGAGATATGTGCATAATGTATATATCTTGCGTTTGTATTTGTTAAAAGTAACTAAAATGAAGAAAAATGCAAAATAGTTCAATTTGGTATTGCAATCCGCCAAATTTAAAAAAATGTATAGGAGGGGTTGACAACAAAATTTAAAAGTGATAACTTATGTTATAGATATTAGCACTCGTCTAAGTTGAGTGCTAATAATGAAAGGAAAGATACCATGGATTTAAATGATCGTAAAAGATTAATATTAAAAGCGATTATAGCCAATTATCTGGAGACCGGGGAACCTGTTGGTTCCAGGACCATCTCCAAGATGGAGGGACTGAATCTGAGTTCAGCCACGATCCGCAATGAGATGGCGGACTTGGAGGATCTGGGGTTCATTCTGCAGCCACATACTTCTGCCGGGCGTATCCCATCTGACATGGGATATCGATTTTATGTGGATCAGCTGATGCAGGACAGAGAGTCGGACGAAGAAGAACGGCTCGAACTTGTGCAGAAGGTCGACAAGATGGAAGTGATGTTAAAGCAGGTTGCCAATGTCCTGGCGTCCAGTACAAATTATGCTACAATGGTATCTGCCCCTCAGTACAAGAACACAAAACTCAAGTTTGTGCAGCTTTCCCAAGTAGATGATTATAGTCTGCTGGCGGTCATCGTGGCAGACGGCAATATTGTGAAAAACCAGATCATCGACGTGGAAAAACCACTGGCAAATGACGAAGTCCTAAAGCTGAACGTATTGCTCAATTCTTTTCTGCAGGGTCTGACACTGAAGGAGATCAATCTGGAACTGATCCAGACCATGAATGAGCAGGCAGGGATTCACAGCAAGATCCTGGAAAAGATCCTGGAGGAGATCGCAGTTGTTATACACAATGCGGACCAGCTGGAGATTTATACGGGAGGCGCTTCTAATATCCTGAAGTATCCGGAACTTGGCGCGCCGGAGACGGCCACTGAACTTTTGGACGCTTTAGTAGAGAAGAAGGCACTGAACAAGCTGGTGGATGATACATTGGGAAGTGATGACCACCACGGAATCCAGGTCTACATCGGAGATGAAGCTCCGGTGAAGAATATGAGTGACTGTAGTATTGTGACAGCCACTTATGAACTGGAGGAAGGCGGAACCGGAACAATCGGGATCATTGGTCCCAAACGGATGGATTATAAGCGGGTGGTAAAAACCCTGGAGAATCTTACCGATGAGATCAACGGCCTATTTAAGAAAAAACCATAGGAGGGAAGGTGCATTATGGGAGAAGAGAATAAGGTTCAGGAAGAAGAAATGAAGGAAGATAAAAACGTACAGCAAAAAGAAGAACCAAAGAAAAAAGATACAAAAAAGGCAGATAAGAAGCAGTCAAAAAAGCAGGCGGCAGAAGATTTGATGAAAGAAAAAGACCAACAGATCGGTGAGCTGACTGATAAGTACCAGCGCCTGATGGCAGAGTTTGAGAACGTCAGAAAACGGACGGCAAAAGAGTTTGTCCAGAGATATGACATGGGTGCCATGGGAGTTTTAGAAAAGCTTCTGCCGGTGGTAGACAACTTTGAACGCGGACTTCAGGCTGTCGCGGAAGACGAAAAGGATACCCCGTTTGTTCAGGGAATTGAACAGATCTATAAGCAGCTCATGGGAACTCTTGATGAACTGGGAGTGAAAGCCATGGACGCAGAGGGCAAAGAATTTGACGCGAATCTCCACAATGCGGTTATGCACGTGGAAGATGAAGAAGCCGGAGAAAATGTCGTGGTTGAAGAACTGCAAAAAGGATATATGTATAAGGAAAGCGTGCTTAGGCACAGTATGGTAAAAGTAGCGAACTAAATGTAAGAAACTTGAGAAGATCAAGCGAAAGCATTGGAAATATAGAAAGATTTATTTTAGGAGGAAATTTATCATGGGTAAAATTATTGGTATTGATTTAGGAACAACAAACAGCTGTGTAGCAGTTATGGAAGGTGGAAAACCAACCGTTATCACAAACGCGGAAGGTGTGAGGACAACACCGTCTGTTGTGGCATTCACAAAGACAGATGAGCGTATCGTGGGAGAACCGGCAAAACGCCAGGCAGTTACAAATGCAGAGAAGACCATCTCTTCCATCAAACGCCACATGGGAACGGACTACAAAGTAACCATTGACGGAAAGAACTATACACCGCAGGAAATTTCAGCTATGGTGCTTCAGAAACTGAAAGCAGACGCTGAAAACTATCTTGGAGAAAAAGTAACAGAAGCAGTCATCACAGTACCAGCTTACTTTAACGATGCCCAGAGACAGGCAACAAAGGATGCAGGTAAGATCGCAGGACTTGATGTAAAACGTATCATCAACGAGCCTACCGCAGCTGCTTTATCTTACGGACTGGACAATGAAAACGAGCAGAAGATCATGGTTTATGACTTAGGAGGCGGTACCTTCGACGTATCCATCATCGAGATCGGTGACGGTGTCATCGAAGTTCTCTCCACAGCCGGTGATAACAAATTAGGCGGAGATGACTTCGACAATGTGATCACAAACTACATGTTAGACGAATTTAAGAAACAGGAAGGCGTTGATCTCTCAGGAGACAAAATGGCAATGCAGAGACTGAAAGAAGCTGCTGAGAAAGCAAAAAAAGAACTTTCTTCCGCAACTACTACAAACATTAACCTTCCATTTATCACAGCCACAAACGAAGGACCAAAACACTTTGACATGAACCTTACAAGAGCTAAGTTTGATGAACTTACAGCATCTCTTGTCGAGAGAACAGCAACCCCTGTCAACACAGCGTTAAAGGATGCAGGAATTGCCGCTTCTGAACTAGGTAAAGTTCTTCTGGTAGGTGGATCTACAAGAATCCCTGCGGTACAGGATAAGGTAAAACAGCTGACAGGAAAAGAACCGTTTAAGGGAATCAATCCGGATGAGTGTGTTGCCATCGGTGCATCTATCCAGGGTGGAAAGTTAGCCGGAGACGCCGGAGCAGGCGATATCCTTCTTCTGGACGTAACTCCATTGTCCCTGTCTATCGAGACTATGGGCGGCGTGGCAACCAGACTGATCGAGAGAAATACAACGATCCCGACAAAGAAGAGCCAGATCTTCTCCACAGCCGAAGACAACCAGACAGCAGTAGATATCAACGTTGTACAGGGTGAGCGCCAGTTTGCCAAAGATAACAAGTCTTTAGGAAGATTCCGTCTGGATGGTATCGCACCTGCAAGAAGAGGTGTACCTCAGATTGAAGTAACCTTTGACATCGATGCCAACGGTATCGTAAAAGTTTCTGCCAAAGACCTTGGAACTGGTGCAGAACAGCACATCACCATCACTGGCGGATCCAACATGTCTGACGAAGACATCGATAAGGCAGTCAAAGAAGCAGCAGAATTCGAAAACCAGGATAAGAAGAGAAAAGAAGCCATCGACACCAGAAACGAAGCTGACTCTATGGTATTCCAGACGGAAAAAGCCCTGGAAGAAGCCGGAGACAAAGTCGATGCTACAGAAAAAGTAAAAGTAGAAGAAGATTTAAAAGCATTAAAAGACCTGTTAGAGCAGACAAAAGACGCTGAACTGACAGACGCTCAGGTAGAAGACTTGAAGAACAAAAAAGATCAGCTCATGAACAGTGCACAGGGATTATTCACCAAGATGTACGAAGCTGCCGCAGCCAATGCCCAGGGAGCTCAGGAGACTGCAGGGGACGCTGCCGGAGCAGCAGGTGCAGCAGATGATGTCGTAGATGGAGATTACAAAGAAGTATAAGGAAAAAAGAAGGTAGACGATTATGGCAGATAAACGAGATTACTATGAAGTGCTGGGCGTGAGCCGCAGCGCCTCAGAATCAGAAATAAAGAAAGCCTACCGTAAACTTGCGAAACAGTATCATCCAGATACGAACCCGGGAGATAAAGTAGCCGAGGCAAAGTTCAAAGAAGCTTCCGAGGCCTATGAAGTCTTAAGTGATCCTGAAAAAAAAGCGCAGTATGACCAGTTTGGTCATGCTGCCTTTGAGCAGGGCGGACCCGGAGGATTTAATGGAGGATTCGGCGGTTTTGATTTCGGCGGGGATATGGGTGATATTTTCGGAGATATCTTCGGCGGTATGTTCGGCGGAGGCGGAAGAAGCCAGCGCGCGGCCAATACTCCGACCCAGGGTGCTCATGTGCGGGCAAGGATCCATGTGACTTTTGAGGAAGCGGTCTTCGGAACCACAAAAAAACTGGAAATCTCTCTGAAAGAGGAATGTGCTTCCTGTCACGGAAGCGGTGCCAAAGCGGGCACGCAGCCGGAAACCTGTCCGAAGTGCGGCGGTAAAGGCCAGGTAGTGTATACTCAGCAGTCCATGTTTGGCACGGTGAGAAATGTCCAGACCTGTCCGGACTGTCACGGAACCGGCCAGGTCATCAAGGAAAAATGCCCGGACTGTCACGGAACTGGTTACACGAGCCAGAGAAAGACCATCGAGGTCACAGTGCCTGCCGGTATCAACAATGGACAGAGCATCAGGATTCGGGGAAAAGGAGAGCCTGGAACTCATGGCGGCCCAAGAGGAGATCTTCTTGTGGTTGTTTCTGTGGACCGGCATCCGAAGTTCCAGAGACAGGAATACGATATTATTTCCACGGAGCCGATTTCCTTTACCCAGGCAGCTTTGGGGGCAACCATCAAGATCAATACGGTAGACGGTCCTTATGATTATACAATCAAAGCGGGAACCCAGACAGATACACGTGTGCGCCTGAAAGGAAAAGGTGTGCCGACTTTAAGGAATAAAAACGTCCGCGGTGACCACTATGTGACCTTAGTTGTCCAGGTGCCGGAGCATCTCAACGAAGAACAGAAGGATGCTTTGAAGAAGTTCCAAGAATCTATGGGTGAGACACCGAAAAAAGAAGAACATAAAGGATTTTTTGGGAAACATAAAAAATAGATTATGCAGGATTATGATTGAAACAACATCATAGTCCTGCATTTTTTATTCTATAGGAAAGTTCTGCGAACCTCCCTATGGAATAAAAAAGCCCTGCGGGCATTATGCACACAAATGCGTGAGGAAACTATTTGACTACGTCAAATCGCATTTGGCGCGCAAAGGTGCCCAGCCCCTCAAAGAGTGAGGGGTTGGGGAGATGAAGTGGGCTTGCCCACTTTGTTCTTACCTGTTAATGTTCTCTCTGGCCAGGCAGTTGATAAATTCAGAAGGGGTACGCGCAGAGACAAGCTGTTTGATATTCTGCGGGTTTTCCAGGACACGCACGATCCCGTCGTACAGTTCCATAAATTTTTTCCGGTCTTCCTGATGGACTGCGATCATCATAACGATATGGATCATGTGCTCGTCCCATGGAATACCTTTTTCGCTGGTGAGAATACAGACCATTGTCCTGCTTGCGTTCATATGGAGTGAATGGGGCACTGCAAAAGCATCCAAGAAACAGGTGGATGACAAACGTTCCCGTTCGAGAACAGAGTCGATAAAATCATCTCCCGCAATTCCAAAGTCAACGATCTTTTCTCCAAGAAAGCGGATCACATTTTCTTTTGCAGAAAATTCAAGATTCTGAAAAAACAGAGGAATTAATTTTAGGAGTATGAATGCGCAGAGAGTATTTGATGAGGTGCTGGAACTATTAAAGTAGAAATAAACCAAACCCTGGAGAGAAGTTTTTTCTCCAGGGTTTTATAAGTGCTTATAAAAGATGTTCCAGCGTATGTGCAATGCCGTCTTCATTATTGCCGAGTGTCACTTCATCAGCAATCTCTTTCAGAGCATCACAGGCATTTCCCATCGCCACTCCATGGCCTGCAAATTCTATCATTTCCAGGTCGTTCTCCGCATCTCCGAAGGCCATCACTTCCTCGGGAGAGATTTGAAGGAGCCCACAGGTACGCCTGAGACCTTCTGCCTTATTGATCCCTTTGGGCATGGCCTCTATGTAAAATGGTGCTGTCCTGACGAAAACAAGGTCGTCTTCAAAGGGTTTTCCAATCTCCGAAAGAACCTGCCAGAGCTGATCCGGCTGCACGGACATTAAGATCTTGACCAGATCAAAGTCGAGGAAATCAGCCAATGAAGGGACTTCTGTACATTCCATCTGATTGTTCCAGCACTCATGCTGGACTTTGTAGCCATTCTTGTCCGTAACATAAAAGCGTTCGCCGTCATCGATGATAGGTACCACCGGATAGTGTTCCAAGTGCCGCAGGACTTCCTTGGCGAAATCACAGGGGAAGGACTGCTGGTGGAGCACTGTCTTGTCATCGGCTCTAAGGATCTTTCCGCCGTTGTAGGCGATCAGCATTCCGTGGTATTTTTCCATCTCTAATATACGCATTTCTTTGTAAAGGCCCGGAACCGGACGGGCAGAACAGAGGGCTACGGTAATGCCCTGTCTCTGTGCGGCAAGCAGGGCATCTCTGGTTTTTGGAGTGACCGTTTTTTCATCGGTGTTTAAGGTTCCGTCTAAATCCAGGGCGATCAGTTTATATTTCATAAGTAGGTACCATCCTTTCTGTATGTAAATGATAGTCAAAAAATATTATAACATTAAGAGGGGCTGATTGAATATATAGATAAAAATTTATTATGTTATGATAAAAAACTATAATTATGAATAATTATAGTACAGCAGTATAATAGAAGTAATGAAACCTGGAGATCTTAGATTAGGCTACACAGAGTATAAAATGGAGGGATGAGAAGATGGAGTATTCACTTGACATTGCCCAGGCTGACCGGGTGTTGGAAGCGCTTCGCAGAGACTACCGCGTCTATGCCCCGAAACGTTTTCCAAAACAGGGGCGTTATTCTGACACGGATATCATACGCTACGATGAGGTAAGGAAATTTGAAGAAATTGTCTGGAAGGAAAAGTCAGATTATCCGATGAAAGAGGTTGTAATGCCGATTCAGCAGACACTTTTCTATTACACAGAGGATGAGTACAGAACAAGCAAGAATCCTGTAAAGCCTGTTTTAATCCTGGCCAGACCGTGTGATATCAATGCCCAGCATATCCAGGATGAAATATATGCAGGCAACGGAGGCTATACGGATTATTATTATGAGCGTATGCGCGGCCTTGTAAAGTTTGCCATGATGGAATGTACCGGCGGGGATGATACCTGTTTCTGTGTTTCTATGGGAAGCAATAAAACCGATGATTATTCCATGGCAGTCCGGTTCCGGGAGGACGGGGCCGATGTGCAGATCAAGGAGGATTCGTTCGATACATATTTTGAAGGAATGCCAAAAGGCAGCTATACCCCTGCTTTTGTGGAAGAAAATGAAACAAAAGTTACCATCCCTGACCTTTCTGACAAACAAGTGCGGCTGGCCCTTAAAAAGCATCCTATGTGGAGAGAATTCGACAAAAGGTGTATCTCCTGCGGCAGCTGTACGGTGGCCTGTTCTACCTGCACCTGTTTTTCCACGCGGGATCTGAGCTATGGAGATAATCCGGAGGCTGGCGAACGGCGCAGAGTGACCGCATCCTGCCAGATCGCAGGATTTGATCAGATGGCAGGCCAGAGAGAGTTTCGTGACACCGCAGGCGACAGGATGCGCTACAAGATCCTCCATAAGTTCCATGACTATAAAGCACGTTTCAAGACCAGGCACATGTGTGTGGGATGCGGCAGGTGTGCCCACCGCTGTCCGGAGCTGATCTCTATTTCAGCGACTGTTTCCAAGGTGAATGATGCGGTAAACGAGATAAAAGCCGAGATGGCACAGCAAGGGAGGTAAAGGTATGGAAAATTTTGTTCAGCCCCAGCCATGTACGATATTAAATGTAAAGCGGGAAAGCGAGCATGAATGGACGTTCCGGGTCGCTTCTGATGCCAGGCCGGACCACGGCCAGTTTATGCAGCTTTCCATTCCGAAGACAGGGGAGGCTCCGATCTCAGTTTCCGCCCAGGGAGACGGCTGGCTGGAGTTCACCATCCGCTCTGTGGGCAGAGTGACCAACTGCATTTTCAGCAAGGAAAAGGGGGACACACTTTTTCTCAGAGGACCTTATGGCAACGGATGGCCGGTAGAAGAATTCAGAGGCAGGCATCTGGTGGTCATCACCGGTGGGACCGGATTGGCCCCTGTGCGCTCTCTTCTCCATAAATGTGCGGAGGATGTGGACTTTGTAAAAGATGTACACCTCATCTCCGGATTCAAAGACGAGGCCGGAATCGTATTCGGCAGAGAACTAGAAGAGTGGAAGGATCAATTCCACACAGTTTATACACTTGATCATGGGGAGAAAGATGGCTGGAGGACCGGGATGGTCACTGCTTTTGTAAAGGAGATCCCGTTTGAAAGTTTTGAAGAAGATTATGCTGTCATCGTGGTAGGGCCTCCCCCAATGATGAAATTTACAGGACTGGAACTTTTAAACTGCGGTGTGGACCCGGAAAAAATCTGGATGAGTTTTGAGAGAAAGATGTCCTGCGCCATCGGAAAGTGCGGGCACTGCCGCATCGATGAAGTCTATGTCTGTCTGGATGGACCGGTATTCCCTTACACAACAGCCAGGGATCTGGTGGATTAAGGAAGGAGTGTGCAACAATGAATCATGATATCAATGTGGGCAAAGTACGGCTGAACTGTTTCCGCCAATCCAAAGAACCTGGAGTGTTCATGCTTCAGATGAGGGTTCCCGGAGGAACCGTGGATGCCAAATACCTGTCTTACGTGGAGCATATCTCCCAGACCTGGGGGGACGGCAACTTCCATTTCGGCACGCGCCAGACCTTTGACATTCCAGGTATCAAGTATGAAAATATTCCTGCAGTCAATGCATATCTGGAGCAGTATATCAAAGAAGTGGACGGAGAACTCTGTAAAGCGGATATGGATACGGTGGCCCATGAGCCAGAACCGTGGGATCCAAAGGCAGGCTATCCGACCATCGGAGCTAGAAATATCACCGCTTGTATCGGAAACTACCACTGTATCTGCGGCAATTCCAATACCTTTGAGTTGGCAAGAAAGATCGAGCCAATTATATTTCCTAGCCATTACCATATTAAGATCAATATTTCCGGCTGTCCCAACGATTGCAATAAAGCACATATGTGTGACTTTGGCATCATAGGAACTGCCAGGATGACGTATCACCCGGAGCGGTGCATCGGCTGCGGAGCCTGTGTGCGGGCCTGTGAACAGAGAGCTACACGGGTTTTAAGTCTCAATGAAGAGACGCAGAAAATCGAAAAAGATACATGCTGCTGCGTTGGATGCGGGGAGTGTGTGAGAGCCTGTCCGGCCAGTGCATGGACCAGGCAGGAGACGAAGTTTTATAGAGTGATCCTGGGAGGACGCACTGGCCGCCAGACTCCCAGAGCGGGAAAGATGTTTTTAAACTGGGCCACGGAGGAAGTGATCCTTAAAGTTCTCGGGAACTGGCAGAAGTTTTCTGCCTGGGTCATGGACTATAAGCCGGAGTATTTGCACGGCGGGCACCTGATTGACCGGGCCGGCTATAAGAAGTTTAAAGAGATTATGCTGGACGGCATAGAGTTAAATCCGGAATGCCTTGTGGCAGAGGATATTTTCTGGACGGAGAGCGAATACCGCTCCAACTTTAATGTAAAACCGATCGGCATGCACTGTACTGCCGGACCTCAGAACGATTGAGATATACATCAAAGCCCTGGATTTTTCCGGGGCTTTATGTGGGCTTGTACACTTTTACCAACATAGATAAATTTTCCATAAGTCTACTTCCGTGTTTTGTTTTATGATATATAGATGGAAGAGCAAAAATAGTCGAGAGTTTTCCTTTCGCTAAATCTATAATAGCAGATGTAAGGAGGTAACGGATATGCAGGAACAGATCGATGCGGTCCAGCGCATGCAGGATTTTATAGAAGAACATCTGGCGGACAATATAACGCTGGCTGATCTGGCAAATGTATCACTGTATTCTCCGTGGTATTCCTACCGGCTGTTTACCCGTCACGTGGGGGTAACACCGGCGGACTATATAAGACGGCTCCGCCTGTCCAAGTCGGCATTAAAGCTTAGGGACTGCGCATGCAGGATCACGGATGTGGCTTTTGAGATGGGATTTGACAGTGTGGATGGATATCAGAGAGCGTTTTTGCGTGAATTCGGGTGCAATCCCCGGGAGTATGCCTTAAACCCTGTTCCTTTATATCTCTTTACATCTTATGGCGTTAAATTCAGGGAAATTGAAAGGAGACCGATCATGGAAAATTTAAGAAATGTATTTATTCAGGTGACAGAAAAACCAGAAAGAAAAGTTATCATCAAAAGAGGGAAAAAAGCAGCAGATTATTTCGCTTACTGTGAGGAAGTCGGATGTGATGTATGGGGCCTTTTGCTCAGCATCAAGTCCATCAGTGGAGAGCCGGTATGCCTGTGGCTTCCGCCGGCCTACAGAGAGCCGGACACATCGGAATATGTTCAGGGTGTGGAGGTATCAAAAGATTATGAGGGAGAAGTGCCGGAGGGCTTTGAGATGATCCTTCTCCCGGCTGCCAAGTATCTGATGTTCCAGAGCGAACCCTTTGAGGAGGAGAACTACTGCCAGGCAATCGAGGAAGTGTGGGAAGCTATGAAGAAGTATGATCCTTCCGTTATCGGATGCCAGTGGGATGAGAGTAATCCCCGGATCCAGCTGGAGCCAGTAGGGACAAGAGGTTATATAGAGCTGGCACCAATTAGATAGAACAGAGAAAATTATTTGCCTGCGTCAAATCGCATTTGGCGCGTAAAGTGAACAAGCCTCCCCAAAATTAGGAGGCTTGTTCACTTTTTTCTACAGGGAGGCTTTCTCGACAGATAAACAAGGATTTGATACAATGATATGGAATACCCGTTGTATTGTGTATTACAATAAGAGAGGTTACATATGGAATTTTACTTGTTGCTTTGTGCTGTAGTATTGCTTCTCTGTATCTTTTCCAACAAAATCTCTGATAAGATTGGGGTTCCAAGTCTCCTGATCTTTATGTTTCTGGGAATGATGTTCGGATCTGAGGGAATTTTTAAAATTGAGTTCAGTAATTATCAGATTGCAGAAAATATCTGTACTGCGGCATTAATATTTATCATGTTTTACGGTGGCTATTCCACCAGCTGGAAACACGCCAGACCGGCTGTAAAGAGAGCGGTGGCCTTGTCCACACTCGGTGTTGTCATGACTGCGGCTCTGGTCTGTCTTTGCTGTCATTTTCTTTTAAAGCTGCCGTTTCCGGAAAGTTTTCTGATTGGATCTGTGGTCAGTTGTACCGATGCGGCATCTGTCTTTTCCATCTTCCGGTCAAAAAACTTGAACCTGGAAGGGAATCTAGCTCCGCTGCTGGAGATTGAAAGCGGGAGCAATGACCCTTTTTCTTATATGCTCACTGTGATCGCCCTTACGATCATGCAGGGCGGGGAAATGGGCTTTCTCTGGAAGATGGTCCTTCTTCAGCTGGCCGTGGGCATCGGCATCGGTCTGGCTGTGGGGATCCTGGCGCCGAAGGTAATCCAGAAGTTTAAATTCTGCACCGATGGATTCGATGCGGTTTTTGTACTGGCGGCAGCGCTGATTTCCTATGCCCTTGCAGGGATACTTGGAGGCAATGGCTTTCTTTCCGTATATCTGACCGGCATTATCATGGGAAATGCGAAAACAAAGAATAAGGCCAATGTGGTAAAGTTTTTTGACAATGTCACAATACTGGCACAGATGGCTACTTTTTTTCTTATCGGGCTGCTTTCCTACCCGTCCCAGATGATCGCGTCACTTCCTGAGACGATTGTCATTATATTATTTCTCACCCTGATTGCCAGGCCGGCGATGATTTTTGCGCTGACCGGCGGTTATCTCAATCTAAGAGAGAAGATCTTTGTTTCTTTTTCGGGACTCAGAGGGGCATCCTCCATTGTGTTTGCTATCTTCGCCTCGGCGGGAGGTGCAACAATGCAGAGCAATGTATTTCACATCGTGTTTGGGCTGGCTCTGATCTCAGTGGCTGTGCAGGGGACCCTGCTCCCAGAAGCTGCCCGGAGGCTTCATTTGATTGATGAACAAAACAATGTTTTAAAAACCTTTAATGATTATCAGGAAGAATCCGCCATGACTTTGATGCAGATGCATATATCTGCCGGACACCATTGGGAAAACCGGAAACTGAAAGATGTGACTCTGCCGGAGGGATCCCTGGCCATGGTCATAAGAAGAGAGGACGGGATTATCATACCGAAGGGGGATACGGTGATTCAAGCCGGCGATGAGATTGCGCTGAACGTTCCTTCCTACGAATCGGCCAACGAAATAGCCCTAAGGGAGATTAAAATAGATGAGGAGCATCCGTGGAGAAACCGGAAGATCAAAGATCTGGATCTGGAAGATCATGTGCTGGTGGCCATGATACGGAGAAAGGCCCAGGATTTGATTCCAAACGGCGAGACGATGATCCGTGAAGATGATGTGGTTGTAATTTATGATGAATAGGAGAATGAGTATGGAGACATATCAGGGTGTGATTTTTGATTTCAATGGGACAATGTTTTTTGACGATGATAAGCATGTGATGGCGTGGGGAGAGATCTCAAGGCTTTTAAGGGGGACGGATGTCACAGACGAAGAACTTCACACAAAGCTGAACGGAACCCCAAACATCATAAATATCCAGTACATGATGAACGGAAGGGCGACAGAGGAGGAACAGGTCAGATATTCTCAACTGAAAGAGGAATACTACCGGAGATTCTGCAGAGAGGATAAAGAGCATTTCCATTTGGTGGAAGGGGTAGAAAGATTTCTGGATCTTCTGAAAGAAAAGGGAATTCCTTTTACTATCGCCAGTGCATCCATTAAAGAAAATATGGACTTTTTCATAGAGTCTTTTGGTCTGGACCGCTGGTTTGATCCTTCCCGGATCGTCTATGATGACGGGACTTATGAAAACAAGATCGCCATGTTTGAAAAGGCGGCAGATTTGATCGGCGTGGATATGTCCCACATCCGGATTTATGAAGATTCGCTTTCAGGGATCAAAAGTGCCTACGAAGCAGGGTGCAGGGATATCGCAGTGATCTGTGCAAAAGAAAAGGAATCGGAGTTAAGAAACTACCCGGGTGTTACAAAAACCATGCAGGACTTCTTGTTCTGAGCCGGTTTCTGTGATACACTAATGAACTGGTATAGTGAAACGGATGAGAAACATTAAAGGAGCAGATTTCATGGGATGGAACCAAATTACGATCAGCACCGTGACCGGAGCGGAGGATATGCTGAGTTATGAACTGACAGAGCTTGGAGCGTGCGGTGTAGAAGTGGAGGACCGGGTGCCTCTGACTCAGGAGGAGATGAAAGAGATGTTCATTGAGGTCCTGCCGGACCATCAGGAACCGGATGACGGAAAAGCTCTGCTTCACTGTTACTTCGATGAATCTGAGAATCTGGAAGACGTGACCATGAGGATCCAGGAGATGTTAGACAGGGTAAAGGATTTTATGGACATTGGAGAGGGTACGATCGAATACGGATTCACCAAGGAAGAGGACTGGATCAACAACTGGAAACAGTTCTTTAAGCCGCTGAGACTGGACGACACGATCATCATCAAACCTACCTGGGAGGAGCTTACTGACCAGAAAGAGGGAGATGTGGTGGTAGAGATCGATCCGGGCACCGCATTCGGAACAGGCTCCCATGAGACCACCAGGCTCTGTATTGAGGGCCTGAAGGAAGAGATAGGCCCGGACACGGTCATGCTGGACGTGGGATGCGGCAGCGGTATTTTATCCATTATTGCCCTGAAACTGGGCGCCGGCAAAACAGTCATGACAGATATTGACCCGAGAGCTGTGAAAGCCGCGGCGGAAAATATGGATGTAAATCATTTAGCCGGGGACAGGTATGAGGTGTTCGGGGGGAATGTACTGGATGACATGGAATTCGCAAGATCTCTGGGAGAGCACCAGTATGATCTGGTAGCCGCCAATATTCTGGCTGATGTGATTCTTCCGCTCACTGAGATCGTAGACATGTTCTTAAAGGAAGACGGGGCATTTGTAATCTCCGGCATTATTGATACAAAAGAGCAGGATGTGCTTCAAAAGCTGGAGGAATACGGATTTCAGGCAGTGAAGACAAGAAGATTAAAAGAGTGGGTTTCCATTACAGCAAGGAAAAGGAAAGATTGATGTATCGTTTTTTTATAGATGAGAGCCAGGTGGACCAAACCTTGATCAAAATAGAGGGGGAAGACGTCAACCATATAAAAAATGTGCTCCGTATGAAGAAGGGAGAGCATGTGCTGCTTTCCAACCGCCGGGGAATTGAATATGAATGTGAACTGGAACTGATAGAGGAAAACAGGGTTCTGGCCAAAATTCTGGATATCCACGGTGTGGAATCAGAACTGAAGGAGAGGATTGTACTGTTCCAGGGGTTGCCTAAAGGTGACAAGATGGAACTAGTCATCCAAAAGGCCGTGGAGCTTGGAGCCAGTGAGATCGTGCCAGTGAAGATGAAGCGGTGCGTTGTCAAACTGGATGAAAAAAAGGCCAGAAAAAAAGTAGAGCGCTGGAATGCCATCGCTCTCGGTGCGGCAAAACAGTCCAAAAGAGGTCTGGTGCCAAAGGTCAGCGAAGTACTTACATTGAAAGAAGCTGCAGAGAAAGCCCAAAGCCTGTCTGCCCTCCTGGTACCCTACGAGGCGGCAGAGGGTATGGAATATTCAAGAGAGTTGATCCGGGAGACAAAAGGCAAAGAGTCCATCGGTGTTTTTATTGGACCGGAAGGCGGATTTGAGCCTTTGGAGATCGAAGAACTGAAACAGGCAGGAGGCAGAGTTTTGAGTCTCGGCAGAAGAATATTGAGAACGGAAACCGCGGGCATGGCCGTGCTGTCGGTTTTAATGTTTGAGTTGGAGGAGTGACATGGCAGTATATTTGGATAATGCGGCGACCACAAAAGTTTTTCCGGAGGTCTTAGAGGCCATGAACGAGGCTATGGAAGTGTCCTACGGAAATCCTTCCGCAAAGCATACAAAAGGATTAGAAGCGGAGAATATTGTGAAAGAGGCCAGGTCTGTCATCGCGGGGACCTTAAAGGCAAAGGAAAAAGAGATCATATTTACGTCCGGGGGGACAGAGTCCAATAATATGGCGATCGTTGGGACAGCCATGGCAAATAAACGACGTGGCAGACACATCATCACCACCAGGATTGAACATGCCTCCGTATACGAACCAATGTTTTATTTAGAAAACGAAGGGTTTGAGGTCACATATCTGAATGTGGACGAGAAAGGAATCGTAGATCTTAAGCAGCTTAGTGACAGCGTCAGAGAGGATACCACCCTTGTGTCTATTATGCTGGTCAACAATGAGATCGGCGCAGTGGAGCCGGTAAAAGAGATCGGCAGTATCGTCAAGGAGAGAAATCCTAACACAGTATTTCATGTAGATGCCATCCAGGGGTATGGAAAGATTCCGGTGATTCCCAAGAACGAAAACATTGACCTGCTCTCTATGAGCGGCCATAAGATCCATGGTCCCAAGGGTGTCGGTTTTTTGTATATAAAGGAAAAGACAAAGATACAGCCGCTGATACTTGGCGGCGGACAGCAAAAGGGCATGCGTTCTGGAACCGAAAATGTGCCGGGCATTGCCGGACTTTCAAAAGCGTGTGAGATTATGGCAGGACATTTGTCTGAGAATGCGCAAAAGATAGGAGAAGTCAGAGATTATTTCAGAGATCAGGTCGCCAAGATCCCTGATATTAAGGATAATTCGGGCGATGCGCCCCATGTGGCAAGCATCAGTTTTAAGAATATCCGAAGCGAGGTTCTGTTGCATGCGTTGGAGGAGAGGGAAATCTATGTATCCTCCGGGTCAGCATGTTCCTCTAACCGGCCACACATAAGCGGCACTCTCACAGCCATCGGCCTGAGTCCAGAGTACAGGGACGGAACCCTGCGGTTCAGCTTTTCTGTATATAATACAAAAGAGGAAGTAGACCAGGTTATAACAGCACTGGAAGAATTGGTTCCAATGCTTCGGAAATTTGTAAGGAGATAAGAAGGAGAAGAAATGAAAATACAAGCTTTTTTGATTAAATATGCCGAGATCGGTATTAAAGGAAAAAACAGGTACATGTTTGAGGATGCCCTGGTAAGACAGATTAAATATGCCATGAAGCCTGTGGGTGAGTTCAAGGTAAGAAAAGAGTCCGGGCGTGTCTTTGTGGAAGGTCAGGATGAATTTGACTATGAGGAAGCAGTAGAGGGCTTAAAGACAGTCTTTGGCATCACCGGTATCTGTCCGATGGTCATTGAACAGACGAAAGATATGGAGCATCTGGCAGATGCGGTGCTAAACTATGTGGACAGCCAGTATGACAAGAAAGATTTTACCTTTAAAGTGAACGCAAGGCGGGGGGATAAGGAATTTCCAGTAAACTCTATGGATATCAATTGTCTTATGGGAGAAAAGCTTCTGGATGTCTGGCCGGAATTAAAGGTGGACGTGCATCATCCGGATGTACTGGTGAACATTGAGGTAAGGCAGCAGATCTACATTTATTCTACAGAGATCCTCGGGCCGGGAGGTATGCCGGTGGGCACCAATGGAAGGGCAATGCTGCTTTTATCAGGAGGGATCGACAGTCCCGTGGCGGGATACATGATTGCAAAAAGAGGTGTCAGGATTGACGCGACTTACTTCCATGCGCCTCCGTATACAAGTGAGCGCGCAAAGCAGAAGGTAGTGGATCTGGCAAAGATCGTGTCCAAGTATGCAGGACCCATCCATCTGCATGTTGTTAACTTTACAGACATTCAGCTGGCAATCTATGAGAAATGCCCCCACGACCAGCTTACCATTATCATGCGCCGTTACATGATGAAGATCGCAGAGCATTTTGCAAAAGAAAATGACGGGCTGGCGCTGATCACAGGGGAAAGCATCGGTCAGGTGGCAAGCCAGACGATCCATAACCTGGCAATCACAAACGAAGTGTGTTCCATGCCGGTTTTCCGTCCGTTGATCGGGATGGACAAGCAGGAGATCGTAAATATTGCGGAGAAGATCGACACATTCGAGACCTCCATTCAGCCGTTTGAGGACTGCTGTACGATCTTTGTTGCAAAACATCCTGTTACAAAAGGAAATTTAAAAAAGATTGAGAAATCGGAAGAAAATCTAAAAGATATCATTGATGAACTGATGGAAAAAGCCATCGATACTACAGAAGTGATCGTAGTTAAATAGAAAGAGGTTACTTAAGAGGGAGAGAAGAGAAATGGTTCCAGCCTTTCAAGAATCTCATACCTCTGTTCGGGAATCTGAAAGGCGAGAAGGATTGGTTCATTTAAGTTTAAGCTGAACAGATCCATGACGCTTGCGGCGTCTAAGAGATAAGAACCCGATATTATGTAAAAATCGCCGTCATATTCTTTGATAATGTTTATAAAATCATTGACCTTCTTTATGGAATTCAGCATTAATTGTACTTCGCACATGATTCATCCTCCAATGACGATAGTGTACAAGCTAATATTTGAATTGTCAATATCAACGAAAGGAAAAGAAACACTCTATGAGTTTAGATAATGTGAAAGCAGCCATTGTGACGTTAGGGTGCAAAGTCAACCAGTATGAGTCCGATGCTATGTTTGATATGCTTACGAATGCAGGAGCAAGAATTGTAAATCCCAAAGAAGGTGCTGATGTGTACATCGTAAATACCTGCTCCGTCACCAACATCGCTGAGCGCAAGTCCAGGCAGATGCTGCACCGTGCCAAGAAACTGAATCCCGATACTGTGGTTGCCGCTGTGGGATGTTATGCCCAGGTGGGGAAAGAGGAATTAGAAAAAGATCCGTTGATTGATCTGATTATTGGGAACAATAAAAAGAAAGATCTCATCTCCATTTTGGAAACATATTTTGAAGACCGCAGGCAGGAGACGGAAGTGGTGGATCTGTCTTCCGGGAGCGAGTACGAAGCACTGCATGTAAGCCATCTAAATGAACATACCCGGGCCTACATCAAAGTCCAGGACGGCTGCAACCAGTTCTGTTCCTACTGTATCATTCCCTATGCCAGAGGAAGGGTAAGAAGCCGGGCAATGGAAGATATTCTTGAGGAGATCCGGGAGCTTTCTGAGAACGGCTGCCAGGAATTTGTCATCACCGGGATCCATGTGTGTTCCTATGGCACGGACCTTAATGAGGGAAAGGATCTTATCGACCTGCTGGAGGAGATAGGAACGATCAGCGGAGTCAAAAGGATCCGGTTAGGTTCCCTGGAGCCGGGGATCATCACAGAGGAATCTGTAAATAGGCTTAAGAACATAGAACAGTTCTGTCCTCACTTTCATCTTTCCCTTCAGAGTGGCTGCGATGAAACCCTCAAACGTATGAACCGAAAGTATACTACAGAGGAGATTCGGGAAAAAATAAGAATATTGAGGGATGCATATGATCAGCCAGCGCTGACCACGGATATCATCGTAGGATTTCCAGGTGAGACTCCCGAGGAATTTGAGACCACCAAAAGATTTCTGGAAGAGATCAACCTGTATGAAATGCATGTTTTTAAATACTCAAAGCGTAAAGGAACCAGAGCGGCTGTTATGGAAGATCAGGTCGATGATCAGGAAAAAGCAAGGAGAAGCAGCATTTTGATCGCCATGAATGAGACTCACAAGCGGGCTTTTGAACAGGCACAGATAGGGACGGACAGGGATGTCCTGATCGAAGAAAAATTAAAGCACAGTGCGGAAAACCTGTATGTGGGGCATACCAGAGAATATGTAAAAGTGGCGGTGAAAAGCAGGGAACCGCTGGAAAATCAGATTGTCAGAGCTCATCTTACCGGTATCAGTGAGGATGGATATATGACAGGAAATCTGTAGAAAATCCATTGCTATTTTTTCGGATATATATTAGAATAAAAAAAAGATACGAAAAAGGACGTGATATTATGGATAAGAATCAGACACAACATTTTTCAGTAGTGAAAGATGAATTGGATGTGCATAGAATTTTAGAGCATGTCTATGAGGCATTGGAAGAAAAGGGATATAATCCTGTAAACCAGATGGTAGGGTATATTATGTCAGGCGATCCGACCTACATTACCAGCCATAAGAATGCGAGAAGCATTATCAATAAGGTAGAACGGGACGAGATCATAGAAGCCCTGTTTGTAAATTATATCAACACAAGGCTGAAGTAGAAATATGAGGATACTTGGGCTTGATTATGGGACAAAGACAGTGGGGGCCGCTCTCAGCGATGAACTGGGGATCACAGCACAGCCGCTTGAGACCATTACGAGAAAAGATGAAAATAAGTTAAGAAAAACTTATGCAAGGATAGAGGAGATCATCGCCGAATACAAGGTAGAAAAGATTGTCCTGGGCTATCCAAAGAATATGAATAATACGGTCGGAGAACGCGGAATGGCAACGGAAGCTTTCCGCGATAGTTTAGTGCGCAGAACCGGACTTGATGTAATCTTGTGGGACGAGCGCCTTACTACGGTTGCGTCCAATAAAGTATTGATGGAAAGCGGCGTTCGGAGGGAAAACCGCAAAAAGGTCATTGATCAGGTTGCTGCTTCAATGATTTTACAGGGTTATCTTGATTCCCTGTAAAGAAAGGATTGATAAGATGAAAGATAAAGAGAGCACAATTCTCTTTTTAGATGACCAGGGCCAGGAAGTGGAATTTATGGTTCTGGAACAGACGACACTGGCAGGAACAAACTACCTGCTTGTTGCGGATTCCGTGGAAGAAGACGGGACCGTTTTGATCATGAAGGAAATCTCCCTGGAAGGAGACTATGTCTCTTATGAGATTGTAGAAGATGAAGAAGAACTTGAGATCATTTCTAAGATATTCAATGAATTAATCGAGGATTTTGATTTGACAGTATAAATGCAACAGGATTTCGAGGTGGTTGAATGGGTTATAATGAAGAAGCTTTTATACAAATTTTAAAAAGCAAGGGTTTAAAAGTGACCAATCAGAGAAAAGCTGTATTGAAGGCACTTTCACAAAAACCAGACCAGCATCTGACCGCGGAAGAAATCTATGAATTGGTTAAAGTAGACATCCCGGAGATCGGGATTGCGACAATTTATCGTACCATACAGTTACTTTGTGAATTAGGATTAATTGATAAATTGAATTTAGATGATGGATACGTTCGCTATGAAATCGGAAAAGAAGATAAAAATGAGCACCACCATCATCATTTGATATGTGTGAATTGCGGAAAAGTTTTAAAGTTCGACGATGATTTATTAGATGAATTAGAAAAACAGGTGGAAAAAACAACCGGATTCATCGTCCATGATCATGAATTGAAGATGTACGGATATTGTCGTGATTGTCAAAATAACCGGAAATAATCATAATGGAGGAATTATTTTGAAATCAGACAACACAAGTGTAGGTAACAAGACAGAAGGACAGCAACAAAAGAAACAGGCCAGGAATTACTGGCCGAAAAAGTACAGCCAGCCTAAGGCGCCGGCAGTGATCAAAAAAGAATCAAAGGAGCTTACGGTGAAGGAAAAGCCGAAAAATCAGCCGAAAGGCCAGGCGCCTGCCAAAAAAGAGGCACCTGCTAAGGCGAAGACAGCTCCGAAGGCACAGGGACGTCCAAAGACGACCCAGAGAAGGAATACAGGAACGGTAAAGATCATTCCTCTTGGCGGACTCGGACAGATTGGTATGAACATCACCGCCTTTGAATATAACAATAATATTTTGATTGTTGACTGCGGTGTGGCCTTTCCGGATGATGAGATGCTCGGAATCGATCTTGTCATTCCGGATGTGACATATTTAAAAGAAAATGCAAAGAAGATTAAGGGACTGGTCATCACCCATGGACATGAAGACCATATCGGTGCGATCCCTTATATTGAAAAACAGCTGAATATTCCAGTGTATGCCACAAAGCTTACCATGGGACTCATCGACAACAAGTTAAAAGAGCATGGGCTGCTCAAGCAGGTGAAAAAGACTGTGGTAAAACACGGTGACGTGATAAAGCTGGGAGTCTTTACAGTCGAGTTTATCAAGACAAACCACAGCATAGCAGATGCGGCGGCTCTGGCGATCCATACTCCTGCGGGACTGATTATCCATACAGGTGACTTTAAGATCGACCACACACCGCTCTTTGGTGAAGCCATCGATCTGGCAAGATTTGCGGAGCTTGGAAGAGAAGGTGTTCTTGCGCTGATGGCGGACAGTACCAATGCGGAGAGGCCTGGTTATACTCAGTCTGAAAAGAACGTCGGAAAGACACTGGACAGCCTGTTTGCGGCCCATCCCAACGGAAGGATTCTTGTCGCCACCTTTGCTTCCAATGTAGACCGTGTACAGCAGATCATCAATTCCGCCTATAAGCACGGAAGAAAAGTATCAGTAGAGGGGCGGAGCATGGTCAACATCATCGCTACAGCTTCTGAGCTTGGCTATATTAAGATTCCAAAGAATACGCTCATCGAAACAGAACAGATGAGAAATTATCCGGATGACCAGATTGTCATGATCACGACCGGAAGCCAGGGTGAGACTATGGCAGCCTTATCCAGGATGGCAAATGGAACCCACCGGAAGGTTTCCATTAAACCGACAGACACCATCGTGTTCAGTTCCAGCCCAATCCCGGGAAATGAAAAAAATGTATCAAACATCATGAATGAGCTGGCAATGAAGGGCGCCAAGGTTGTGTTCCAGGATACCCATGTATCCGGACATGCATGCAGAGAAGAACTGAGGCTGATGTATGCCCTCACCAAGCCTAAGTATGCGGTCCCTGTCCATGGAGAATACCGCCATCTGGTAAGACACAGTGAATTGGCCCTCGAGATGGGAATTCCAAAAGAGAATGTCTTCATCATGGAAGAAGGAGATGTTCTGGAATTAAATAAAAAGGCCGGAAAGGTCACAGGAAAGGTTCCGGCACAGGGTATCTTGGTTGACGGCCTCGGCATCGGCGACGTAGGGAATATTGTCTTAAATGATAGAAGACAGCTGTCCCAGAACGGGCTGATCATCGTGACAGTGACCCTGGAGAAACGTGGAAATAATATTCTTGCGGGTCCGGATATTGTATCCCGCGGTTTTGTCTATGTAAGAGAGTCTGAGAGCCTTATGGAAGGAGCCAGACAGGTGGTGGAAGATGCTGTGGAAGGCTGTCTTGCCAAAAATATCACTGATTGGGGCAAGTTAAAATCTTGTATCAGGGATACGCTGAGCAATTATATCTGGAAGAAAACCAAGAGGGATCCGATGATCCTTCCAATCATTACAGAAGTATAGAAACCCACGCCGGAAAGGAATGTGCCGGGAGTTATGATGACAAAGGATGAAGATGTAAAAAAGAATAGAGAAGACCTGTTTCGACTTTTTTGGAAAGTGGTCCATCAGATTTTGATCATCGGCCTGATTATCGGATTGTTTTTCGGTATGTATTCTTTTGCCTATCATGCTTTCTCTAACGAGGCATATGATGCCTCCAGTACCAGAAAGGTACAGGTGGTGATCTCAAAAGGAGAGAAAACCGACCAGGTGGCGGACCAGCTTTATGAGAAGCATCTGATCGTGGGAAGAAACAGATTTAAGGTAAGAAAATTTTTCTCAAAATACAGTGATACGGACTTTGTCCCCGGAAAGTACAGGCTGTCACAGTCTCAGGGTATCGATGAGATTATGGCAGTCCTGTGCGGGGATGCCCGTGAAAAGGATACAAAATGATTGTAAATGAAAACGTGACAGATTATCTCCGCTCGCTTATAAAAGAGGAGGATGACTTTCTCGACGGGATTGAGCGCCAGGCCAGAAAAGACCATGTACCGATCGTCAAGCCGGAGACAAAAGAGTTCCTGAAAGTATTAGTGAAAATGAATCAACCGATGAAAATCCTGGAGGTCGGAACGGCTGTGGGATTTTCATCTCTTTATATGCACAAGTTTCAGCCAGAGGGCGGGACCGTGGTCACCATCGAGCGGAATGAAGGAAGGATCAAGAGGGCAAAGGAGAACTTTTCAAGAGCCGGAGTTAAAGATGCTGTCACTCTCATGGAGGGTGATGCCGCAGAGATTTTGGCTGAACTTTCCGGTACCTTTGACTTTATCTTCATGGATGCGGCCAAGGGCCAGTATATCCGCTTTTTTGAACACATTCTGAGGCTGCTTCCTGCTGGGGGCATTCTGGTCTCTGACAATGTGCTTCAGGACGGTGACATTGTAAAATCACGGTATGCCATAGAGCGCAGGGACCGGACTATCCACAAAAGGATGAGAGAGTATTTATATACATTGAAACAACATCCGTTGCTGGACACATCTGTGCTTCCATTGGGAGACGGCGTGGCAGTGAGTATGAAAACAGGAGAGTAACATGAGAAAAACAGAGCTGCTGATACCAGCAAGCAATTTAGAAGTACTGAAAGTAGCTGTGCTCTACGGTGCAGATGCAGTTTACATCGGAGGAGAAATGTACGGGCTGCGGGCGAAGGCCAAGAATTTCTCTATGGAGGATGTAAAAGAAGGCGTCCGCTTTGCACATGAGCACGGTGTAAAGGTTTATATAACAGCAAATATCGTAGCCCATAACGGGGATCTTTCCGGCATACGGGAATATTTCAGGGAACTTAAAAGTATTCAGCCCGACGGACTGATCATCTCTGATCCAGGAGTCTTTATGACAGCCAAAGAGGAATGCCCGGAGATTGAACGTCACATCAGCACTCAGGCCAACAGCACCAATTATGCCACTTATAAGTTCTGGCATGAACAGGGGGCATCCCGCGTGGTGGCGGCCAGAGAGTTATCCTTGAGAGAGATCGGGGAGATCAGAAAGAACATACCGGATGACCTGGAAATTGAGGCATTTGTCCATGGAGCCATGTGTATCTCACATTCCGGGCGTTGTCTGCTGAGCAATTATTTTACAGGACAGAACGCCAACAAGGGAGCATGTACCCACCCATGTCGGTGGAAATACTCTGTGGTGGAAGAGACCAGGCCCGGCGAATATATGCCAGTGTATGAAAATGAACGGGGGACCTATATTTTTAACTCCAAGGATCTCTGTATGATCGAACATATTGACGATCTGATCAGCGCTGGAATCGACAGCCTTAAGATCGAGGGACGGATGAAGACCGCTCTCTATGTGGCGACGGTGGCAAGAACCTACCGGAAAGCCATTGACGATTACAAAGAATCTCCTGACAAATATAAGGCCAATATGGACTATTACAGACAGGAGATCTCCAAGTGCACCTACCGTCAGTTTACCACTGGTTTTTACTATGGTAAGACGGACGAAAACTCACAGATCTATGACAGCAACACTTATATCAAGGAGTATACCTACATCGGGATTGTCCAGGGATATAACAAAAAGGGATACGCGCTGCTGGAACAGAAGAATAAGTTCCTTGTGGGGGAGACGATTGAGGTGATGGTTCCAGACGGAGAAAACCGGCAGGTGACGGTCAAAGCCATTGAGGATGAGGATGGTGTTTCCATGGAGAGTGCACCACATCCAAGACAGATGATCTATGTAGATTTCGGGGAGGAGATCCCGGAGGGATATCTGCTCAGAAGAAAAGAAGATTAATTCAGCGAAGGCATCGGAGATAAATCCGATGTCTTTCTTGTAAAAAGAAATTGGAAATGATATAATAATTATGAAATAACTAAGAGCGTAGATTTAAAATAAAAGGAGAACTATTTTGAAGGATAAGGATTTAACAAACAGGGAAAAACTAATCATGAAATGTGTCTGGGCGGCTGGCCAGGAGATCTCTTTGCAAGAATTACAGCGGGAATTGAAAGAAAGGTTCCAGTGGGATGCCAACAGGTCAACTGTGCGTACTTTTCTGTCAAGCATGCAGGGAAAGGAAGCCGTGACGGTTGAAAGAAGGGGGAGATTTTCTTATATCGCTCCTTTATACAACGAAGAAAAGTACAAAAAGGCCCAGCTAAAGAAGTTGATGGATTTCTGGTTTAACGGATCAAAAGAAGATCTGATCAAGGCACTGACAGAGGTGAACTAGGGATTATGCTCAGTGAGCCGTCCCCAAAGGTCATTTCCAGACAGCCGTCTATGATGCCGCCTGCATAGCAGGCGGCATCATAGACGGCTGTCTCTTTCTTTATCATTGTACATCTGATTACCGGAATTGCCCTTTTCGGGATTTGAATTTTGGAGTTGTATTGCCGGAAAAAAGCAGTGGCACATCGGCGTAATTCCTTCAGGATCAATGTCTCAAAAATACATCTGCTTTAGAATATAATACAGCTTTACCCGCCAGTGTTACCCTGTCACCCTGCATTTTGCAGTACAGGGTACCTCCGCGGTCAGAGGCCTGACAGGCAGCAATATGATCCTTCTGCAGTTTATCAGACCAGTAGGGTACGATATGGCAGTGTCCGGAACCACATACAGGATCCTCGGCTACATTCAGTTTAGGGGCAAACGACCTTGACACACAATCCGTGACAGTTCCTTCTGCTGTTATATGAAGCAGGAGTCCGTCCAGCTCCCTTAGTTTCTCCAAATCTGGGTTTAAGTCTCTGATGATCTGTTCGTTTTCAAATACACATAACAGATCTCTTCCAATATATGCCTCTGCCGGGACAGCGCCGATGGCTTCCGCCATTTTTTCCGTAATACGTACAGGCTTCAAGTCATAGGCTGGAAAATCCATTTCGTAGAGATCTCCATCTTTCATAACAGTTAGTTCACCGCTCACTGTGCGGAATATAATTCTCCCGCTGTTTTCGCCGTAATAATTGAATAGGACAAAAGCGCAGGCAAGGGTCGCATGGCCGCACAGGTCTATCTCGCCGCCCGGGGTAAACCAGCGCAGACTGTATGCCTTGCCCTCTTTTAACGCGAAAGCTGTCTCAGACAAATTATTTTCTTTTGTTATGCTCATCATCAGTTCATCTGGAAGCCATTGGTCCAGGATGCAGACAGCGGCAGGATTACCGCCGAAAACTTTATCTGTAAATGCGTCAATGACATATTGTTTTAGAATTTTGTTTTTCATATTCAGGTATCTCCTATGTTTTGTTTGACTTCATTATAGCAGGCACTTAAAATATAAGTAAAACAAATATTTCTAAACTTAACATTAGAGAAAGTGAAGTAAAGATATGAACCGGTATATTGCATTGCACAAAATCGTGGAGCTGGGCAGCTTTTCTAAGGCGGCAGAAGCTCTGGGATATACCCAATCCGCTATGAGTCAGATGATCTCGTCTTTGGAAAAGGAATTCTCGATAAAGCTGGTAAACCGTTTCCGTACAGGTACAAAACTGACTTTGGAGGGAGCAGAACTTTATCCTTACATTGAGCGGATGGTGTATCAGTATCAGGCAATACAAGAAAAAACGAAGGAGATCAAAGGATTGGAGACAGGCATTATCCGCATGGGAACGATCTCCAGTATTTCGGCCCACTGGCTGCCAGGTTTGCTGAAAGAATTTCAAGAACAATACCCTGGGGTGGAGTTTGTCATTCACCAGGGAGATTATACGTCCATCCAGGAATGGATCAAAACAGGAGCCATTGACTTTGGTTTTATCAATCCCCGTGCCGCAAACGGAATTTCAACGGTCACCCTGAAAGAGGGAGAAATGCTGGCCGTCTTGCCAGAAGATCATCCGCTGGCCAAAAAGGACATGGTCACTTTAGAAGAATTAGCCTCGGAACCATTTATCCTTTTGGAGGAAGGGCATTACTATGAGCCTTTAGAAAGTTTCAGGTCAGTAGGTATCACACCCAATATTAAATATACGATCCACGATGATTATTCCATCATGACTATGGTAGAAGCGGGATTGGGGGTCAGTATTCTGGCGGAACTCATACTGCACAGGACGAACTACCGCCTTGCTCTGCGGCCCACAGATCCTCCGGTTTTCAGGACCATTGCCATAGGATATAAAGACAAGAACAGTCTTTCAATGGCAAGCAGAAGATTTATCAGGCGTCTGCATGAGTGTATTTCAGAATTGCCATAACAAAATGATGGACATACATCAAAGGTCAGCGTTCTTATGATTTGCTGCGAAATAAAATCCGAAACAGCAGATATAGGATCAGGATACCCGACAGGACAAAGCCGGCAAAGCTGATCCAGGGCATTCCCAGAACCTGCGGCCTCAGCTGTGTCATACATAGAAGGCTCGCACCGATAAAAAGAGCGGAAGCGATCAATCCTAGTACTAGATATCCTGCCGCGCGGTGAAACACCCGTATGTAGTCCTCTGTGTCTGTCAGCTCAATGTTCAGCTTTGTCTGCCCATTTTTTGTGATATTTAACAGATCGGACAACTGGGACGGGATCTCCATGGATTTGTCAAGGGAAGCATAAGCTGTGCGCCCCCGGTGGACCAGTTCTTTCTTCCAGTCAAAATCCTTGTAGATCATGGATGACATATGCATGGAGAGGATCTTAAGCATATTGACCTCAGGAGAACAGGCGGCCAGGGTTCCTTCCATTGTGACCATGCTGCGTCCCAGGAGTGTAATATCAGGGCTGATAGCGATCTTATGCTTTTTTACCAGATCCAATAGCTTCTCAATCAGATCCCCCAGGCGCATCTCTCCGAAATCCATTGTCATATAACGGCTGACAATGTCATCGACATCAGTATACAGTCTGGCGTGATTGATACGGTCCTTTGGCTCTCCAAGTGTCAGCAGAACATTCTTTAGGGTATAAATATCATGCTTTAAGATTGCAGAAATAGCCTTCTTAAGCAACTGTTTATAGTGGTCGGACAGTCGGCCTGTCATACCCAGGTCCAGCCAGGCGATCCGGCCCCCTGAGATCCAGAGGTTTCCCGGATGGGGATCCGCGTGGAAAAAGCCGTCCTCCAATATCTGTTTGCAGTAATTTTCAGCCGCCTTCTCACCAATCTCAGTCAGATCATAACCGGCCGATTTAAGGGCCGCCATATGGTCAATCTGGATTCCGTCAATGTAAGACATGGTGAGAAGACGGGGAGTTGTAAGTTTTGTGAAAACCTGAGGACAGGTGATATAAGAGATGTCCCTTTGATTCTCATAAAATGTCAGTAGATTCTCCGCTTCCCGAATAAAATCCATCTCTTCCTGGGAAGTCTTCCACAGCTCGTCCAGGATGGTGTTAAAATCAATCAGATCCCCGGTCCCCATGGCAACCTTCAGAAACTTTGCCGCTTTTTTCAGCAGATGTATATCCCGTTCCATCATCTCCCGGATGTGGGGCCTTTGAACCTTGATGACAGCCTGGCCTCCGCTGGAGAGCACCGCTAGGTGCACCTGAGCGATGGACGCTGAGCCCAGCGGGGTCTCCTGCACCTTGGAAAAAACAGACTCCAGAGGGCGTCCAAGTTCCTGTTGGATCACCTGTTTCACCAAAGAGTATTCCATTGGCTTTACTTCAGTTCTGAGTTTTTTTAACTCATCGCAGTATATTTCAGGAAGCATATCAGAGCGCATAGACATAATCTGTCCCAGCTTCACATAGGTAGGACCCAGATCCTCAAAGATCTCCTTCAGCTTTTCTGGAGTCATCCCCTTGGCCAGATGATGTTTTTTTAAGACTTTAAGAATGTCTAAAAATCTCTGATTGGAAACGTCACTGCTCATTTTCTTCTGGGTCCTTTGGAGTTTGTGCATCCTTTTGTTCTTTTGCTTTGATCTTTTCCTTCAAAAGCTCCAAGTCACTGTCAGACATAGAATCCACTGCGTCCATGAGGTTGTCGTATTCTTTTACAATATTGACTGTCACATGATCTTTCAGCTTGTCCTTTGCCTTGTGTTTCAGTTCTTCATTCACGACCTTGCCCTGTTCAACAGTGAGTTCCCCCTTTTTAACCAGGTCATCCACAATGTCTTTGGCAGATTCAGCAGTCGTGGCAACAGCACCGATGCCTGCCAGCAGAATTTTTTTCATACCTTCGCCAACGTCCATAAAAACCATCCTTTCCTGTAATAAAACAAAGAGATCAACACGCACCTAATGATATAATTAAGTATACTCTATCGCGCGAAGCGCGTCCACCCGGAGGAAATGAGTTTTCTTCATTATCTCCAGTCGGCTCTGGAAAGGCCTCCTTCCGATAATAAAGAAAAACTATCGTATTCGCATGTGATCGTCAGTTACTTTTTTAGATCTTAAAGACTCGATTATCTGAAAATAGGGAAAAACTTAAATCTTCTGTTGACTTTCCGACATATGTGTCTTATTCTGTATAAAAAGACATGTATGTCGGAAATGGAGGCGGAATGAATAAGCGAGGGAAGGCGACCAGAGGCTTGATCAAGGAAAAGGCTTGTCTTATGTTTGCAGAAAAAGGATTTAAGGAAGTAACGATGAAGGATATCTGTGAGATCACGGGACTGAGCCGGGGCGGTTTATATTGCCATTACAGCAGTACAAGTGAGATTTTTAAAGAGATCACGGAGGATATGATGAGCTGTCAGGATGAAGAGTTCCAGTCGAAAATGGATCTTGGCCTGCCTGCTGTCGATATCCTGGACGATGTGCTTCGGCGATATAAAAATGAGATGATAGACAGTGGACATTCTCTGAGTATGGCCATATATGAATATTACAGCATCAAAGAAAATACCATCGGTGAGAATGCTTTATATGAACAGTATCTGTTATCTTACGCATCATGGAAAAGATTGATCCAATATGGCATTGACCGGGGGGAGTTTAACCAGATTGATATACCAGCAGTGTTTGACCTGATTATTTTTTCTTACCAGGGAGTCCGTATGTACAGTAAATTGATGCCGGTGGACCAGGAGGTGCCGGGGAGAATGTTAAAGGAGATCCGTAAATTGTTTGTCAGACAGGAGGGGTAATCATGGCAACTATATTTGAGCGTTTTGATCATACAAAAACAGCATTTATCAACCCGGAAGATACCATTGTAGCAGAACCTGGTTTTCCGGAGGTGTGTATCACCACTTTTTCAAACACAATGATTGATAAATTTGTCAGTCTGAATCAGGCAGAGAAAATCGCGGAGCTTTACACTGCAAATGGAATTACACCGATTTATGGGATCAGCTATAAAGGAAAACGGATTGCTCTCTTTTTATCCCGGGTAGGGGCCCCTGCCTGTATCGCAGGGTTGGAGGAAGTCATAGCCATGGGTGTGAAAAAGATCGTGTTGTTTGGCTGCTGTGGTGTTCTAAACCAGCAGGCAGTCCAGGATAAGATCATCATTCCTTCATCTGCTGTACGGGATGAGGGAACCAGTTATCACTATATCCCGCCCAGTGAAGAAATATACACGGAGGAGAGTTCCATCCGGAAGCTGGAAGCCTGCCTAAGAAAGCTGGATTTATCTTATGTGACCGGAAAGACATGGACCACAGATGCAGTATACAGAGAGACTCCCAGAACTCTCAAAGAGCGCAGAGAACAGGGCTGTCTGGCTGTAGATATGGAACTCTCGGCTGCACTGGCTGTAGCACAGTTTAGGGATGTCAGACTTCTCCCGTTCCTGTATGGGGCGGACAATCTGGATTCAGAAGAATGGGAATGCAGGGATCTGAAAGAATATGGATTCTCTGGACTGCACAAGTATTTTGGGCTGGCGCTGGAATGTTCCGCCATTCTGTGAGAAAGAGGTTTCCACTAGAAAAAATATCCGATATAATGGAATCATCGAAAAAGGAGTGTGTATCATGGGAAATATTAAAGATGTAACGAAGCTGACGGATAATCCTTATTTAAACCTGTACCATTTAAAAGGAACCAACCGTGTGGGAAAACCGCTGAATTATTATATCGCATCCAGAGTCAAAAGCATGGAACGCATGAAACTGAAAACAAAAAAGAATACCCCGGACGGGATCATCATTTACAGTCTTTACGGAGAGAAAAGAGACAAGGTAGTCCTGGTAAAGCAGTACCGGTATTCCATCGACGGTTATATCTACGAATTCCCTGCAGGGCTGGTGGAGGAAGGCGAAGATTATAAAGAAGCCGGAATTCGTGAATTAAAAGAGGAAACAGGGCTGGACCTGGACTTGATTCAGGCGGAGCCTATGTATGAGAAACCGGGATTTATGTCTGTGGGCATGACGGATGAATCCTGTGCCACTATCTACGGATATGCAAACGGGACACCGAGTAAAAAGGGACAGGAGGATTCCGAGGAGATCGAGATCGTTCTGGCAGACAGGAAGGAAGTCAAAAGGATACTAAAAGAAGAGCGGGTGGCAATCATGTGTGCCTACATGCTGATGCATTTTGTAAAGGACGAGGATCCGTTTGCATTTCTGGATCTGTAAGCTTACGGCAGATGATACAAATAAGATACAAAAAGCTGTTATATTGACCTTGATCAATATAAAAAGTTAAGGAGAGAGATATGAACCGTATTTTGATTGTAGAAGATGAGCCGGCTATATCAAATTTAATCCAGATGAACCTTTCAGCCGCCGGCTACTCCTGCGGCTGCGCTTTTGACGGAGCCAGGGCAGCGGACCTGCTGGAGCAGGAAGCATTTGACCTAATTCTTTTGGATGTCATGCTTCCTGAGATTGATGGATATGAGCTGATGGATTATATCAGGCCTTTGGGGATCCCGGTCATATTTCTCACGGCCAAGTCATCTACGGAAGATAAGGTAAAAGGGCTGAGAGCAGGAGCAGATGATTATCTGACCAAGCCTTTTGAGATCGCAGAGCTTCTGGCACGGGTGGAGTCGGTGCTCAGACGCTATCATAAGACGGAAAGCAATTTTAAGATCGGGGACCTTGAGATCGATATGTCCGCAAGAATCGTAGAAAAGCAGGGTAGGGTTATAAACCTGACCGTGAAGGAGTATGAATTACTGCTTCTTTTCATACAGAACAAAAAAATTGCCCTGTTCAGGGACTACATTTATGAAAAGATCTGGGGCAGCGGATATATGGGAGACAGCAGGACCGTGGATCTGCATGTGCAGCGGCTCAGAAAGAAGATCGGATGGGAGCATAAGATCAAAACCGTATATAAAATCGGTTACCGCCTGGAGGATTAGCAAATGAAGTTTTCTTGGAAAGTATTCTTAAGTATCATCACGGCCACCATGCTGACCTTCAGTATCGGGGGTTATTTTTTGATACAATCCACTTTTCAGTCATCCCTGCGCCAGGCCGTAGAAATGGCTTATCAGGAAAATGACATTTTCAGGGCTACCTTAGGAGCATCCATCGCCGTTTCTCCGCCGGAGAGCAGCTCTCCGGAGAACACAGTAAAAAAACTGGCCGGTTCCATCAGTCTTTCCTCGCCGGGAAAAGAACGGAAGTTCCGTATCTGTGACAGCCGATATCAGCAGCTGTTTTCCGACCTGAGTTTCCAGGTGCCGGATACGGTTATAAAAACACTGGATGCCAGGCATGCGGGATATTCCATCCTTAAGCAGGAGGGCAGATATTATCTGCAGTCTGCCTGCCGGTTTACAGTAGATGATAAGGTTTTTTATCTGGAAAATGTCAGGGATATTTCTACGCTGTACGAGATGAAAGAAAACCAGCTTGCGCTTTATCAGAAGATTTCTCTGATCTTGATCATCACCTTGGGAATCGCCGTTTTTTGTCTCACGAACTGGCTGACCCGCCCGCTTAGAATTCTTTCCAAAGCAGTCAGGGCATTTGCGGCAGGTGATTTAAAGATACGCTCAGAGATTACCTCAGAAGATGAGATCGGTTCTCTTGCAGAAGATTTTAATTCCATGGCTGGGCAGCTGGAGCAGAAGATCTGTGAGTTGAAAGATGCGGCGCTGAGACAGGAAATGTTTATGGGGAGTTTTGCCCATGAGTTGAAGACGCCGATGACCTCCATCATAGGTTACGCAGATACGCTGAGATCCAGGGGGCTCAGTGAGCAGCAGAGGTTCCAGGCGGCAAACTATATTTTTGAGGAGGGCAGACGCCTGGAATCCCTGTCCCTAAAGCTTATGGATCTGATCGTACTGGACAAACAGGAGATTTCCATGAGGACGGTTTTTGCTTCTGACCTGTTTGAGAGAGTGCAGAGGCTTGTGGAACCGCTGTTAAATACCTCTGGCATAATATTCGATTGCTCTTTTGAGGAAGGGACATTCTGGGGAGAACCGGATCTGCTTCAGAGCCTGTGCCTGAATCTCATCGACAATGCAAGAAAGGCAGTTGGTGAGGACGGTATGATCTGCTTTGAAGGAAGAGCGGATGAGAATGGTTATACCCTGTGCATACAGGACAATGGCAGGGGTATGACAGAGGAAGACATGAGCAGAGTCACAGAAGCCTTTTATATGGCGGACAAATCCAGAGCCAGAAAAGAAGGCGGCGCCGGACTGGGGCTGTCCCTGTGCCGCCGCATAGTGGAACTGCACGGAGCAAAGATGGAATTTGTAAGCAAAGTATCCGAGGGGACGGCGGTCACGATCCGGTTCAGGAAGGAGCGGTCTGATGAGGCATAAAAATCTGTTGATCTGTATTACGGCCATCGCGTTGGCGGTCTCTTGTATTTTCTGGCCGTCACTGGTTTCAAGCTATCAAGACCAGAAGATGAGGGATAGAGTAGAACTTGACAAGGTAGAGGATACCTCCGATATACAGACAGATACGTTGTCCATAAAGGAAAAATTGTCCCTTATCATCCAGACAAACGATTCAGATGGAGAAATTGCTGTGACCAATCAATCGTATGATTGGGGCTCTGCAGAGCTGGATTCATTGAAAAAAATCTGCTTAAATGAGTTAAAAAAATTAAAGCAAAAGGGTATGTTTCCCAAGGTTACATTAGATAAAAATACGATGGTATTTTATGATACTACTACCACTTATCTGGATACAAAAAATTATTCCAGACGGCTGAGAGTCCACAGTATCACTGTACAGTCAGCGGACAAGAGCCTGAGGATAATCATAGACGATTCGTCGCATAAGATCCTGGCAATAGACAACGTGGAAGGATTCGGAATCAGGGCTTCCGATGCCGACCGCATTGTGAAGACATGGGGAGAATATCTTGAGTTAACAGAAGAAAGTATCATGAAGGCAAAGAAAGGATATCGTTTTGTTAAATATAAAGCAGGGAAAGAAAATGTCTGCTATATGTTTGTATTTTATAGCAAAGAGAATGCGGAAGAAGGAGAACTGTCTATTTTTCCGGAAAAGGATTATGGACAGCAGGTCAGTGAAGAGAAATGATACAACTTTGATGGAAGTATGAATGAATTGTGATACAAGGTTCGGTTATGATAATACCAGAGAGTAGATTCTCTGGAAAGTAGGTGACGGACCAATGAGAAAGAATCAAGCGGTACGAAGAAAACATAAATATTTTATCCTGCTGTTATTGGAGGTCCTGGGAACATGGATTTTATCGATCCTGATCATCCAGTATTGTACTTCTACCCAGCAGACCGTGAAAAAACCAATCCCTGTCAGCAGTTTTGTGAGACCCAAGGAAGTAAAACATAGGGTGAATACTCCTTGGAATCTGATGTTAGTCAACCATGAAAATGCTGTGCCGAATTACTATGAGCCTGATCTGACTACCCTAAAAAACGGATGCCAGGTTGACCGCAGAATACTGCCGGATCTGCAGCGGATGATGAATGCGGCCAGGAGCAGGGGACTTTATCCTTCTGTTTGTTCTGCATATCGTACATCCGAGCGCCAGTCTTATCTTCTGGAACAGGATATCAATAAGTATATCAATCAGGGATATTCAGAAAACGAAGCCAAGAGAAAAGCAATGATGTGGGTGGCACTTCCGGGACGCAGCGAGCACCAGACCGGACTGTCATTAGACATCGTGGCCGTGGACTACCCTGTGCTGGACGTGACTCAGGAACGAAGGAAAGAACAGCAGTGGCTGATGAAAAACAGCTGGAAATACGGTTTTATCCTCAGATATCCAAAAGACAAGACCAGCATCACAAAAATCGGATACGAACCTTGGCATTACCGATATGTGGGGAGGAAAGCAGCCAGGGAGATGAAAAAAAAGAATCTCTGCCTGGAAGAGTATATAGACAAGCTTAATTAAAGGAAGCCATTGCCCGGGCTGGTCAAACCCGGCAATGGCTTCTGCTCATTTTACTTTTTTTATATAACTTCCCGCAAAAACATACGTTTTGACCGTACCTCCATTTCGATTTTTATAGGAGGAATTTCCCATCGGTATGCAGTAGGCGTCTATAAAATCTGATTCATGAATCTGTTTAAGCTTTCCTGGATAATATACAATACAAACCTGTCTCTTGGAATAATTAACGAGAAGCAGCTCACTGATATCGTATCCATAACATGAATATGTATCAAACTCGACCACATAATAATTAGATAACTTTACAAGCTTATCTCCGTATTGGTCTGGATTTTTTAGGATCTGTTCAAGCTTTATGGAAGGATCCATTTTATTTTTTATCTTTTTCAGACTTTTGGCTGGGAATAATTCCTCATTGTACGACAAAAAGTTCTGGGCTTTATAGCAGACCGAAAAAGGCAGATCTTTATTAGAACCTAAATTGTTGAAGAGTTCCAGAAGATTTGGTGTAAAGGAACCTTCCGTAAAAGTCCCGGACTGTGTAAGATAGCTTTTATCATCAAAGACCAATTCTCCCTGTCCCTGCGCCAGGTTGTCCTTCCAGTACCCTGTATAGGTGGATTTTAAATCAGAGGGAGTCAGGGCCCTGTATTTCCCTTTGCCGTTCAGTTTTCCATCCATTGATTCACCTTCATAGATACCAGTGGTATCTGTGACGCCAAATTTGACTTTGCAGAGGTTGGTCTTTAGGTGTCCTTTGCCGGAGGGATGCCCCTTGGTAAAATCACCCTTGTAGTATAAATACTGTTCGCCATTCTTATACTGAAATGAACCTTCTCCTTCCGGTTTCTTGTCTTTCAGTGTCCCGGTAAACTTGCCCTTTAAATCCCTGTCGAGAAAAGAAACCGTCAGTTCTTTATTTTTTACATTTTTGGTGCAACCGGTGAGACACAAGATGACCAGACAAAAGACTGCGATAAACTTTAAATTCTTCATATCCTACCCTCCTTTTGCTACTCGTGTTTTAAGAAACTGCCCGCCAATATCAGTACTTTTAATTTTTCGCCTGAATTGGTCTTATAGACAGAAGAAGCAAGAGGAAGTCCATATACAGTCTGATTACTGTTGGTGACAGCATTTTTTACCGGATCCAGACATATCACATAGACATAGATATTTTCAGAGGGTTTACCGATAAGAATCAAGGAAAGATCTTTGATAAATAGGTCCTTTTCCAATGTAGAATTTAGAACCGGATAGTTGGAAAATTTCATGATCTTATCTCCATACTTATCTGGATTTTTTAATACATCATAAAAATTGAGGGAGGTATCAACAGATGCGGCAAGATCATTTTCATCTTTTGTCATAAAGAATTCACTGTTATTTTCTATGTATGACCCAGCCCTTGAAGAAACTTTATATTTTGGTCCCACAAAGGTCCCGATTGTCTGATAGGAATCCAATGTGGAAGGTTCATAATAGCCGTTGTCAAAGTGGCCTATAAAGGCTCCGTCCCCCTCAATGGGGGAGTCGATACGTCCCGTTCCATTCATCATATTTGCAAGCCAGCTGCCCTTATAAATACAGCCTTTAAAGTCCTTAGGAGACAAAAATTCAAAACTTCCATCCCCATTGGCCTTGCCATTGGAAACATGACCTTTATAGATCCCTGTGTAGGCCATTCCTGTAAAATAAGTTTTCATAAGGTTGGTACTAAGAGTACCCTTTCCGGTCATTTTACCTGATGAAATTTTGCCTTTGTATGTGAGATAGTCCTCTCCATTCTTATAGGAAAAGGTCCCTTCGGTTGGCTTGCCGTCTGTCATGAGGCCGGTATACCTGCCCTCATATTTCTTTTCTTGATACGTTAAAGTGACCGTCTTGTTTTTGACATTTTCTTCTTTTGAGCACCCAGCGGTCAGCAGGCACAAAAGACATAATAATGCCGCAATTCTTAATTTTCTCATACTCTCTCATCTCCTGTATTGTTTTTACATAATTATATCATAAAGCAGAGAGAATTTGGGAAAACCTTGTGTCAAACTTTATTGTACTGTGGGATATTTTATGGTTTGATATACGAAAAGCCGTCGTCCTGACGCTGGGCGATCTCCACTACGCCGGCAGGCACAATATCAACAAAAGGCAGCAGGCGTCCGGGCGTGATATGATTTCCCATAAGAGCATTGCGGCAGGCGCAGATCCGGATCTTTGGCGATAGAGAGCACAGGGGTTCCTTCAGGCCGAGCTTTTCTGAGACAGAGTCTTGAAGTTCACAGACTGCAGGGCCGTTTGCCACTAATTCGATCTGATAAGGAATGGCCTGATCTTCCATATACCGGATCATATTCTGGATGTTTCCCAGAGCCATGTTCCATCTTGAACTTTCATCAATATGAAATAAAACGTTCATTCTTAGCACCTCCTGAATAAAATATATTATGATTTTAACATATATGACAGAACCATTACAGAAGGAAAAATAAGTTTCAGAAGGAAAAGCACTATTGGACGCAGGCGGGCATACAATGTTAAAAAGGCTTGGAGGTTGCTTTACTTGCAGGCATTTTTAGAACCGCTGTCACAAGAAGAGGAACAATATTATTTAAAGAAAAGCCACCTGGGGGATATGGAGGCTAGAAATATATTAGTGGAACACAATCTTCGTCTGGTTGCCCATATTGTAAAGAAATACAATAATTTCGACAGGGATAAGGATGATCTGATATCTGTCGGAACCATTGGGCTGATTAAAGCAATCAATACCTATAATGTGGAAAAGGGGCACCGGCTGGTGACCTACGCTTCCCGGTGTATTGAAAACGAGCTTCTCATGATGCTGAGACAGGAGAGGAAAAGTGCAAAAGATACATCGTTGTATGAGCCGATCGGAATTGACAAAGAGGGGAATGAAATAAATCTTTTGGATGTACTGGGGGCGGATGAGAACGACATAGTAGACGAACTGGATCTCAAGGAAAAAATTAGGGATCTTTATAAGATGGTAGACGAAATGGAGCCGTCCAGAGAAAAAAGTACACTGATCATGAGATATGGACTGTATGGAAAAAAGCCGATGACCCAAAAGGAAGTGGCAAAAGAACTGGATATTTCGCGTTCTTATGTGAGCCGTATTGAGAAAAAAGCTGTAGAGAAATTAAAGAGAAGATTAAAAATGTAAGTTAAGATATCTGCCGGAATTGTAAACAGGATTCTGGCAGTTTCTATTTTTATGAAAGAGAGATTTGGATTTCCCAACGAGCAAATGAGAGAAAAGACATGTAAGCCGCAATTTATGAGCATAGACATCAAAAGATTACTTCATTCTAAACTTCCGAAAGCAATGAAATTGGTTTGGCAGACCTTTCTGAAGGTTGAACCCCCTGAACACTCAGAAGAAGCAGAACCAGGGCATTGGACTGGCCTTGTGGGGATATTTTATCAATTGGACCGTTAATCATAATCTAAATGTGAACAATTGGTGAATTTTTTGTGTAAATATGTTACAATATAACATATTATATAGAAAAGGGGTATGATTTATGAAGAGAGAGAAAAGAATTTCAGTAGGTTTAATATTAATCTTTTTTGCAATTTGCTGTTTGAGTGGATGCAAGAAAAAAGCTACTCTTGCGGATGATTTTGAAAAAGATCAACTAAAAAAGATAACCACGCATGCTTTAGACTTTAAGGTACCCAAGGCATGGGATGATGCATCTGAAGAAGATGAGATTAAATATCTCAAAATGGACAAAGAAGATGACAGTAAAATTGTAGCAGGTTGTTATGTCAAATACTTAGGAACTGAATCCAGCGTAACGGATGACAATGATGAAATTACGAAAGACGTTTTAAAAGAGTATATTGGATCCGATTCTACGAACGTTAAACATGTTAAGACAATTAAATATAATTTTGATGGCGCAAATAAACAAAAAGCTATTTCTTATGAGGACAAGGAAGAGAAGCAGGAATGGAATAACTATTCAGCAATTGTTACATGTGATGGTGTAGCATTCCATGTATGGTTTTATGCTAAGAAGGATTTGGACTCTGAAGACGCGGCTAAGAAATTTTTTGATACCATTAACTTGAGTGATTATGTATCACCGAGGAAGTTAATAAAGATATCGGCTGCTTATGATGGAAGCACCATAGCGGGAACGGAAATAAGCGAAGATAATACAAGTATTTCTGTTACGGCGCATTTTGATGATGGAACCACAGAGTATGTAACAGATTGGGGCGTAAGCAATCCTTCAGTTTTGAAAGCAGATAAAACTACATCATATAAAATAACGTATCTAGATAAAAGCTGTAACTTAAAAATACGTTGTACTACCATATCTAAAGCAAAATATAAATCAAAATGCAAAAGTTATGGGTATACAAGCATTGCACGATATCCCGAAAAATATGAAGGTAAATATATCAAGGTGTATGGTAAGGTTATCCAATCATTAAATGATACATATAGAATTGCGATGGATGGAAATTATGATCATATAGTATATGTGACAGCGAGTGGGGTAAAAACTGCTGGTAAGATATTAGAGGATGATATGGTCACTGTATATGGAAAATGTTCCGGTGAAACAACGTATGAGTCAGTTATGGGGGCTAGTATAACTCTTCCATCGGTAGAAGCAAAATATATCAGCAGATAGAAAAACCTAATACAATTAATAAAAATACCAGACAAAACTTAATTGTCTGGTATTTTTTATACAAAATGTTATGAATAATTCTGAAGCGGCGTAACAGATACAGCACCGGTCAAATCAATATTTCGTGTGCCGGGAGAATAGGTCAGGCGAAATGACAGCCGCCCCTCAGCAGAAATTGCCTCGTTTGTAGTAAAGCTTCCCGATGCAGAAGCATTCCGCTCTGCTCCGGCAGGGGCAAAAAATGAATATAACAGACGGGGTGAGCCGTTGATATAGGGCAGGATCTGCATATAATTATTTGCTTCAGGAGTCGCAAGGAAAAGATAATTTATGAGATATAGATATCCCGGAGCCAGTAAGATCGTTGTATCATTCTCCAGCTGTATTCCGTCCCCTTCCTGGAAAACAGGGAAAAAATCTAAATATGTGCCGGAGGCGCTGTTATTAGAAGCACCGAATTGTGCATAAAAATTAAGGGATTCCGGCGGAACAGGAGCCGGAGGGCATGGATTGTGACAGCAGCATTTGTCCATAAAACAATCCTTTTCTTTCTTTTACTTTATAATATATAATAAGTACAGAATTGTGACACTAAGAGAAGGAGATAATCAGAAATGAAACTGGGCAGGATACACCATGTCGCCATCATTGTCAGCGATTACGAGCGGTCTAAAGACTTTTACGTAAATAAGCTGGGGTTTCAGATCATAAGGGAAAACTACAGAGAGAGCAGAAGGGACTATAAGCTGGACCTGAAGCTTCATGACTGTGAGCTGGAGATATTTTCAGGAAAAGGCCATCCCCAAAGACTGTCTTATCCAGAGGCCTGCGGTCTCAGGCATTTGGCGTTTTATGTAGAAGATATAGAGCAGGCTGTAAAGGAATTGAATGCGGCAGGAATCAAAACAGAAGAAATTAGACGGGATACCTATACTGGCAAAAAAATGACATTTTTCCATGATCCTGACGGACTGCCGTTGGAGCTTCATGAATAGAAGAGAGCAAATAATCCGGATTTTACAGGTATGTGCCGTACCCGGTATATCCTAAGCCTATCCAGAAGTGCAACCTACAGTTGACACGTTGAATGGTGCTGATTGGTGGTATGCAACCGGGAAAAATAATAAAATACATGTATATTAATTATACAGAGGAGGATAAAAATGATTTTTGCAGACAAACTGACACAACTTCGCAAAAAAGCAGGCTGGTCACAAGAAGAATTAGCGGAACAAATGAATGTTACGAGGCAGTCTGTTTCAAAATGGGAGGGTGCACAATCGGTTCCTGACCTTGAGAAAATATTACGTCTTTCAGAGTTGTTTGGCGTCTCGACAGATTATCTGCTGAAAGATGAAATCGAAGATGTAGAATGTTATACATCTTCAAATGAAGCATCTGCATTAAGGCGGGTATCAATAGAAGAAGCAAATGCTTTTCTTTCTGTAAAGGCTAAGACATCAAAGTCAATCGCAATCGCAACTTTTTTATGTATCGTATCGCCTGTTTGTCTGTTTTTACTGGGAGCAATGAGTGAAGTCCCGGAATATGGCTTAAAAGAGAATGTGGCCGGAGGAATTGGAATGATTATTTTGATTATTCTTATCACAATTGCGGCTGCGATATTCATTTCAAGTGGAAGAAAAACAGCTGCATATGGCTATTTAGAGAAAGAAGTCTTTGAAACAGAGTACGGTGTGAGTGGAATGGTTACAGAGCGAAAAGTACAATATAATAAAACCCACACAGGAAATAATATCATTGGAACCACTCTTTGTATTATGGCGATAATTCCTTTGTTTGTAGGAGTAATGATGGATGAAAATAATGATTTGCTGTTTATGAAGATGCTTTCTGTTTCTTTTGTATTTATAGGAATTGGCGTAGTTTTCTTTGTTCGCAGCGGCATTGTATGGGCAAGCTATGAAAAACTTTTACAAGAAGGTGATTATACAAAGGAAAAGAAAAAGAACAGCACTGTAATAGAAGCGATTTCAGTTACCTATTGGCTCATTGCCACGGCAATATATCTGGGATATAGTTTTCTTACAAATAACTGGGAAATCAGTTGGATCGTTTGGGTGGTTGCAGGAGTAGCATTTCCGGCAGTTATGAGTATAAGCAATTTAATCAATAGACAAAAAGGTGAGTAAGGAAAGAACCGACTTCCGTTGAAATTTCATGAGTAGAAGAGAACAAATGAGAGAAAGGGAACCATGACCAGCATGGTTCCCTTTCTCTCTGTTATGAAAAATTGTTATGAAAAGAGTTTGGCAAGTGTTGTCTATAAGTATTCCATGTCAGAAAGAACTCTTAAGATATTGTGTCCTTCCTGTACGCCGTCGATGATACGTCTTGCGCGTACGCTGTCACCGATATTGACGATTTCTACGTTGGTATCTGCATATGCCTCACGGACTTCATCAAGAATCGGCGCATTGGCACGCATACCCAGACAGACAAATCCATAGTCAAACGGAAGATCTTTTTCTTCTCCGTCTGCTTTTACAAGGAAGGAATCAGCCTTGACTTCACAGAGAGCCGTATTTGGCATCTGGTTTACATCATGCTTTTTCATAAGAGCCGTGACACCGGATTTGGAAACAGGATCTAAATCTTTTCCAATGGCAGGCATCATTTCCACAATGCTGACTTCGGCGCCTTTTGGTGCGAAGTATTCTACAACGTCAAGTCCTACAGCACCGCCGCCGATCACAACGACTTTTTTGCCTGTGCAGTCTTCTGGATAATCTGCTAAGTGGTTGATCATTCCTGAGATAGAAGCAACCTTGGATCCCTCTTTGTCGATATGGTCATGAAGACCTTTAATCGGTGGAAGAAGAGGATTGGATCCTGTGGCATTGACAATGATGTTCGGATGAAGAGCTTCGATCACTGAAAGTGTAGCCTCCTGTCCTTTGAAGATAAACAGGTTGTTTAACTTGGATGCTCTCACCTGTAAGTAGTGAGGAAAGTCACCCAGACGTTTCTTGTCAGGAATCTTGGAGATCTCTACGGAAAGTCCGCCCAAGTGGTCTTCTTTTTCCAATAAGAACGTCGTACAGCCTACTTCAGCAGCCGTGCATGCCGCTTCCAGTCCGGCGGTACCTCCACCTATGACGACTACGTTGCACGGTTTTGTGATCTTATGCTTTTTGTAATCAGCTCCGTCATTGACCGTAGGATTAATCGTACAGCGGATCGGACGATTGACTCCGATACGGTTGCCTGCGCATCCGATGTTACAGGAAATACATTTTCTAAGTTCGTCTTCATGTCCTGTAGCAACCTTTTTTACCCAGCAAGGATCTGCGATAAGACCGCGGCCCATACCGATGATGTCAGCGTCACCACGTGCAAGGATATCGTCAGCCACACGAGGGTCACGGATATTTCCCATAGTCACACAAGGTTTGCCGTATTTTTCTTTGACCGCTTTGGCCATGTAGGATCTCCATCCGTCTTCTAGGTAGTTGGCATCGATCTGATACTGGATGGATCCGTTTAATCCCGCGGATACGTCAAACGCATCGACTTCTTCCTGGAAGTATTGGAGATAATCCAAAGTGTCTTCCAGAGTATTGCCGTGTTCCATAAATTCATCGGCACTGATACGGACAAAAATAGGGAACATCGGTCCCACCTGTTTTCTGACTTCCTCTAATACCAGTTTTGCAAATCTTGCCCTGTTCTCAGCAGATCCCCCGAACTCATCGGTTCTTACATTGGTGGTAGGGGATAGGAACTGGTTGATCAGGTAGGAATGTCCTGCGTGGATTTCAACACAGTCAAAACCTGAAGCCTGTGCGCGGGCAGCAGCTTCGCCGTATTTCTTAACAATGGCATAGATTTCATCTTTTGTAAGAGGACGTGGGATTTCTCCGCCTGCCTTGGATGGAATATTTGATGCAGATACTGGCTGCATGTTTGTACGCTTAGACTGTGCAGAAGCACCTGCGTGGTTTAACTGTAATCCGATACATGCACCGTGAGAATGGATGGTCTCACAGAGTTTAAAGAAACGCGGCATGTAATTGTCATGGTCAATTCTGATCTGAGTGGTACCGTTGGAGCCAAGCGGGGAATCCACACTGGCATTTTCCACCATGATCAGCCCTACGCCGCCTTTTGCTCTCTGCTCATAGTAATTGATATGAAGAAAGCTCATCTCTCCGGTCTGTTCTCCGTAGTTGGTTCCCATAGGTGTCATCATGATACGGTTCTTCATTGTCATGTTTTTGATTGTCAGCGGACTGAAAATATTTTTATAATTGCACTTCATTTTATAACCTCCAAAAAAGATCAACGATTTCTAAATGGGGTTGTTATCATTGCATTTGGGTGATCTGTAATGATAAGTCTATTATAAGGCAAGGATAAATATTTAACAAATTGATATTTTTTAAGAAATCAATAGACTGTATCTATTGTTCTTTTGACAAAGCCAATGAATTTTTCTACAGCCGGAATCATGATGTTATTTTTCATGTAGGCCATATAAACCGTATGATACGGTTTTAGATTGCTTAAGTGAAGGATGTCAACATCATATTCTCTCAATGATTCCACATGGGCCACAAATCCGATACCAAAGTTTTCAGACACGAGGGCGGCGATCGCATTCTCGTCGGAAGTCTCAAAGGCAATCTGAGGTTCCATCTGGTTTTGTCGATAAATGGAGGTTGTAAACTGTCCGAGGCCGGAGGTCCGGTCGTAGCCGATTACAGGGTAGTCCAGCAAATCTTCCAGAAAGATTTCTTTCTTATATTTTAATGGGTGTTCGGGAGGTGTGATGATGACCATTTCCTGGTTGATGACCGGAACAAACTCAATATCAGGTTCGTTGGAAACATAAGATCCAAAAATCACATCGTATCTCTCGGACTTGAGGTCACGGATCATTTTATTGGTGATCTCCTGTGTCATGGAGAACGTGATATTATGGTTCCCCTCTGAATCCAGGAAGCTCCTCACAAGATGGGGAATATAGGACTTTGCCAGAGGAAATACATAGGCCAGGTCGATGTGGCCGCCTTTGGTATTGGAGAGCGCCTTCATTTTGTCTTCTGCGATCTTTACCTCATCTAGGATTTTATTGACATGCTCTAAAAAGATCTTTCCGTACTTTGTCAACTCAATATTCCTTCCGTTTTTCCTAAAAAGGGGAAGTCCAAGTTCCTCTTCCAGGTTAGCGATGGAACGGCTTAAGCTGGGCTGGGAAACGTTCAATTCCTTTGCCGCCTGGTGATAATGTTGTAGTGTGGCGATTTTTTGAAAGTATATTAGTTGGTTTAAATTCATAGGGCAGGCCTCATTTCATTGGAAATATTCAATGGCTATTTATATATGGAAGGATAACATAAATGATAGCAAAAAGCTATTAAAAAATGATGAAAGATGTATTAGAAGTATCAATGGGATGCGTGTATAATGGTTTTTGTAAGGTTGTTAAAAAATTAACTTTTGGGTGAAGCAGTAACAGGGTAAATAAAAAAGGGTAAGTAAAAAGGAGAATGACACATGGCAGAGAGAATCACAGGACATACAGAATTAATCGGGCTGATGGCATATCCGATCAGACATTCCAGTTCACCGGCGATGCACAACGAAGCATTTGCCACATTAGGACTTGACTATGCATACTTAGCGTTTGAGGTTGATAATGATACACTGGAAGATGCAGTAAAAGGCTTACGCGCCTTAAAGCTGAAAGGATCTAACGTATCCATGCCAAATAAGACAGTCGTAGGACAGTACTTGGATAAGCTGTCACCAGCTGCTGAAATGGCAGGAGCAGTCAACACGATCGTCAACGAAGACGGAGTTTTGACAGGACATATCACAGACGGCATCGGCTACATGCAGTCACTGAAGGATAATGATATTGACGTGATCGGCAAAAAAATGACAATCACAGGAGCAGGCGGTGCAGCCACAGCGATCGAGATTCAGGCGGCGCTTGATGGTGTGAAAGAGATGTCAATCTTTAATGTGAAAGATAAGTTCTGGGAGAACGCGGAGAAAACAGTTGAAAAGATCCGTGCCAACACAGATTGTATCGTAAACCTTTACGATTTAGAAGACAAAGATAAATTAAAGGAAGAGATTGCAGACAGCTATCTGTTCGCTCAGGCTACAGGCGTTGGAATGAAGCCGTTAGAAGGCCAGTCAGTGATTCCTGATGCATCCTTCCTACGTCCAGACCTAATCGTCACAGATACTGTGTATGCGCCGAGAGAGACAGCACTGTTAAAGATGGCAAAAGAAGTCGGCTGCAAGACAATGAATGGACTTGGAATGATGCTGTTCCAGGGAGACGCCGCTTTCTATCTGTGGACCGGAAAACATATGCCGATTGACCACATGAAAGAAGTGCTGGATATTAAATACGATTAAATAAGAGGAAATTCAAGAGAGGAATCTATTATGAACAAAAAATATTACCCAAGTGCCTTTATTTTATACTTAAATTATTTTATCCATGGTATCGGATGTTCTGTATTAGGCCAGGTAGCAGTAAAAGAAACTTTGGTAAAGCAGTGGGGAGCTTCTGACATCGGGCTGGTAACAATGGTAGCGGCAGCGCTGGGGCTTGGACGATTGATCGCCCTTCCATTTGCAGGACCTCTTTCTGATAAAATGGGAAGAAAAGTGGCCTCCATTATCGGTGCAGGTTCTTACGCAATCTTTTTCTTAGGCCTTGCTATGTCACCAAATATGACGGTTGCATACATAGCAGCTGTATTAGGAGGAATCGCAAACTCATTCCTGGATACCGGTGTGATACCAGCTTGTGTTGAAATCCTGGCTCCAAGATCCAGTATGGCAACCATGCTGACCAAGTTTTCAATTTCATGTTCTCAGTTATTAATGCCGTTTATGATCGGAGCCATCGTTGGTGCGAACCTTTCTTTAAATGTATTATTATATGTTTGCGGTGTTGCCATTATCATCATCGGTGTGCTCGTATTATTTGCACCACTTCCAAAGATGGAAGCTGCAGGCGCACAAAAAACATCTCTGATCCAGGATATCAAAAATGCAAACTTCTCTTTAGAGAGCATTGCATTGATCATCATCGGATTTACAGGAACTGCAACATTCCAGTTATGGTTAAACTGTGCTCAGGATTTTGCGAAAGAATATGCAAAAATCGGAGATCCTTCTGTTATGCAGACATACTATAGCACAGGTTCTCTGGTAGCGATCATTGTTACAACTTTATTAGTTAATAAAATCAAAGGCGTCAGATTCTTATTTGTCTACCCATTGATTGCAACCATCATGATCGCCTTAGTTTACTTATTAAAGACTCCATCTATCTGCTATATCGGTTCTGCAGTGGTTGGATATTCCGCAGGAGCAGTTGTACTTCAGCTTGTTACCGCAACTGCAAACGACTTATTCCCGAAAATCAAGGGAACCATCACAAGTATTGTTATGATTGCATCCAGCCTTTCAAACTATACAATCCTTTCTCTGGCTGGTACAATGGACAAAGCTGATATTTTACTGATGAATATCGGAATCACGGTTGTAGGTGTGCTGCTGGCACTGTTTGTCAATGTCAGATATAAGGCAATGGAAGAAAGAGCGGCAAAGGAGTAAAGAATGAATCCAGTAAAAGTAAGAAATATTGAGATTGGCACAGGTGTCCCTAAGATCTGTGTGCCAATCGTCGGAGTAACAAAGGACGAGATCATTACAGAAGCAAAATCTTTTAAAGACATTCCGGTAGATGTAGTGGAATGGCGAGTCGATTGGTTCGAAGGAGTCTTTGACTTTGACAAAGTAGAAGATGTATTAAAAGATTTAAGAGAGGCGTTAGGCGAAACGCCGATCCTGTTTACATTCCGTACTTCAAAAGAAGGCGGGGAAAAGGCAATCGAGGCCGAGCCCTACGCAGAACTTAACAAAAATGCTGCAAAAAGCGGATATGTGGATTTAGTGGATGTGGAAGTGTTCACAGGAGATGATATTGTAAAAGATATCGTTTCTGCTGCCCATGAATGTGGTGTCAAAGTGGTTGCTTCCAACCATGATTTTGACAAGACCCCAGCAAAAGAAGATATCGTAGGCAGACTTGTGAAAATGCAGGAGCTGGGAGCGGATATTCCAAAAATCGCAGTGATGCCGACCTGCAGAAAAGACGTTCTCACACTGCTCGCTGCCACAGAGGAGATGTATACAGAACATGCTGACCGTCCGATCATCACCATGTCTATGGCCGGAATGGGTTTGATCAGCCGTCTTTGCGGTGAGGTGTTTGGATCTGCATTAACCTTTGGTGCGGCAAAAAAAGCATCTGCACCGGGACAGGCAGCAGTCAACGAATTAAACGATATGCTCCAGTTTCTTCATAAGAACCAGGGACTGTAGAGATCACAAAAAAGGGTTTTCCTTCACAGGAGAGCCCTTTTTTTGTTCCATAGGAAAGTGCGTTCTATGAAATAAAAACGCTCCGCAAGGATGCACACAAAATGCGTAAGGTTTAGAATCCTCCCCGGACAAACCGGTAGAATGCCTTTGCCGCAGGCGACAGATAGTGATTTTTTTGTACTGCCAGATAAAATTTCCGAAACAGAGGTTCCGGTGCTGCGGGGATCAGGCGGATATCATGGCTCAGCAGAGTTTCATCATATGGAAGTACCGAGATCCCATAGTTGATAGAGACCAGGCTCGCGATGGCATGGTCTTCCTGCATTCGTGAGATCACCTTTGGGGAAATCCCTTTATCTTGAAACAGTTGCTCTAAGAATTGTGTTTTATCCAGTGAAAAGATCATGTCATATTCAGCCGCTTCTTCTAGAGAGACAGCTGATCTGCGTGCAAGAGGATGATTTTTTGACACAGCGATCCTTAATTCACATTCTGTCACCGGGGTAAATTCGATCAGCGGCTCGTCACAAAAGTAGGAACAGATGCCAAGGTCACAGGTCCCTTCTTTTAATAAATCAATGATAGACGGAGTGTTTCCCTGATAAAAATGAAACTGGTATCCACAGTTTTCCGGCTGTGAGGAAAAGTCCTGGATGATCCGGGGGACATAGCTGGATGACAGGGCGTAGATGAAGGCCAGGTCGATCATTCCCTTCCTGGGGTCCATGAGTTCCTTTACGCTCTGGACTCCAGTGCCGATCTCGGATAATCCGGCATGGACATGGCGGTAAAATAATTCACCATATTTCGTTAAGACAACATTTCTTCCTTTCTTTTCAAACAAACAGGTGCCAAGTTCCTCTTCTAATTGGCTGATAGAGCGGCTCAGGGAAGACTGGGCGATGGAGAGTTCCTCGGCAGTCCGGGAATAGTGCTGGTTTTTGGCCAGGGCGTCAAAATACTGAAGCTGGGTCAGGTTCATGTCCTTTCTCCCTCCTTTTTCTTTTAATATAACATACTGTTGGGTTGATTCAAACAGATATATAACAATAATGTTATGAATTCGGGCTGCCAGTTGTATTGTTAATAGAATGACAAATTTATATAATTGATAATGTCAAAAAAATAACAAGGGAAAAGGAGAAACTGCCATGGATTATGTAGAAATTAAAGGTTTGGATACGCCGGTCTCTAAAATATTTTTTGGAACCGCATGGATTCATCCGGGTCTGAAAGAGGATGCGGACGAACAGCTCAAACGTTACATCGAGGTCGGTGGAAATGTGATTGACACCGGAAGATTTTATTTTGGAGGAAAAGCCGAAGATTATCTGAAAGTATGGATCCAGGAGAATCCTGAATTAAGGAAAAAAGTGATGTTCACAAACAAAGCATGTCATCATTATGTAGATGAAAACAACATTCATTTTCCGGAACAGCAGAGGGTGAATCCAGAGTGTATCGATGAAGATCTTCATTTCAGTTTAAAGAAGCTGGGCCTTGATCATTTTGATATTTATATGCTTCACAGAGATAATCCGGAAGTACCGGTAGGTCCGTTATTTGATAAATTGGAACAGTACCACAGAGAAGGAAAGATTACCGTTTATGGGGTCAGCAACTGGACCAAAGAAAGAATTGAAGAAGCACAGGCTTACTGCAAAGAAAAAGGATATGCGGGGATTGCAGTTAACAGCTGTTCCTACAGTCTGGCAACCGTGACAAAGCCAAGATGGGAACGCACTGTATACGCCACGGATGAGTATGCGAAATGGTGTACCGAGCAGGACATCACGATCCTTTCCTGGGGATCACAGGGAAATGGATTTTTTGGAAATTATCCGTTCCCGAAAGGAACCTGTGTGACACAGGATTTTGTGGATGCATTCGGGACAACGGCGAACTTTGAGAAATTCCGCAGAGCAAAAGAACTGGCGGAAGAGCGCGGAGTTAGCACATCCAACATCGCATATGCTTACATATTTAATCAGGATCTGAAGATCGCTGGGATCACAGGATGCAGAAACGTACATGAATTTAACAACTCTCTGATCGGACTGGATCTTACACTGACAGAACCAGAGATCGACTATCTGGCTTTAAGAAAGGATTTTATATAAAATGGAAGCAGTGAAGGTAAGAAATATTAATATCGGGGAAGGGGTTCCAAAGATTTGCGTGCCAGTAGTGGGAGTCACAAAAGAAGAGATCCTTGCGGCAGCAAAGACCATGAAGGATATTCCAGTAGATGTAGTTGAGTGGCGCGTGGACTGGTTTGAACATGTATTTGAGACTGAAAAAGTTATTGAGGCAGCTCGTGAGATTCGTGAGGCACTCGGAGAGATTCCTTTGTTATTTACATTCCGCACAAAAAAAGAGGGCGGAGAAAAAGAAATCGGGCCGGAAGCTTACAGTGAGCTGATCCAAAAGGTTTCCGAGAGTGGTTTTGTGGATATGGTAGATATTGAACTTTTTACCGGCGATGTCATTGTAAAAAATACGATTCAGGTTGTTCATGAATATGGGGTTAAAGTTATCATCTCCAACCATGATTTTGACAAGACACCGGGAAAAGAAGAGATTATCAACCGCCTTAAGAAAATGCAGGAATTAGGGGCGGATATCCCGAAAATTGCGGTAATGCCAAATGAGAAAAAAGATGTGCTTACACTTTTAGATGCCACAAGAGAAATGTATGAAAACTACGCTGAAAAACCGTTGATCACCATGTCTATGGCTGGCATGGGTGTTGTCAGCCGTCTTTGCGGAGAAGAGTTTGGTTCTGCTCTCACCTTTGGTGCGGCAGGGAAAGCTTCGGCTCCGGGACAGGTTTCTGTAGAAAAATTAAAGAACGTTCTGACCTTGCTTCATGAGTGCAGGGCATAAGACGGAGGGAGATCATGAAAAATAAATATGTGAAAACTGCGGTTTCCATTTATATCAACTATATCATTGTAGGGGTCAGCGTGATCATTTTGTCACTGAATATGGACAGCCTGATGGCGCAGTGGGGAACCAATAAAGCAGGGTTTGGGCTGGTGACCAGCGGAATCGGAATCGGAAAATTTGTTGTGCTGTTCATTTCTGGAATGCTGTCTGACCGTTTTGGAAGAAAACCGTTTATTGTAGGAGGAATGATTGGATTTATTGTATTCTTCCTGGGTGTGATGTTCAGTCCTACAACGTCTGTGGCGATCGTATTTGCCGTTGTGGCAGGTGTTGCAAATGCCATGGTAGACGCAGGTTCCTATGCGGCATTGATGGAAGCTTACCCTGAGTCTCCGGGTACGGCAAACCTGATCGTAAAAGTATTCGTGGCAGCAGGCCAGTTTGTTTTGCCTGTCTTTGTGAGTTTTATTCTCGCAAACCATTTGTACTTTGGAATCTCATTTTATGTGCTTGTTGCGATTTTAGGACTGAATCTTTTATTTATGCTGAAATGCAAGTTCCCTCCGCTCACGAAAAAGGGGGAAGGGGAAAAAGCAGTAACCGCGGGACCGTTGATGAAAGAACAGCCGAAGCTTTATTTGGAGGGGCTGGCTTTAGTCCTCTACGGCTTTACTTCCACAGCCGGACTGACCATCAGCCAGATGTGGCTGCCTAAGATCGGAGAAGAGGTAGCAGGAATGTCGGTTACATCTTCCAATGCGATCCTTTCCTATTTTAGTATCGGAACCCTGGTCTCTGTGTTTGTCACAGCTTACCTTGTAAAATCGAAACTGCGTCCGGCGGCTGTCACCTTTTTATATCCGGTGATCTCCATCGTTATGGCAGCTGTCTGGTATCTGTTTCCGACACCGATGGTATGCAGCATTGCAGGTTTTGTCATGGGATACAGCATCGCAGGAGGGATCCTTCAGATGGCGATCACGGCTTTGTCTGAGTTCTTCCCTGGAAACGGCGGAAAATGTACGGGCGCTGTCAATTCATTGAACTCTATTGCAATCTGGACCATCCCTGCGATCACTGGAATGATGGCCGACCGCAATATCAAAGATATTATTATTCTGATCGGCGGAATCTGTGCCGTTGGAGCTGTTCTCGGTTTCATTGCCATGGTCCGTGACCGCAGAGTCTTCGGCCGCTGATGTAAGTGCAGTATTGATAGACTGAGATTATTAATCTCATATAAAAAATCTATTTGAAGAATCAATTAATTCCCTGTATAATATAAGAGATTGGTTGTTAAAAAATTAACTTTTGGGTGAGGTAATGACGACAACAAAAGGGAGTTCTTTAAATAGAAAAATCAATGCTGCGGACGGAGGAACTCCGTTTACAAAAGAGAGGTATTATGATGCTTAAGTGGTTAGATGAGAATTTAGAAGAGTTTTTAATGGGAGCCTTTTTGATCGGTATGGTACTGATCATGGGTGTCCAGGTTTTGGCACGCTATGTATTTGGGGCATCTCTTTCCTGGTCGGAGGAGATCACAAGATATCTGTTTATATGGTCCGGATTCATTAGTGTGAGTTATTGTACAAAAAAGTGCATCTCCATCAAAATTGAACAGTTTGTCGCAATGTTTCCGAGAAGAGGAAAAGCAGTCTTTAAAGTAGTGAATCACACCATTGAGCTGGCATTGTTCCTATATTTGATCCCGTACTCCGTTCTCTATTTAAAAAGTGCGTTTGAAAGCGGACAAGTGAGTCCGGCCTGTCACATTCCTATGTATTACATACAGGCGGCACCGCTGGTCAGCTTCTTGCTGGTGACTTTCCGCATTTTGCAGAGATGGATCATTGAGTTTAAAGTGGCGGTTGGAAAGGATCAGGAGGTGTAGACATGTCAGCGTTGTCAGTATTTGTTATTTTCTTTTTATGTTTGATTATTGCGATACCGATTTCTATTGGACTGGGTATTGTTTCGGTACTGCCAGGAATTTTTGACCCTTCTTTTACGGCCAGCGGCCAGTTTGTTATCCGTTCTATGTTGGGAGGGATTGATAGTTTTCCTCTGTTGGCGGTTCCAATGTTTGTCTTGTCAGGCATGGTCATGGCAAAGGGAGGTATCTCTAAGAAGATTTTTGATGTATTTGTATTTTTTATTGGGAAATTTACAGCAGGTATGCCTTGTGCTGTCATCGTTACCTGTTTGTTTTATGGAGCAATCTCAGGTTCTGCACCGGCCACAGTGGCAGCGGTGGGAAGTATGACCATTCCGATTTTAATTAAGCTTGGTTATGATAAAAAATTTGCTACAGCAATCGTTGCGGTTTCAGGAGGATTAGGTGTTATTATTCCTCCTAGTATTCCTTTTATTATGTATGGTATGGCATCCGGACAGTCTGTCAGCGATCTGTTTATCGCCGGAATTCTTCCCGGGATTTTTATCGGACTGCTTCTGATGGTATATGCTGTTTTTTATTGCAGGAAGCATGGTGAAGATAAAGAAAAGATCCAGAAAGAAGTACAGGCGCTTCATGACAAAGGGCTGCTTACTGTGCTGAAAGACAGTTTTTTTGCACTGTTAAGTCCCGTCATTATCCTTGGATGTATTTATACTGGTGTGGCATCCCCTACAGAAGCAGCTGTTATTTCTGTTTTTTATTCTGTATTCGTAAGTTTATTTGTCTACAAGAGTATCCATGTAAAAGATTTATGGGGAGTTATGATCGAGGGAATTCATACCTATGCACCTATTTTATTTATATTGGCCGCATCCGTAGCATTTTCAAGAGTCCTGACTCTGATGCAGGTGCCTCAGACGGTCAGTGAATGGATCCTCGGAACCTTCCACAATGGAGTCGTGGTCCTGCTGGTGATCAATGTCTTTTTGCTGCTTGTGGGAATGGTGATGGATACAACACCGGCGATCCTTATTCTAACGCCTATTTTGATGCCGATTGCTGTAGGCGTGGGCATGAATCCAATCCATTTCGGCGTGATGATGGTAGTCAACCTGGCGATTGGTTTTGTAACTCCGCCCATCGGAGTCAATTTGTTTGTGGCTTCATCCCTGACGCAGATCCCGGTAGTGGATATCGCAAAGAAGGCAATGCCACTGATCCTTTGTTTCCTTGTGGCTTTGTTACTTATTACATTTATACCACAGATCAGCCTGGCGCTGTTATAGGAGGGGGATACAGATGAAAAGAATAATAAGATTTGGTATTGCGGCTTTATGTGTCGTCTCTGTCTTGGCTCTTAGCGGATGCAAGAAGAAAAGTGATGACGGTGTGCAGCGGTATGCGTGGCCTCTTGGAACTTCCAGCCCGGAGGATACCGTGACGCAGCTATATTCTCAGAAGTTTGCAGATGAAGTAAACAGATTGAGCAAAGGGAAAATGAAGATTGAGGTATATCCAAACAGTACGCTGGGGGGAGACAGGGAACTGCTGGAGAGCTGTTCTGACGGTGATATTCCTTTTGTTGTGCAAAATACGGCACCTCAGGTTACTTTTATGCCGGATACCGCTGTCTTTGATTTGCCAAGTGCCTTTACTACGATTGAAGAGGCAAGAGCTGCCGTAGACAATCCTGTTTTTTATAAGAAGATGGAAAAGGTTTATGAAAAAGGTGGATTTAAGCTGCTTGGTTATGCGGATCAGGGATTTCGTGTCATGTCTACCAACAAAGAGGTGAAGTCGATTGATGACTTTAAAGGACAGAAAATCCGTACCATGGAAAACAGCTACCATATGGATTTCTGGAAGGCACTGAAAGCCAATCCGACACCAATGACGTTCAGTGAAGTTTATATTGGGCTTCAGCAGAAGACTATTGACGCACAGGAAAATCCATACGAAGTTATCGTGTCCAGTAAACTTTATGAGCAGCAGGACTATGTGGTGGAGACAAATCATCTGCCCCATTATATTTCTCTGATTGTAAGTGATGAATTTTATAAAGACCTTCCGAAGGATCAGCAGAAGATTATTGAGGAGGCGGCAGAGACGGCAAAGGAATATGCAAGGAAAGCTTCGGATGAACGGATTGAGGACCGGATGAAGGTCATAAAAGACAGTGGTACGAAGATTGTGACGCTGGATAAGAAAACTCAGGAGGACGTAAGGAAAGCGGCTTCCGACATATATAAAAGCATTAAGGAAAATGTATCAAAAGATATTTTTAATGCATATTTGAATCAGAATTAAGATCAGCAGGCTCTTTTATTGAAAAACAATAAAAGAGCTTGTTTTTATTCCATAGAAAAGTTTTCCCCATGGAATAAAAAGCCCTACGGGCACTATGCGCACAAATGTGTGAGGGGTTGGGGAGATGAAGTGGGAAAGCGAAAATCCGAATCACAGGATAATTTATGAAAAAAGCAAAATACCTGCTTGAAAATCACGAAAGCTTGCTTGTCATCGGCTGTAAGAACAAAAAAATGGACAAGATAATTTAGCAGAAGTGAAATATCGTTGCTTTTAGGATAAATTTATTTTGACTATAATGATATCATATTCAGAAATAATAGGAGGATATTATGGCAGAAAGAATTACAGGACATACAGAATTGATCGGGCTGATGGCATATCCGATCAGACACTCCAGTTCACCTGCAATGCACAATGAGGCATTTGCACAGCTGGGACTCGATTATGCGTATCTTGCATTTGAGGTGACCAATGAGACCCTTGAAGATGCAGTGAAAGGACTTCGTGCCCTGCAGCTGAAGGGCTCCAATGTATCCATGCCGAATAAAACGGTAGTAGGACAATATTTGGACGAACTTTCACCTGCGGCCAAACTTTGCGGTGCGGTAAATACCATTGTGAATGAGAACGGAAAGCTCATCGGACATATTACGGATGGAATTGGCTATATGGCATCATTAAAGGACAACGGAATTGATGTCATCGGAAAGAAAATGACCATTGCCGGAGCCGGCGGTGCTGCCACGGCTATTGAGATCCAGGCGGCGCTGGACGGAGTAAAGGAAATGTCGATCTTTAATATCAAAGATAAGTTTTGGGAAAACGCTGAGAAGACCATTGAAAAAATCAGATCAAATACAGACTGTGTAGTAAATCTTTATGATTTGGATGACAAAGAGAAGTTGAAGGAAGAAATCGCTGACAGCTATCTTTTTGCACAGGCAACAGGGGTGGGAATGAAACCTCTGGAAGGGCAGTCGATCATACCTGACACCTCATTTTTGAGACCGGATCTGATTGTGACAGATACTGTATATGCACCGAGGCAGACAAAACTCTTAGAGCAGGCAAAAGAAGCCGGATGTAAATGTATGAATGGATTGGGAATGATGCTGTTTCAAGGGGATGCAGCTTTTCATTTATGGACAGGAAAACATATGCCGATAGAACATATGAAAGAAGTTTTGGATATCCGTTATTAATTTCAGGAATTTAGGAAAGAGCATCTGTGAGACCAGGTGCTCTTTTTGTGTCATAAAAATTCTGATTTGCCGCCGTTTCATTGGTTTTTCTTCATGTTGGAAACTTTGTGCTGATACAGTTCTCGGAATTTGAGTGGCGGATACTGCATTCTCTTCTGAAAAAGTTTTGAAAAATGATTGGTGTTCTCATATCCGATTTTTTTAGCAATGGAGACCAGTGAATCGGATGTATTGATCAGCATCCATTTTGCCTCATTCAGTCTGCGGTCAATTACATAATTGATTGGTGAGATCCCATATACCTTGGAAAACTCATGGCTGATATGATCTGTGCTTATGTGAAATTGTTCAGCTAGTTTTTTTAAAGTGATTTGTGAGGCGTAATTTTCATTAATATAAATTAAAATATCACGGGCAAAAGAAGAATCTTTATGACGCTCAGTTTTTGGATCGGCAAGGAAAAGTTCAAGATAAATGCTTGCCAGTGAAACAGCCAAAGCATCACAGGCTGCCAGATGAGTATCGGAAGAAAACCTCCTCAGTAAGTCTAACTCCTCAAACAGACGGTGAATATAGTTTTCATGTATGCCGGAATCCATGGCAGGACAAACATTGGCTGGCAGCATAAATCCATGATCGGACCGGCAGCATAATTTGTAATCTGAAATGGCGCAGGTCCAGCAGCTCAGAGGATCATGTTCATCAGAAAACAGGGAATGGATGGCACCTTGTTCTACAATAAGAATCATTCCTTTTTTCAATTGATAGGAATTGGTATTGATGACATAAGTCCCGCATCCTTTTGAAATATAGACCAGTTCGGTCTCATTTTTATGTAAATGGTACTGGTAATTCCAAGTTGGATTATTATAGCTGTGTGATAAGCGGCAGATTTTTGGAGAATGAGCCGGCTCAAATATTGGGGTCCTTACTTTCTCGCGATATTCCTCTAAGAACATAATGCTACTCCTTTCACTACAAGATAATTATTATATAATACAAGATAGTTGACTAGAAAATAAGAAAATCTGAAATAATCATACAAAATATTATATAGAAAAGCAAGATAATTTTAATGATCTACAATTTACATTGTAGAAAAATACAGGATAGTTGGTATAATTTTTGTAGTAAGTTACACAGATCAATGACTGACCGTTTATTGAAAAAATAACATGTAACACTTTTCAGGAGGAGAGAAATGAAACAGGAAAAACGTTATAAGCATTTGTATCCAACAGCATTTATGCTGTACGTTACATTCTTTGTCCATGGTTTTGGAGCAGCAATCATAGGACAGAATGTAACTTCCCTTCAGCAGCAGTGGGGGACCACAGCGGCCGGAGTTGTTGCCGTGACATCAGCGCTTGGAATCGGACGTCTGATTACATATCCGTTTTCAGGTGCACTGTCTGACCGGTTCGGAAGAAGACCTATTACTTTGATCGGAAGTTTTGTCTACGTCTTGTTCTTTGCTGGAATCCTTGTATCTCCAAATGCCCAGGTCGGCTATTTTGTCGCGATGCTCTGCGGTGTTGCCAATGGATTTTTGGACTCCGGTGTTATTCCGGGGGCGATGGAAATTCTGGAGGATTCAGGACTAGCAAGTATCCTTACAAAGCTGGTCATCTCGATTGCCCAGTATATTCTGCCGATGATGATTGCCTATCTGCTGGCAAACGATATGTGGTATGGGTGGACATTTGTCTTTTGTATTATTATCTTGATCGTAAATGCACTGCTGCTGACGAGAGCCAAGTTTGCACCGCAGCCGAAAGTAGAGACAGAAAACGGTGAGAAAATAAAAGGTTTTGTGGGAGTTTCCAAGGCTTCTAAATTTGCAGTGGAAGGAATTGCGCTGATCGTTATCGGTTACACCTGTACAGCCACATTCCAGATCTTTTTGGCTGTAAATAAAAGCTATGGGATGGACGTTCTTGGAATGACAGAAGGGGCTGCCGGGCAGATCCAGTCTATGTATTCTTTAGGTTCCATTCTTATGGTCGTAGCGACAACATTTCTGCTGAAATGGATCAAACCCGTCAAATTTATTTTGATCTGTCCGATCATAGCAGGAGCGACAGAATTTTTAATGTTTATTTCCAGAAACGCTACTTTGGCAGTGGCAGGCGGTTTCATTGTCGGCGCTACGGCAGCAGGGGGTGTGCTTCAGCTGGTGACAGCTACAATGACAGACTTATTTCCGGCTTCCAAGGCGAAATGTGTCAGTGCAGTTATGATTGCAGGGGCTCTTTCCCAGTTTTCGGCAACTGTAATGGCAAGTAAACTAGCTGCAATGTTTGGTATGGAATATTCCCTTCTGGTAGCTGTAGGATTTACTGTTTTAGGAATTGTTCTGGCGGTTGTTGTAAATATCCGCTATTCAATCATTGAAAAGTCTTTGGCAGCAGAAGGAAAGAGTCTGTAATGGCAAAAGACAGAGGGAGATGTGGCTGTGGCCAATATTATAAATCAAGACTTTTATTTCAACAGGAGGTTTGAATATGCGTAAACCAGAAAAAAAGGGCACGAAAGTGCAGGTTATGACTGCAAGAGAGGCTGTAGAATTAATAGATGACGGAGATACTCTGGCAGTTTGCGGAGCCGGAGGAGGCATCGTAGATCCGTCTTCATTGATCGAAGCTCTGAAAGACAGATATGTGGAGACAAAGGAGCCCAAAAATTTGACGCTGTGGCATTCCAGCGGATTAGGAGACCGTGGGGACCGCGGAATGTCACCGCTGGCTCAAAAAGGCATGGTGAAGCGTGCGATCGGAGGACACTGGGGGCAGTCACCGCGTCTGGCTGAGATGGCAGAGAAAAATGAGATTGAAGCCTATAATTTTCCGCAGGGAGTCATGGCACAGCTGGTCAGAAGCGCAGCCGCCGGCCATCCCGGTATTTTATCTCATGTGGGGCTTGGAACCTTTGTGGATCCTAGAAATGAAGGCGGTAAATTAAATGATGTGACACAAGAAGATCTCATCCGTCTGATGGAGATAGAAGGGAAGGAGTGGCTGTTTTATCCGGCAGTTCCTTTAGATGTATGCTTTATACGTGCTACAACTGTGGACACAGAAGGTTATGCTTCTCTGGAAGATGAGATTACTTATATGGATATTCTGGCAACGGCCCAGGCAGTCCATAACAATGGAGGTCTTGTGATTCTGCAGGCAAAACGTGTCGTAAAAGCCGGAAGCATCCATCCGAAAAAAGTGACCATTCCTGGATATCTTGTAGATGTTGTCGTTGTAAATCCGGAGCAGGAACAGCTTTACAATGGCTCTGACCGGTTCTTTTCCGGAGACTATACTGCAGAGGATGGAGAAGTAGAACCTCTTCTGCTGGACCAGAGGAAAGTTGTTGCACGGCGTGCTCTGATGGAGATCGCACCGGGCAACGTGGGCAATGTAGGTGTAGGAATCGCCGATGGTATCGGAACAGTTGCAAGAGAAGAAGGAGTAGGAGATAAATTTACACTGACCGTAGAGACTGGCCCGGTGGGAGGTGCTACTGCCCAGGGAATTTTCTTTGGAGCAAGTATTAACTCAAAGGCGCTGATGTCTATGCCGGCGCAGTTTGACTTTTATGACGGAGGCGGACTGGAGGTAGCTTTCTTAAGCTTTGCTGAGCTGGATGCAAAAGGAAATGTCAACGTACATAAATTTAACGGAAAGATTATGGGAACCGGAGGGTTTGTAAATATTTGTGCAGGTTCTAAAAAAGTGGTACTGTGCGGAACACTGCGTGCCGGTGGACTGAAGACAGAAGTCGGTGACGGGAAAATAAAGATCCAACAGGAAGGAAAATTTGAAAAAATGGTTCCTGAATGTTCTGAGATTACGTTCAGCGGAGAACAGGCATTAAAGCAGGGGCAGGAAGTCGTATTTATCACAGAGCGGGCCGTATTCTGTCTCACAGAAGAAGGTGTTGTCCTTACAGAGGCTGCTCCGGGTGTAGATATCAAAAAAGATATCATAGATCAGATGGGATTTGAACCAATTGTTTCAGAAAATCTGAAACAGATGGATCAAAGAATCTTTACCGAAGGAGTCATGGGTATTCATGATGAGTTCATGAAAGGTTCATTTTAGAAAACAGCAGTAAAGTAAATGATGAAGTAAATGTGAAAAAAAGGAGATTATTATGAGCAAAATTGCAAAAGTTGAAATTCCACTGCATGTTGGCGATACAGCTGAATTTACAAAAACAGTGACAGAAACAGATGTTTATTTATTTGGCGGTATTACAGCAGATTACAGCCAGATGCATTTTAATGAAGAATATATGAAAAAGACAATGTATGGAACACGGATTGTCCATGGAATTCTTACATTTGCTATTGGCTGTACGGCATCTACAAAAATTCAGGAACAGGTAAAATCACCAGTGCCGAGTGCTTCTTATGGATATGACAGACTCCGTTTTATTAAACCGGTATTTTTTGGTGATACCTTGACATGCAGATATACAGTAGATAGAGTGGAAGAAGAGACAAATAAAACATTCTCTAAACTGGAGATATTTAACCAGCATGGCGAGATCGTCGTTGCAGCGGTACATATTCTTAAGTTCTTCCCGCTGGAAGATGACAAATAACTAAAAATAATTAGATTCAGAAGAAAAGGAGAATATCAATGAAAATTTGTATGTTGGGAACCGGTTCTCTTGGAAGCACAATTGGAGGCACTTTAGCACAGGGTGGGTCTGAAGTTTATTTTGTGGACCAATGGAAGGAACACATAGATAAGATCAATGAAAACGGTCTGAAAATGACAGATGAAAAGGAAGATTGGTTTGTAAAGGTGGATGCCCGGACTTCGGCAGAAGGGATAGGGCCAGTGGATCTGGTGATCGTACTTGTAAAATCATTTGCAACCAAAGAAGCGGTGGCACAGCTTAAAGAGACGAATGTCATTGGGCCGGAGACTCTTGTCATGTCCCTTCAAAACGGCCTGGGCAATGAAGAGACAATTGCAGAAGTCGTTGGAGAAGAAAATGTCATCAGCGGCAAAACTTATGTAGGAGGACGTCTTCTGGAACCTGGATATGTCAGTGCGGGAGTTCAAGGCAAATATACTTATATAGGCGAGCTGACAGGAAAGATCACAGACAGGATTCAGGCAGTATGTGAGGAGTTTAATAAAGCCGGATTGTTGTGTGAAGTCAGTGATAATATCAAAGGACTGATTTGGGATAAGCTGCTGATCAATGTGGCTGCAGGGGCCCTTTGCGGTATTACCAGACTTCCTTACGGGCCGTTATATGAAGAGGATTATATTAAGGATACAGCAGTTGAAGCCATCCAGGAAGGGATTAACGTGGCCAAAGCTGCCGGAGTAAAATTAAAATCAGAAGATCCTGAATACGCATGGTATGCTGCCAGTGAGGGACTTCCTGGAACATTCAAGACTTCCATTTTACAAAGCCTTGAAATGAAACGCCCAACAGAAATTGATTTTATTAACGGTTCCGTTGTAGAGTGGGGTAAAAAATTCGGTATTGCAACACCAGTTAACAAGACACTCGTGACATGCGTAAAAGGAATTGAAAAATTTTTGCTGGAATATGAACCGGGTCTGGAAAAATAGGAGGATAAAATGGCTTCATATTTAGAACACATGGCCCTCCGGGTAAAAGATCTGGATTGGCATATTCGGTTTTTTGAAGAAGTATTTGATATGCCGGTGCGTATGGAATTGGGAGAGGCACCAAACAGAAAGGTATGGCTTCACGCTGGAATACAGCTGAATGAGACGATTGATTATGAAGGACCGGAAGGCCGTGCGGATCATATGGGAATTATGACAGAAGATGTAGATGAAGTTTTAGAGAAGGCTTATCGTTTGGGAGTAAAAGAACTGCCTCAGGGACATAATTGGTTTACACTTCCTAGCGGGCTGTGTATTGAGGTTATTGCCGGTAAAAGGGATGTACTGAAAGAGATTATAGAGAAAAAGCCTTGGATAGAATAACGGAGGAATTGAAAATGAAAAAAATAATGATGCTTCACTGTGTTAATCACAATATGTACGGTAAACGTGACCCGGAGCAGTATGGAACTATTACCTTAGATGAGATTAATGAATTGATTGCACAGACGGCAAAAGAGACTGGGATTCAGGTGGATACTTTTCAAAGCAATCATGAAGGTGAAATGGTAGATAAAATACACCAGGTATTCTACGAAAAGTATGACGGTGTCATCATCAACCCAGGCGCATGGACTCATTATAACTATGCCATTCATGATGCGCTGGAAATATTAGAGTGCCCAATTCTTGAGGTCCATATGTCAAATATCTTTAACAGAGAAGATTTTCGCTCCCACTCAGTTATAGCTCCTGTTGCGGCAGGAATGATAGCAGGAATGGGCGAATCAGCTTATACTCTTGCAGTTAAAGCCTTTGGTGAAATGTTTAAGAGAACAAGTAACTAAAATTTGACCACAACAAATAATAAGGCCGATCCCTCTCTACGAAAGAGAAGTACTTTAAGTCAATAACTTGCACCGGTAGAAGTTTTACTATATAATAAAGAAAATATTGCCGGTAAAATTATTGGCGAACACTGGTGAGGGGGAATATATACCAGATTATGAATAAAAAGTACGGTGCGGCTGTTTTACTTTTGCTGTGTGTCTTGATGCTGGCCTCGTGCAGGGGAAACCGTGACAAGAACAAAAAACAGACAAAAGAAGAGTCATATACAGTGATAAAAGATTCTACCGGGCGAAAAGTAAAGATAAAAAAAGAACCGGAAAAAGTAGTAGCGTTATCGGCTTCCCTGTCGGATGTATGGCTGCTCTCCGGAGGAGAGTTATGCGGAACTACTGCAGATGTGCTGGAAGAAGAGGTAGTTCACGAAAATCTTAACAAAAAAGAGATTAAAAACGTTGGTTCTGTCAAACATCCGGATCTGGATGCTATTCTCTCCCTAAAGCCGGATTTAGTTCTGGTTTCAGGAAACATTGAGGAACAGATGGATACAGCTGAGACTCTGAAGGAAGAAAAAATTCCATATTATATTGTCAGGATGAATACGCTGGACGATTTCCTGACTGTTTTAAAGGAAATGACGGAAGTAACCGGCGAAGAGGATAATTATGAAGAGTATGGGGAGAAAGCAAGGGAGGAAGCGGATTATCTGCTGAAACAAGTACCAAAAGGCAGGAAAATATCTGCGCTGGTGCTCAGAGCTTATTCCACAGATGTTAAGGTAAAGACAGAGGAAAATGTAGTCTGCAATATCCTGCAGGACATCGGAGTAGAGAATGTAGCGTCGAACAATAAAAATCTTGTGGAAAATAAGACTCCTTCACTGGAAGCGATATCTAAAAGCGATCCGGATTATATTTTTGTTACAACCATGGGAGATAGAAAGCTTGCCTTAAAGAAGCTTCATGATACTTTGGAAACAGAGTCCGGATGGGAGGATCTGAAGGCCGTGAAGGAAAAGCGCTTTGTTATTCTTCCAAAAGAGCTGTATCAGTATAAGCCAAACAGCCGGTGGAGCGAAGCTTATGAGTATATTCTGTCGATTGTATATCCTGATACTTTTCATTTGGCATTGGAAGAGAGTAAATAAATAATTATAAAATAATACATTAAGAGAAGACAAAACATAAAAAGCACCCCATTGAACAATGTTAAAAGCATTGATTCCAATGGGGTTGTTTTTATTTTGTGTATTTTTGGATGATAACTTTCAGGGCATCCGGATTATCTTTTATCCAGTCAGAATATGAATTGTAATTTTTTTGCACTGTCTGTCCGATTTCTATTAAGAAGTCCGGAATATCTGTTTCCAAAATGGTTCCGGCATCTTCCCCGAACTGTGCATTGTCCTGTGTTTCCTCTCCGCCGATATACAGCTGGAAGGCTGGAAGAGGTTTTTTATCAATAACCTTTGTGGCTCCACGGAAGCCAAGGGTTCCAATCTGGTGAGTCCCGCAGGAGGATGGACAGCCGGAAATATGGATCTTCGGGAGCACATCATTCGGAAAATCTAAGGGACGGATCTTATCCATGACAGCTTTATAGAGTTTTTGAGAGTCTCTTAGGCCTACTTGACAGATTTTGCTGCCAATACAGGCGACAGATGTCTCAAACAGGTTGGATGCACTGTCTTTGGTAAGTTCCAGGAGTTCCAGGGCTTCATCTTTGTTGCAGTTGATGAAATAAAGGCTTTCGTCCGGGGAGATTCTCAGGACCACCTGGTCCATCTTCTGTACTGCTTTATATATCGGTGCAATCAGCTCCGGCGGGATATTACCTCCAAACGGATGATATAAAACGCTGTAAAGACCATCCTGTTTCTGGGCAGTAATCCGGAAGTTTTCCTCAAGGAAACCACAGCCTTCTTTTGTTACAGGAACTTCCTGAACATTGAGGTCAAGAGAATCTTCAGCCATTGACTTGCTGAGGTTTTCAAGAAATGCAGCCCGGTAGCCTTCCTGGCCCAAAGTATCCTGCATATAACGTGTTCTGGCTTTCCCACGGTTTTCATAGTTCCCATGCTGTATAAATGTCATAATCATTGCTTTGATATAGTACAGCACTTTCGATGGGTCGATCCCTTCTTCCACGAGTACGCCCATTTTAGGGTTATTACCAAGACCGCCGGCACTGTAAACGTCGAAGGTGTGATCCTTGCGTGCAACAAATCCAAGATCACGGAAGGTGGCATGTGTTACATTCTTTGGAGAATTAGAAAAACATACTTTCAGCTTTCTAGGCATTTTCACTTGTTTAATGAAAGTCAGAAGATAATCGGCGGCTTCCCTGGCATATGGAAGCACGTCAAAGTATTCCTCTTTTTCTACACCGGAGAGAGGGGAAACCATGACATTTCTGGGAAAATCACCTCCGCCGCCTCTGGTGATAATATCGTGCTCAAACGCTTCTTCGATGAGGGAAGAGACGGTAACATCATTTAGGTTGTGTACCTGTATAGTTTGACAGGTGGTCAAATGGAGTTTGTCTATCTTATATTTTTCAACACTGTCCGCAATAAAGAGGAGTTTATCTTTTGTGATTTCTCCTCCGGTAAACCGAAGCCTCAGCATACTGGAACCGCCGCCTCTCTGTGCGTAGCTTCCAAATCCTCCTGAAAAACCTTTATAATCTTTAACACTGATCTCCTTTTGATAAAACTTTCTGGTCATTAGATGAAATTCGGCTAGATCAGCCTGAAATTCTTTTTTTAATTCCTGATCCATGTTATTCTCCTTTGTCATATAATTAACGGTATTCTAATTATAGCATTTCTCCTAATGCACGTCCACATTCAGGTAAATTTGGCTTTTTTTCAGTTATATGCTAGAATAGGACAAAAGAAAAAATAAAGGATGGATATACGATAAGATGTTTGAGAAGTTTTACCCGAATGAATATATGGACAGCACCTATTCCATTGACTTTAAAGATTATTATGAAAAAGGATACAGGGGAGTCCTGTTTGATGTAGACAATACACTTGTGCCGCACAATGCACCTGCAGATGACCGGGCGATCTGTTTTTTTAGGGAATTAAAAGAGATTGGTTTTAATTTTTGCTTTATGTCCAATAACAAGGAGCCCAGGGTGAAGAAGTTCTGCGAGGCAGTGGAAGGGACCTACTATATTTATAAGGCGAACAAGCCTATGGTGGGAAGTTATGAGAAGGGCATGAAGCTGATGGGAACAGACCGGTCTAATACACTGTTTGTGGGAGACCAGCTGTTTACGGATGTCTACGGGGCCAATAGGGCCAATGTTTACAGTATCCTTGTAAAGCCCATGAATCCAAAAGAGGAGATACAGATCGTACTGAAACGGTATCTTGAGAGGATTGTTCTGCATTTCTATAAGAAAAAATTGAAATAATGCATGATTGCTCTGCCAAACGTGAATCATTATATTCAGTCTATTAAATAGTTATATACGTTTGCAGGAAAACTTAAATAGTACGCAATAAAAAAGGCCTTTGGCATCAAATGATGATGTTTCCCAAAGGCCTTTTGTTCATTTATTTCATTATACCAGATGAATTATAAGAAGTGATGTCTTTCAAGTGCGATCAGGATATCACGCCCTTCTTTGACACCTTCGATCATACGTCTTGTCTTTGCGCTGTCACCGATGTTGAGAACTTCGATGCCTTCATCTACAAAATGATCGTACAGAGCCTGCAGCGCCGGTGTGGCAGACTGCATTCCGAGACAGATAAATCCATAGTCAAAGTCTAATTCCAGATCCTTATAGTCATGACGGACAATAAAAGAGTTCTCTTTCACTTCCAAAAGGTTGGCATTCGGATACTGAGTGACTTTGTATTTCTCCAGAAGCTCATTGGCACCGGTTCTTGTGATAAGATCCAAGTCTTCTCCAAAATGGGGCTTTTTCTCTACAATGGTCACATCTGCTTTTCTAGGAGCAAAGAATTCAACCACATCCAAACCGACATTTCCTCCTCCGATGACAACGACTTTTTTGCCGGAAAGATCTGTTTTTTCAAATGTGTCTACCTTGTCAACCAGGTCAAAGATCGTAGAGACATTTCCTTTTTCAAGGTTTTCCTTAAGGCCTGGAATATTCGGAAGCAGTGGGTTGGAACCGGTTGCGTTGACAACGATGTCCGGTTTGAATCCGTCTACAAATTCCGCAGTAGCTTCTACATTCTTGCAGATAAACAAGTTTTTAAGGGCCATGGCTCTTTTTTCCTGATAAGCAGGGAAGTAACCAAGACGTTTTTTATTCGGCATGTTGCCCACACGTCTAGCCAGTCCGCCAAGCTGGTTGGTCTTTTCGATCAGAACAGTGGAACATCCCACCTCTGCTGCAGTACATGCGGCTTCAAGGCCTGCGGTACCGCCTCCGATAACAACCACGTTGCAAGGCTTCTTGATATGCTCTTTTTTATAGTTTTCTCCGCTTACTACAAATGGATTGACAGTACAGCGCATCGGTTTGTTGCTGAGCGTTGCAGTACATCCATTGTTGCAGGAGATACATTTGTTGATATCATCGGTGTTTCCGAACTGTACTTTGTTGACCCACTCAGGATCTGCGATCAGTCCTCGGCCGATACCGATCAGGTCAGACTGGCCGCTCTTTAAAATCTCATTGGCAATCTCAGGTTCACGGATATTTCCTTCAGCGGTACATGGTTTTCCAGTTTTCTTCTTAACAGCCTTGGACATATAAGATTTCCATCCGTCCGGAAGGTAATCTGCGTCATGCTGATACTGAATTGTACAGGTAAGACCTGCGGATACTGCAAATACGTCTACATAATCTTCAAAATATTCAACGATCTCCAATGTGTCATTCAGTGAGTTTCCGCCTTCAGTGAGCTCATCTGCACTGATTCTTAAAAAGATCGGGATGTTCTCGCCTACAACTTCGCGGACTGCTTTTAAAACGAGCGTTGTAAAACGTGCACGATTTTCTTTAGAACCGCCAAACTCATCTGTCCTGTCATTGGTCAGCGGGGATAAGAACTGGTTTAGCAGATAGCCGTGTCCTGCCTGGATCTCAACAGCATCAAAGCCGGCTGTGACTGCGCGCTTAGCAGCGTCTGCAAACTTCTGGACAATACCGTGGATCTCTTCTATGGTAAGAGGTCTCGGGATGTCTTCTCCAGCTTTTGATGGAATATCAGAAGCAGATACCGGCTGGATATTTGTCACAGAACCGTCTGAGTCGGCACCGCCGTGATTGAGCAGAATAGAAGCGTTGGATCCGTATTCATGGATCGCTTCACAGAGCTTGTACAGTCCATGGATGTAGTTGTCATGGTCAATTCTCAACTGGTTGGTGCTTAAAGATCCCTGAGGGGATGCGACACTGGCACCTTCCACTGTGATGAGGCCTATGCCTCCTTTTGCATGTTGTTTATAATATGCAATCAGTTTATCACTGACTTCTCCTGTTCGTTCAGCAAAATTTGTTCCAATCGGCGTCATGACAATACGGTTTTTTAATGTCATTGATTTTACTGTAAATGGTTCAAATAGATTGCGGAAATTCTTTGCAGCCATAGTTAGTTCCTCCATTTTTCTTTCTTTTTCACTGCAATAATTATATCAAACTGTGTATACAAATGCAATGAATATTATACCCAGAGGGCACTCCACAACATAAAAGCCATTGGGTGGACGTGCTTTGCACGATAGGGTATGAGTTTTTCTCCATTGTCTCCAGTCGGCTCTGGAAAGGCCTCCTTCCGACAACGGAGAAAAACTATCGTAGGATGGCACCTTTTGTTTTTTAACTTTCATCTATTCTCTAACGAACTGCCCGTAAGCCTGAACGAATATGTAACGTTTAAAGAAAACACACAAAACGTAAAATGATAGGAGTCAAAAGGAGCCACTTTACGAAAGTTATTTACCACTATTGGAGGAGCGCATTTCAAAAGCGTGACGGAAATAGTGGTAAATAACTCATGACATTTTCCACATGATTTCCGTTCGGCTCTTAGAATGCCTCACTCCAATTATGTAGAAAATGGACGTAATGTCTGCTGGAGAAGGGCTTCTGTCAAAAGAAGGGTGACACTTTTCAAAAGTTATTTACCACTATTGGAGGAGCGTATTTCAAAAGCGCGACGGAAATAGTGGTAAATAACTCATTCCCACAGGGCAGTCTGTAATTTCATACCCTGCGGGTGGACGTGCTTTGTACGATAAGGTATGATATACTCAAAGCTAAGAAACTAATCCTGGAGGTATCCTATGAATCTGAATCATCTGTATTATTTCAGAACGTTGGTGAAAGAGCAGCACTATACGAAAGCTGCCCAGATATTAAATATCACGCAGCCAAGCCTGAGCCATGCCATCAATGCTTTGGAAAAGGAGTTGAATGTCAAATTATTTGAGAAAGTTGGAAGAAATGCCAGGCTTACCAAGGAAGGTGAACTTTTTTGGCGTTATGTGGTGCAGTCTCTGGATATGCTGGATGAAGGCAGGCGGGTTGTGGGTGAAGTCTCTGGAATGGTAGGCGGTTTCATTGATATCGGATATATTTATACACTGGGAAGTCATTTTATTCCCCAGAATATGAGCGATTATATGAATATGAACGAGGGGAAAAATATCAGGTTTTCCTTTGGCCAGGGGACCACGGAACAGATGATAGAAGAATTAAAAAAGGGAACCTATGATTTGGTATTTTCGTCCTATAAAGAGGGGGAGGACCGGCTGAACTTTATTCCAGTAGTGGAAGAAGAGCTTGTGTTGATTACACCGAAAGGCCATCCGCTGTCCCGGGAAAAGGCTGTTGATCTGGCGGAGACGACCACATATCCGTATATTATGTTCTCCAGAAAGAGTGGACTGAGGCCGTTTATCAACAAGCTGTTTACAAAGGTAAAAGCACAGCCGTTTATCGCATATGAGGGGGAAGAAGATTCTTCCGTGGCGGGACTTGTGGCCGCTGGGCTGGGTATCTCCATCGTGCCCAGAATCCCGCTCCTGGAAACAATGGAAGTGGAAGTGATCCCTATTAAAAGGCCGGAGATCAAACGCTATATTTATCTCGTTACGCAGAAGGATAAATACTTGTCGCCGATCGTGCAGGATTTTATCAAGTTTATAAAATCCCGCCACCAGCTGTAGAAAAGGAGGCAGAGGATTCTCCAGTCTCAGTCCAATATTGAAAGAAATGCCGGATTATGGTATACTGAACCACATTAGATTACGATTGAAGAAAAGCGAGGAACACAATGGGAAAGTTAGAAGAGATCAGAGCCAGACTGGAGATCTGTGACAAACAGATCGTGTCAGTTCTGGAAGACCGGATGGATATTATCAAAGAGATCATGGAGTACAAAAAAGAAAACGGACTTCCGATCCTCCAGCCAGAGCAGGAAAAGCGTCAGAGAAAGATGCTGAAAGAGCATGTAAAAGATAATACATATAAGGAAGAGATTCTGAACATTTTTACTTATATTGTTGAAAATAGCAGAAGGATTCAGGCCAGGACTCTGTTTACCCATAATATTTTCCTGATTGGATTTATGGGAGTTGGTAAAAGTACAGTTTCTGACTATTTGAGTACGATTCTTGCCTCTCCCCAGGTGGAGATGGATCAAGTAATTGTAGACAAAGAGAAGATGTCTATCAATAAGATTTTTGAAGAGTATGGTGAAGAGTATTTTAGAAACTGTGAGACTAACCTGCTGATCGAACTGCAGAAAAAGAATAACCAGATTGTGTCCTGTGGAGGCGGAGTGGCCATGAGAGAGATCAATGTGCAGGAGATGAAAAAGAACGGACGAGTGGTTCTTTTGACCGCTTCTCCGGAGACTATCTTAGAGCGCGTCAAAGACAGCGATGAACGTCCGCTGCTCCGTGGACGCAAAAATACAGAGTATATCTCTGAACTCATGGAGATCAGAAGACCGAAGTACCGTGCGGCAGCAGATGTGATCGTAGATACGGACAAAAAAAGTGTTGAGGAGATTGCAGAGGAGATTGTCGCAAAGTTAACCCATCTATAAAATAGGAGGAATGAAGATGCAGGCATTTACCCATCACACACCGACAGAAATCATTTTTGGAAAGGCTTCCGAGAACAAAGCCGCTGAACTGGTCAAGAAGTATCACGGTTCCAGAGTCTTTGTTGTGTATGGAGGAGGAAGCGTCAAAAGAACAGGGCTTCTTCAAAGAGTGACAGAAACACTGGAAAAAGCAGACCTTCAAGTGGAGACCATCGGCGGGGTAAAACCAAACCCGAGACTGGATTTTGCCAGAGAGGCTGTGAAGAAGGCGATTGAGTTCAACGCAGATTTTATTTTAGCTGTGGGCGGCGGAAGTGTTATTGACACGGCAAAGGCAGTGTCCCATGGAGTTGCAAATCCAGACACAGATATCTGGGAGTTCTGGTCCAGAAAAAAACCGCTTCAAAAAACTCTGCCGGTTGGTGTCATCTTGACTCTTGCGGCTGCCGGAAGTGAGACCAGCGATTCTGCGGTTCTTACGAATACTGAGATCCAGGTCAAAAGAGGCCTTGGCACGGACCTGAACCGTCCGGAGTTTGCCATCATGAATCCGGAACTCACTTATACCCTTCCAAAGTATCAGGTGGGATGTGGGATCGTAGATATTATGATGCATACATTAGACCGTTATTTTACAAAGACCAAAGGCAATCAGCTGACGGATGAGATCGCAGAAGGCCTTCTGCGCACTGTGATCGCTAACGGAAGGATTGCAATTAAAGATTCCCATAATTACGATAGCATGAGTGAGATCATGTGGTGCGGAAGCATTTCCCACAACGGACTGACCGGCCTTGGGGCAGAGAAGGACTTTGCGCCTCACCAGCTGGGACATGAACTGAGCGCCAAGTTTGACATTGCGCACGGAGCCAGCTTATCCGCCGTATGGGGAGCATGGGCAGAGTATTCCTACGTGGAGGATGTGGATCGGTTTGTGCGTTTTGCAGACAAAGTATGGGGAATTTCAGGAGACAACAAAGAAGAAGTGGCAAGAAAGGCCATCAATGCCACAGTCAACTATTTTAAGTCACTGGACATGCCGACTTGTTTTTCAGAAGCACCGGAGATCGGCATAAAAACAGACGATGAGCTGTGGGCAATGGCAGACGGATGCTCCTACCAGAATACGAGGACGATCGGTTCCTTCCGTGTTTTGAACAAGGAAGATATCTTTAATGTATACAAATTGGCAAATAAATAGTTGATAAGAAGTACCATTTATTATAGAATGTTATAGAACAAAATGATTAAGGAGGAAATTACGATATGGTATCCGCAGGAGATTTTAAGAATGGGTTAACCATCGAATACGAAGGCAATATTTATCAGATTATTGAATTTCAGCATGTAAAGCCTGGAAAGGGAGCAGCCTTCGTGCGTGCGAAGTTAAAGAATATTAAGAGTGGGGGGGCGATCGAAAAGTCTTTCCGTCCATCTGAAAAGTTTGAGAATGCTCACATTGAGCGAAAAGAAATGCAGTATTTATATACAGATGGTGAATTATTCCACTTCATGGATCCGGAGACATTTGACCAGATCGCATTAGATCCGGACACCATCGGTGATTCATTAAAGTTTGTAAAAGAAAACATGAATGTAACTTTGGTTTCTCATAACGGAACCGTTTTCCAGGTAGAAGCACCTCTGCATGTAGAACTGCTGGTGACAGAGTGTGAACCGGGAGAAAAAGGAAACACAGCTCAGGGTGCTACAAAGCCATGTACGGTAGAGACGGGTGCAAATGTCAATGTTCCTCTGTTCGTCAACCAGGGTGACACATTAAAGATTGATACAAGAACCGGGGAATATTTATCCAGGGTATAAGCTTGTCAAAGAATCAGAAGATTCGGGGGATCATCTGCATTATCCTGTCAGCGTTCTGCTTTGCATGGATGAATGCTTTTGTAAAGCTTTCGGGCGATCTCCCTTCGATTGAAAAGAGCTTTTTCAGAAACCTGGTGGCTTTGATCTTCGCATTTGTCATGATCAAAAAAAGCGGCGCCGGGTTCCGGTTTCAAATGAAGAATTTACACTGGTTTATCCTAAGGTCCTTAGCAGGGACCTTAGGTATTTTTTGCAATTTTTATGCGGTGGATCATCTGGTGCTTTCCGATGCGTCTACGCTGAACAAATTGTCGCCATTTTTTGTGATTGTATTTTCTTATTTGATTCTGAGAGAAAAGATTACCATATTCCAGTTGACTTGTATCACATCCGCATTTATCGGCAGTATGTTTATTGTAAAACCAAGTTTTGCATCAGTTTCTGTTCTTCCGGCATTCATAGGATTCATGGGAGGATTGTTCGCGGGATGCGCCTATGCCTGCGTCAGGAAGCTTGGTACCAGAGGGGAGAGAGGACCATTCATCGTCTTTTTCTTCTCCACATTTTCTTGTATCAGCTGTATTCCTTTTATGATCGGGAATTTTCATCCGATTTCCGGAATCCAGCTCGTTTATCTGCTTCTTGCAGGGCTTGCGGCAGCGGGAGGGCAGTTTTCCATCACGGCGGCCTACACCTATGCGCCGGGAAAAGAAATATCCATTTATGATTATACGCAGATTATTTTTTCCACTCTGCTGGGATTTTTCCTGTTTGGCCAGGTGCCGGACGGATTCAGTATCCTTGGATATCTCATCATCATCGCTGCAGCTGTGGTTATGTTTTTCTACAACAACCGCAGGGACAAAAAAGAATAAGATCGTATTTTGCAAGGGAAGTTCTCCGATGTTCGAGGGGGCTTCCTTTTTTGTATTCTAAAAGCCCGGACTTGTTCATATATTAGGGTTATACAGCTTTACGAAGAAGGAGGAGTTCTATGGAATACACAAGTGAGATCTACCATATTCTTCCGAGGTCTGTCCGGGGACTGATGCTAAAGAGCGGTTTAAAGCCAGATCAGCTGCAGGAAATCAGGCTGAGGATCCATCAGCCGGTGATCATCCGCTATGAAAATAAAGAGTATTTTTTGTCAACTGGCGGAAAGCTCACTTCCAGCCATCATTTTGTACATGTTCTCACAAGGGAAGAATTAAAACAGATGATGGAATATATCAGCAATTACTCCCTTTATGCCTATGAAGACCAGTTGAGACAGGGATTTTTGACGGTCAAAGGAGGACACCGGGTGGGGATTGCGGGCAAAGTCTCCATTGAGGACGGTGAGATTAGGACGATGAAGCATATTACATTCCTAAACATCCGGGTGGCCCATGAGGTCATCGGCTGTGCGGAGTCTGTGTTTAAACTCTGCACAGAACATGGACATCTTCTGCCGGTGCTGATCGTATCGCCGCCGGGCAGGGGAAAGACAACGCTTCTAAGAGATATGATCCGTTTGGCATCAGACGGCGGAGAGACTGTGGGTGTGGTGGATGAGCGCAGTGAGATCGCAGCTTCCTATATGGGAGTGCCGCAGAATAAGGTGGGTATCCGCACAGATGTCATGGACGGATGTCCAAAATCAGAGGGTATGATGATGCTGGTGCGTTCGATGGCTCCCAATGTGATCGCTGTAGATGAGATAGGAAAAAAAGAGGATGTGGATGCCATGCTGTACAGTGCCTACTGCGGCTGTACCCTGATGGCGACCATCCATGGAAAAGATATGGAGGAATTAAAAAAGGTGCCGTATGTAGGGGAAATGATTCAAAGAAAAGTGTTTCAGCGTTATATTGTGCTCAGTGAACAGGGAGACGCAGGGTCGGTCAAAGAAGTATTAAATGAGGAGGGGGTGAAGCTGTATGGTTAAGCTGTTTGGGGCGGCCATTGTAATAATATCCGGGGGCATCCTTGGATTCTACCGGGCATCCCGTGAGAGAAAAAGACTGGAGCAGGGCATTGAGCTCAAACGGCTTTTGTATCTTTTGCAGGGGGAGATTCGCTACGGGCTGACACCGCTTCCCGATGCCATAGGGACAATAGCGGGGAAGATGAATTCGGAGTTTTCTGTTTTTTTGACGGATGTATCGAAAAAGCTTTCCTCCTACCAGGAAGAAACATTTTCCCAGGTGTGGAAGAGCTCGGTGGAACAGGACCTTGTACCCTATGTCCAGGAAAAAAAGATGCTGGAGCCGTTTTCAGCCATGGGGGATACAATTGGATATTTGGACAAGGACATGCAGGTGAAGACGATTGATTTCACCATTGAGCAGATTGAGGAGAGGATGTATCAGATCAAAGACCAGGTGATCAAAAACTGTAAACTATATCAGAGCCTTGGATTATCCTTTGGACTTCTCGTAGTGATTATTTTATTGTAAGGAGGATCTTATGAGCGTAAACATTATCTTTCGGATTGCGGCTGTGGGAATCCTGGTCACGATTCTTGTCCAGGTACTGAAACATTCGGGAAGGGATGAACAGGCATTTTTGATCACACTCGCCGGGCTAATTCTTGTACTGTCATGGGTGATCCCTTATATCTATGATCTTTTTGAGAGTGTACAGACACTGTTCACGATATCTTAGGAGGCAGCAATGGTTAAGATCGCACTTTTCGGCATCATAGCCAGTATTTTGACACTGAAAATAAAATCCATAAGGCCGGAATACGGCCTGGTGATCGGCCTGGTATCCAGTTTGTTCCTGGCCATTTATGCCCTGGATGAGATGGGAAAGATCATAGATCTGTTTGATACCATTGAGTCCTATTCAGGCATTCCGGGGACATACATACAAATCCTCCTGAAACTGATCGGTATTTCGTTTTTGTGTGAGTTTGCCGCCAACGTCTGCAAGGATGCTGGACAGGCAACCATGGCAAAACAGGTGGAGATGGCAGGGAAGCTGTCCATACTTGTGGTGAGCCTGCCGATTCTGGAATCCCTGCTGACCACACTAGAAAGGCTGATGGGATGAGACAAAAGATTATATTGCTTGCATTTATCTTTGTACTGATGTTTACTGCAAAGGTGTCTGCAAAAGAAGAGGAAGACTTAAGCGATTATTCATTTGAGCAGGTAGAAAAAACCCTGGAGAAAGCGCAGGTTCATTTTTCTTATGAGGAGCTGGTGAAAAAGCTGATCACAGGAAATATAAAAGGCGCTTTTTCCATGGTGACAGAAAGTATCGGGGACCAGCTGTTTTCGATCCTCTCAGAAAACAAAAATTTCATGAAGCAGCTGATTGTGGTGGCCATTATTGCGGCAGTGTTCAAGAACTTTTCGGATGCTTTTTTTCAGGGGAATACTGGGGACACGGCATTCTATGTAACCTACATGATCCTGATCGGGCTGATGGCAAATTCTTTTTTCTTTTTGAATTCTATCACAGACCAGGTGATCTCCACGCTTATTGATTTTATGAAGGGCCTCATCACGGCATATTCCATTGCGGTGGTGGCCACCACCGGGGTATCCACGTCGGTGGCACTTTATGAGATGTATCTGTTTGTGATCTATATTATCTCACTTTTGGTTCAGAGTGTGATTTTTCCGGCGGTCAAAATCCTGTTTGTCTTAAAGATCGTCAACCATATCTCTCTGGAGGAGAAGCTTTCCAGGCTCTGTGACGCCTTAGAATGGGCAGTCAGGGCGCTTTTAAAAGGACTTCTGGCCGTAGTGCTGGGAATTCAGATGATACAGGCTATGCTGCTTCCGGCCGTGGATTCCGTAAAAGATGGAATCTTAAAAAAGGGAGTCTCCATGATCCCCGGAGTGGGACAGGGAGTCAGTACGGTGACAACCACACTGATCGGATCGGCGGTGGTAATCAAGAACAGCATCGGGGCGGCAGGGATCTTTGCCCTGTGCGTGATCATTCTCGTGCCGCTGCTGCAGATCGGCGGGATCTTACTTTCTTACATTGGGACAGGGATCCTGCTCCAGCCTGTATCGGATAAGCGGATCACAGGATCTCTGGATGCGGTGATCAAGAGCGGCAAGCTGCTCATAAGGACGGTATTTACCTTAAGCATCCTGTTTATCCTGTCGATCGCTATCGTGGCATTTTCCACAAACATTAATTACTACACGGGGTGACGGCTTATGCAGTATATCAAAGCAATCGTTTTTTTTCTGATACTTATGACACTGGTAGGCCAGCTGTGCCAGGGAGACAAATATAAACCATATATCCGGCTGGTAACTGGATTTATGCTGCTGGCGCTTATGATGAAACCGGTGGCCTATGTGATGAATCTGGGACCAGAAGATATCACTGTATTTTCTAATATGGCATCGGGGAGCACGGAGTCTTCGTTCCGTAGCAAGGCCGTGGACAGTTATAAAAGCAGGGAGGAAAAGAAGATCAAAAAAATCCTTGCATCTTATAAGATTGAGGCTGAGGAAGTGGAAGTCGATGTGGATGACACAAAGGATGAGACGGAAATCAGTGAAATATCCGTCAAAGTGAAAAATGAGAAATTAGAAGGAAAGAAAGTAAAAACAGTACTTTTGAACTTCTATAATGTAGATGAGAGTCATATCAATATAAGTGAGTAGGAAGTGTATGATGGACAAAAAGGAACTGATTCAAAAAATTGAATCTATGGGTACAAAAAAAATCGTCTTGATCTTTGTTCTGGGCATCGCTTTGATTGTGTTTTCCTTTCCTTCATCCGGAAAGAAAACTTCAAAAAGCGCCAAGAGCACGGAAAGCCAGGAGGATACGTCATCCACGGACGCCTATGTCAAAAAACAGGAGCAGCGGCTCATGGCTGCGTTAAAGCAGGTGGAAGGTGTGGGAAAAGTCAAGGTGATGATTACTCTAAAATCTTCAAAAGAGTCAGTTGTCAACAAAGATACACCATATGAGGAGAGTACTAAAAAGGACGAAAAAACGGTAAAGGAAGACGAAGAGACCGTTTTGATTGATAAAGACGGGGAAAAAGTTCCTTACATAGTGAAAGAAGTAGAACCTGAAGTGGAAGGAGTTGTAGTGGTGGCACAAGGCGGAGGAAGCGATATTATCAACCAGAATATCGTCGATGCGGTGAGTGTGTTGTTTCACATTTCATCTTATAAAATAAAGGTGTTAAAAATGGAGGACTAAGGAAATGAAGAAAATCGTGAAAAAAAATCAATTAATCATCACAACTCTGGCTGTAATCATCGCAGTCGCGGGCTATGTCAATTATACGGGACAGTACATCACGACTTCAAAAGATAAAGCAAAAACCGTGAGCAATACGGCAAAGACGGCATCCCAGAGCCAGGCCAAGGATGACATCACCGATGTAGGAGAGGCAGTGCTCACAAACGCCCAGGTAAGCAATTATGTGGCAAAAGCAAAGCTTGAGAGAGAACAGACCCACAGCAAAGCAAAGGATACCCTGGAAGAGATCATCAAAGATAAGACCGTCAAGGACAGCGTGAAACAGGATGCAGTTGACAAACTCTCCACACTGGCAGAGCAGATGGAGATGGAGACAGCCACTGAAAATCTGTTGGGCGCCAAAGGATTTTTAAATTCCATTGTGACAATTCAAAACGGAAACGTGGACGTTTTGGTAAACTTAAAAGACATCTCCAAAGTGGAGAGAAGCCAGATTGAGGATATTGTCACAAGAAAGACCGGCTGCAAACTTGAAAATGTGGTGATCACGTCAATAAAAACAGAAGATTAAAGATTCGGTGTGTAAATTCCATGGGAAGGGATTTGCACACTTTCTTTTTTCTTGCATAACATCAATAAGTTTTGGTATAATTAACATACTGTATATATGAAGGATCATAGAACAGAAGAAAAAGTTTTTAGAAGCAATCAGCAGGAGGCTTTTTATGGAGAATAAAAGTAGTAGTTATAAGATTCAGGAAAAAGGGCTGCTCGGAGAGGTGAAGATCGCAGACGATGTCATCGCGATCATTGCGGGACTGGCAGCGACAGAAGTCAAAGGAGTCGCAGGCATGTGCGGCAATATCACAAATGAGCTGGTGAGCAAGCTGGGTATGAAGAAGCTTTCCAAGGGTGTGCACGTCAATGTGGAGGGAAATCATGTCAGTGTGGATCTGGCCATAGAACTGGATTACGGAGTCAGTATTGCACAGATTTCCAAGAAGGTGCAGGAGAAGGTCAAGACAGCCATAGAAAATATGACAGGGATGACCGTCGATGAAGTCAACGTAAGGATCGCCGGCGTAGCCCTGGAAGAAGAATAATCAAAAGAGACGGAGCTGTGAAAATCAGTTCCGTTCTTACTGTAAAGAGAAAGGACCGTAGGATGACAAGGAGTAAATTAAGAGAGCAGATGTTCCGTCTGTGTTTTTCCATTGATTTTCATGCAACAGAGGAGTTTGAAGCGCAGGCTGACCTGTACTTGGAAGAAAATGATTTTTTCAGGAACAAAGAAAAAGAGTACATCAAGAAAAGGACGCTTGACATGCTGTCCCGTCTTGGTGAGATCGACCAGAAGATCAATGAAAACAGCAAAGGATGGGATATTAAGAGGCTTGGAAAGGCAGAGCTTACGATCTTAAGAATTGCGGTTTATGAAATTATGTTTGATGAGGATATCCCCAACAAAGTTGCCATCAACGAAGCAGTGGAACTTTCTAAGACCTACTGCAATGAAAAAGCGGCATCCTTTGTCAATGGGATTTTAGGAAAGATTGGTTAGATGAACAAGGTATTTTCAGTTGCGCAGATCAATGCGTATATCAAAAGAATCTTTCAGAGCGATTATGCTCTGAATCGGATTTATATCAAGGGGGAAGTCTCCAACTGTAAGTATCATTCCTCGGGGCATATTTATTTTTCCCTGAAGGATGATAAAAGCCAGATCTCCTGTGTGATGTTTGCCAACCAGAGGATGAACGGGCTGGATTTTGATATGGAGAACGGGCAGACAGTCATTGTCTCAGGGAGCATCAGCGTGTTTGAGAGAAACGGTACTTATCAGCTCTATGCCAATGAGATTTCCCTGGACGGCATCGGAAGACTCTATGTAGAGTTTGAAAAGCTCAAGGAGAGACTGTATCAGGAGGGGCTATTCGATCACGAGAAGAAAAAGCCGATCCCAAGGAATCCCAAATCGGTAGGCATCGTCACGGCGAAGACAGGAGCAGCGATCCAGGATATCATCAGTGTGGCAAAGCGGAGAAATCCCTATGTGCAGCTTGTGCTGTATCCGGCTCAGGTACAGGGGGACGGTGCATCGGATACCATTGTAAAGGGAATCCAGACATTGGACCGTTACGGCGTGGATGTTATCATCATTGGCCGGGGCGGCGGGTCCATTGAGGATCTCTGGGCATTTAACGAAGAAAAGGTGGCCAGAGCCGTCTATGCGGCCAGAACACCGATCATTTCTGGTACAGGCCACGAGGTGGACACGACAATCGCAGATTATGCGGCAGATTTAAGAGCAGCCACTCCCACTGCGGCATGTGAGCTTGCGGTGCCGGATCTCAGGGAGACACTGGAAGCCATTGATGTTAGAAAGCGCAGGCTTTTTGCACAGATGCAGTATGTCACAGGCAATTACCGTCTCAAGGTAGAGAGATACCGAAGGAAGATGCATGGGTTTGATCCGAGGCTTAAGCTCCAGGAACAGAAGATGATCTTTGCGGAATTAGAAGAACGGCTTCATGGGCGGATGGATCACCTCAAGAAGGACTACCGCCACAGGCTTGAGATCTATATGGAACGGCTTCACGGAATGTCACCTACAGCGAAGCTGATCGGGGGATATGGATATCTGTCAGTGGGAGACAACGAGCCACTCACATCTGTGAAGGGGGTTAAGATCGGGGAGGAAGTGACGATCACCATTTCCGACGGGCAGCTCACCACAGAAGTCAGAGACATTAGAGATATTTAGATAACGGAGCACTTTTACAAATGAGACATGTAGAAGTGCTTTTTCTTTATAAAAATTTAAGTTGAATGAACGTCTGTTCTGAATTATAATAATAACAACTGAAAATAAGGAAAAGATAATTCACAGAAAATATGATATAATCTAAAAAATAGATGCAGAAAGGATATGAGGTACCACAGATATGGCTAAGGAGAAATTTCAGATAGATGAAGGATTTATACAGCTGGATGAGATCATCAAGCAGCTGGAGCAGGAGGACGTGAAGCTGTCTGACGCAGTAGCTCTATATACAAAGGGCGTGGAAGTGCTGAAGGAATGCAGGGATTCCTTGGACAAGGTGGAGAAGGAACTGATCATTTTAGAGCAGGATGGAGAACAGAATGGATCATTTTAAACAAGAGATGGCAAAGAGAACAGAACACATTGAGAGTGTGCTGGATATCTATCTTCCCAAACCGGAAGGACTGCAGAAGACAGTGCTTACGGCCATGAACACAACAGTCCGGGCAGGGGGGAAGAGACTCAGGCCTATGCTCATGGAGGAAACCTATAAGATGTTCGGCGGTACAGGCAGGGTCATAGAACCATTTATGGCGGCGATCGAGATGATCCATACCTATTCCCTGATCCATGATGATCTGCCGGCACTGGATAACGATGACTACCGCAGGGGACAGAAGACCTGCCATATCGTCTACGGGGAAGATATGGCGGTCCTGGCTGGAGATGCGCTGTTAAACTATGCTTTTGAGACCGCATCCGCAGCTTTTGATATGGAGGACGCAGATCTTTTAAGAACTGCAAAGGCCATCCAGATCCTGGCAAGGAAACCGGGCATTTATGGTATGATCGGCGGTCAGACAGCTGATGTGGAACTGGAGGGCAGAGAGCTATCATTAGATGAGATCATGTTTATCCACCACAATAAAACTTCTGCGCTGATCGAAGCGTGCCTGATGATTGGTGCAGTGCTTGCGGGTGCTTCTGATGAGCAGGTTCACCATATGGAACAGTGTGGAAGGAAGATCGGGCTGGCGTTTCAGATTCAGGATGATATTCTGGATATTACAGGGACAGAGGAAGAGATCGGCAAACCTGTGGGCAGTGATGAGAAGAATCACAAAACCACATATGTGACGTTAAAAGGTATTGAGCAGGCCAAACGAGATGTAGAGCTTATCTCTATGGAAGCGGTCTCTGTGCTTAAGGATTATGATGAGGCAGACGGTTATCTGACCGGTCTGGTGGAGTATCTGATCCACAGGACCTATTAAGCAAAAGGAAGACATTGAAGGAGTCAATATGTTAGAACAGATAAAGCATCCCAATGACATAAAGAGTATCAATCCGAAAGATTACAGACTTCTGGCCAAAGAGATCCGGAAGTTTTTGCTTTTGAATGTAAGCAGAACAGGAGGCCATCTGGCTTCCAATCTGGGAGCCGTGGAGCTTACAATGGCTCTGCATCTTACGATGGATTTTCCGAAAGACCAGCTGGTTTTTGACGTAGGGCACCAGTCCTATGTCCATAAGATTCTCACAGGCAGGATGGAAGGATTTAAAAGTCTGCGCCAGTACGGCGGCATGAGTGGTTTTCCAAAGCGCACGGAGAGTGACTGCGATGCGTTTCACAGCGGACACAGCTCTACATCCATAGGTGTTGCCCTGGGTCTTGCACAGGCCAGGGACCTGAAGGGAACGGATGAGACCATCGTGGCGGTTCTGGGTGACGGGGCTCTTTCCGGTGGTATGGCTTATGAGGCTCTTAATAACATGGCCAGACTCAGGGAAAAGAAACAAAAGCTCATCGTAGTACTCAATGACAATAAGATGTCCATATCGGAGAATGTAGGCGGAATGTCCGGCTACCTGAACCGGGTGCGGTCTAAAAAAGAATATGTAGATTTTAAAGGAAATATTGAAAAATCATTGATGCAGATTCCATTAGTGGGAGAACCCATTGCCAAAGGCCTAAAGAAATCCAAGGATTCCATCAAGCAGCTGTTTGTGCCGGGGATGATGTTTGAAGATATGGGGATTACTTATATCGGACCCATTGATGGGCACAATGTACCGCTTTTGGTGGAGACCTTTGAGCGCGCCAAGAAGCTGGATGAGCCAATCATTCTCCATGTAGTCACAAAAAAGGGAAAGGGATATAAGTTTGCAGAACAAGATCCTTCCCGTTTTCACGGAGTAAATCCCTTCAATGTTCGGACCGGGAAAGCGCTGAAAAGCGGGGGAGGTCTGTCCTATACAGATATTTTTTCCGAGACAGTCACCGCTCTTGCACAGGAAGATCCGGAGATTGTGGCTGTTACAGCGGCTATGCCGGAGGGGACAGGACTTTCAAAGTTCCGTGAGAGATTCCCGGAGCGTTTTTTTGACGTGGGTATTGCTGAGCAGCATGCCGTGGCATTCTGTGCAGGTATGGCAGCTAAAGGACTGAAGCCCGTGGCCGCTGTTTATTCCACATTTTTGCAGAGGGCATATGACCAGCTGCTGCATGATGTGGGCATCGGAAGGCTCAACATGCTGATCGGCGTGGACCGGTCCGGCCTGGTAGGAGCAGACGGTGAAACACATCAGGGTATCTTTGATGTGACTTATCTGTCTTCCATCCCAAATTTTACAGTGATGGCCCCGATCAACGGAAAAGAATTAAAAGAAATGGTCACCTGCGCTCTCAAAGAATTTGATGGACCCGTGGCTGTCAAATACTCCCGTGGCTCCGCATCCAATTTGTTTGAAGAGCAGTATACTCCGCTTAAAAAGGGGAAAGGATGTATCCTAAAGCAAGGCCTGGACATTGCACTGATTCCTCTCGGCAACATGATGGAGGAAGGAATTCTAGTATATGAAGAACTGATAAAGGACGGGTATACGCCTACACTGGTCAATCCAAGATTTGTAAAGCCTCTGGACGAGGAGTTAATTTGTTCTCTCATGGATAGACACCGTCTGATCGTAACGATGGAGGAGGGGGTCTTAAATGGAGGATTCGGGCAGCAGGTGACACAGATCCTCACCGAGCATGATTACAAAGGAAGGATCCGGAATATCGGTATTGATGACCGTTTTGTGGAGCACGGTTCCGTAGGTGAACTCAGAAAGATGCTGGGGCTTGACAGCGCGTCAATGACACATAAGATCAAAGAGTGGATTGGAGATAAAGCATGAAAGAACGATTAGATGTGCTTCTGGTAAAAAGAGGCCTTGCGGCGTCCAGAGAGAAGGCGAAGGCCATCATCATGTCAGGCGTAGTTTTTGTGGACGGCCAGAGAGAAGACAAGGCAGGCACTATGATTAAAGAGGAACTGCCCATTGAGATCAAAGGAAAAACACTAAAATACGTAAGCCGTGGAGGATTGAAGCTGGAAAAGGCAATGAACCAGTTCGGTATCCGCCTGGACGGCAGGGTGTGTATGGATGTGGGGGCATCCACCGGAGGATTTACCCACTGTATGCTTCTGAATGGGGCAAAGAAGGTCTATTCCGTGGATGTAGGGCACGGGCAGCTGGACTGGAGCCTGAGAAACGATGAGAGAGTCGTGTGTATGGAGCGTACCAATATGCGCTATGTAACTCTGGAGGATATTGATGAACCGGCACAGTTTGTTTCCATTGACGTTTCCTTTATCTCATTGACCAAGATCCTGCCGGCGGTTTACGGGATCCTGGAGACCGGAGGTGAAGTTACTGCCCTGATCAAACCTCAGTTCGAGGCCGGCAGGGAAAAGGTCGGAAAAAAGGGAGTGGTAAGGGATCCGGCGGTTCATGAGGAAGTCATTGAAAAGATCACAGAGTTTGCCAGCGGCAATGGCTTTGAACTCCTTCATCTGGATTATTCTCCGATCAAAGGGCCGGAGGGAAACATAGAGTACCTCCTTCATATGAGAAAGACGGAAGAAAAGCAGCATGAGAATGTCCTAAAAGGAAAGATACCGGAAGTGGTGGGGGCATCCCACGGTGACTTGGAGAAGGCAAAAGAGTAGAAGAAGGTAGACAATGAAGAATTTTTTGATTATGACCAATGAAGTGAAGGACCCCGGTTTTGCCGCATCGAACCGGATCAAGGAATATCTTGAGGCAAAGGGCGGGACGGCCGTCTTAAGAGAAGATTTTACGGAAGATACCCAGACTTACTCCAATATTCCCGATGATGCGGAATGCGTGATCATCTTGGGGGGAGACGGAACGATGCTGCATGCATCCCGGCTGATCGCACCTCATGACCTTCCAGTGGTGGGAGTCAATCTGGGTACCCTTGGTTTTCTGACAGAGATCGAAATGTCCCATCTCTCAGAAGGTCTTGACGATCTGCTCAATGACCGGTTTCATATCGAGGAGAGGATGATGCTGGAGGGATGTATTTTCCACAGGGATATTTCCTGTTACCGGCTTTCCGCCCTCAACGACATTGTGATCACCAGGAGCGGTTTTTCCAGGATTATTTCGTTTAAGATCATTGTCAACGGTGAGCTCTTGGATGTGTATGCTGCGGACGGTGTGATCATTTCCACACCTACCGGATCCACGGGATACAACCTCTCGGCCGGGGGACCCATAGTCAATCCGGAGGCGAATGTCATACTGATTACTCCGGTATGTCCGCATTCTTTGCAGGCAAAGAGTATTGTGCTGGGAGAATGGGATACCATTGAGATCCATATACAGAAGGTGCGCAAAACACAGCTTGAGGAGGCTCTGGTCACCTTTGACGGGCAGGTGGCAGAACGTCTGAACCCTGGCGATATCATAAAGATCAACAAGTCCCGGAAGGTGGCGAAGGTTGTCAAAGTACAAGAAAGAAGTTTTTATCATACACTCCGTGCGAAAGTTGGTGGAAAAGCATGAAAAAAAAGAGACAGCAGGCAATCATTGAACTGATCGCCAAAAGGCCTATCGAGACCCAGGAGGAACTGACGAACCGTCTGAATGAACAGGGCTTTAAAACGACCCAGGCGACGGTCTCCAGGGATATCAGAGAACTTGAGCTGACTAAAATCCCGCTTCCGGACGGAAGACAGGCATATGGGCTGCTGGCCGCCAGGGAAAAAGAAGTAGCAAAGTCCTACCAGCGGATTCTAAATGACGCTATTGTTTCTATGGAGACAGCGGGAAATCTTCTGGTCATTAAAACGGCGGCAGGTATGGCGATGGCCTGTGCCGCTGCTCTGGATGATTTGGATCTTCCAGGGCTTTTGGGATCCATCGCAGGGGATGACACAATTTTCTGTGCGGTCAGAGAGCAGGAAAAAGGCAGCGATATCATCGGAGAGATTCGTCTGATGATGGAAAGCACAAGTGATAAGTAGGTGAACTATGTTACAGAGTCTGCATGTTAAAAATTTAGCTTTAATTGATGAGATAGAGATTCATTTTGATGAGCATTTAAATATTCTGACCGGTGAGACAGGTGCGGGGAAGTCCATTATCATCGGCTCTATTGAGAGCGCTCTTGGGAAGAAGGTTTCCAGGGATATGATCAGGCCTGGGGAAAAAGAGGCCCTGATCGAACTCTTATTCTATACAGAGGATGATGATATCCTCAGGGATCTAAAAGAGAAAGATCTGCCTGCAGAAGACGGCATGATCCTGATCAAAAGGGTGATCTCAGAAAAACGCAGCGTCAACCGTATCAACGACTGTATGGTCACATTGAAAACACTTCAGGAGGTTTCAGAAAGGCTCATGAACCTTCACGGACAGCAGGAGCACCAGACACTTTTAAATGAAAAAAATCACAAATCGATTTTAGACCATTTTTTAAGCCAAAATGGGAAACAATATGTAAAAGATACAAAAACGTCTTTTGGACACCTTCAGAAGCTTCAGAAGCGCAAGAGTGAGTTTGCGGTAGATGAAGCCCAGAGACTCCGGGAGATGAGCTTTTTAAACCATGAGATTCAGGAAATTGAGGATGCGCATCTCGTTAAAAATGAAGATGAAGCTCTGGATGAGCACTATCAGAGGATGGTACACAGCCAGGAGATCATGGAAGGCATGAAAAGTGCTTATGAGTGTACTGGGAATGAAACAGAAGTGTCGGTGGGAACGCTGCTCTCCACAGCCTTAAAGGACCTTCAGGGTATTGTGAATCTGGATCCGGCACTTGGAGATTCCTATGAACAGCTTCTTCAGGCGGAAGACATCATCAATGGATTTAACCAGCAGGTTTCAGAATATATGTCATCCATGGAATTTGATGCCGAAGAGTTTGCCCGCACAGAGGAGAGGCTTAACCTGGTCAACAGCCTGAAGGACAAGTACGGCAGGACCATTGAGGATGTGTTAAGCTACCAGTATAAGGCTCAGGAGAAGCTTTTAACTTACGAACATTACGAGGAGGAAAAGGAGCTGCTCCTGAAACAGATCGCCCAGGCAGAAAAGGAGTTTTATGAAAAGGCCGGAAAACTGTCAAAAGAGCGCAGAAAGGCCGCAAAGATTTTGGAACAGCAGATTTTTAAGGCTCTCTCAGATCTCAATTTTCTCTCTGTTAAGTTCCAGATCAAGGTTTCACCTTCTGAGACGGCCAATGCTGACGGAGTAGATCAGGTAACTTTTTTGATCTCTACCAATCCGGGCCTTCCGGTGCGGCCTATGGCAGAAGTGGCATCCGGAGGTGAACTCTCTAGGATCATGCTGGCTGTCAAATCCGTTCTTGCGGATGTGGATCAGGTGGGAACGTTGATTTTTGACGAAATCGACACGGGGATCAGCGGAGAGACGGCAAATAAGGTTGCCAGGAAGATGGCAGTCATTGCGAAGGACCATCAGGTATTAGCCATTACCCATCTGCCGCAGATTGCGGCCATGGCAGACGCTCACTATTATATTGAGAAGTATGCCGATAAAACAAAGACCACCACCACCATACAAAGACTTTCCGAAGAGGATTCCCTGAGGGAATTAGGACGGATGATCAACGGCGATGATCTCACGGAAGCCGTTTTAAAAAACTCAAAAGAAATGAAAAGTTTAGCAAATGACGCAAAATTATACTGAGTGCTTTTCTTAGGTTTCAGACATAATAAAAAGGATGTATCGCATAAAAGCATACGTCCTTTTTTAAATCATTTATGATTTAATCTGTTTAGGAGGAAACCATGAGAAAATACTACTACCGCAAACTTCTCATTGCTCTGTTTGTCATAAACATCGTAGGAATCTGTGCCGTTTATTTCAAATACTGCAGAAATGTACTGCCCAATGCCATTGAGCTGACCATGGGAGAAAAAGCATGTCTAAAGTATGACGTGCCGGCGGTTGGGATGGTCAAGGATCAAAAGATCAAGCTAAACCAACCGTTTGTTCTGACGAAGGACTCCGTTGGACAGGATGAGATCAAAGCAAAGCTGTTTGGAACCATTCCGTTAAAAGACATTAAGGTGAATGTTGTCAAACAAAAAACACTGGTGCCCAGCGGAAAGATCGTAGGTATCTATGTGGAGACAAATGGGATCCTTGTATTGGAAACAGATATGATCACAGGCGTAGACGGAGGCAACCATACTCCGAGCGCAAATAAGCTGTATCAAGGTGATTATATTCTGTCAGTCAATGGATCAAAGGTTGAGACAAAGGTTGATTTTATGAAAAAAATCAATGAATGTAATGGTAAGGAAGTCACTCTGCAAGTGATCCGAAACCATAAAAAAACCAAGATCAAGGTGCAGCCTGTCCAGTCTGTCACCGACAGTCAATATAAGATCGGAGCCTGGGTCAGGGATAACACCCAGGGGATCGGAACTATGACCTACGTGGCAGGAAATGAGTTTGGAGGCCTGGGGCACGGGATCTGCGACATGGACACCGGAAAACTGATGGATATCAAAGGCGGATACCTGCTCACTCCGCAGATCGATACGATCCAGAAGGGAAAATCCGGCTCCCCGGGAGAGATTGTCGGAAGCATTTATTACAAGGAGGCGAACCTGCTGGGAACGATCCGCAAAAATACCAAATATGGAATTTACGGAACTACCCAGTCGGATAAAAAAGACAAAGCCTACCGTATCGGTTATAAGCAGTCAGTAAAGACTGGAAAAGCGCAGATCATAAGCTGTATCAGCGGTAAGAGGGAGACCTATGATATTGAGATCAAAAGTGTGGATCAATCCAACCATGATGTACTAAAGGGGATGGAGATTGAGATTACAGATCCAAAGCTGTTAAAACAGACCAATGGTATCGTTCAAGGTATGAGCGGAACTCCTATCATTCAGAACAACCACATTATAGGTGCTGTGACCCATGTCTTTGTGGACGATTCGACAAAAGGGTACGCAACCTTTATTGAAAATATGCTAAATTCCTCTAAATAAGATGATTTTGTTGTTATTTACAAAGAACTTGCGAAGGATAAGGGGTGTTTGTAAAGTTTGCAAAAATATATAATTATATTGTAAATAAAAACAGAATCGGAGGACTTAACATGAGCAAAATTAATGTGGCAATCGCGGATGATAATCAGAAAATGGTCAGTATGATGACTCAGCTTTTAAACTTAGATCAGGATATCGAGGTCATCGGAAGTGCAGGCAACGGTGAAGCAGCCGTGGAGATTATCAAAGAGAAAAAGCCGGACGTTGTTCTTCTGGACATTATCATGCCGAAGCTTGACGGAATTGGGGTATTGGAAAAGCTTCGTGATGAGCGACTGGAAAAACAGCCGACGGTGATTATGGTGACTGCCATGGGACAGGAGAGTGTTGCCGAGGAAGCAATGGAGCTGGGAGCATCTTACTTTATCTTGAAACCATTTGATTCGGAAATGGTAATCCGAAAAATAAAACAAGCAAAATTAGACAAAAAAGTACAGAAGCCTTTTGTCGCATTAAAGAACCAGGAAGGGCTAAATAAAAACCAGCTGGAAATCATTATCACAAATATTATCCATGAAATAGGTGTGCCGGCTCATATTAAGGGCTACCAATATTTAAGAGATTCCATTATGCTGGCCATCTACGACATGGATATTCTAAACTCAATAACCAAACAACTATATCCAACAATAGCGAAACAGTTTGGTACTACATCTAGTAGAGTGGAAAGAGCAATCCGCCACGCTATTGAGGTGGCCTGGGGCCGTGGAAAAATGGATACGATCGATGCTTTGTTTGGATATACGGTTCATGCGGGAAAAGGGAAACCGACAAATTCAGAATTTATTGCACTGATTGCTGATAAAATCAGACTTGAGTATGGAGATCGAATCGTGTCGCAAAAAATGTCTGAAAATGATGGAAGATAGTAAATATTGTTTGATTATGCGATTGACAAAGGGGAATATGCTTGATATATTTCTCTCTTAGAATGGTTAGATTTGGATGGAGGGGTATACATAATGTATGATAAACGGAAAATTTTGATAGCTGTCAGCAGTCAAAATGAGGCTAAGGAACTTTGCAGAGAAATGGAAAATGAAATGCAGGTAGTGGGAGTTGCCTATGACGGTGCCTCCGCAGTTAAGCTAATTAAGGAACAAGAGCCTGATGTAGTAGTGATTGATATCGTCCTCCCGGTTTTAGATGGACTGGGTGTGATTGAACAGTGCAACGGTACCATAGCCGATGACAAAATACCTTCTTTTATTGCAATAACCTCCATAGGAAACCAGAGACTGATCGAATGTATCAGCCTTATGGGTGTAGACTACTGCATGATGAAGCCGTTTCATACAAATGTGTTAATTGACAGGATCAATCAAATGATGAGAATGAAAAGGGTGAACAACAATTACCCAAAGACATTTGAGGTAAAAAGTGAACCCGCTCAAAAGACGTTTACGGAATATGATATTCAAAAAGATGTGACAAAGATCATCAGGGATCTTGGGATTCCTGCACATATAAAAGGCTATCAATATATCAGGGAAGGCATCATAATGGCGATCCATGATGTTAACATGATGAATTACATAACAAAACTATTATACCCAACCATAGCTCAAAAATATAAAACAACTTCCAGCAGTGTGGAAAGAGCCATCCGCCATGCCATCGAAGTGGCTTGGAGCAGAGGAAAGATCGAACTGCTGGAAGAAATGTTTGGATATACGATCAGTGCCGGCAAAGGAAAGCCGACAAATTCTGAATTCATAGCACTCATTGCGGATAAACTCAGACTGGAATATCATATGAATGCCTCTTGATTCAGTAGAAAACCGCCAGAATGCTATTTCGGTTACAATTCTTTGATGCCTGAAATATCAGGAATGCACATCATTGAATAATTAGTATGGTAAATGACAAATCCAGGCTTTGCTTTCGGCGGTTTTTTTAATTCTTTTCTCTGGATATAATCAATTTCCACTTTTGGAGCCTGACGGCCGCTGGAATAAAAAGCGGCAAGCCGGCCGGCTTCTTCAAAAGTAGCATCCGGCAGAGTATCCGCCTGTTCCTTTTTGACTATGACGTGTGATCCTGGCATATTTTTTGCATGGAACCACCAGTCTCCTCCGTTAGCAAACTTAAAGGTCAATTCATCGTTTTGATAATTATTTTTGCCTACGTACATATGAAAGCCGTCAGAAGATACAAAGTGGAGAGGTTTCGATTTGGCTGGTTTTTTTACCCCTTTTGAACCCCGTTTTTTCAAGTAGCCGTAATCTGAGAGTTCCTGCTTGATGGATGCAAGATCCTGTTCATTCTCTGCAAGGGTAAGAGAAGACGCAATCGATTCCAGATGCATCAAGTCATCCTTTGTCTCCACTGTAAGCTCGGAGAGAGCCTCAAAGGTCCTTTTCAGTTTGTTATATTTGGTAAAGTATTTCTGTGCATTCTCCTGAGGAGTTTTCGCAGGATCAAGAGGGATCGTGATTTCCTCGTTGGTGTAATAGTTCAGGCACGTGAGGGATTTGGATTCAGGCTCAAGCCCGTATCCATATGCCTGGATCAATTCTCCATATATTTTGTATTTATCTCTTTTTTCTGTATCGAGAAGCTGTTTTCTCTGCAGATCATATTTCTTGCTCGTACGTTCCATAGAAGTCTGGACGATTTTTCTCAGATCCGCAGACTTCTGTTTCATTCTTGTATACTTTTCTTTTTCTGAATAATAGCTGACTAAAACATCGCTAATGGAAGGAAATATCTTCACGTCATAAGATGTCTCATAGGATGTCATAGGAAAACAGGAAAATTCTTTTGGTTCTCCATTCTGATAAATAATATTTGGCACATATTCGTGCTTTTCCACAGCAAGAGCCAGTTTCTTAAGCTGAGCGTAAAGGTCAGAGCACTGATCTTGTGTCAGAGCATCTGTGGGCTGGTTTCCGTCCACTCCGGCGCGGTAACAGATCTCGTTTGCCAAAAATGAACTCATGCCTGTGATGGAAGAATAAAGAGCCTTCCCCATGGACACCGGTTTTGGTTTGATATCGCTGAGGAAATCCTCCAGAGTCAGAGACTCAATATCCTTTTTATGCTGCGTTGGAGGAGTACAGTACTCCATTCCCGGCAGAACTTCCCGCTTGGAACTCATATTGGCCCCCACGTGCCGGATGCTGTCTAGGATCATTCCGTCCTGTCCTACAAAGATTAAATTGCTGTGTTTGCCCATCAATTCAATGATCAATTTTTTTCGACATACATCGCCTAGTTCATCCAGATGTTCCACGGTGATCTCAATGATCCGCTCATAGCCCGGCTGTTCTACAGAAATGATCCGGCCATTGCTCAGATGCTTTCTCAAAAGCATACAGAAATTGGGGGCCTGGATGGGATTTTGTTTGCCCTGTCCTGACAGATACACGATCGGCAGGCTGGGACTAGCGGAGAGATGTAGCCTTAAAGTCTCACGGTTCTGTTTGATCACAAGGGTGATCTCATCAGCCTCAGGCTGGTATATCTTATAGATTCTTCCGTTTAAAATCTTTTCGTTTAATTCATTTACAATATTTGAAATGACAAATCCGTCAAATGCCATAGTTGCACCTCCATTTTTTAGACACTCGTATTATAGCACGTCGCACCTTGTTTTGGTTGATTTTTTGCTGGCAAAGCAGGTATAATGGAAAGGTAATTTGCAGAATATGGAGGACCGAGTCAATGATAGATGAACAAAACAAAACATGGTCAGACCGCAGGCATCTGATGTGGTGGCCGATTACCTTTACAAAATACAGGGTTGAGAACCAAAGATTATATACGGAGACGGGACTTTTGTCAACACATGAGGAGGAATGCCTGTTATACAGGATCATGGATGTATCCTATGAGAGGAGCTTCGGCAACCGCGTGTTCGGTACCGGTACTATCCGCCTTACGACCAAGGATGCCTCTACTCCGGTCATTGAACTCAAGAATATTGCGGATTCCAGAAGGGTCAAGGATCTGTTGAGCCAGTGGATCGAGGAGGAACGCATCGCCAAACGGGTGGTGGGACGTGACATGTACGGCGCAAGCAGCCACATGGATGATGATATGCCGGATAGAGATATGTAAAACAAATGCTGCCACTGTGGAGAGAAATTTCTGCGGTGGTTCTGTCATATATCAGCACTGAAAAGGTTGACAACTAAAGGATAGACTGGTATGATTACTAAAGTGTTTAATGTGGTAGCGAATTAGCGCTTTAATTTGTTAAAGTAAAGAAGGAGAAGAATTATGAATCAGAAGAGGGTCCATACGCCGGAAGGAGTAAGGGATATATACGGATTGGAATGCAAAAAGAGACTCAGGTTAAAGGACAAATTAAACCATGTATTTGGACTTTACGGCTATGAGAATATCATAACTCCGACTTTTGAATTTTTTGATATTTTTAACAGCGAGAAGGGAACAGTTTCTTCCAAAGAGATGTACAAATTTTTCGACCGGGAGGGGAACACCCTGGTACTTCGCCCGGATATCACGCCTTCTGTGGCGCGCTGTGTAGCAAAGTACTATGACAGTGAGGAGCGGAATCTGCGGTTTGCCTATACGGGAAATGTTTTCTTAAACAACTCCAGCTATCAGCTGAAGCTTAAGGAGACCTGCCAGATGGGCGCGGAGCTGATCAATGAGACATCCAGCCGCGGGGATGGGGAGATCATTGCTATGGCCTTGGATTGCTGCCTCAATGCTGGACTTAAGGACTTCCGCCTGACCATCGGACAGGTAGAGTATTTTCAGGGGCTTGTGGAGTGCATTGGGGATGAAGACGTGAAAGAACAGCTGAGAGAGCTGATTATCAACAAAAACTTCTTTGGGCTGATCGAATTTGTGGAGGGGCTTGACATTCCTCAAAATATAAAGGATGTGTTTGTCCAGTTCAATGAACTGAATGGTGATGTGGATATCCTTGATAAGGCTGACGCGCTTGTGTCCAACGAGACTTCAAAGAAAGCCATCCAGAAGCTGAGGAAGGTATACCGGATGCTGGAAATCTACGGACTGGAACAGTACATAAGCTTTGATCTGGGGATGCTCAGCCGCCATAATTACTACACCGGGGTGATTTTTAAAGCCTACACTTACGGAACGGGAGATGCGGTGTTAAAAGGCGGACGTTACGACAACCTGATCGAACAGTTTGGCAAAAAGGCACCGTCCGTTGGATTTGCCATTGTACTCGATAATCTGATGATGGCTATGGAGCGCCAGAAGATCGAAATGGAGGCTGATACCGCGGATATGCTGATCATCTATGAGGAAGATGCCATGGAAGCCGCCATTCCTGCTGCTGTGGGCTACAGGAAGGAAAACAAGACAGTCATATTGGAAAAACGGGACCGGGGCCTTGAAGAGTATCAGGCTATGGCTTTGGACCAGTCTATCGGATGTATTTTATATTATGAAACCAGGGATACCGTCAGGGATTTAACGAAAGGGCAGTAACATGAGATATATAACATTTGCACTGGCAAAAGGAAGACTTGCCAAGAAAACATTATCTTTGCTGGAACAGATAGGGATCACCTGCGAAGAGATGAAGGACGAAAAAACAAGAAAACTGATCTTTGTAAATGAGGAGCTGAAGCTTAAGTTTTTCCTTTCCAAAGCCAGTGATGTGCCGACTTATGTGGAATATGGCGCGGCTGATATCGGAGTGGTCGGAAAGGATACGATACTGGAGGAAGGCCGGAATCTTTATGAGGTACTGGACCTTGGATTCGGCAAATGCAAGATGTGCGTGTGCGGACCTAAGGACGCCAAAAAGTATTTAAACGGCAGCCAGCTGATCCGTGTGGCATCCAAATATCCGAATATCGCAAAAGAATATTTTTATAACAAAAAACTCCAGACCGTGGAGATTGTAAAACTCAACGGATCTGTGGAGCTTGCGCCGATCGTAGGCCTTTCAGAAGTCATTGTGGATATTGTGGAGACAGGATCTACTTTAAGGGAAAACGGGCTGGAAGTGTTGGAAGAGATCTGTCCGCTCTCTGCCAGGATGGTCGTGAACCAGGTGAGCCAGAGAATGGAGCAGGAGCGCATCAGTAAGATTGTCATTGAGTTGAAAAAGTTATTGGACGAGAAAAAACAGAGGTAAGGCTATGAGAACGGTAAAGATCAACAAAGATTCCATTGCAGACATTTTGAATGATCTGCTGAAAAGAAGCCCGAATCACTACGAGGGATATCAGGAACAGGTGGATGCTATTGTCAATGACGTAAAGGCAAGAGGCGATGAGGCGGTGTTTGAGTACACCGAGAAGTTCGACGGGACCAAGCTTACAGCTGACACGATCCTGGTCACGGAAGAGGAGATCAGAGAAGCTTATGACAAAGTGGATCCGTCTCTTTTAGCGGTTATAAGAAAGGCCATTGTCAATATCCGTGATTTCCACCAGAAGCAGAAACAGAACAGCTGGTTCGATACACAGGAAAACGGTATTCTGTTGGGACAGAAGGTGACGCCCCTTGCAACCTGCGGTGTCTATGTACCGGGAGGAAAAGCAGTTTATCCTTCCTCTGTCCTCATGAATATTGTTCCGGCCCATGTGGCAGGAGTAAAAGAGATCATCATGGTCACACCTCCGGGCAGAGACGGAAAAGTGAATCCGAATACCTTGGTTGCAGCAAAGGAAGCAGGGGCAGCGAAGGTATATAAAGTCGGAGGGGCCCAGGCTGTGGCGGCATTGGCTTTCGGAACCGCCTCCATCCCAAAGGTGGATAAGATCGTGGGACCGGGAAATATTTATGTGGCGCTGGCCAAAAAAGCGGTGTACGGCAACGTGAGCATCGACTCCATCGCAGGACCGAGCGAGATCCTGGTGCTGGCTGATGACAGCGCCAATCCGCGGTATGTGGCAGCGGATCTTTTATCCCAGGCAGAACATGACGAGATGGCCAGTGCCATCTTGGTGACTACAAGCGAAAAGCTTGCCAAGAAGGTTTCGAAAGAAGTGGATGGTTTCCTAAAACAGCTTTCCAGAACGGAGATCATGGAAAAATCCCTGGACTCCTTCGGCTATATTCTCATCGCCAAGGATCTAAAAGAGGCAGTGGATGTGGCAAATTCTATCGCATCGGAGCATTTAGAGATCATGACAGAAAACCCGTTTGATGTTATGACCAGAATCCAGAATGCGGGGGCAATCTTCATCGGGCAGTACAGCTGCGAACCGCTGGGAGATTATTTTGCTGGACCAAACCACGTACTTCCCACCAACGGAACTGCAAAATTCTTCTCTCCGCTGAGTGTGGATGATTTTATCAAAAAATCTAGTGTAATCTATTACTCCAGAGAAGCCCTGGAGCCGGTCCACACAGATATTGAAACATTTGCAGAACAGGAAGAGTTGACAGCTCATGCCAATTCTATTAAAGTGAGATTTGAAAACGATTAAGAGAAAGGAAGCAATATGAGCCGCAGTGCAGAAATTATCCGGAATACAAGTGAAACAAAGATCAGGCTGTCCATCGATCTGGACGGGCGAGGAGCCTCTGAGGTAGATACAGGCATCGGTTTTTTTGACCACATGCTCATCAGCTTTGCCAAGCACGGTTTTTTCGACCTGAAGGTAAAAGTGGATGGCGACCTGCATGTAGACAGCCACCACACTATAGAAGATACCGGAATTGTTCTCGGTGAGGCCATCAAGCAGGCAGCCGGCGACAAAAAAGGAATTAAAAGATACGGCTCCTTTGTCCTGCCGATGGATGAGACTCTTGTGCTGTGCGGTCTAGATCTGTCAGGACGACCTTACTTTGACACGGATCTTACCTTTACGGCAGACAGGGTCGGTGGATTTGATACTGAAATGGTACGGGAGTTTTTCTATGCCGTATCCTATGCCAGTGCCATGAATCTGCATATCAGGAAATTGGCCGGTACCAACAACCATCATTTGATGGAGGCGGCGTTCAAGGCATTCGCTAAGGCGTTGGATGAGGCATGCAGCATCGACCCGCGGATCACAGATGTGCTTTCCACGAAAGGGGCATTATAAATGGAAGAACAGATAAAAATTATCCCATGTATTTATGGGGAAGAACTTTCAAAGGCGGCAAAGGCTTACGACCATGCGGGGGCGGACGCTGTCAGCTATTATGACACAAAGATCACGGCGGAGACCGTAAAAGAGATCGCCAAGGACATAGATATTCCTCTGTATGCAGGGGGAGGCATAGAGGATCTGGAAGACGTAAAAAAGATCCTGTACGCAGGAGCTTCTAAGGTCTGCCTTGGAAAGAGTGTTCTCGTGGACAAAGAGATCGTAAAGAAGGCCAGTGACCGATTTGGAAAGGACCAAATCATCGTGTCCATAGATCTGGATACCCAAAAAGACGCAGCGGCATTTGCAAAAGAGATGGCAAGGCTCGGGGCAGGAGAACTGCTGCTGGTGACAGATAAGGGATATGATGGTTATGCAGAGCTGATTGGGCAGATCAAAGAGGTATCCGGGCTTCCAATCATGGTGAGTATTCCTGATGCTAAAGAAGCAGTCAGGGTATTAAAGCTTACCGGGGCTCATGACCTGGCGGTGGCGTCCGTAGATTCTTTTCCTGTCATGGAACTGAAGCATCAATGTAAAGCTGCTGGATTCGCAGTCAATACTTTTGAAAGTTCTATGAGCTTTGATGAATTTAAATTAAACAGTGATGGAATGCTAACGGTAGTTACCCAGGATTATAAGACCAATGAAGTGCTCATGGTTGCTTATATGACAAAGGAAGCGTATGAAAAAACTGTGGAGACCGGGGTCATGACCTATTACAGCCGCAGCAGGAACGAACTTTGGACGAAGGGAGATACCTCAGGACATTATCAGTACGTGAAGTCTTTGACTATTGACTGCGATAGAGATACCCTGTTAGCCAAGGTAGAGCAAGTGGGAAATGCCTGTCATACCGGAAATTATTCCTGCTTTTTCACGGATCTTGTGAAGAAGGAATACAAAGATGACAATCCGATGGAAGTATTCCAGTCTGTCTATGATGTGATCATGGACCGCAAGGAACATCCGAAGGAAGGCTCCTATACCAATTATTTGTTTGAAAAAGGAATTGATAAGATCCTTAAAAAGGTCGGTGAGGAAGCCACGGAGATCGTCATTGCGGCTAAAAATCCCGATGTGGAAGAAATGAAGTATGAAATATCTGATTTCTTATACCATCTGATGGTGCTTATGGCGGAACGGGGCATGACCTGGGACGAGGTGACCAAGGAATTAATTGAAAGAAAATAATTGTCATACGCTGTCCGATTTGATATAATTGCCACATGAGCAAACCAAAGAACTGTGGTTTGATAAAGGAGGCAGGACATGCACGCATATTTATCAGAGTTTATCACATATCTGATCAAGTTTATTTTTTTGCTTGCTGTATCGGTAGGCGGTGTTTTTTTCGGAAAGAAGCTGGCTGTCGGTAAGATGCAGAAGAAGTCGCAGAAAGCAAAGGAACAACAGGGACCGGATCAGCAATAGATGTGTAAGATAGAATGGAAAGCCTTCTGAATGTAACAGAAGGTTTTCTTTATTCCATAGGAAAGTTCTCCCTATGGAACAAAAAAGCCCTCCGGGCATGATGCGCACGATGTGCCAAGGAAGGCTGCTTTGCAGCCGCACATCGGCGCGCAAAGCGGAACAAGTCCCTCGTGATTGAGGGATTGAGGGAGTTGAAGCGGACTTGTCCGCTTTGTTCAATGTAATAAGTGTAATACTAATTTTAGGAGGATGGAAATTTGAAGGCATATGGAGTGAACGAATTGAGGAAGATGTTCCTTGATTTTTTTGAGAGCAAAGGGCATTTGGTGATGAAGAGTTTTTCTCTGGTTCCCAAAAACGATAAGAGCCTTCTGCTGATCAATGCAGGTATGGCACCGTTAAAGCCGTATTTTACCGGACAGGAAGTGCCGCCGAAGACCAGAGTCGCAACCTGTCAGAAATGTATCCGTACCGGAGATATCGAGAATGTAGGAAAGACTGCAAGACACGGTACCTTTTTTGAGATGCTCGGAAACTTTTCTTTCGGGGATTATTTTAAGACTGAGGCAATCCGCTGGTCATGGGAGTTCCTCACAGAAGTTGTAGGACTTGATCCAGACCGTCTGTATCCTTCTGTATATCTGGATGATGACGAGGCATTTGAGATCTGGGAAAAAGAAATTGGCATTGCCCCGGAGAGGATCTTCCGCTTTGGAAAAGAGGACAACTTCTGGGAGCATGGAGCAGGACCCTGCGGGCCATGTTCAGAGATCTACTATGACAGAGGAGAGAAGTACGGATGCGGAAGTCCGGACTGTACGGTAGGCTGCGAATGCGACCGCTACATGGAAGTGTGGAACAACGTATTTACTCAGTTTGAAAACGATGGAAACGGCAATTATGAAGAGCTGGAAAATAAAAATATTGATACTGGAATGGGTCTAGAGCGTCTGGCTGTTGTAGTCCAGGAAGTGGATTCAATCTTTGACGTGGACACAATCAAAGCGATCCGTGACAAGATCTGTGAACTGGCGGGTGCGACTTACGGTGCGGATGAAAAAAATGATATTTCCATCCGGGTCATCACAGACCATATCCGTTCTGCGTCATTTATGATCTCTGATGGGGTCATGCCATCCAACGAAGGGCGCGGATATGTGCTCCGCCGTCTGATCCGCCGTGCGGCAAGACATGGAAGAATGTTAGGCTTGAAGGATCTGTTTTTGGCGGGCTTAAGCAAAACTGTGATTGCGGAATCTAAAGACGGATATCCAGAACTAAAAGAAAAAGAAGAATTTATCTATAAGGTTCTCACAAAAGAGGAAGAACAGTTTAACCGTACTATCGACCAGGGACTCCAGATTCTTGCCGAGATGGAAGAAGACATGGAAAAGAAAGGGAAGAAGCAACTGGAAGGAAAGGATGCTTTTAAGCTCTATGACACATACGGATTCCCACTGGATCTGACAAAAGAGATCCTTGAGGAAAAAGGTGTCTCCGTAGATGAAGACGGATTCCAGGAAGCTATGGAACAGCAGAGAAAGCAGGCCAGGGCAGCAAGGGAGACGACAAACTATATGGGAGCCAGTGCTACGGTATACGAACAGCTGGATCCATCTATGACATCTGAGTTTGTAGGGTATGACACGCTGACCTGTGAGTCTGAGATCATTGCCATGACAACGGACAAGGAAGTGACGGATACTCTGGTGGAAGGCCAGAGGGGAACCATTATCTGCTCTAAGACACCGTTTTATGCTACCAGCGGTGGCCAGGAAGCGGACCAGGGTGTCATATTAAGCGAGAATTCCTCTTTTGCCGTAGAAGATGTCATAAAGCTTTCCGGAGGAAAGTTCGGGCATGTGGGTTATGTCAACGAAGGAAATTTAAGTGTCGGTGAAAAAGTTCTCTTAAATGTCAACGAAAGAAACCGGCGTCAGACAGAAAAGAACCACAGTGCAACCCATCTTTTGCAGAAGGCTCTGCGCACTGTCTTGGGAAGCCATGTGGAGCAGGCAGGTTCCAGTAACAATGCGAAGCATTTAAGATTCGACTTTACTCATTTCTCTCCGATGACACCGGAAGAGATTAAAAAGGTGGAGGATATCGTCAACGAAGAGATTGCCGCAAACCTGGCCGTGGATACAAAGCTGATGTCTATGGATGAGGCTAAAAATACAGGAGCTATGGCATTGTTTGGTGAAAAATACGGAGACGAAGTAAGGGTTGTCTCCATGGGAGACTTCTCAGTGGAACTTTGCGGAGGTACTCATGTACCTAATACAGGCGCGATCACTGCATTTAAGATTCTATCAGAGACCGGTGTGGCTGCAGGAGTCAGAAGGATTGAAGCGATTACAGACAAGGCAGTTTTTGAATATTATGAGAAAATGGAGCAGGAACTTTTAGAGGCTGCAAAGATCGTAAAAGCAGCTCCTGCAAAACTGATGTCACGTCTGGAAGCTTTGATGGCGGAACTGAAAGAACTGCACAGTGAGAACGAGTCTTTAAAGAGCAAGCTGGCAAAGGATGCACTTGGGGATGTTATGGATCAGGTGCAGGAAGTGAACGGAGTGAAGCTTCTGGCAGCAAAAGTGGCGGACGTGGATATGAACGGTCTGCGTGAACTGGGCGATTCCCTGAAAGACAAGCTTGGGGAAGGTGTGATCGTTCTGGCATCCTCCATGGGAGGAAAGGTGTTCCTTGTGGCTATGGCCACAGCCGGAGCCCAGAAAGCCGGAGCCCATGCGGGTAATCTGATCAAGGGCATCGCCGGATGTGTCGGCGGAGGCGGAGGCGGCCGTCCGAATATGGCGCAGGCAGGCGGAAAGAAGCCGGAAGGTATTGATGAGGCTATTGCTAAGGTGAAGGAAGAACTGGAAGGGCAACTTAGTAATTAAATAAAGAAATGAATTATTGAGAAAGATTCATAGACGAGCAGAATTATTGCTGTCTATGAATCTTTTTTCTCTAACATAAAATATATAGTTGATTATTTTATACTAATAGTTGACTTTATAAAAGATTAAATATTTAAATAATTAAAAAAGAAGTTGAATATATGTAGAGAAAGAGTTATAATTAAGAAAAATAACAATAAATTCCATAAATAAAAAATAAAGGTGGTGATAGTTTGAATGTTTTAATTCAATTTAATCATGTAGTTTGAGCAATATATGTTTAAGGGCAATACGAGGAGGTACGGGGATGAAAAAAACAAATTAATGTTAAGTACATTTTTGGGATTATGTTTGTTGGCAATAGTGCTATTTGGGATTAGTAATAGCAATATAAAGGCAAAAAAGCTTTCTAATAAACAACAAATAAAAAACATTGTAAACCATTATTTTACAGATTTTTATGATTCCTTAGTTACTTATAAGCTTCCGGCAAATACCGAAGATTATATTGAAAATAATGAGAACACTTATCTCTACAAAAAAATACTGGAATTTGATTCAAAAAGCAGTAAAAATATTGGTTCTGGTTTTCATGATTACAAATTGAAAACTAAATATAAGAAATTAAAAATTTTTAAGAACAAGGCAGAGGTTAAACTTTTATTGACAGTTGATTATCATTATAAGGAAGCAAAAGATATGGATTCTGCTTATTATAATATTAAATATGACTTTAAACTAAACAAAAAAGATGGAAAATGGAAGATTTATTTTATAGATACTAACAATGAGAATTATGAGTATTTTAAAAGTGAAGTTCAGCAAAGGAAAAAAGTATTAAAAAGAATCAAAACCAGAAGTAACGCAGATCCAGTACGTCAAAGTATCGACCAGACCTGCGAAGAAATGACAGATTCATCAGAAACGCAAAATGAAGAATTGAAGAATCTTACGGAGACTGTAGATGAAAATCGACAGACACCGGAATTTCGCTCTGTTTCCAAATCATATTCATGGAAAAACGGAATTGATTATGCGTTAACATATGCTGAAAAAAAGCGTATTTTCTATGTGGTCCCGAATGAAAATGACTGCACTAATTTTATTTCACAGTGTGTATGGGCAGGATACGGAGGATATGTGAAAGGGGACAAGAAAAAGACAAAAAGTAATATGAAAAATAAAGTTCGTATGGTATCGGGAGTTTGGCAAGGAGGAGAAGGCGGAGGAACTGGAAATTGGGAAAGTGTAAAATCGTTTTGGAGTTATGCTATCAAAGATAAAACCTATGGACCAAAAGGGAAAGGATATAACAATAATAAACTTGTAAGAACATTGACTAATATAAGCTTTGGAGATGTAATTCAAAGCAAAAACAATAAGACAAAAAATGATTACAAACATAGTGCATATGTGTCTTCAATTGAAAAACGGTTAACTTATGTTAGCCAACATAATAGAAGAAGGCGATCATTATCCAGTTGGATAAACTATAATGGAGGTCCAGGAAAGTGTTATATGCGAAGAATACACTTTTCAAGTGCTAAATTTAGTAAATAGATTTATGAATAGGAGAAGAATTATGAAAAAAACAACCAAAGTAAGCACTCTACTCTTGTTTATTATGATATGTTTCTTATGTCAAGGCTGTACAAAAAAAGAGAATAAGGTTAAGAACAACAATAAAATTTTAAAGTTAAGTGTCCATGAAGAAAAGAAGTTAATCAAGGATGCTGAAAAGCGGCTAAAAAATGACATGAATGAGACTTTAAAAGAGGTTAAATATGATCCCGAGTATTATAAAAAGATTAATTATAAATCCAGAGATCAATTCATAAAAGAGATTGTAAGTGAAAAATTTCAAAAGAAGTATTCAACAGATCAGATTGTCATACTACAAGCCTATTATAAAGACACTGGAGAAGTAGATTCTATGATCTATGGGAAGGATTCTAAAACTGGCACGTGGAAATATTTACAACGATTTCGTTAAGGTCAAAACAAGTTGAATCAATGATATATAGGGAAAGGGAGGTGAAGTTCTTAAAAGGTTTAATTAATATTTGTTGATTTATGGTATAATAAAGCCAACAAGTACTTTATAAATCAACTCTGGACTTCAGTCCGCTGGATTCAAAAGAAGGAGGACTTTATGCTTCGAAAAAAGAACTTAATCTATCAGGGGCGATCCGTAAAGAAGTTTAATGAGATTAGGGATCTTTTGGATATCTATCGCGTAAAATATACATATCAGGTGAAGGATACAGTTAACGATGCTGGAAGTGACTCTCTGCTTTCTTTTTTAGGACGGCAGCAGGGAATGGCACCCAGAGCCTTCACCGGAAGCGCTGGAATTTCTGGGGAAGATTTAAAAAATTATATGATCTACGCATATGAGACTGACATTGAGGAGAAGGTGCTCAAAAGCCTGTGGGAAGAAGTTTGTCAGGATGTTTAGATATCAGAAAAGAAATCTCTTTTTTCAGTGGAAACATCATTTTTACTATTGACGAATATCCGAATTATGGTATAATAATCTAGTGCAAGAAAGTGCCCAAACAGTCATAATGCACAATATAAGGCTGGAGGGGAGGTCAGGAATTAAGAATGTCAAACGTTATTGTTAAAGAAAATGAATCTTTAGACAGCGCTCTTCGCAGATTTAAGAGAAACTGTGCCAAAGCAGGTATTCAGCAGGAAATCCGCAAAAGAGAGCATTACGAAAAACCGAGTGTTCGTCGTAAGAAAAAGTCTGAAGCGGCTCGTAAAAGAAAAGTAAAATAATAGAAGCAAGCATCGTATACTTGAGGTATACGGTGCTTTTCTTTTGCATATATTAAAACAACGATAGAATGCTTTAGTGTGCGGCTGCGCCAAAAAGCATAGTGAGGGTCAGTATGAAGAAAAAGCCAAAGGAGGCATTAGCCAAAGGTTTATCCCTTCCAAGAGATGTGGTCTTTGGCGATTTTATTATTACCTTGACAGGCAATGAACAGGTGATGATTGAAAATTATAAGGGAATCCTATCTTACGAAGAGAATCAGATTGTCGTCCAGGGAAACCATGTGGTTTTGAGGATTGTAGGGACAAATCTCGTCATTCAATATTATTCCATGGAAATTATGAAGGTGACCGGTGAAATTACACGGCTGGAATACGCATAAAGGAGAATCAGAATGGTCAGATTAATACAATATTTTTTTGGAAGCATCTTTTTAGAGATTTCGGGTCCCTCCGTGGAACGTTTTTTAAACCTGTGTGCAAAGCAAAACCTCGTGTTGTGGAAGTTGAAACCAGGAGGGAAGGGATATCAGTGTTCGATACAAAAGAGAGCCTATGAAACTGTTTTGACACTGGCAGAAAAAACTGGAACTACGGTTCAGATTCTGGGGAGAAAAGGGCTTCCCTTTTTTTTATTGCAGCACCGGAAGAGAAAAATGTTCTTCTTCGGTATCGGGATGGCCTTAGTTTTGATGTTTTTAATGTCACAGTTCATCTGGGAGATTACGATTTCTGGAAATGAGCGTTATTCAAAAAGTGATATGCTGAAATATGTAAGAAACAATTTTTATCAGATTGGCACCTTTAAGAAAAAGATTGACTGCAATCTTTTGGAAGAACATATCAGGGAGGACCACGAAGGAATTGCTTGGGTATCCTGCTCCATCAACGGTACCAGATTACATATTGATATCAAAGAATCGCTGGACAGAAAGACCAAACAGAATCCGAAGAAGCCATGTGATATTGTCTCCAATAAAAAAGGGACCATAACAGCCATGTCGGTGAAAAGCGGTACACCGCTGGTTCAGGTAGGAGATAAAGTAAAAATAGGTGATACGCTGATATCCGGAATGATCTACTATTACAGCGATGATTATCAGGTGACGGAAACCAGCAAGATCAAGGCGGACGGACAGATTATTCTGAGAACCAATGAGGAATATAAAGAGACCATACCAATCGCTACCTATGAGAAGAAATTTGTATCAAAAAGTACCAGGGTGGAAAGTATACAGCTGTTAAACTGGCAGTTAAAGCTTCCAATTAAAGAACAAAAAGGCGATTTTGATGTACTTGGAGAAAAAAAGCTGTTGCACATCGGAGATCTTTATTTTCCAATCGGCATTACTACAAAGAAGTTTGAAGGGTATGAGCCCGAACGCAGGGTGTTGACAGAGGCCCAGGCCCAGAGTCGGTTAAAAAAACGTCTTGCCTCTTATCTGGAGAAGAAAAAGAAAAAAGGAATCAAAGTCATAAAGACCAATATCCAGTATCAGAGACAGGGAAACGATTACATTGCCAAGGGAACCATCCAGGTGGAGGAACCGGTGGGAAAGATCAGAAACATCAAGTCACTGACAAAAAAACAGGTGGAGAAGATTACACCAACAACAGCAACTCCGCGCTGATTCTGTCAGACAGGTGACCACAAATTGTTGAAAAGATTTAAGGCAAATGGTAAACTACTAGTAATATAAGAAAATAATAGGTTGAGGAGAAACTATGAATCCGATAGAAATAGATGTGGAATTCCCTTCTGAACATGGAGGGAATGTATTTGGACAGTTTGATGTTTACATGAAGAAGATTGAAAAAACGCTTCATGTAAACCTTATCTTAAGAGACGGGCAGCTTAAAGTGGTCGGCAGCGAAGAAGCGGTGAAAAAGGCACAGTCCGTGATTGGAGAGCTTTTGGAGCTATCCCGAAGAGGCAATATTATTACAGAGCAGAATGTCAATTATGCCTTATCTCTTTCCATGGAGGAAAAAAGCGGCCATCTGCTGGAATTGGATAAAGATGTGATCTGTCACACTGTTCAGGGGAAACCGGTAAAGGCAAAGACCCTGGGACAGAAAAAATACTTGGAGCAGATCTCAGAAAAGATGATCACGTTCGGGATTGGGCCGGCAGGAACTGGAAAGACCTACTTAGCCATGGCCATGGCGATCACGGCGTTTAAAAATGATGAGGTAAACCGGATCATTTTGACCAGACCGGCCATAGAGGCAGGCGAAAAGCTGGGATTTTTGCCTGGGGATCTGCAGAGCAAGGTTGATCCGTATTTAAGGCCACTCTATGATGCTCTCTATGAGATCATGGGAGCGGAAACTTTTATGAAGAATATGGAGAAAGGGCTGATCGAAGTTGCACCGCTGGCCTATATGAGAGGTAGAACCCTGGATAATTCCTATATCGTGCTGGATGAAGCGCAGAATACGACACCGGCCCAGATGAAAATGTTTCTCACAAGAATCGGATTTGGCTCAAAAGCTATCATCACCGGGGATCTGACACAGAAGGATCTGCCGTTTGACAGTGTATCCGGTCTAGAAGAATCGGTGAGAGTGCTCGGAAAGATTCCGGATATCGGGATCTGCCGGCTGACCAGCAAGGACGTGGTACGCCATCCTCTTGTACAGCAGATTGTCACTGCTTATGAAAAATATGAAGAGAGCAAAAACCGGAAGAAGAAAGAGAAAGCCCCGCGGAAACGAACGAAAGATAGGTAAGATTATGAGTGTTTTTTTAGAAAATGAGTACGAAGGAACAGCGGATATAGATTGTGAAATGATTGCCCGGCAGGTGATCGAGGCTGCTGTGGATTATGTAACATGTCCTTTTGAGTGTGAAGTAAATTTGATGCTTGTAGGGAATGAAGAGATTCATCAAATCAATCTGGAGCAGAGGGGGATTGATCGTCCTACGGATGTCCTTTCGTTTCCGATGATCGAGTATGAAAAACCTGCATGCTTTGATGGTTTAGAGGAAGATTTGGCTGCTTTTCATCCGGACTCAGGTGAACTGATGCTGGGTGACATTGTGATTTCCATGGACAAGGCTAAAGAGCAGGCAGATGCTTATGGACACAGCTTAAAGAGAGAATATGCTTTTTTGATCGCCCACAGTATGCTCCATCTGTTTGGCTATGACCACATGGAGGAGAAGGAACGTGCGGTGATGGAACAAAAACAGGAAGAGATCTTGCAGCAGGTCCACTACACGAGAGATTAGAGGTAACTATGGGGAAAAAACAAAAGAGCAGTTTTTTAGTACAAGGAACCATTTTAGCAGCAGCTTCATTGATCTGCCGCGTCATCGGCCTTTTATACCGCAGACCCTTAACCGCCATTATCGGCAACGAGGGTATGGGGTACTATGGGTTTGCGTATAACGTTTACAGCATTATCCTGCTGATCGCATCCTTCAGCATACCGCTGGCAGTTTCAAAATCAATAGCCGCAAGGCTTGCCATGAAAGAATATAAAAATGCCCAGAGGGTTTTCCATGGAGCTTTAGTATATGTAGTGATCGTCGGAGGGGGCGCTGGCCTGATCACTTTTTTTGGTGCACCGGCATTTCTTCCGAATCAGCCAGGTGCTGTTCTTGCTTTAAGAACGATGGCACCGACCATTTTTTTATCTGGTATTCTGGGTGTTTTAAGAGGCTACTTTCAGGGACATTCTACAATGGTGCCCACTTCTGTATCACAGATATTGGAACAGATTTTGAATGCTATTTTCAGTGTTCTCATGGCTTATGTTCTGGTAGCACCATATGTAGGCATCAGCGGAAAGGTAGCCACATATAAGCTGGCCAAATATGGAGCTGCGGGAAGTGCCATAGGTACAGGAGTTGGAGTTCTTACAGGGCTGCTTTTCTGCGGTATTATCTATTGGGTCTACCGGCCAAAGGTAAAGCGTCAAATAGCTGCGGATAAGACAAAGAAGATAGAGTCTTATCAGAGAATATTAAAAATTTTATTGCTGACGATTACTCCGGTTATTTTCAGCACGGCAATATATAACTGCAGCGCGATCATTGACTCTACCTTGTTTAGTACGATTATGGTCAACAAAGGCATGGCGTCCAGGTCAGTGGCTGCTTTGTTCGGCATTTTTTCAAACCAGTATAATGTTTTGATCAATGTGCCAGTTGCTATCGCCTCTGCGTTATCCAATGCCATTGTACCGGATATTGCAGGAGCATACGCAGTCAATGATAAGCAGCGGATGAATGAAAGTATCAATATGGCCATAAAATTTACGATGATCATTTCCATCCCTTGTGCCGTGGGCATGGGCGTTCTTGCAAAACCGATTGTCGGCCTTCTATTTGGTCCTGCTAAAGCATTTGGACTTGGTCCGAAGCTGCTGATGGTTGGTGCGGTCTCCATTGTATTTTACTGTCTTTCTACACTCAGCAATGGAATATTACAGGGGATGGGCAAGATGAAAGTGCCGGTCCGACATTCGGCAGTATCTGTAGTGATCAATGTTTTTGTTTTGATCGTTTTGCTTTATACAACGAAGGTGGATACTTATGCTTTAGTATTTGCTACTATGGCATTTTCGTTTGTCATGTGTATCTTGAATGCCCGTTCCATTAAAAAATATACTGGATATGAACAGGAAGTGTCCAAGACATTTATAAAACCTCTGATCAGTGCTGTTGCAATGGGAATTGTGATAGGGATTATAGGATTTGTTTTTCAGAGATTCATGTCAGGGACAAGTCTTGGCTATGCTTTGTGTCTGTTGATAGCAGTTCCTCTTGGAGCATTGGTATACTTTGTTGCTATCATTGGATTAAAGGTTTTTGAGGAAGAAGAACTTCAGAGAGTACCAAAAGGTCATTTGATATTAAAAATGGCAAAAAAATTGAGATTATTATGAGTTTTTCTCCATTGTTCTCAGTCGGCTCTGGAAAGGCCTCCTTCCAACAATGAAGAAAAACTATCGGCCTTCTTTCTTGCGTTATCTTTATTGAGGTACATGGAAAGGAGGCTTTTTGTTCATTTGGGAGGAACTGACACATGCTGAAATGTTATGCTTTCTGACGCAAAATGAATCCTTAAAGATTTTTCAAAAAGATGAATTGTTTCTATCTAACAACGTTTGATATAGGAAATCTGATTATGCTCATAAATAACAAAACAACAGTTTTACTATAAATTCTCTACATTCAAATGAGCCTTGATATGACTGATTAATGTTAAAAAATACAAGAAAACCGTAGTGTACCAATTATAATAAATATGAAGTACGCTACGGTTAGTGTTGAATTTATAGACCACGCCTTGGACAATGACAATTCTGTTTCTTATCCTGCGTTAAGACATAAGGAAATGAGTATCGGGACGAAGAAAGAACAGATAATGCCGTTCAAAACAGACAGCACGACCGTTTCCTCATTCGTATATTTTAATATGACAGGGAGCGTCGTATCTTCACTCGTTGCACCAGCAGGAGCGATACAGGTAAAATGATTGAACCGCAACGCCAGAAACGGAATGATGAAGAAAGAGAATATCTCCCTCATAAGGTTGCTCATAAAAGCAATGCTTCCTAATTCCGCTCCTTCTAATTTGCTGATTGTTGCCCCTGCAAGGCTGTACCAGCCCAGACCGCTTGTAACCGCAGTCGCATGACCCGCAGGCATTTTCAAGATTGCTGAACAGAACAGTCCGCCCAGAAGCGAGCCTGCAATAATTCCCGCAGGGATAATGAAAATCTTAATGTGGTATTCCTTGATTTTCTGTATGATACCGTCGTGCATACCGATACTGATACCAACAGAAAACATCAGTATGTACAGGACAATGTTTGAATGTTCCGTAAGAATGGATATGAGAACATTGTCCATATCAGAACAGCCATAAGCTATCCCGAAAGTCAAGGAAAGTATCGTCAAAAGGACTATCACAGTTCTTCACTCCTTTCCGCAGAAATTCCCCTGTCTTTCTTCATAAACCTTTGTGTCAGATAGTAGACCAGAACGACAGAAAGCAAAGTAGGTATGAAAAAGAACAGAAAGCTCGTTATCCCCAGCGACGAAAGTTCTTCAAAGAAATTCTCCTTTTCTCCCAGCGTGACACCCATAGAAAAGATTAAGACAAATGTGCATAGCAGGGAAACAGATTCATTTTTCTTTTTCAAGCGTCGCAGGAAAGCAAGCCTGCCTATCAAAATGCCAATACACATGATGATAAGTATATCCATATTCAAAACTCCTTTCGCTAAAATTTACACACTTAGACACTATATCAAATAATTAAGATTCCGTCATCATGTTCCAAGAAATATCGGCATTTTTGCGGTACGAAATCATTGATCGCCTTTAATGCGCCAGATTAGTCGTGGACGGCAAGGCTTTCTGTTTCAATCCGAAAATACACGGACAAAACGGTACTGCTTCATAATCGGACTGCACAGCCCTTTGATTTTTCTACAAGCTCTTTGTCGGGTGAAAACAGGAATATATCCTTGACCGCCCGCCATAGAACCTTCATGCTTTCTAAACGATCCGTGTCTCTTTACAATTTTGATAATTAATTATAATCTGTTTGCTTTTCTGCTATAATATAAGAAAAAGCGGAGGATAGGGCATGAATCAAATATTAGAACAGATGCAGCAGGAAAAGAAACTGGTCAGCTTATATCACTTTGTCGGAGGCAGGGAAAAGATTTTAGAAGGTTACATTCTGTACATAACAGAACAAGAACTTCTAGCGGCGAAGATTTCAGAAAGAGGAGAATACGACGGTTTTATTCTGGAACGACCGGATCATTTCTTCAGGGCACAGACTGACGGCAGCAGGGAGAGGCGGATTGGAACGCTGTATCTCCACAAGAAAAGAAGTCACGGGAGGATTATAAAGAAGGATCATCAGTCCTGTATGGAGGCACTTTTGAGATATGCCAAGGAACAGAGACTGCTCGTGAGTTTTTATATGGATGAAGACAGAAGATATTCCATTCTCGGATCCATTCTGGATTTCAGCAAGAATTTTGTCAAAGTCCAAAAGATTGATACCGATGGTTTTGAAGACGGTTTTGTGTATCTGGATATTCAGAAAGTAATTTCCTGCCGATGTGATACGGCAAAAGAACAGGATATTTTGCTGCTGAATCATATAAATTGCTAAATTTGATTTTTTTTGAATAGGACGGTTGATTTTGGGAACGCTTAAGGAAAAGGAGTGTTTCGTATGAACAAAATCAACCGTTTTTTATTAATATATATGGTGGTCATCACCACCCTCTGTGGATATATGTGTTATGTAGCTTTTTATCAGAAGGATACAAGCCAGGACAAGCTGGTCCATCAGGTTCAGTCTACTATTATCAAAGAACAGACCACAAAGGAGCAGGCAGCCACCAATAAAAAAGAAAAGATCACATATGGTTTGGAAGTACGCGATGGCAGTTTGGTCATCCTCAACAATCAGACAAAAGAAATCTTTGAATATACTGATTTAAAAAAGAGTGATCTTCCAGATGAGATCAAACAAATGCTCAAGGAGAAAAAGAAATTTCATTCTGTAGAAGAAGTTTATCATTTCCTTGAGTCTTACAGCAGTTAGCACTATAATCTAAGGTAGAAGAAAAAATTCATTACAAATAGATTGAGGTGACCGGAATGAAGAGAGTTTTTTTAATCGTACTGGACAGCTTTGGCATCGGGGAAGCGCCGGATGCAAAGGATTTCGGAGACGAGGGCAGCAATACACTGCGGGCAGTTTCCAAAAGCCAGTACTTTGACCTACCGAATCTAAGCAAGCTGGGATTGTTTTCGATTGACGGCGCAGAAATTGACGGTGAGAGGCAGGAGATCATTCCTATCGGCGCCTATGGGCGGATGACAGAGCAGTCCAAGGGCAAGGACACCACCATTGGCCATTGGGAGATTGCGGGAATTATTTCCAGACAGCCGCTGCCCGTCTACCCGAAAGGATTTCCAAAAGAGGTGACAGAGCTTTTTGAACAGGAGACCGGAAGAAAGATTTTATGCAACCGTCCTTATTCTGGCACAGAGGTGATCAAGGATTACGGAGATGAGCATGTAAAGACAGGAGCGCTCATCGTATATACATCAGCAGACAGTGTGTTTCAGATCGCAGCCCATGAAGAAGTGGTGCCGCCAGAGGAATTATACCGATACTGCAAAATAGCCAGAAAGATTTTGACAGGCAAGCATGGCGTAGGCCGGGTCATTGCCCGCCCGTTTGTCGGCGAAAGCGGAAATTACACAAGGACATCCAACCGGCATGATTTTTCTATCGAACCGCCGAGGGTGACCATGCTGGATCAATTAAAGGAAAAAGGCCTAAGTGTGATCGGGATCGGAAAAATCCATGATATTTTCGCAGGAAAGGGATTGACCGAGTTTTCGTTTTCTAAAAATAACGAAGACGGAATCGAACAGACAAAAGAATGGATGAAAAAAAAGTTTGAGGGTCTCTGCTTTGTCAATCTTGTGGACTTTGATATGCTCTATGGACATCGCAATGATGTGGATGGCTATGCAAAAGCTCTGACCTATTTTGACAAGCAGCTTCCGAAGCTGATTGGACTTATGCAGGAGGGTGATATCCTGATGATAACAGCAGACCATGGATGCGATCCGTCGACACCGTCCACAGACCATTCCAGGGAATATACACCGTTTCTTATGTATCACCACGGACAGACAAAAGGGGTAAACTTAAAAACGAGAAAAACATTTGCGGATATCGGGAGCACTGTGTTAGACTATTTTGGTATAGAATCAAAATTAGACGGAACCAGTGTTTTGGAGGAAATAGATGAAATATGATGTAATCATCGCAGGAGGCGGAGCATCTGGTATGACGGCAGCTATCACAGCGGCCGGCAGAGGATGCTCCGTCCTTGTGCTGGAACGGATGGAAAAACTGGGGAAAAAGATCCTGGCAACAGGCAACGGACGGTGCAATCTGACCAACAGCTTTCTGGACCAGGACTGTTACCGGGGAGAAAAACCGGGCTTTCCCTATTCGATGCTGGAACAATTCGGGGTACCTGAAACCCTGGATTTTTTTCAGTCCATGGGGATGCTTACCACGGATTTAGACGGTTATTACTATCCTGCATCCATGCAGGCATCCACGGTAGTTGACACATTGGCCGGTAAGATAAAGAGCCTGGATATTGATGTGAAAACAGAGGCTTTAGTTGAGGAAATCAAAAAGATTAAGGATACATTTTATATAAAAAGCGGAAAAGACCAGTACCAGGGCAGAAACGTCATATTGGCAGCCGGTGGAATGGCACAGGAGAAGCTTGGAAGCAACGGAAGTGGCTACGGATTGGCAAAAAGCCTGGGGCATACAGTGACGGATCTGTTTCCTGCTCTGGTGGCGCTGGAGTCTGGAGAACCATTTTTTAAATATTTGGCAGGGGTCCGCAATGGATCCAGCCTCTCTGTTTATGTGAACGGTCAGAAAAAAGTCTCACAGGAGGGAGAGGTCCAGTTTACCAAATATGGAATATCGGGGATACCGGTGTTTCAGGTCAGCAGGTACGCTATTGACGCTCTCAGAAAGAAAAAGAAAGTGGAGATCATTTTAAATCTGATGCCGGAACAGATCACATTGAAGGAGATGATGGAATATTTCCGTAAGGTGGGAAGTTACAAGACGGCGGAGGAATTTCTTCAGGGATTTATGAATAAGAAATTGGCATTTACTGTGCTTAACCGTCTAAAGATCCGCCCTGAAACCAGTGTAAAAGAACTTGGACAGAAGGAACTGAGACAGATCCGCACGATGATACAGAAATTTACGGTTCCTATTTCGGGGTACAAAGGGTTTGATATGGCACAGGTCACTGCAGGCGGGGTCTCTGTGAAAGAAGTTATGGAGGGAACCCTGGAATCTAAGATCCACAGGGGACTGTATTTTACTGGAGAGATCCTGGATGTGGACGGTACCTGCGGCGGTTACAATTTACAATGGGCTTTTACCTCAGGGTACATAGCGGGAAATCAGATAAAGGCGGGAAATCAATGATCAGAATCAGTCAGATAAAGCTTCCGGCAGTACACACAAAAAAACAGCTGGAACAGAAGATAAAGAAGGAAGTACATTACGCGCAGTTTCAAACCTATGAGATCTTTAAACGTTCTTTGGATGCGAGAAAAAAAGATCAGATCAGCTATGTGTATACAGTTGACGTAGAAATGGAGCGGGAGCAGGAGTTTCTGAAAAGAAACAAAAATTCTAAAATAACAAAAGTAGAAAAGAAACAGTATCATATCCCGGTGTGCAAAAAAGAAATCCCGGCACGTCCTGTGGTGATCGGCATGGGGCCGGCCGGATTGTTTGCCGCCCTGGTACTGGCTGAAGTCGGATTAAAGCCGGTGCTTGTGGAGCGGGGAAAACCCGTGGAGGAGCGTATGAAGGATGTGGATGCCTTTTGGGAGACCGGGGTCCTGAATCCTGAGTCCAATGTCCAGTTCGGAGAAGGAGGTGCCGGAACCTTTTCTGACGGTAAGCTGAATACCGCAGTGAAAGATAAGTTTGGGCGGAACCGGTTTGTGCTGGAGACCTTCGTAAAGTACGGAGCTCCGGAAGAAATCTTATATGACGGAAAGCCTCATATCGGTACGGATCTGCTCTGTAAAGTGGTGGCAAATATGAGAGCTGCCATCTGCCATGCAGGGGGAGAGGTTTTGTTTGAGAGTAAGGTGACGGACATCCGGACAGAGGATCACAGACTGTCTGGCCTGGTCATTAATGGCGCAGAATTATTGGAGTGTGAAGCGGCAGTGCTCGCGGTGGGGCACAGCGCCAGGGATACCTTCGAAATGCTGTATGACAGAAAACTTTTTATGACTCCAAAGTCCTTTGCCATCGGCGTGCGGGTGGAGCATCCGAGACAAAGGATCGACGAATCCCAGTATGGAAAAGCGGCAGAGAGCGGGAAACTGCCCACAGCGTCATATAAATTAACGTACCGGGCATCCAATGGAAGAAGCGTTTATTCCTTCTGCATGTGTCCGGGAGGATTTGTGGTCAATGCATCCTCTGAAAATGGAAGGCTGACGGTCAACGGAATGAGTAACCATGACCGTATGGCAGAGAACTCAAACAGCGCGATCATTGCCAGTGTGACACCGGAGGACTTTGGCGACGACCATCCGCTTGCAGGTGTCAGCTTTCAGAGAAAATGGGAAGAGAAAGCTTATCAGGCTGGCAGGGGAAGGATTCCGGTCCAGAAGCTTTCCGATTTCAGGGAAAACAGGGCGAGCGAGTGTTTTGGAGCCATTCTTCCGAATACAAAAGGGAAAACGGCATTTGCAAACATAAGGGAGTGTCTCCCAGATGAAATTTCTGAAGCGATCTTGGAAGGTATGGATGCTTTTGAGAAAAAGATCAGAGGATTCTCAGATGGGGACACTGTTTTAAGCGGGATTGAGGCGAGGACCTCTTCGCCGCTCAGGATGGAGAGGGACGAAACTTTTCAGGGCAGTATCCCTGGCATTTACCCGTGTGGAGAAGGAGCCGGATATGCAGGAGGAATCACGTCTGCGGCCATAGACGGCATAAAGACGGCAGAACAATTAATCGAAAATATGGGTAAAAAATACAACATATTGTGATAGAAAATATCTGGACACACAATATATATAGGTTTATAATAAGGGACAGAATATGTGAAAGGGTGAAGATAAATGAAAGTTATTAAGAGAAATGGCAGTAAAGTGGAGTTTGATCCGGCTAAAATTGAACTTGCCATCTTAAAAGCAATGCGGTATGGAAGCGGAGTGGTAGACGAGAAATGCGCAAAAGATATTTCCTTTGAGATCCATGAGCAGCATCAGGGAGATGAGGATATCAGCATTTATCGTATTGAGGACCAGGTTTTTGAAAAGCTGATCGAAAAGCAGCAGATTCTCACAGCCAAAGCTTACGAAGGCTACCGGAAGGTCCGGGAGTTCCAGAGAGAGACCAATACCATTGATAATGAGGTGTTTGGGATCGTGACAGGGGAAAACCAGGAGGCCCTGGATGAGAACTCCAACAAGGATCCGAATATCCTGGCAACCCAGAGAGACTTGATCGCCGGAGAATTTTCCAGGGACTACTGCCGGCGAATGATGCTGCCGCCTAAAATCGTTCAGGCACATGATGACGGGATCATTCATTTTCACGACATGGATTATTATATCCAGCAGATGCACAACTGCGACCTAGTGGACTTAAAGGATATGTTCAGAAACGGGACTGTCATAAACGGAAAACTGATCGAGACGCCCAAGTCTCTTCAGACGGCATGTACGGTGGCGACCCAGATTGTACAGCAGGTGGCCAACGGACAGTATGGCGGCCAGACCATATCTTTGGCGCATATCGCTCCTTTTGTGAGAGTCAGCTTTGAAAAGCATAAGGATAAGGTTAGAAAAGAAGGAGAGATGATCGGCAAAGCATATACGGAGCAGGAAGTGGAGCTGATCGCAAATGACCGCCTGCACGATGAAATCGTATCGGGAATCCAGACGATCCAGTATCAGATCAACACCTTTTCCACCACCAATGGTCAGGCGCCGTTTTTATCTGTATTTATGTACATAAGCGAAGAGCCGGAATATGAGAAAGAGACGGCAATGCTCATTGAGGAGATGTTAAAGCAGCGCTATGAAGGTATGAAAAATCCGGTAGGGGCCTATGTGACACCTGCATTTCCGAAGCTTTTATATGTACTGGATGAAAATAATGTTCCGAAAGACAGTCAGTACCGGTATCTGACGGATCTGGCAGTCAAATGTGTAGCCAAGCGCATGATGCCTGACTTCATATCTGCAAAAATCATGAGAAAGAATTACCAGGGGGAAGTTTTCCCATGCATGGGCTGCAGAAGCTTTTTGGCTCCATGGAAGGATGAGGACGGAAATTATAAATGGTACGGAAGATTCAACCAGGGTGTTGTGACCATCAATTTGGCCGATGTAGGGCTGTCCGCAGAACAGGATATGGACAAGTTCTGGAACATTCTTGAGGAAAGGCTGAGCCTTTGCAGAGAGGCCTTGATGCTCCGCCATGAAAGCCTCAAGGGAACATTATCCGATGTGAGCCCGATCCACTGGCAGTTTGGTGCCATTGCAAGGCTGAAGCCGGGTGAGACCATCGACAAGCTGCTGGAAGGCGGATATTCCACTCTTTCCCTTGGCTATATCGGACTGTATGAGTGTGTGCTTTCTCTTCTTGGGAAAAGCCACACAACAAAAGAAGGGGATGAGTTATCTGTCGAGATCATGAAACGTTTGAGAGGCGCATGTGATCAATGGAAGGAAGAGACGGGACTTGGATTCAGTGTATACGGAACACCAGCGGAGTCAACAACCTATACATTCGCACGAAGCCTGAAGAAACGGTTTGGTATCGTGGAAGGCATCACAGATAAAGATTACATCACAAACTCTTACCATGTAAATGTGACAGAACCCATAGATGCTTTTGAAAAGCTTGGATTTGAAGCTAAATTTCAGAGCATTTCCTCTGGCGGAGCCATCAGCTATGTGGAAGTGACCAATTTGAACCAGAATCCAGAAGCCCTTTCCATGCTGATCGACTATATGTATGACACTATCCAGTATGCAGAAATCAATACCAAGTCTGATTACTGCCAGGAATGTGGATTTGACGGGGAGATCCTTCTGGATGAGAATTACGAATGGTACTGCCCAAACTGCGGCAATAAGAGCCACAAGACCTTAAATGTCTGCCGCAGGACCTGTGGATATCTGGGCGACAACTTTTGGAATAAGGGAAGGACCCAGGAGATCGGGGAGCGCTTTGTACATTTGGATAACCAGATGCAAGAGGTGAACTGATATGCGGTACGCACAGATCAGAAAAATTGATATTTCCAACGGGACCGGCATCCGGACGTCCCTGTTTGTGCAGGGCTGCAGAAGAATGTGCAAAGGCTGCTTTAATCCGGAAACATGGGATTTTAACGGTGGATTGGAATGGGATGAGCATTCAGAAGAACAATTCCTTACGCTGACCGGAGGAGAACATATCACAGGCGCCACCATTCTGGGAGGAGAACCCATGGAGCCTGAAAACCGTGAAACCGTCAAGGAAGTATTAAAAAAACTGAAACAGCGGTACCCCGAAAAAACTACTTGGATGTATTCCTCCTATTTATACGCGGAGATCATGGATTTTGATCCGGAGGTTCTCAGGTACCTGGATGTTTTGGTGGACGGTCCTTTCGTAGAAGAACAGAAGGATTTGAACTTAAGATTCCGCGGCAGCAAAAACCAAAGGGTGATCGATGTGCAGGCATCCCTGAAAAATGGAGACGTAGTGCTTCTTGATTTCTAAATATAAACGAAAATCCAGTAGATTATGGATGAATGGCTCCAGAGCATTTTGCTTTGGAGTCATTTTTCGAGATTTAATGGACACGTTGAATCGCTTTTCCAATTTTCACGCTCAAAGTGCTGTCCGCCGGAAGTGAGAACAACGTCGAATTTTCAGCCATAGAACATTGATTTTTTTTAGAAAAAGGATTACAATAACGATAAACTGCGCTGATGGAAAATCAGCAGGAGAGGACAGGATCACTTCGCATGGAAAACAGAGAAAAACTAAAGAATAAGAAACGGATTATAGTAAAAGTAGGGACATCTTCCCTGATTCATCCAAAGACAGGACAGCTGAACCTGTTCCGTCTGGAGAAGCTGGTGAGAGTTTTAACGGATCTCCACAATGGCGGGAAGGACGTCATTCTAGTGTCATCAGGAGCCATTGGGGTCGGATTTAAAGCACTGGGCTTAAAGGAACGGCCCGATTCTCTGCCGATGAAGCAGGCATGCTCTGCCGTGGGACAGGGACAGCTGATGATGATCTACCAAAAGCTGTTTGCGGAGTACAACCAAGGCTCTGCACAGATATTGATCACAAAGGAAACCATGCTGAACGATAAACGCAGGTTTAATGCCAGAAATACATTCAACCAGCTGCTCAGTTTAGGCATCATTCCCATTGTAAATGAAAATGACACGGTATCCACGGAAGAGATCGAGTTCGGAGACAACGATACCTTATCTGCGGTGGTCACTGCGGTGGTGGAAGGAGATCTTTTGATCCTGCTGACGGATATCGATGGATTATATACCGATGACCCGCATAAAAATAAAAGAGCAAGACTGATCTCAGAGGTGCCTGTGATCACCGAAGAGGTGGAAAACATGGCCAAGGGCGCTGTCACCAAAGTGGGGACTGGAGGAATGGCAACAAAGATTGCGGCGGCTAACATTGTGACCGACTGCGGGGCTGATATGGTGATCGCCAACAGCCGGGACTTTAATGATCTGAATAGGATCGTGGACGGGAAAGACATCGGAACACTGTTTTTGGCCCATAAGAGAGAACATTTTGATTTCAGAAAGTATTTGACAGAATGTCCGTACTTAAATTCATAATTTTTACTGGAAAGGAATAGTATGAACGAAGACAAGATTAGAAGAATCAATGAACTGTATCATCTGGAAAAGTCCGTTGGGCTTTCGGAAGAAGAAAAGAAAGAACAAAAGAAACTGCGCACAGAGTATATCCAGTCTGTCCGGGCGAATCTGCGCGGCCAGCTTGATAATATCAGTATAAAGAATGAGGACGGAAGCGTTACTCCGCTGAAGCCGAAAGGAAAGCACTGAGATAAAGCAGGGAGGTTGTTATGTTAGAGCAATTAGGAAAACAGGCAAAAGAAGCATCTGTGATTCTGGCCCAGGCAGCCATGAATGACAAAAATGAACTGCTCCGGGAAGCGGCAGACCAGCTGGTCACAAACCAGAATTACATTTTATCTGAGAATGTAAAGGATGTGAAGGCGGCCATGGAGAGGGGCATGTCAGAGGCATTGGTGGACCGGCTCACCCTGACGGTGGACCGGATTGAGGGCATGTCAGAAGGCCTTCGGCAGGTAGCGGACTTAGAGGATCCCATCGGGGCTGTCACAGAGATGAAGCCCAATAAGAGCGGACTGCTCATAGGAAAAAAGGTGGTACCTCTTGGCGTTGTGGGGATTATCTATGAGTCCCGCCCAAACGTCACCGCAGATGCGTTTGCCCTGTGTTTTAAGACGGGGAATGCATGTCTGCTCCGGGGCGGCAGCGATGCTATACATTCCAATATCGCTATAACAAAAGTCCTCCAGGAAGCCTTGGAAAAGAAGAAGATGCCGATATCCAGCATCCAGCTTCTGGAAGATACAAGCAGGGAGACTGCCACAAAGATGATGCAGATGAACGAATATATCGATGTGCTGATTCCAAGAGGCGGGGCAGGGCTGATTCAGAGTGTTGTAAAGAACAGCACCGTGCCGGTGATCGAGACGGGAACCGGCAACTGCCATACCTATGTGGATGAGTTCGCGGACCCTGAGATGGCAGTAAATATCGTGGTCAATGCCAAAACCCAGAGACTGGGAACTTGTAATACCTGTGAATCCCTTGTCATCCATAAGAATGCCGTGCAGACTCATCTGCCGGCTATCGTGGAGGCTCTGCTGCAAAAAGGTGTGCAGGTCAGGGGAGACGAGAGAGTCATGGCGGTCAATGACCAGGTGTTGAAAGCTTCCGAGGAGGACTGGGGCACAGAGTATTTAGATGCTGTGATCTCTGTAAAGGTGGTCGACAGCTTCGATGAAGCGATTGAACATATCAACCGCTACAACACAAAACATTCAGAGGCTATCATCACAGACTCCTATTCCCGTGCTCAGGAATTTTTAGACAGGATTGATGCGGCGGCCGTTTATGTGAATGCCTCTACCAGATTCACGGACGGGTTTGAGTTCGGATTCGGGGCAGAGATTGGAATCAGTACCCAGAAGATCCATGCCAGGGGGCCTATGGGACTGAACGCCCTTACGACCACCAAATTTATTATTTACGGAAACGGGCAGACAAGGCGTTAGACAAAGGATAATTTCAAAGGAGGAGTTTCTCAAGAACGGGGGACTCCTTTTAGATTGATAATATATTCACATATAAAATCCCTGATTGTTTATTTTTTAGTGCAAAATATAGAAAAAAAGAAAAGAATGGACATATTATAGTGAAATTTATGTTATTTCATGGGATTTTGATTGTGAAAAAAATGTCGAGAGTTGATTTTGCATGCTAAACAATTTATCATAAAGTATATGGAAATTTAAGAAAAGAGAAAGGAAGGCTTAAAAATGGCATTGTTTACATTTAGCGGCGGAGTTCATCCGGATGACGGGAAAGAATACGCAAAAAATTCCCCAATCACGGAATATCTGCCAAAAGGAGATGTTGTTTTACCTGTCGGCCAGCATATTGGAGCACCTGCGAAACCGATCGTACAAAAGGGTGACCAGGTACTGGCGGGACAGAAAGTAGCGGAAGCAGGCGGTTTTGTATCCGCAAATATTTTCAGCTCTGTTTCTGGAACTGTAAAAACAATTGAGCCGAGAGTGACTCCTGCCGGAGCAAAGGTAAATGCAATTGTAATCGAGAACGACGGAGAGTTCAAAGAAGCGGAATTTAAGGCAAAGCCGTATAAGGAAATGACCAAGGACGAGATCCTTGCCGCCATCAAAGAAGCGGGGATCGTGGGACTTGGAGGGGCAGGATTCCCTACCCATGTAAAACTAGCTCCGAAAGATCCTGATGCCATCGAGTATATCATTGTCAACGGAGCAGAGTGTGAGCCTTACATAACTGGAGATTACCGGATCATGATGGAAACTCCGGAGGTCCTCGTGGAAGGGCTGAATATCGTACTGGATTTATTCCCAAAAGCAAAGGGGATCATTGCGGTGGAGGACAACAAAAAAGATGCCATTGCCAAAGTGAGCGAGTGTGTCAAAGGAGATTCCAGGATAACAGTAGCCGAATTAAAGACTAAATATCCTCAGGGAGCAGAGCGTTCCCTGATCTATGCCACCACCGGAAGAGCGATCAATTCCAGCATGCTGCCGGCTGACGCAGGATGTATTGTGGATAATGTTGCGACCATTGTTGCCATCAAGGATGCGGTGAAAGAAGGAAGACCTCTATTCAGACGCGTTGTGACAGTGACTGGGGATGCCATTGAGAGTCCGAAAAACCTTCTTGTGCGTACCGGAACCAATGTCAATGAACTGATCGAAGCAGCAGGAGGATTCAAAGGACAGCCTGAAAAGGTGATCTCCGGAGGACCGATGATGGGAATGGCCATGTTTACCACGGATGTCCCGGCGGTCAAGACATTTTCCTCTCTGCTGGCATTTACAAAAGATCCTGTATCAGCAGTGGAGCCTAGCAACTGTATCAACTGTGGGCGCTGTGTCAGTGTCTGTCCTCAGAAGTTAATGCCGGCAAGGTTGTCCGTTCTGGCAGATAACAACAATTTTGAAGCATTTGAAGCGCTTCACGGAGATGAGTGTGTGGAATGCGGGTGCTGTTCTTTTATCTGTCCGGCGAAGAGAAACCTGGCACAGTCAATGAAGACAGGACGTAAGCAGGTCTTGGCAAATCGTAGAAAGAAGTAAAGGAGAGGTACATATGAACGAAACATTATATCGTGTTTCAGCAAACCCGCACGTAAGGGACAAAAGCTCAACACAAAGCATTATGCTGGACGTAATCCTTGCATTACTCCCGGCTACAGTTTTTGGTATCTATATCTTCGGTGCATCTGCGGCTGTGACTATTGCGGTTTCTATCGTTACCTGCGTAGCTGCCGAGTATATCTATCAGAAATTAATGAAACAAAAAGTATCAGTAGGTGATTTAAGCGCGGTCGTAACCGGCCTTCTGCTGGCACTCAACCTGCCGGCAGGCGTTCCATTCTGGATGCCGGTACTGGGCGGTATATTTGCGATCATCGTCGTAAAACAGGTTTTCGGAGGATTGGGCCAGAATTTCATGAACCCTGCATTGGGTGCCCGTTGTTTCCTGATGATCTCCTTTGCGGCAAGGATGACTACATTTACCTATGACGGAGTGACCACAGCCACACCTCTGGCCCTGCTGAAAGCAGGAAAGAGCGTAGATCTTGGAAGGATCTTTACAGGATTTATTCCGGGTACGATTGGAGAGACATCTGCCGTACTTCTGATCTTAGGCGGCATTTACCTTGTATTAAAGAAAGTTATCTCACCGATGATCCCATGTATCTACGTGGCAACGGTGGCTGTTTTTGTATTGCTTTTTGGAGGACATGGCTTCGATCTTACTTATATGGCGTCTGAGATTTTTGCAGGCGGACTGATGCTCGGCGCGATCTTTATGGCAACCGACTATGTGACCTCACCGATCACTTCCAAGGGCAAGATCATCTTCGCCGTTCTGTGCGGACTTCTGACCGGTATTTTCCGTCTGTTCGGGCCGATGGCAGAGGGTGTTTCTTATTCCATCATCATTGCGAACCTGATTGTTCCTCTGATTGAGAAGATTACAGTTCCGACACCGTTTGGAATTGTGAAGGCAAAAGGAGGCAAAGACAATGAATAAAAGTTTAGTAAGCGATTGTATTAAATTATTTATCATCACTCTGGCTGCCGGCCTGATCCTTGGTTTCGTCTACAACGTGACCAAAGATCCGATTGCAAAGCAGGAAGAAAAGACAAAACAGGAGGCGTACAAAGCAGTATTCAAAGACGCGGACCGTTTTGAAGCAGTGAAATTAAATACAAAAGAGATCAGTAAAGCTTTGAAGGCAAAAGACCTTGGACAGAATACAATCAACGAGATCGCCAAAGCAGTTGACAAGAACGGAAAAGAACTTGGATATGTTTTCTCTGTGACAAACCCTGACGGGTACGGCGGTGACATCACTCTTTCTGTAGGTGTGAAGGATGACGGTACGGTCAACGGATATGAGACCTTAACGATCTCCGAAACCGCAGGTCTTGGTATGAAGGCAAAAGAAGATGAATTCAAGAGCAACTTTACAAATAAAAAAGCAAAACAGTTTGAAGTCGTAAAAGACGGTTCCGGGAAGAATGACGACTCTAAGATCGACGCCATCAGCGGTGCTACGATCACCAGCCGCGCAGTCACAAGCGGAGTCAACAGCTGTGTTGCATTGATGGATACATTGAAAGGAGGTAATTGAGATGAAAAGTAATCCAGTAGAACGTTTGATCAATGGTATTGTCAAAGAAAATCCTACTTTCGTCTTAATGCTCGGAATGTGTCCTACCCTTGCGGTTACAACATCCGCGATCAACGGGGCAGGCATGGGGCTTTCTACTACAGCCGTGTTAATGTTTTCTAACTTGATCATCGGTCTTATGAGAAATGTGATTCCCGACAGAGTCCGTATTCCGGGTTATATTGTTATCATCGCGTCATTGGTTACGGTTGTTCAGTTCCTTTTACAGGGCTATGTGCCGTCTCTAAATGCAAGCCTTGGAATCTATATCCCTCTGATCGTTGTAAACTGTATCATCCTGGGACGCGCAGAGTCCTTTGCATCCAAAAACGGAGCAATCCTCTCTTTCTTCGACGGTGTCGGAATGGGACTTGGATTTACCATTGCCCTGACGGTGATCGGAGCTTTCCGTGAACTTCTCGGTGCAGGGACGATCTTCGGTGCAAAGATCATGCCGAGCGCTTACGAGCCAATCACGATCTTCATCCTGGCTCCCGGTGCATTCTTTGTCCTGGCCTGCCTTGTAGCGGCCCAGAATAAAGCAAGAAGCAAAAAACCGAAAAAAGCAGGAGAGCCTGAGTCTTCCGGCTGCGGCGATTGTTCCAGCTGCGGAAACGGTGCCTGTGGAAGCCGGTTTTTCGATAACAGTGTGGATGACAAATAGGGAGGGTGAACAATGTCAAATTTATTATTAGTCGCAATCGGTGCGGCATTAGTTAATAACGTAGTTTTGAGCCAGTTCTTAGGCCTTTGTCCTTTCCTTGGTGTATCCAAGAAGGTAGAGACTGCCGGCGGAATGGGTGCTGCGGTTATTTTCGTTATCACCATCGCCTCAGCAGTTACATATTTCGTGTATGCCGGGATCCTTGTGCCGCTTCATCTGGAATATCTGCAGACCATCGCATTTATCCTTGTCATCGCGGCATTGGTACAGTTTGTGGAAATGTTCTTAAAGAAGTCTATGCCGGCTCTGTATGAGTCCCTGGGTGTATATCTTCCGCTGATTACGACCAACTGTGCTGTACTTGGTGTAGCTTTAAATAACGTTCAGTATGAATATAATTTTATCACCAGTGTTGTCAATGGATTCGGAGTGGCTGTGGGATTCACCATCGCCATTGTAATTCTGGCTGGAATCCGTGAAAAATTAGAATACAATAACATCCCGGAATCTTTCAAAGGAATGCCCATCACTCTTGTCACGGCAGGTTTGATGGCGATTGCTTTCTTTGGATTCTCAGGAATCATATAGGGAGGTAGCAAAAATGGATATTACAGCAATTATCCTTGCGGCCGTTGTGGTCGGAGGAATTGGTTTGGTCATTGCTATTCTTTTAGGAATCGCTTCTGAGAAGTTCAAGGTTCCGGTAAATGAAAAAGAAGTAGCAGTCCGCGCGGAACTTCCTGGAAATAACTGTGGAGGATGCGGATATGCCGGATGTGACGGACTTGCAAAAGCCATTGCAAACGGTGAGGCGGCAGTAGGTGCCTGTCCTGTAGGCGGGCCTTCGGCTGCAGAAAAGATTGGTGCTATCATGGGTGTGGAAGCAGGTGACTTTGTGAAGCAAGTGGCATTTGTAAAATGTGCGGGGACCTGTGAGAAGGCGTCAAACAAATATGAATACACAGGCCAGATGAGTTGTGTAGAAGCGATGAACGTACCCGGAGAAGGACCGAAGGGCTGCTCTTTTGGATGTATGGGATTCGGAAGCTGCGCCCAGGTCTGTCCTGAGGATGCCATTTCCATTGTCAACGGCATTGCGTATGTTGACAAAGAAGCATGCATCGGCTGTGGAAAATGTACCGATATCTGTCCAAAGGGCTTGATTGAACTGGTTCCTTACGACAAAAAGCATTTAGTACAGTGTAATTCAAAAGACAAAGGAAAAGATGTCATGTCCGTGTGCAAAGCCGGATGTATCGGCTGCGGTCTCTGTGCAAAGGAATGCAAGCTGGGAGCAATCACCGTAGAAAATAACATTGCCCATGTAGATTATGAGAAATGTGTCAACTGCGGTCTTTGTGCAAAGAAGTGTCCGAAGAAGATCATCACTGCATAATAATAGAATCAGAAAAGGCTGTATCTGTGATTCAGATATGGCCTTTTTTTGCACCTTTTTTTATCACGGGCATACACTATTATAACTATTTTTCTGGGGTGGCTTATCATGAAATTTTTAGAGTTGAGGGAGAAGGATGTCATTAACTGCCGGACCGGAGATAAACTGGGATGTGTGATAGATCTGGAATTTGATCCCGGATCAGGACAGATCTTATGTCTGATCGTTCCGAAGGCTACAAAGGTGCTTTGCTTTGCAAAAGGGGAATTTTATTATATTCCGTATAAAAGAATCGTGAAAATAGGCTGTGATACCGTATTGGTGGATATAATTGAAAAAGAATGTTTGAAGTGATTTAGAAAAAATGATATACTTCCCTTAATGAATGGAAATTTTTGAGGCAGACATGTTCTGCCTCTCACAAAAGAACAAAGTAAACATCCCGGGAGGTAGAAAAGATGAGGTGCCCTTATTGTGGAAGCGAGAATTCCAGAGTTATTGATTCCAGACATTCGGAAGACAATAATTCCATACGCAGAAGAAGACAGTGTGATGACTGCAGCAAGCGTTTTACGACTTATGAAAAGATAGAGACAGAACCGCTGTCAGTGATCAAAAAGGACAAAACCAGGCAGATGTATGACCGCTCCAAGATCAAGGCCGGCATTGTGCAGTCCTGCCATAAGCTGCCCATCTCCATGGGACAGATTGACCAGCTGGTGGATGAGATTGAGACAAAGATCTATAATCTCGGACAGAGAGAAGTGGAGAGTTCTGTCATCGGAGGAATTGTCATGGACAAGCTCAAAGAACTCAACGAAGTGGCATATGTGCGTTTTGCGGCCATATACAGAGAGTTCAAGGATGTGAACACATTTATGAGTGAACTGAAAAAATTGCTCAAATAATTGTAAAAATATAGAATATATGATAAAATAGTACATATTGTAGGTTGTAAGGCTTCCGGAGAGAAGGAGGCTTTATGTTTTGTTCGATGATCAGCGGCATTGTCTCAGGTGCCGCAGGCGTTATCATACAGGTTGAAGTGGAACTTCGGAGCGGTCTCCCATATTTTACTATGGTGGGCCGCCTTTCTAATGAAGCAAAGGAATCCAGGCACAGGGTAGAATCTGCCCTGCGGGCTCTTGGATGCCCGCTTCCGCCCATGAAGGTTACGGTGAACTTATCTCCTGCCGATATCAGAAAGACAGGTACCGCATTCGACCTTCCCATCGCAGCGGCCGTTTTGGCTGGTCTTAACTATATCCCAATTAATAAAGAATTGAAGATCTGTATCCTGGGGGAGCTGGGCCTTGATGGCAGTGTCCACGGGATCCGTCAGTGTCTTCCGATTATACTGGAAGGAAAAAAGCAGGGAATCCGGCGGTTTATGGTACCCTATGACGATATGGAGACGCTTGGACACGTAAAGGATGTGGAACTGGTCCCGGTAAAACATCTGTCTGATGCGGCAGATTTCTTCCGCCGGGGAAAGATCCTTTCTTATGAATATTCAAAGAAACAGAAGAACCTTACAAAAAAAGCTTTTGATTTCTCTGAAATTAAAGGACAGGTGTTCCTAAAAAGAGCTCTGGAGATCGCAGTCACCGGAAGGCACAATATCCTTTTGATCGGTCCTCCCGGGTGCGGCAAAACCATGGCAGTCAATTGTGTTTCTTCTATTATTAATAGTTTGACAGAGGAAGAATACTTAGAGGTACAGTCACTCTACCAGGCAGCTGGAATCTATAGGGATGCGGAGGATTTCTGCCCGCCTTTCAGGATGCCCCATTCCTCTATCTCAAAAGGGGCGCTGATTGGTGGGGGAGCGGTTCCAAAGGTCGGAGAGATCACGCTCAGCCACAAAGGCTGTCTTATATTAGACGAATTATCGCAGTTTGACTCCAAATGTCTGGAAGCTCTGAGACAGCCTTTGGAGGACCGCCAGATTATTTTAAACCGGCTTGGGAGAGACTATACCATGCCGGCAGACTTTTTCTTGATTGCCGACATGAATCCCTGTCCCTGTGGCAACAGCTTTACTCCGGAGGCGTGCCGCTGCAGTATGAGTGAGAAGCGTTCTTATTATCATAAGCTTTCCGGCCCCATCCTGGACCGTTTTGATCTGGTCATTACGGTGAGGCAAGAGGCAAAAACCTCAGATGCTGTTTCGGAGAATTCGGCTTTAGTCAGAGCCAGGATCCGGAATTCTGTGGCAGAGGAGCAGAAGGAACTTTTGGGCACACCGTATGCATACTATAGTCAGGTGAAAGCGGAGGATTTGAAAAAAATCTGTCCTTTAAATTCAAAATGCAGACAGATTTTAAGAGAAGAACAGAACAAACATCATATTTCTATGCGTGGTGTTCATAAGATGATGAGAATAGCAAAAACCATCGCCAGGATGGAGAATAAAAGAAGGATTGAGGAGGCACATCTCATCGAAGCACTATCCCTGAGAAATATGGAGTTTTTATCGGAGGTGGCTGGGTGTGAATGAGAAACTTTCTTGGTTTTGGTTTACATCCCTTCTGGAGATGAACCGGAAAACACAGGGGGAGATCCTTTCCGTGGCAGTCCATCCGGAGGAACTTCGGAAACTCAGCGGAGAAACAGCAATGACCCTTCTCTCAAAGAGACAGTACCAGTTGTTTCTTAAGACCAGGGAGGAGTCATATATCTGTAGAAGATATGACAGATTAAAAGAGCAGAATGCAGATTATATTATATGGAAAGAACCGGATTATCCGGAAAGGCTCAGGCAGATTTATGACTACCCTTTCGGTATTTTCAGAAAAGGCCGGCCGGTCGATTCAAGCCTTTCCATTGCCATGGTTGGAGCCAGATCCTGTACCCTGTACGGAAGGGAAATGGCAGAGTATATGGCGGGGGAACTGTCAAAAAGGGGTGTACTCATCGTCAGCGGTATGGCCAGGGGGATCGACGGTGCGTCCCATAGAGGTGCACTGCAGGGTAAGGGAACAACGGCGGGTGTCTTAGGCTGCGGTATCGACCAGGTTTACCCAAAAGAACACCGAAAACTGTACCAGCAGGTGCAGGAGAGGGGAGTCATCTACTCTGAGTATGGGCTGGGTGTGGAGCCGTTTTCATTTCTTTTTCCGCAGAGAAACAGGATCATCAGCGGCCTGGCTGACGGTATCTTAGTGGTGGAGGCCAGGGAGAGAAGCGGATCTCTGATCACAGCAGACTGCGGATTGGACCAGAACAAAGAAATTTTTGCTATTCCGGGCAATGTGACAAGTTCTGCATCCAAGGGCTGTCATCACCTGATCCAGCAAGGCGCCAAGCTGGTTTCCACTCCGGAAGATATTCTGAATGAATTTCCAAAATTCAGAGATATTTCACATAATGTCTGTCAATTTGATAAAAATTCACTTGCTAGAGGTGAAAAAATGGTGTATGATGTTTTGAGTTTGGAACCCAAATGTCTGGAACAGATAGCCCAGGAGTCAAAACTGCCGATTCCGGAGGCAGTGACATCTTTGTATTATTTAGAACGGCAGGGGTTGGCAGAAGAAATACTGAAAAATTATTACATAATAAAATATAATTAAGAGGTGCAAAAATGCCAAAATACTTAGTAATTGTAGAATCACCAGCGAAAGCAAAGACGATCAATAAATTTTTAGGGAAAAATTATACAGTCATTGCGTCCAACGGTCACGTGAGGGATCTCCCGAAGAGTACCATGGGAATCGATCTGGAACATAATTTTGAACCAAAATATATCACGATCCGCGGCAAGGGAGAAGTATTGGCAGCATTGCGGAAAGAAGTAAAAAAGGCTGATAAAGTTTATCTCGCAACTGACCCCGACCGGGAAGGGGAAGCCATCTCATGGCATTTGTATTATGCCCTGAAGCTGGAGAATAAGAAATGCAGCCGTATTACATTTAATGAGATCACCAAGAATGCAGTCAAGGAATCCTTAAAGCACGCCAGGGAGATCGATATGGATCTGGTGGATGCCCAGCAGGCGAGACGTGTCCTGGACCGGATCGTGGGATATAAGATCAGTCCTCTTTTATGGGCAAAGATCAAGAGAGGGTTAAGTGCGGGCCGTGTACAGTCTGTGGCGCTTAGGCTGATCTGTGACCGGGAAGAAGAAATCAACGCATTCATACCGGAAGAATACTGGTCGCTGGACGCTTTTTTGAACGTGAAGGGAAGCAAAAAGCCTCTGGAAGCAAAGTTTGCAGGTGATAAAGACGGAAAGATTGAGATCGAAAATGAAGAACAGCTGAACGAGATCCTCTCCAAGCTTGAGGGGGCAAAGTTTAAAGTTGACAATGTGAAAGTTGGAGAGCGTATCAAGAAAGCACCTCTCCCGTTTACAACAAGTACCATGCAGCAGGATGCGTCCAGCAAGCTGAATTTTCCTACAGCTAAGACCATGAGGATTGCCCAGCAGCTGTATGAGGGTGTGGACATCAAAGGGAAAGGCACTGTCGGACTGATCACCTACCTGCGTACAGACTCCACAAGGATTTCTGAAGAAGCAGACAAAAATGCCAGAGAGTTCATTTCCGAAACCTACGGAAGTGATTTTGTGGGAAACGGACAAGTTGCGAAGAAAGACAACAAAAATGTGCAGGATGCCCATGAAGCCATCCGCCCTACTTACATCGAAAACACCCCGGCCAGCTTAAAAGAACAGCTTTCCAGAGACCAGTTCCGTCTATACCAGCTGATCTGGAACCGGTTCATGGCCAGCCGAATGAGTGCAGCGAAGTATGAGACTACATCGGTAAAGATCGACGCCAACGGATACAGATTTAACGCTTCAGCATCAAAGATTGTTTTTGACGGATTTTTGACCGTTTATAACATTGACAATGAAAAATCAAAAGGAAATGTCATGCTGAAAAGCATTGATACTTCCACGGAGCTGAAATTAAAAGAGTTTGATCACAAACAGCATTTCACCCAGCCGCCGGCACACTATACAGAAGCTACACTGGTGCGTACGTTGGAGGAACAGGGAATCGGGCGTCCGAGTACCTATGCGCCGACCATATCTACCATCATCGCCAGAAGGTACGTGGTAAAAGAGAAAAAGAATCTCTATGTGACCGAGCTGGGAGAAGCAGTCAACACCATGATGAAAAAGGCATTTCCGTCTATCGTGGATGTACATTTTACCGCAACAATGGAAGCGCTGCTGGATATGGTAGAGGAAGGAAAAGTCCACTGGAAATCAGTAGTGGAAAACTTCTACCCTGATCTGAAGGAAGCGGTTGAGGCTGCGGAAAAAGAACTGGAACAGGTGACTATAGAAGATGAGGTGACGGATGTGCTGTGCGACCAGTGCGGAAGAAACATGGTCGTCAAGTACGGGCCGTACGGTAAATTTCTCGCCTGTCCGGGATTCCCGGACTGCAGGAATACAAAACCTCACTTTGAGAAGATCGGAGTTCCTTGTCCGCTGTGCGGAAAAGAAGTCGTCCTGAAGAAAACAAAGAAAGGCCGGAAGTACTATGGCTGTGAAGACAATCCAGAATGCGAATTCATGTCATGGCAGAAACCTTCTACTGTCAAATGTGAACGCTGCGGCAAATACATGGTAGAGAAAGGTAAAAAACTGGTTTGTTCAGACGAACACTGCGGATATGTCTGTGATCTGCCGAAGGAGGAAGAAGTTACAGAATAATAAGGAGTAGCTATGAGTGTACAATTATTAGATAAAACCAGGAAGATCAATAAATTACTGCATAACAACAACTCGCAAAAAGTTGTATTTAATGACATCTGCCAGGTATTGATGGAAGTCATGGATTCTAATGTGATCGTTATCAGCAAAAAGGGTAAGATCCTAGGCATACAGAATTCAGACGAGATCGAGTCCATCCAGGAGATGATCAGCGGCAAGATCGGAGATTACATTGACACAGATTTGAACGAGAGGCTTTTGACCATCTTATCCACCAAAGAAAATGTCAATCTTCAGACTCTTGGCTTTGAAAGTGACATTCACCACTACTGCGGGATCATTTCCCCGATCGACATTGCGGGAGAGAGATTCGGCACTCTGTTTATGTACCGGGTGGAAGACGATTATACCATCGATGACATTATCCTTGCAGAATACGGAACCACAGTCGTGGGACTGGAAATGATGCGTTCCGTCAGTGAAGAAATGGAAAGTGAACGCAGAAAACGGAGCATCATTGAGTCCGCGTTCCGGACCCTCTCATTTACCGAGCTGGAAGCTGTCCATCATATCTTTGATGAACTGAGCGGAAGTGAGGGGATTCTGGTCGCCAGCAAGATTGCCGATCGGTTTGGGATCACCCGGTCTGTCATCGTCAATGCGCTGCGGAAACTGGAGAGCGCAGGGGTGATCGAATCCCGCTCTTCCGGTATGAAGGGAACATACATCAAAGTGGTAAATGACCTGATTTTTGACGAATTAAACAGATCCGGGCGTATCTAAGCTGAAATTGCGAAGTTTTTCTTGCAATCAATAAAACAGATGTGCTATACTGTCAAAGGTAAAAATAAACACGCCGTTGGAATTCCGGTAGGTGCCGGAAGGTTTGCCGGGGTAATGACAATGGTGGAAGCATAACCAAAGGAGATTTTTTTATGAGCGTTATTTCAATGAAACAGTTATTAGAAGCAGGTGTTCATTTTGGACATCAGACCAGAAGATGGAATCCTAAAATGGCTCCGTATATCTACACAGAGCGTAACGGAATCCACATCATCGACCTTCAGAAATCCGTAGGAATGGTTGACGACGCATACAACGCAGTAAAAGAATGTGTTGCAGAAGGCGGAAAGATCTTATTCGTAGGAACAAAAAAACAGGCTCAGGATTCTATCCAGACGGAAGCAGACCGCTGCGGAATGTTCTATGTAAACCAGAGATGGTTAGGTGGAATGCTTACAAACTTCAAGACAATCAGAAGCCGCATCGATCGTTTAAAGAAGATCAAAAAGATGGAAGAAGACGGAACATTTGAAGTTCTTCCGAAGAAAGAAGTATTAGAATTAAGAAAAGAAATGGACAAATTACAGAAGAACTTAGGCGGAATCGAAGAAATGAACGACATTCCGGATATGATCTTCATTGTAGATCCTAAAAAAGAGAATATCTGTGTTCAGGAAGCACATGCATTGGGAATTCCTCTGGTAGGTATTGCTGATACAAACAGTGACCCGGAAGATTTAGATTATATCATTCCTGGAAACGATGATGCGATCCGTGCAGTGAAGTTGATCACATCCGCAATGGCTGATGCTGTTGTAGAAGCAAACCAGGGAATGGATGCTGCTGATGTGGAAGCAGAAGAGGAAGCTGCAGAAGAATAAGATTTAGATCTCAGTGATAATTTTTATTTGGAGGAGAAATCATGGCTATTACAGCAGGAATGGTAAAAGAATTAAGAGAAATGACCGGAGCGGGAATGATGGACTGTAAAAAGGCATTAAACGCTACCGACGGAAATATGGAAGCAGCTGTTGAGCACTTAAGAGAACAGGGACTTGCAAAGGCTGAAAAGAAAGCAGGACGTGTTGCGGCTGAGGGATTGGTTGCCACAAAACTTTCCGATGACGGAAAGAAAGCTGCCATCGTGGAAGTAAACTCTGAGACAGACTTCGTAGCTAAGAACGAGCAGTTCCAGGCTTATGTTGCAGAAGTGGCAGAGCAGGCACTCACAACAGATGCAGCAGATATCGACGCTTTTCTTGCAGAGGAATCCAAAGCAGAAGCAGGAAAAACTGTGAAAGAAGTATTAGACGGCAAGATCGCCATCATCGGTGAGAACTTAAACATCCGTAGATTTGCACAGATGGACGCAGCAGAAGGTTTTGTTGCCTCTTACATCCATGCAGGCGGAAAGATCGGTGTATTGGTTGAAGTTGAGACAGATGTTATCAACGACGAGATCAAAGAAATGGGTAAAAATGTAGCTATGCAGGTAGCTGCTATCATGCCGAAATATACAAGCAGAGATGAAGTTTCTAAAGATTATATCGATCATGAGACTGAAATCTTAAAAGCTCAGGCAAAGAATGAAAATCCGGACAAGCCGGACAACATCATCGAAAAGATGATCATCGGTCGTCTGAACAAAGAATTAAAAGAAGTTTGTCTGTTAGACCAGGCTTATGTAAAAGCTGAAGACGGAAAACAGTCCGTAGGCAAATATGTAGAAGAAGTAGCAAAAGCGAATTCTGCAAAGATTACGGTCAAAGGATTCATCCGTTTCGAAACAGGCGAAGGAATCGAAAAGAAAGAAGAAAACTTTGCTGAAGAAGTGGCAAAGCAGATGGGAAACTAATCCGTTATTGATTGGATTACCATTGTAGATAAAGGGTCGTTGTGAAAACAACGATCCTTTTATATTACCTATTGTAAACAGAATGTCTTGACAGCATCAATCCTTTTAAGTTAGAGTTTATTTGAAACAAGGATTTTTTAGTAGTGCAGGGAGGATTATAATATGCAAAATTTCTTTGAGTCATTGATATGTGAAGGTAAAAGTACGACACTGCCTGAAGAATTTAATTATTTTGAAAAGCTTATCGGCAGTTGGAACATAGATTATGTTGACAGTAACAATGCTAGTGTGATAAAAGGCGAATGGCATTTTTCATGGGTTCTTGAGGGAATGGCAATACAGGATGTTATTATTCTGCCAGATTATGAATACGGAACATCTCTTCGCATCTATAATCCTGATACACATGCATGGGATGTCGCTTATGGGTACACGGGAAATATAATTCGGCTCGAAGCAAGAAAACAAGATGATATGATCGTTCTTACCTACATTAATGATGAAAGAAGAAAGTGGGTTTTTACCAAGATTGAGGATCAACACTTCTCTTGGAAGAATGTCACTGTAAAAGATGATGGTAAATGGCACATAAATGCCGAGATATATGCAGAGCGCATTTGAGCACTGCAGAAAATGTGAAAAACTCCCTTGCGATAAATTTGAACTGACCCCCAATAGTTAGACCTAAAAATCTAACGGTTGGAGGTCAGTTTTTTGTTCTGCTATAGGAAATTCCTCCGGAATCCCCTATAGCATAAAACGCTCCGCGAGGATGCACACGATGTGCCAAGGAAGGCTGCTTTGCAGCCGCACATTGGCGCGCAAAGCGGAGCAAGTCCCTCATGATTGAGGGATACAGGGAGTTGAAGCGGACTTGTCCGCTTTGTTCTTAAAAAAGTCAAAAGCCTGTGATTTCTTCGACCCCATCAACGCCGATTTCCAAAAGGGTCTGTTTTGCCGAAGCAAAATTATTCTGAAACAGAGTCTGGAACGTTTCGGAAAGCTTTTCGTAGTCTGCACAGGCACAGCTTTTTTTGATTGATGCGGAAATCTCTGGCCACCCGGCAACGGACTCCGCACCGGTTTCTTCCAATCGCAGGATACTACCTTTTAATAACAGGAGTGTAAGTTTGCTGTAAATCTCCCGTATAGCAGCCAAAGGACTGTATCTGATTACAGCCTGCAGTCCGACACTGACCGTTTGTACCAGAGACTTCTTTTCTTGGGTTATGGACGCGGCTTTGGAAAGTTCCTGTAATGTTTGATGCGGGATATGTGGGAGTGCTGAAAGCATAACCGGTCTGCTGATGATCGCCAGAATCTGCAGGGCTTCTAAAAAATCTCTCATATTATCATCCAGAGTCAGGTCCTTTAGTTTGTATGGGATCTCAGGACCGCCCCGGGAAACAACAAAAGTTCCGACGCCGTTGACGGTTTCTGTGACACCTAATTTATTCAGAAGAGCGATGGTGCGCCGGACAGTTATCGCAGAAATATGATAAATCTCTGCTAAAATATGCCCGTTTGGAAGGCGAGAACCAACAGGATAGACCCCTTGGTTGATTTTACAGAGTATTTCGATCGCAACCACATCACAGTAGCGGGTACGTCCTTTACGGGGTTCCCAGCTGAAGGGTTCCTGTTCTATAGAAGATGTATCGCATTCTATAAGATAATCTTTTATGGCATCAAAAAATGTGCTGCTTAATCCCTCAAGCTTTTCTTGAAGAGCAGAGACGGAGTCCGGGTGTTGATCCTGGATACAGTGTGCATATTCTGAAGCGATATGCTGTAAAAAGGAATCACCTTTTTCTTTTCCATATTTCAAAGATAAAATATCCAGGAATGCACTCTCAGAAAACGAACTGATATCATAATAGAGACTGAGTACGGTCTTGTTGCCAAACAGGTGCAAGGAACGGTCAAACTGCTGATAGAGACTGAGACCCGCATGCTGTCCCTGGGCAATTTTTCTTAACCAGAGGGAAGGAAGCGTTTTTTTAAAATGCTGAAGGTTGTAAGTACAGAGTGCAGGAGAGATCAGCTCTAAACTCTGGCATAAATCCAATAGTGATTTTATGTGCCGTTTAAATACGTCGCTTTCTAGATAATTTTCATAGGGTTTCTTTAGGACTGCTGTGGCACTTCCGCGGTGAAGTTTTATCTGTCCATTCTGTTCAAGCATTTTGAGCGCTCTCTGGGCAGGACAGTAAGAGACATGGAACCGGTCAGCAATCTCCTTTGCGGAGGGGAAGCGTTCCCCGTTATCGTAAAAACCCATCTGTATCTTACCCGAGAGATTACGGTAAATGATCTGTTCCTGACTGTGGTAATTAGACATATCCTGATTCCTTTCTCGCTGATCCGATTCGTACATAATTATGCTGTTATTATCATATCACAGATTATTTTGTACAGGATGATATTTTACCTGAACAAAGCAATATATGATATAATATGAACAAGGTCGGTGCATTCGTATTATTTGATGTAAGGGGGAAACGAAAATGACAAACAAAGAAAAGTTCGGTTGTCTTACAACTGGTGGGGCCCCTATGGATTCGTCAGAAGTAATGATTTTTGAATGGGATATAGAACAAGATAGGATTACGTGTTCACAGAGTGATGGAGTGCAGGTCCATTCCATGGACGTACATTTTGACGTGGACAGGACGTTCGATACATCTATCCGCATTCATCCGGATGATATTCCGGTTCTGGCTGAATTCAGGGAACGGGTAAGGCAGGGAGATCTTTATTCTGTGTCGGAATTCCGTTGCAAAAATTCTGAGGAAAACTATACATGGTGCAGGATATATGCTATTACCCAGTATGACAGTCATAAAAAACCAGTAAAGGCAGTCGGAACATTCTGGAATATTCAGGAAGAAAAGCTTAGGATCCAGAAATTACGGCACAGGGCTGAAAAAGATGCCTTGACAGGAGTTTATAACCGGAAGGAGACAGAAGAGCGGGTAAAAAAGTATCTTGAGGAATACCCGGAAGAGCAGTGTGCCCTGTTTATGATCGACACGGATAACTTTAAACAGATCAACGACACAAAGGGACATATGCTGGGAGATGTGGTCCTCATGGAAATGGCTTCCGGTATGAAAAAGCTGATGCGAAAAAGTGATATTGTAGGACGGATCGGAGGAGATGAATTTACGGTCTTCATGAAGAATATCCCTTCACCGCACACCGCTGAAAATAAGGCGGGAGAGCTGTCAAAAATGTTTGCGCATCTATTTGCGCATGAAAAACAGGCAGTTCAGGTGACCTGCAGCATCGGGGTAGCTCTTTACCCAAGGGATGGTAAGGATTTTAATTCCTTATACCAATGTGCCGATCGTGCACTTTATCAGGCGAAGAAGCAGGGGAAGAACAGGTACGTGCTGTATAACAGCGCTGAATCTCTTTACGTGGAAAAGACAGGATATTCTTCCTTGGGGACAGCGATCGATTCGGAGAAGCAGTTTTCCGACGGGCCGGACAATCTGGCCCGTTATGTGTTCCGGATTTTATATGATATGGAGGACTTTGACCAGGCTGTCCAGATGATTCTTGAAATTGTAGGAAAACAGTTTGATGTGAGCCGCGCTTATATTTTTGAAAGCAGTGAGGATGGAGAGTACTGTTCCAATACATATGAATGGTGTAATAAAGGGATAACCTCGGAAAAAGAGAAATTGCAGAATGTCTCATACAGCCAATTTGGAGATTATAAAAAACTGTTTGCGGATCATTCTGTTTTTTACTGCCGGGATACTCATACATTACAGCAGGAACAGAAGGAAATATTTGAGGAACAGGGGATTTACTCTACGCTTCAGTGTGGCTTTTGGAGTGGAAATATATTCAGCGGATTTGTGGGGTTCGATGAGTGCACAGGTGTCCGTCTGTGGACGAAAGATGAGGTCAATGCCCTGTCACTCATCTCGCAGATACTGACTACCTTTCTGCAAAGGAAAAAAATCTTGGAGCGGAACAAAAGAATAGAACAGGAACTGATATTTGTAAGAGAAGCAGGATTTCCTGTAAACTGTGATGACGAGGATTACCATGTTGTAGCAGAGAAGAGTATTGTAAACTGTATCCATTGTCTTACTTCTTCAGAATATCTGGAAGATTCTATTGAGTATGTACTGGAGATCGTCAGGGATTATTACCAGTCAGACCGTGTCTACATTATTGAGACAGAAGAGGAACGGGGTGTTGCCAGTAACACATATGAGATCTGCGGCAGAGGAGTAGAACCCCAGATGGCATTTCTACAGGATATTCCCATTGAAACGATTGCTTTCTGGCTGGAAGGATTTGAGACAAGGGATTATATCAAGGTAGATAATGTTGAGACACTGAGGGAAGACCGGAGACTGGAGTATGAGATATTAAAAGAACAGGGGATTCAGAGTCTGCTTGCCATTCCTTTGTATGTCCAAGGGACGATAAAAGGTTTTCTTGGGATCGATGATCCCAAAAGATATAAAGGGAACATCCGTTATCTGAAAGAGCTATCTTATTTTTTGGAAAATGAAATATCCAAAAACGCCTTGAATCGAAAGCTGGAACAGATGAGCTACCAGGATTCTATGACCGGGTTGGAAAACCGGAACAGCTATACACAATACTGCGAGGACTTTGCGGAAAAAAGACCGGTCCCTGTAGGGGTCATCTTTATGGACATCAATGGGCTGAAGATCATGAATGATGATAAAGGCCATGTCTATGGGGATTTGCTGATCACGTATATTGCAGATAAAATGAAACAGTTCTTTCCAGAGAGCCGGAAATTCCGTTTCAGTGGAGATGAGTTTTTGATCGTAACAGAAATGATAGAATACGATAAATTCACAGCAAAACTCAGTGCCATGGAAAAAAGCCTGTCTGAGGATGACCGGTGCATTGTATCGGTCGGAACATCCTGGAGCGATGTACAGGCGGATCTGCCAGTGCTGGTCAATAAAGCGGACCGGCTCATGGCGATTAATAAGCAAGATTATTATAGGAGAAATAAGAATATTGCCGCAGAGAAAGTACCGCTGTTAAAGGAATTGATGGAATCTATTGTCAATAAGGAGTTTGTGATATATCTGCAGCCCAAGTATCATGTGAAAACAGGCGAGATAAACAGTGCTGAAGTGCTGATCCGCTACAAGGAAAAAGACGGCTGTATCGTATCGCCGTTTAAATTTGTTCCTCTGTTGGAAAGTGAAGGGCTGATCTCCCATATTGATTTCTTTGTCATGGAAGAAGCGTGCAGACTGCTTACCAAGTGGAAAGATACCAGTCTGTCTGATATGAAACTTGCATTAAATTTTTCTAGAATTACCTTATTTGAGGATCACTTTTTCGATAAGTTTTGTGAGATTTTCCACAAATATAATCTCAGACCGGCCCAGCTTGAGCTGGAGATTACAGAGACCCAGGAGACCTTGAACAAAAAGCAGATGGCCCGTCTTCTTGAGCAGCTCAAACAATATGGGTTTTGCGTTGTTTTAGACGACTTTGGAGTAGAATACTCTTCCTATGAGTTTTTGATGATGGCTACTTTTGATGTTCTGAAGATCGACAAAGGAATTGTACAAAAATATCAAAAATCGGATAAGGGAGATATTTTAATAAAACATATCATCGAAATGAGTCATGCCATTGGAATCCAGTGCTGTGCAGAAGGAGTGGAGACAGACGAACAATTTGAGTTTATGAAACAGGCCGGCTGTGATTATATCCAGGGATATCTGATCGACAAACCCGCCGCGGCAGAACAGTTTGAGGCAAAATACATGAAATAGCAGGCAGAAAGCCGTAGAACAAGTGTAATTTCTGATGTCATCAGATTATGTAAATCTGTTGTAAACAGAAGTGCACTTTGGTATAATCAGGATATATAATATGAGCAAGGTAGGGTTATACTTGAGAGAAATTGCCTCATTGAAGGAGAATATGATGATAGATCAGAATACGGAGCAGAAAGCAGAATACTTTAAATGGATGCTGGATGAATATGTGGGAAATGTTTATATAGCGGATATTCATACATATGAGCTTCTATACCTCAATAAGTCTTCCTGCGCTACTTTGGGCTTTTCGGCTGAGCAGCTGATAGGCAGGAAATGTTATAATGCCATTCAGGGCCGGACGTCTCCCTGCCCTTTCTGCAACAATGATTGTCTAACGGAGAATGAGTTCTATGAGTGGGAATTTTACAATCCGGTTTTAAAGCGTTCATTTCTGATAAAAGACCGAATGATCGATTGGGAGGGACACAGGGCACGGCTTGAACTGTCCAATGATAATCTGAGTCCAGAATATAAGTTAGAAAAAAGGGACAGGGAGAGAGAAGCTATTATACGGACGATTCCTGGAGGTTTTGCCCGTGTGGATGCAAGGGACTTAAGGACTGTGATCTGGTATGGCGGGGGATTTCTGCAGATGATCGGTTACACCAAAGAACAGTTTGAAAATGAGCTTCATTCCAAATGTGACTATGTACACCCGGATGACATAGAGCGTGCGGTGGAGATCATGGAGAACTCCAGGAGAATCGGAGAAGATACAGCGGTAGAGGGACGCATTGTGACCAGGGACGGAAAGATCAAGATCCTTACGATGACCTTTAGTTTTGTCAGTGCTAAGGACAGCTGGGATGGAAAAGATTCTTTCTACAGTCTTGGAATCGATATCACAAAGGAGAGGGAAGAACAGGAGCGTCAGAAAACTGCGTTGCAGGACGCATATCAGACAGCACGGGTGGCAAATGCAGCCAAGACAAATTTTCTCTCATCTATGTCCCATGATATCAGGACTCCGATGAACGCCATTATGGGTATGGCAGCAATTGCGCAGGCGAATCTGGAACATCCGGACAAAATACGGGACTGTCTGGATAAGATCAACACTTCCAGCAGGCATCTGCTCAGCCTCATCAATGAGGTATTGGATATGTCTAAAATTGAGAGCGGAAAGGTAAACATTTCATTGGAACAGATCAGTCTGCCGGAAATGATCGATGCAGTTATGGATATGTGCCTGCCGTTAATTAATGGAAAACATCAACAGTTCCAGATGAGTATCGGTCATGTGATTCATGAAAATGTGATTGCAGACGGCGACCGCCTCCGACAGGTTTTGATGAATCTGCTTTCCAATGCTGTAAAATATACTCCTGAGGGCGGAACGATCACATTGCGGATCAACGAGCTGTATTCACCGAATCCAAGAAAAAGCCAGTATGAATTTATCTGTATTGACACCGGGATCGGAATATCCCAGGAATTCCTGCCCCACATTTTTGAACCATTTTCCAGGGCTGAGGATACCAGGATCAGTAAAATCCAGGGCACAGGGCTGGGTATGGCGATTACAGACAATATTGTCCGGATGATGAATGGTACGATTTGTGTGGAGAGCGAGATTGGTGTAGGAAGTAAGTTCACGGTCTCTGTTCCGCTTGAAGTCTGCGGGGAAGAGGAACCCTACACTGAAGAGTTATCAGGCCGGCCGGTACTGGTCGTGGATGATGACCAGATGACATGTGAAAATGCCGCCGCACTTTTGATTGAGTTAGGTATGCGGGGAGAATGGGTGCTGTCAGGGAGAGAAGCGGTTGAAAGGGTTATAGAAGCACATAACGTGGAAGATGATTATTTTGCCGTGATCCTGGACTGGAAAATGCCGGAGATGGATGGGCTGGAAGCCACAAAAGCCATTCGGAAAAGCTTAGGAGGAAATGTGCCGATTATTGTCATCTCTGCCTATGATTATTCTGAAATCGAAGAACAGTTTCTAGAGGCGGGAGCAGATGCATTTATCACAAAGCCCCTTTTTAAGTCAAAGATCCTGCAGGTCCTTCAACTGTTTGTCTCTGCAGTCAAAGAAGAGGAAACAGAAGACAACGAGAAGGAAAAACAGTCAGGAATAGAAGGGAAGAGAGTACTGTTGGTTGAGGATAACGATATCAACAGAGAAATTGTCATAGAGCTTCTTGAGATGAACCATGTACATGTGGATTCCGCTGGAAATGGACTGCTTGGCAAAGAAGCGTTTGAGGCATCCGCGCCGGGTGACTATTGCGCCATCCTGATGGATATTCAGATGCCGGTCATGAACGGATATGACGCCACAGCTGCCATACGCAGTCTGGATAGAGCCGATGCGTATGAAATCCCAATTATAGCATTGACGGCAAATGCGTTCACTGCTGATGCGGCAAAGGGTTATAGTGCAGGGATGAATGATTATCTTGCAAAACCTGTGGAAATTGAGCGTCTATTGAATGTGCTGAAAAAGTGGATAGATTAGAATTCAGCACAGAGTTTCATATGCAATACTGCCGGATGGCAGGCCTATATGGGCCTGTCATCTTTTCAAATAAGATATCATTAAAACCAAATCTAAACCAAGATATGTTGTGCTAAGTCTGCAATTTGAGCAGACAGGGAATCAGCTGATGGTTCCTCACGGTATTAACCTCCCGCAGTTCAAGATATTGAAATAACTCTGCCAATCATCGCTACGGACAGTAAAAATGTAAGTCCGAAATTGTATAACCTTTTTATTTCCTGTATAATATCAATATCAACCTAATTTAAAGTTATCCTAATTGCGAGGTGTCCATATGACCATTCATACCGATCTAAATAAATATTTTGAAATCATCGGCCTGCTGTATTGCTGTGCCCATCCTGAGTTTGAAGAAAAAGAATCGTGGGAAAAGGCTGCAAAAGATTATAATATCAATGCGGAGGAACTGTATAAAAAGGTCAGCCCGGTTTTGAAAAGATATGTTTCAACATTCAAAAGGGGCATGTTTAAAGGGAACGAAGAGGATTATAATTTCTTTTTTTCAGATGATGACGATGAATTTGTCTTACTTATTCAGTTTGTCTGCGCAAATCATCCAGAGTGGTTTGAACATCCATTAGATTCTGTTGGGGAAAAAGAAATCATGACTGCGTTTGCCAAAATGCTGGCAGAGGATACAGGCTGCGGCTTTGGTAAAACAACCGGGGAGTTGGTTCGCCTTCTGAAGCAGACAGGGTTCTCGTCAACTACGTGCTGGAAGCTTATGGTGTTTCTGCAGTCACCCAAAGAACACATCCAAAAACTTTCCGATATGATAGGCTGCAATAAAAAGGCATATGAGGATGCGCTGGCAGCAGTCCGGGCACCATTAAAAAAGCTGCTGGAGGCATTTCCTAAAGGAAAGCGTATCTGTGAAAAGATCCACGAAGGCTCTGTATTGACGCCCACGCTGATCTATGCGGCATCAGAACTCATAGATATGGATGAGGCCTCCGCAAGTTCCTATATTGGAGTTTATACGGATGAAGTTTATAAGATGCTGGAACAGGAAAGATCCTCACAGGAAAAGCTTCTGCCGATCCTTAAAGCATTAAGTGACCACAGCAAATTTGATATTCTGCTGTCTCTGATGAAGACTCCCAAATATAATCTGGAGTTAGCAGAAGAATTAAATTTATCGGCTGCAACGGTCTCCCACCACATGAATGTACTGCTTGGGCACCGGCTAGTTGATGTTGAAAAGAGAGATGGGCGTGTCTACTACACATTCTCGAAAGGGACCGTAAAGAAGGTTATTCAAAAGCTGCAGTCTATGTTCTCCATCGATTAAAAAAAGAAGCAAGGCAAGGGTCTTGCTTCTTTTTCATATTTGACTTATATCTAATATAGATATATACTATTAGATGAAGAACTGATTTAATGCACCATTATATTTTTTTTTGGCATTAAATTAGATAATCATCTAATAAATTTGAATGATATGGAGGAGAAATGAAAAATTTATTTTCAAAAAACTTTACATTACTTATCATCGGCCAGGCCGCATCGCTGTTTGGCAACTGTATTTTGGATTTTGCTTTGTCTATGTATGTTTTGGATTTGACGGGGTCAGCTGCGGCGTTTGCAGGCTTTCTGATGATCGCTATGATACCTACGATTATTTTATCACCATTGGGCGGTGTTCTTGCGGATCGTGTCAATAGGCGCAATATCATGGTATTCCTGGACCTTTCATCAGGTATTGTGGTTTTGTCAGCGGCATTTACCATTGCCAGGGGAGATCAGCTTGTGATCATCGGAACCGTTCTTTTTATCCTATCTGTTTTGGGAGCATTTGAATCACCGACCGTGCAGGCCTGTGTACCACAAATGCAGAGCGGCAGCAACATCATCCGGGGGAATGCGGTGGTGAGCCAGATCAACGCTGTCTCTACACTGATTGGTCCTTTTGTGGGGAGTATACTCTATACAGTGTTTGGACTGGAACTTGTAATGTATGTGGGAGGGATTTGTTTTATGGCGACAGCAGCCCTTGAATATTTTATAAGATTAGAACATCATCCTGCCCAGCGGAGCGGCACGGTTCTGAAGACTGTGATGGACGACCTGGCAGGCAGTACACATTTTATCTGCAGGAAGAAGCCATCTATTCTCAAATTATTATTTCTTGTGACACTGATCTCCTTTTTTATACAGGGAGCCGCGACAGTAGGTTTTCCGTTCCTTGTACGGAATGTGCTTGGTTTAAATGCAAATTTTTACGGTGCAGCGGAAAGTATTCTTGGATTTGCCAGTATTGCAGGCGGTATCCTGGCCGGTCTGATGGTCACGAAATTTAGTATCAGGAAGCTGAATCTTCCCATCTTCGGGTTAGGATTGTTTTTGCTTCCCATAGGCCTATTATTTTTGTTTTCGATTCATACATATGCAAGATATATTGCACTGGTGGTTTTCTTCTCTTTTATTCAGATTTCCGCCTGTATCTTTTCTATCTTCGGTTTATCCATCATCCAGCAGATGACCCCCGAACACATGATAGGAAAAGTGATGGCTTACACTGCAACGATCACTCTGTGTGCCCAGCCGCTGAGCCAGGTGATCTATGGTATTTTGTTCGACCATTTTTCTGCGGCTGTCTATATTGTTGTGCTGCCTACCGGATTTATATTGTGTGTCATTGGTCTTGCAGTCAAGGGATTTTTTCTGAGACTGGCAGAAGAAACATCAATAGATCGTACACCTGACATCAGCTGATTCTGGAACAAAGTCAAAAAATCACAAGAAAGGCAAAGTTTTTTGACTTCGCCTTTCCGTCAGATATTATAAGAATTTTCACTCATTTGAATCCTGCAGGCAATCCTCAAGCTGGCAGGATACTGTTTGAAGCTTTGACTGGAGTACGACTTCAAGCCTGGTGGCAGACCCAATTAAACGTGTTACTGCACTATTAAGATGAAAAAGCTGAGTACTTGTTACACCTTCCATGCCGGCACTGATCCTGAACAAGATAAAATCCATTTTGTTATTCTGGCGGCAGTCATAATGCCGGTTCCTGGATTGCAAATCTTAATGAGGACTATATTGTATTTACTTGACAATATCAACTAAATGGAATATAGTTGATATTGTCAAGTAAAGGGGGGAGGGTTGTAATGGACTCGTTTGCTTTCTATATATCGGTTCTCCGAAAGAAATTTACTCAATACTGTTCTGGCAGACTAGCCGAGATGAATGTCACTTATGGACAGCTGTTTATTCTAATCTTTGTAGGAAAGAAGGGAAAATGCTCGCCCAAAGAGATTTCGATTTCTCTGGGGTTGGATCCGGGACATTTGAACAGGACAATATCGAAGCTTGAGGAGCATGGTTTACTTTTACAGAAGAAAAATGAACAGGACAGAAGAGCGAAGATCTTAAGTTTAACAGACAAAGGAAGACAGGTGTTTGAAATGAGCCACGATCTGTTCTATCAGTGGGATGAGATCGTGTTAGAAGCGCTTTCAGACGCGGAACGGCTGGAATTACTGCGGCTTTTAAAAAAGACAGCCAGCCATCGTTAGAAAACAAGATGATATCAGAGATTGGAGGATACCCATATGACAAAATTACAGAGTTTTATGAACATTTTGACAGGCAGTTTTCATAACATGGAACAATATACGGATCTGAAAAACAAAGGGGTGGAGGATTTCCCATACGCTGAACATGTCAACACAGTATGCAATGATAAAATAAAGAATCTGCCCGCTGATTTCGGAGGAATCTTTTTGATCGAAGAGAGCCGTTTCAAGTTAGGTGAAAAAACGCATCATGCGCCGCATTTATTCTTGTTTACAGAGGAAGAAGAGGGAATCAAATTAACCTCTTACGAAATTCCGAAGGGATATACCAGGGACACCTTTTCCTATGAAAATTTATCAGAAGCAGATTATTATGAGCTGGAGCTGTCAGAAAAATTTACCCCGGCAATTTTTACTCTCAAGGACGGAATATGGGAGGGAGGAAGTGTCAGCATGTTCTCTCCTGTACTGAAGTTTACGTTGTCTGAGCGTTTTTCAGAAGAGCAGCTTGAGGTTTCTGAGACTATGGAAGTAAACGGAAAAAGAACCTTTGGCTATGATGAACCGATCATTTATAAGAGATGTTGAACCGCCCATACATAGTCTATGACCGGTCGGAACTTCCATTCTAAAATAGGACAGAGAAGTCTGCTTTTGAACTTCTCTGTCCTGATTGTTATCAATAAGAGCCTTATATAAACTTGGGAGCATCCCCGCTTTCTTTGCTGGTGATATCCCAGATATCATCAAAGGCGATCTCCTCTTCCCCGACAAAGATCTTGCGGAACACCGTATCAATAAAAGCTGCAATTCCCTCCGTTGTTTTGTATACGCCGTTTTTATAATGGAGGATATGCACATACGTCCCTCTTTGGATGTTTGCCATAGCGTTATTTAACCGTCTGGCATCCTCTTCCGTCAACTCATGCTTTGGTTCGGTCTCCCGTTCGATTTCCCGAAGCATTTCATCAAACCCTTTCAATGCGGCAAACGGGAGAAACTGCCTTGCCCGTTCAGCTCTCATTGTGGCCTCCGATCAGCTGATTGCGTTTCCGGGCAGTGGCCTTATCGTAGAGGCTCATTCCCCGTACAACAGCATTTTTTCCGAAGCGTTCCTTCATCGACAGGACAGCGTCCTGAAGGCGTGCTTCTTTTTCTTTTGCCTCTTCATCAGAGAATAGATGCAGCTGGAGGCAGGCGTTCTCTCTTACACGGTTTGCACCCACAGCAATCCTTCGGATCGGGCTGTCCCTTCGGACTGTCTGGCGGAAGAAACGCTCAAAATGACAAGAAAGGTCTTGATAAGAATCCGTCCGGTCTGGAAGTTTCCTGGTACCTCCGGATGACGGCCCTTCACCCTTTGCGTATCCGATGGACATGGAGATAGAGTCTGTAGTCAGATGGCGGCTGCGAAGCTCCAGAGTCAGAGAGTCCACCATCTCTTTTAAGACCAAGAGGGCGTTGTCATAAGAATAATTTTCAAAAAGGATCTGGCTCTGGGTGACCGAATGATCCTTTGCCTCGTAGGCATGGATGTCCTGAATGGTGCATGGCTCCCTCCCGTGTGCATGGTCGATGAGGAATTCCGCATTGACGCCAAACTCTTTATAAAGAATTTTTTCATCGATATGGGCGGCTCCATAGAGATCCTGGATTCCATAGTGCATCAGACGTTTTGCGATCCCTTTTCCGATGTTCCAGATATCGGTGATGGGACGGTGGTGCCAGATGGTTTTTTTGAAGCGTTCCTCGTCAAGGAAACCAATGTGGTCCGGAGAGTGTTTTGCCGTGATATCCAGAGCGACTTTTGCAAGAAAAAGATTTGTGCCCACACCGGCTGTGGCACAGATGCCGGTCTCTTGATATACGGCATCCATCAGCATAACAGCCATGTCTTTGGGGCTTTTTTCATACGTGGCAAGATAAGGGGTGAAATCCATAAAACATTCATCAATAGAATAAACATGAATATCTTCTTTGCTCAGGTATTTCAGGTAAATGGAATAGATCCAGGCGGAATATTCCATATAAAGTTTCATCCTTGGTTTTGCCGTGATATAGCTGACGGACTCCGGGATTTCAAAAAGGCGGCATCGGTTTTTGATGCCAAGGGCCTTCATGGCCGGTGTCACAGCAAGACAGATAGCGCCCCGGCCTCTGGTGGGATCGGCAACCACAAGCTTTGTCTCAAAGGGGTCAAGGTTACGCTTGACGGCTTCCACGGAAGCATAAAAACTTTTCAGATCAATACAGGCATAAATTTTCTCTCTCATAAATGTCTCACTCCTTTCTGGTTAGAGTATAGCACAGTCAACACAAGGAAAGAAACATATGTTCGATAAAATCCAGGCGGTAATTTGTGGAAACCAATCAGTTTATTTCATACCCTTCGTAGAGGCCGATGTATTTGATTATATAGCAGAAAGTCAATACAACGCAATTTACATAGACATTTGAGACTGCATCAATAAGGATATTTACAGAAATCAAATGGGGTCCTCTGCTAAAGAAATATGAAAAATTTCTTATTTTAAAAGAAGTTAAACTAAACAGATGGATGGATTGTTGGTGCAGGTGCCGGGCAAAGTATGAGATAAGAATATAGTAAAGCTATGATCACAGATGCTAAGAGGTATGTAGTTAAGAAAATTTAAGGTAAAGAAAAATTTCGTTGGATATTATTTGAAGATATTGTATAATGGGACAAAAGGAGAATCGTTATGAATAAGCTAATTGACAGATTGTTAATCGAACGAAAAATTAGAGATCGTTCTGGCATCTATGGATATACACAGAGATCTCTGGCATATAACTCAAATAAAATCGAAGGCTCCACATTGACAGAAGAACAGACGGCATCGCTATTTGATGAAGGAGTGCTGCCTTCTACAGATGATTATTATCGAGTCAAAGATGTAGAAGAGATGAATGGGCATTTTCTCATGTTCAACCGGATGTTAGACACATTAGATCAAGAACTAACATCTGATTTGATGAAAGAGTTTCATTATGAATTAAAGAGTGGCGTATTTGAGGATCGTGCAAATGGATATGCCATAGGAGATTTTAAAACACGCCCCAATATGATTGGCTTATATGAAACGGTACATCCCAAAGAGGTGTCGAAAGCCATTGATGATTTACTTCATTGGTATCAGATTTCTAGAAAAAATCTGAAAACGATTGTGCTTTTTCATGTAAAATATGAATCTATTCATCCTTTTCAGGACGGAAATGGACGAACTGGCAGAATGATTATTTTTAGGGAATGTCTTCGAAATGGATTGCTGCCATTGATTATTGAAGACGAAAATAGGAGCATTTATCTGAAAGGATTGAAAGAATATAGGGAAACGAAAGAAATAGGTATTCTTACAGATCTTTTCAAAAAAGAGCAAGAGCAATACAAACATAAAATGGATTATTTTGAAGTACAGTAAACTTTTAAATGGATTCGTATTTTTCGAGAGAGGTTTTTCCTCTCTCTTTTTTGTTTGCCATACTATTAAGAAAGAGGAGCAATCCGGCTTGTTATACAGCAGACTCCTGTGAAAAATGGCCATACCAGGTTGATCTTCATTGTGAAGGATACGGGAATCGGTATGAGTGAGGAATTCTCGAAAAGGCTTTTTCTTCTCTTTGAGCAGGGAGATAGTTCTATATTATGGAACTACGGCAGAACATATCCGTTCCAGTAGCTGGGAAGACGCACAGACAGTAGCGATCCTTGCCATGACAGCCAACGCATTCCGTGAAGACAAAGAAGCAGCCTTAGCTTCAGGGATGAAAGGGCATCTTGCAAAGCCGGTCGATATCAATCTCCTTTATAAGATGATATTTAATGCATTATAGAAGAGACATAACAGTGGATTATACGTTCAGTAAAATGAATGAAATATGTTAAACAAATATCCTACTATAATGATCCCGATGGTGCAGATGGAGATAAAAAGAGCAAGAAGTTTTGGTTTTACTGCTTTTTTCAGCATAATCATAGACGGTAAACTCAGTGTGGTGACTGCCATCATAAAGGCAAGGATCGTTCCAAGCTGAGCTCCTTTTGCAAGCAGCGCTTCGGCAATAGGAATCGTGCCGAAAATATCTGCATACAATGGAAGGAATCAGGAACATGGACTTCGGGGAAAGCCTTATTTTAGATGTCCCGAACCTGGATGAAGTATATAGGCTCCATGATATCCACTTTAGACAGTAAAAAAGAATCCCCTGTATTCTTGTTGAATTTATTGAAAAAAATAAGTACAATAGTAAGAAGGAATCAATGATGTTTAAACAAGAAAAGAGGATTTATGAAGAAGTACAGAGGGGCCGTCTTCTTTGATTATGACGGAACGACCATAGACGAGACTGACAAGATCAATGGAGCCACAGAAACGACCATAAAAACGTTAGGAAAATTAAAGGATAACGGGTATTTAACGATGCTGTGTTCCGGGCGCAGCAAGCGTTTTCTGGAGGCAGATATTGATAAATTTGAAGGAGCCATCACCTGCAATGGGTCTTATACTGAGATCGGTGGGGAAACTATGGATGACATCCATATCCCGGAGGAATTAGTGCAGGAAGTCATTGGACGGTATTTTTCGGAAGACACAGCTCTGCATTTAGAGACTCAGGACGTTACATATTATATGCACTATAACCAAAAATTCTATCAGGATTTCCGAGATTTTTTAGGATTCCCAGAACGATGGTTTGCTCCTTGGGAGAGACGCAAAAACGAACATATCACAAAGATCGTTGTGAATTATCATAAAGAGGATCTGATCGAAGAATTGCAGGCAGAGTTTGAAGACGTACTCCAGTGTGTCAAACCATTTGAGGACAGACGGATCTTAGACATTACTTCAAAAGGTGTGACAAAGGGGGATGCCATTACAAAGCTTTTAGACCGGCTCGGTATTGATCGAAAAGACAGCTACGCATTCGGGGATTCTGACAATGACATTGAGATGTTAAAGACCGCGGGGACAGGGATTGTCATGGGGCGGCACAGCAAGGCAGCAGGCAGGGCCGCAACCATGATAACAGGAACAGTCAAAGAGGAAGGAATCACACAGGCGTTAGAAAAACTAGGCCTGATCTAAGAAAATGATCAGATGATTACAAGAAGAAACATTAGGTGCGCCTCAGTCCCAGTCCATCTACGGGACATCACAAAGACAGATATCAAAGATAAAACATCCTGGCAGATAGAAAGCTGGGATGTTTTTTAATTTTACCTAATTTTTCAATGTCTTCGTTATCTTATCTGGTATAGATAGGAAACTACCTTTATGGTAGAATTCTTCTCAGAGGTGATGTTAAGATGAAAAAAATTGCTATTATAGAAGATGATTTAGATATTTGTAAAATGATGAGCCGGTTTTTACAGAACAATGATTACATAGTTAAGTATGCATTACAAGGCAATGAGGGTGTATTATTATGTGAGTCATTTATTCCTGATTTAATCGTATTGGATATCATGCTGCCTCAATTAAATGGTCATGATGTGTTAAGAAAGCTTCGAGAATTTACGAACAGACCTGTCATTGTAGTATCAGCAAAAACAATGGTTCAGTCTAAAATCGAATTGTTAAAATTGGGTGCTGATGACTATATAACAAAACCATTTAATTTATATGAACTTCTTGCGCGAATAGAAGCAAATTTAAAACGTATGCCAACGAACCAGAACTTTGAATACAACAGTATAAAATATAAAGATATAGAGATTAAAAATTTTACTGTATCCATAAAAAATACTGTAGTTCCATTTACGTCAACAGAACTAAGTATTTTACAGCTTTTAATTCAATATCCGCAAAAAATTTTTTCAAAGCAGAATTTATATGAATCTATTTGGAATGAACCGTATGCTTACGATGACGATACAATTAACACGCATATCAGCCGTATACGAAAAAAAATTAAAGCTATTGCCAAAGAAGACTATATACAGACGGTATGGGGGATTGGATATAAAATCAAATAAATAGCTTTAGATTTTATTTAGATTTGTTATATATACTGGCATAGAAAGAAGGGAGTGTTGAACATGGCTAGAACAATATGTGAAACAAAAAACTTAAGTAAAAAATATAAAAATTTCTATGCCTTAAAAAATGTAAATTTAACAATACACAAAGGTGAGATTTACGGGTTAATTGGTGAAAATGGAGCAGGAAAAACAACTTTGATCCGCCTTTTGACAGGTCTTAATTTTAAAAGCGGCGGTGAAATTGTCTTATTTGGGCAGAACAGTAATCTGCAACAAGAGCGACTGAAAATTGGCTGTACGATTGAAATGCCGGCTTTATATAAGGATATGACCGCAAAACAAAATCTTGAGGTACAAAGAATACAAAGAGGCATTCCAAATAAGAAATGTGTTTCAGATACTTTGGGATTTGTTGGGTTAGCCCATGTTGGCAATAAGCGAGTTTCTAATTTTTCTCTTGGAATGAAACAACGGCTTGCATTAGGCGTTGCCTTGCTGGGGGAACCAGAATTTTTGATTTTAGATGAACCTGTCAATGGATTAGACCCCACTGGAATTATTGAATTACGAGAATTGTTAAAAAAGTTGGTAAAAGAAAAAGAAACAACCATTTTAATTTCGAGTCATATTTTAAGTGAATTGCACCAGCTTGCGACTTATTATGGCTTTTTGCATAATGGGGAGCTTTTAAAACAAATTTCTGCTGAAAAATTAAATGAAGAATGTAAACGACATATATGTTTAAGAACAGATGATGTTCAGCGAACAGCGGTTATCTTGGAAAATCAATTAAGTATCAAGAAGTATTCTATATACCCCGACAAATCCATTCGGATATTTGATGATTTAGATAAAACCCGTGCAATTTCGAAAGTGCTGTCAGATAACAGAATTATGATTGATGAAATTTCAATTCAAGGAGAAAGCTTGGAAACTTACTTTGAAAATCTGATTGGGGGTAGGAAAAATGTTTAATCAAATCAAAGCAGAATTTTATAAATTATTTCATACAAAGGCTCTGTATTTAATGCTTGTTTTGATCTTATGTGTTTTTGGTATATTTTCCATAGGTGGAGAACAGCAATTTGTTGTGTCAAGTTCAAGTGTAGACAATAAATGGGAAATTGGAAAAACAGTAGGATTTCTTGCAAGGGCATATAGTGATACCTTGCACCCTTTTCTAGGAGAAGTAATAAGGACGGCTACTTCATACACAGTATTTTTTTGGCTGATTATTTTGATATTTTCGGTAACCTTTTTTTCAAGAGAATATCAAGACTCAACAATAAAAATCGCGATTGCAAGTGGTCAAAGCAGACTTAAATTTTTTTTAGCAAAATATCTTGTAATTACAATTACCAGCCTTGTTTTATATTTTTTATTTATAATGACTGCATTTATAATAGAATGTATAAAGTTTCATGTGTCATTGGAATTCCTAAATATTATGCCAATGCTGAAAATTGCTATTTTAAATTGTATGGTGATGTCAGGATTTATCAGTATAACTCTTATGTTTTGTATTATTTTTAGACATACAGCCGTTGTTGTTGGGGTAATGTGTTTATTCACATTTAGCGCTCCTATGATTTATATGATGACATGGGACCGTATGTCTGTACAATCATGGGAGGTTTTACTATATTTAAAAATCAAATCCAATGTATTATTGGATGAATACGTGTTCTTACAATATACTTCCTGGTATAGAAAATTCCATTATCCTTTATTTTATAGGAGTGATGATTTTTACATCTATAATTTCATTTGCAATATTACGCAAACAAGAAATACGTTAAAAAGAGTGGAAAGGGGATGGATGAAGATGTGGTATGTTATATTGGTTTTAATAATTTTCATATTAGTAATCTACCTCTACACACTTATCACACAAATTCGTAATTTAAATGGGCAGATTCAAGAAAACCGGCCAATCCGCATTTCATTATTTAGTAAATATATAGAAGAATTGGCTTCTCAAATCATTGAAAAAGACATAGAACATAAAAAATTGCAAATTCAAATCAAACAAGAGGAAGAACAGCTGAAGCAATCCATTTCTAATATCAGCCATGATCTAAGAACACCGTTGACATCAATGCAAGGCTATCTAACACTCTTACAAGAATGCAAGGATGAAGAAGAACAAAAACAATTTTTAGATATTATTAAGGTAAAAGCAGATTATCTAACTGAATTAATACAAGAATTTTATGACTTATCCCTTTTAGAACATGCTGAATTTGACATTGAAATACAAAGAGTGGATATAAACAGGATTGTGACCGATTGTGTGCTAGAAAAATATTGTGAATTTAAAGATGTTCAGCCAATAATCCAAACAGAAAATAATCCTGTTTGGATTATTGGAAATGACATAGTTTGTAAAAGAATTATAGAAAATTTAATTGTAAATGCCATACGTTACTCCGATGATTATATCGAAATATCCATAAATTCCAACGGAGTATTTACAATAAAAAATTCAACACACCTATCAGATGATATAAATGTAGAATCATTGTTTGAGAAATTTTATACTGCGGATAAATCCCGAACACGAGGAAGTTCGGGTTTGGGTTTGTATATTGTCAAGGAACTTCTTAATAAAATAGGCGGAGTTATTGGAAACGTAAATTATAAAGATAAAGTTTTAATAATTTCAATTCAATTTTCAATGGCAAATTAGGTGTGTGATCTAAGAAATGCACTAAGTTTTGAAAGAAAAATAAATAGACAGTTGACATTTTCCAAAAAGCGTCATATGATACCATATAGTTCACAAAGTAAACTAAGAGATGTGGAGGGTGTGATGAAAGATGAAAAATGGCTGGAATCTATGGAAAAGCTAGGAACTGTACGGCTGTTTTCCAGTCTGTATGTAAAAAAATCACGCAAAGGGGCATTGACTTCAGCCCAGGAGATTGACCTGCTCTTTCGCACAGCACTGGCAGAAGAGGCCCTGACGCCTTTGGACTTAAGTTATGCCATGGGCATCAGAAAGAATGCGGTGAGCCGTCTGATCGAAGATCTGACAAAAAAACATTTGGTCCAGAAGATAGAGTGCAAAAAGGATAAGCGCAGTTATTATTTAAAGATTACCGAGAACGGCAAAAAAGAACTGGACGACACCTATTATTACTATATGGAACCGTTCTATGAACTGCAGAGAAATCTGGGAGAAGAAGATTTTGATACATTAATGAAACTGATCCAAAAGGCCAATGACAGTGCTATGGACAAGAAATAAGGAGGAATTTTTTTGACAGTATATCAGGAATTACAGTTAAGCTCAACAGGATCAAAACAGCTGATCCATAAAACAGAAGATAAGAAGGAAAAAAGGCGTCACATCCTGATCTATAATGTAAAAGTATATCTGGTTGTGGCATTTTGTTTTGCGGTGGTCACTGTTTACAGCCATCTGTTCGGCTCTGCAAACAGTGTCGTGGGCGTTACCGTGCTGCTCTCTCTGCTGGTGTTACGTCAGGCGGATTTTGGGATTAAAACATCCCATGGAGTTGGAGTCATCTTTTTGATCTTTGGGATCTTGGCAGCAGGGCCGAGGCTGTCAAATATGGCGTCTGACCCTGTTCCGGCATTTTTTATTAACGTGATATGCATTCTGGGAATCGTGCTCTTTAGCTGCCACAATGTGCTCATGTCAAACCAATCCACCTTTGTACTGGGTTATCTGCTCCTGCAGGGATATGATGTGACAGGACATGAGTTCTATCTAAGAGTTGCGGGCCTGGCCGTTGGGGCAGCCGTGTGTGCGGCGGTCTTTTACATCGATCATAAAGACAGATCCTATAAACGAAGTTTTGCAGACCTGTTCAGAGAATTTGACCTGCGATCTGCGCGTACCAGCTGGTACCTGAGGCTGACTTTCGGCATCTCCACTGCGATGCTGATCGTATCACTGCTGAACATTCCACGGGTCATGTGGGTCGGTATCGCTTCTATGTCTGTGCTGCTTCCATTTACAAAGGATATGGAATACAAAGCAAAAAGACGTGCTCCGTTTAATATTCTGGGATGTGGTATTTTTCTGCTGTTATACTGGATCCTTCCTAAAAGCATGTATCCTTTCATTGGATTGCTGGGAGGGATCGGCGTTGGATATTCCGCAGGCTACGAATGGCAGACAGTATTTAATACATTCGGAGCGTTAGCCATTGCTGCCAGCGTGTTCGGTTTAAAAGCGGCAATTATCCTAAGAATTGTGACCAATGTAGTTGCTTCCCTTTATGCGGCTGTATTTGACAAGACATTCAGAAAAGCCTCCGCATGGCTTGGCGAGATGGCAGACAGCCAGAATGCAATGGAAGATGGTATCTGACAGACATGGAAGCGTTTTACGAAGCCTGCATGTGGGGAGGACATACCTGTGTAAGGGGGAGACCTTATTGATACCGGATGGTACGGGTATGCTGGAGTTCAAAGGAGAAATGGATCTATTCCCGGCGTCCTACAGAAATGAAAAATAGAGAAAAAAACCTTTCTGCGGCAGAAGACTACTGCCATAGAAAGGCCTTTTTTATTCTGACAAGGCATTTATTTAAAGGTACTTTTCTCCATACCCATAATTCTCAACTACATAGTCGATGTCTTTGTCGCCCCGGCCGCTTAAGCATACCAAGATGGAACCTTTTTTCATTTCCTTTGCTTTTTTTGTGGCATAGGCTAAGGCATGGGAGCTTTCGATGGCGGGAATGATCCCCTCATAGCGGGATAACTCAAAGAACGCTTTCATGGCGTCCTCATCGTCCACTGTTTTATAGTCCACTCTGCCAAGATCATTTAAGAATGCGTGTTCCGGTCCCACGGAAGGGTAGTCAAGTCCGCTGGCGATGGAATAGACCGGCGCCGGCTCTCCGTCCTTGTCCTTTAACATGATGCTTTCAAATCCATGCATGACACCTTTTTCACCATAAGTCATGGAAGCGGCGTGGTCGCCGAGATTTGATCCGCGTCCTAACGGCTCCACGCCTACGATGTCCACTGGCTCGTTGATGAATGGAATGAACATACCGATAGAGTTGCTGCCTCCTCCCACGCAGGCGCATACAACATCAGGAAGCAGACCGGTCATTTCTACAAACTGATCTTTTGCTTCATAGCCCACCACGGACTGGAAGTCACGGACCATCAGCGGGAACGGGTGGGGTCCCAGGGCGGATCCAATGCAGTAGATGGAATCCTTGTAGTTCTTAGCATAAGACTCAAAAGCTGAATCCACGGCTTCTTTTAAGGTTTTTAACCCGTGAGAGACAGGGACTACTTTGGCTCCCAGTATTTTCATTCTAGTGACATTCGGTGCCTGTTTGGCGATATCCACTTCGCCCATATGTATCTCACATTCCAGCCCGAAAAAGGCTGCCGCAGTGGCAAGGGCCACACCGTGCTGTCCGGCGCCTGTCTCAGCGATCAGGCGTTTTTTGCCCATGAATTTGGCCAGCAGGCCTTCCCCCATACAGTGGTTTAACTTGTGGGCACCTGTGTGGTTTAAATCTTCCCGTTTCAGGTAGATCTGGCAGTTGCCGTACAGCTTGGAAAGCCGCTCACAGTGATAGACCGGAGTAGGCCTTCCCTGGAATTCTTTGCGGATCCTTCTAAGTTCATTGATGAACTGGGAAGAATGGCAGATAGTCTGGTAAGCCTCGGAGATCTCTTCAAAGGCAGGGCGCAGTTCATCTGTTAAATAAGCTCCGCCGTAAGGGCCGAAGCGGCCCTCTGAATCAGGATAGTTTCTAAGGTATGTTCTATAATCCATAATTTCCTCCTGTGTTATTGTTGTTAAGCTTTATTTTATCACGAAAGCTTGTCTTTATCAAAACCAAGCTGTAGAAAAAGATTTCTACATACAGCAACCCCCTCTGAGATATGTTCGGAAAGTGCATCTGCAAAACCGTCAATATTTTGCATGTGGACTTCTCTCAGAAGCCTTGCGGCATATTCTGTATAGAATTTGCTGTTTTCCAGCTGCTGAAAGAATATGTGAAGGGTGTGTCCCCAGAGCAGCAGGTGGTACAGCTGATGATAAGTTTCCCGGATCATGGCAGAGGGACTTTTTTCGCCTATGAACTGAAGACATGTTTCATCCAGAAGATAAAGGGTATCTCCAGATATACATTTTTGAATCCGGTCATCCAGCGCTTGAAAATCTGTATCATCCAACACAGAAAAAGTGTGGTATGATACGTTTTTGCAGGTCAGAGCACACATTTGGAGAGCCCGGAAAAAGAAAATAAGGTTGGTCTGGATCTGCGGCATAGAAAAATCAGGAGCCTCCAGATTTTTTTTAGAAATGACTTTTGTCCCGACTCCGTTTAAGGTTTCTATAACCCGCATATTTCCCAAAAGTTCAAGGGTTCTACGCATAGTGATCAGAGACACATGATATTCCTTGGCAAGGGTCTGGCAGGACGGTAACAATTCTTCCTGTCTGTAAATTTTATTATCTATTTTACTTAAAATATCAGCGGCAAGTGAATAGCAGAGCTGGGGACGCTTTCTGTAAATGTGCCAACGGAAGGGTACTTGTTTGACCCGCATTCCTTTTTTCTGCAAGTTAGACAGATATTCAAGAAACTCTGCCAATAGGATCTCGTGGAATTTTTGAGCTTCTTTTGATATCTCATCGGCCTGTCCGTGTTCAAACAAATTCAACAGACGTTGATAGTGGGAAAAGACCTGCTGGCCTGCATTGTCAAAGTCTGCAGGACGGTGGAGATATGGGATGCGGAGATAACGGATGATTTCCCAGTATAGTAGATTAAGGAACAGGGGATTCTTAAACTGCTGGGCAATCTCAGCATAAAACAAGGTTATCTGTTTGGCTGCATGTCCCCCTGTCTTTTTGAGCTGCCAGCGGATACGTTTTACGGATTCATGGTTTTGTTCCTTGAAATACAGGCTGTTGACAGGATCAAATATGATGCTGGCAGACCGTGCAATGTCTTCCATTCCGTCTTTTCTGGAAAGGAAATAACCAATATACTGTTGCTCAGACTGTTTAACCGGGGTATAGGTAACTGTGGCAGCCTTTCGTGCTGAAGTTTCAATATACTGCCGTTCTTTCAATTTAGATAATGCGGACCTGACGGTGAGTGTACTAACTTGAAATTGTCTGCAGATATTGCTGATGGAAGGCAGACGCTCTCCATACACATAGTAACCGGACTGGATTCTGGAAGTAAAATAATCGTAAATGATATCGCTCATGCTGGTATCCTGCATTGGTTGGGGCCTCCTTTTTGAAATAATCTATATTATATCATATTTCTCTGTTAAACAAATATATTGGCAGGGCTGTCATTCCATATTGAACACTCCAGGTGGCCAAGCATATTCGGAGACTTTACAGGAAGAAACTTTCGATTCTCATTATCTATGCTTATGATTGGAGCGATATTGAAAAAGAGGCTCTTGACGCAGGTGTTAGGATTTCTGTTAAAGCCGGTCTTTTTCTGTTCTGACAGTCACAAATCTGTGATTGTTGGGATTTTTTTAGTGTCCCGGCATTCCGTATGATAAAATAGAGGGGAACTAATACGGAGGTGGAGGATGCAGAACATATTTGTGATAGAAGATGACAGAGAACTAAATGAGGGGATCTGCTATGCTTTGGAAAAAGAGGGATACAATACAATAAAGGCTTATTCTCTAAAGGAAGCCAGAGATTTGTATTTAAAAGAAAAAGTGGATTTAGCGCTATTGGATGTCAACCTTCCGGATGGGGAAGGATTTTCTTTCTGCAGGTGGATCAAAGGCCAGTGTGACATTCCGGTATTGTTTTTGACAGCAAGGGACTTGGAAGAGGATGCGTTGATGGGGTATGAGCTGGGTGCTGAGGATTATATCACAAAACCGTTTTCCATGAAAATACTGAAGCAGAAGATCAAAGTGGTGTTAAAAAGGGTAAAGCAGGGCGGACAGGAGTTGTTTGACGACGGATTTTTAAGGATTGACTTTTCTGCAGCAAGGGTATGGGTCTCAGGAAATGAATGCATGGTTACACCCACAGAGTTCCGTCTGCTAAAACAGTTCGTCCAAAACAGGGGCCAGCTGCTTACCTACACCATACTTCTAGAGCGCATCTGGGATACAGGAGCAAATTTTGTGGACAAGCACGCTCTGGCCGTCAATATAAACCGGCTGAGAAAGAAGATTGAAGACCAGGAGCATCAGTACATATCAAATATTTACGGGATGGGATATCAATGGATGAAATGACGGTTTTGGCAGCAGCTCTGGTCCTGATCTGTATTTATCTGGGCTTTAGCAGGCGGCGTATGAAAAAAGAGATCTATGGCTTTACCAGCCGCCTGGAGCGGTGCCTCGATGCCATAGCTTTGGGAAAAGAAATGGAAGAAACCCTGGAGGAAGGAGATACCCTGTGGGGAAAGGTATATGAGAGGCTTAAACGGCTGGACCAGATCTGGCATAAAAAGAATGCAGAAAATCTGAAGGAAAAGAAAAAGATCAAAGAGCTGATCTCGGATATTTCTCATCAGACAAAGACACCCATTGCAAATATTAAATTATACGTGGAGCTTCTCCAGGAGGAGGGAAATCAGCAGGAAGCAGCCCGGTTTCTGAAAAAGATCAGCGCACAGACAGAAAAACTGGATTTCCTGCTTAAGAGTATGGTAAAAATGTCACGGCTGGAGACTGGTGTGATCGAGATCCATTGTAAAAGACAGCCTCTTTTAAAGACCCTCGGCAGAGCTGTATCATCCATTGTGCCGAAGGCGGAACAAAAACAGATTCGGCTGTCCATGGACTGCGACAGCCGAATTACAGTCCTGCATGACAGCAAGTGGACAGAGGAAGCATTGTTTAATATTCTGGACAATGCAGTAAAGTACACTGGGCGTGGAGGGAGCATCCAGATCTCAGTGACTGTCCAGGAAATCTTTACAAAAATCAGTATAAAGGATACAGGAAAGGGCATCGTCCTGGAGCGGCAGGCGGAAATTTTTACAAGGTTCTACCGGGAACCGGAGGTGTCCGATCAGGAGGGCATCGGCGTAGGGCTTTTTCTGGCAAGAAATATCATGACACTTCAGAACGGCTATATTGAGGTCCGGTCTGAACCGGGAGCGGGGGCTGATTTCAGGCTGTATCTACCCAACAGATGATGTTTATCACAGTTTTGTGAATGTGATGCTTTGTGAGCAGTTTGTGATTTTTATGAGATATGCTGATACCATCAGAGAAAGGAGATAAAACAATGGAAACAGAAATTGTAAACACACAGGCATTAAAAAAATATTACAAACTGGGAAACAACACGGTAAAGGCGCTGGACGGAGTGGATTTTAAGGTAAAAGAGCGTGAATTTATCGCAATCATCGGAAAGTCTGGAAGCGGAAAAAGTACACTTCTTCATATGATCGGAGGCCTGGATTCTCCAACAGCAGGGAAAGTATTCGTAGGTGGCAGAGATCTGGGAGAGATGGACAGAGAACAGCTTGCCATCTTCCGAAGAAGAAATATCGGCTTTGTATTCCAGAATTACAACCTAGTGCCGGATCTGAACGTCTATGAAAACATTACACTGCCCGTGGAACTAGACGGCACCCCGGTGGACCGGGAATTCGTAGATGAGATCCTTAGGCTGTTAAATCTGGAAGAAAAAAGAGAGGCGATGCCCAACACTCTGTCCGGCGGACAGCAGCAGCGTGTGGCTATTGCCAGAGCCATTGCTTCAAAACCGGCCATCATTCTTGCGGATGAGCCCACGGGAAATCTAGATACGGCATCCGGGCATGATGTACTGGGGCTTTTGAGGTCAGTGGCAAGACAGTTCCAGCAAACCGTTGTGCTGATCACCCATGACCAGGATATCGCACAGCTTTCAGATCGGATCGTCCATATTGAGGATGGCAGGATCGTGAGAGGAAGTGGGAACTATGCTGGAAAATAATAATCATAAAATCATCACAAAAATGGCGGTGTCCTCTCTCAAAGGCAGCCGTCAGAAGTTTGCAGTAATGACTGCTGCGGTCATGCTCTCTGTTTTCATGCTGTTCAGTGTTCTGACCGTGGGAACCACCTATTTTCAAATGCAGAGGATACAAAACATTCATATGCAGGGAGCCGATTATGACGGAGTGCTGATGGGCGGATTTACAGAAAGGCAGAAGGCTTACTGCCAAGACCACCGGGATGTATTGTCAGCAGGGATCAGTGCATATGCGGGATATGCGCAAAAAACTGATGCGGATGACACTCTGCACACCGGACTGGTCTGGTACGATGAGACATCCTGGTCACGTCAGATGAAACCGGCCAGGGAAAAGGTACGGGGCTACTATCCGCATAGAGAAAATGAACTGATGGTCACCAAGGAGGCCTTAAAAGACTGCGGAAAGGAGCATTTGGATGTCGGGGATTCTTTTGAACTGACTTATGCGGACAAAAAGGGAACACATACAAAAACTTTTCTTATATCCGGTATCTGGGAAGGTTATGGGGAACAGCAGATGTTCGGTGTATCAGAAGCATTTTACAAGAAAACAGGATATCAGCTCAGTAACATGGGTGTGCTGCAGGTGAAGTTTAAGAGCAAGATCCTCTCTGATAGAGAACAGAAGAAGTTTCAGGAGGGACTTCATCTGAGCGGCCGCCAAAATTTTCAGTTTACGGGGCAAATGGAAAAGTCCATTGGAGTCCTGGCAGGCATGGCCGGGCTGGTGCTGATCACCTGTCTGAGTGCGTATCTGCTCATTTATAATATCTTGTATCTGTCTGTCTCAGGAAATATCCGTTATTACGGGCTTATGCGGACGGTGGGTATGACCTCAAAACAGATTTATCAGTATTTGCAGAAACAGATGCTGATTGTGGGTGCAGCAGGAATCGGAAGCGGGATTTTGCTCGGACTGGCGACCTCTTTTCTGATCATCCCTCATATTGTTAGGACCCTCGGTATCCGGGAAAGTTCCATCAATATTTCTTTCCATCCTTCCATTTTCTTTGTGAGCATTTTTATTGCGGCAGTCACGATATATTTGGGAAGCCTGAAGCCAGTGAAGATTGCAGTATCTGTCTCCCCTGTGGAGGCTCTGGGTTATCAGGTCTCAACAGGGAAAAAGAGCCGCCGCAGGGAGGGCAGAGGCAATCTTCTTTGGAAAATGGCAAGAGAGCAGTTTGGAAGGGATAAGAAAAAAACAGGAATTGCGGTTTTCTCCCTTGCAGCCAGTTTATCCATATGCCTTTGTCTGATTACGATCATTGACAGCCATGGGGCCAGAACGATTGTGTCCAATTATATGGACACAGATCTGGTGGTGAGAAATGACACGGCTATGAAGGAAAACGGGAAAGAATGGAAGCACATCATAAAGCCCTCAGTTGTAAGAGAGGTCAAAGAAAATGAAGGAGTGAAGAAACTTTACACCATGCTGGGAACAAATATCGTGGTGCCGTGGGAGCCGGAATTCTCTGATACATGGATGAGAAAATTTTATGAAATGTGGATGTATACGTCTTATAAAGATGATATCAATGACTATAAGAAGCACCCTGAAAAATACGGATCAGTGATGGTGGGTATCGGTGATGATGAATTTGAATACCTTAACGAAGGGTTGGAACATCCGGTAGATAAAAGACAATTTATCAACGGAAATACTTGTATCATCTATAGAAGCGGCCTGGAATTGGACCCAGGTAAGACAAAAAGAGTAAAATACCGCCTGCCGGGGCAGAAAACAAAAGATCTTCAGTTGAAGATCGCCGGATTTACGGACGATGATTATTATGGAGGATCTATGGGAAAAGGGCCGGTTGTCATCGTTAGCAGCCGTTTTCTAAAGCAGCAGGTAAAGAACCCTTATATCATGAAGTTAAATATCCGCTATCGGAAGGAATACGATGAAAAAACAGAGGCTCAGATCAAGAAAAGTCTGGAACAGGGAACTGCCTCAAAGGACCTTTATTTTGATTCTAAGATCGAAAACATGAAGGAAACCAGAAAAGCACAGGGAAATATGACCGGGGTAGGTGTGGGGATCGCCGTGATCCTTGCGCTGATCGGTCTGATGAACTACGTCAATACTGTTTTCGGAAACATCCAGAGCCGCCGGGTGTCACTGGCGGTCATGGAAAGCGTGGGAATGACCAGAAAGCAGGTGAAGGTTATGCTCGTGCGGGAAGGAGTGTTATATGCAGCATCCTCAATTCTGATCGCAGCCACGGCAGGGCTGGCTGCCACTTATCTGTGTTACCAGTCCATGAACTACATGGGCATACCGTTTAGGGTTCCGTGGATACCAGTACTGGCCGCTGTGCTGATATCTGTAACGGCATGTATTTTGATCCCTCTGGCAGCATATCGGATTCTGGAAGGGGAAGCAGCTATCGCAGAGAGAATCAAAGGTTTTGAATAAAACTCTGGCGCCTATTGTTGGATTTCGATTTAGACATCATGTTTATAAGACATTTGAGCGTGCGATGGCAAAGGCAAGGGCAGAGATCGATTCCGGTTTTCCGGTCGTGCTCGGTACCCTGGATATGTTTCATTTATCCTATTTTGAGAAGTTCTATCACAGGGAGCATATCCCATTCCATTATGTGCTGATGGCCGGATATGATGACGGGGAGCAGACGGTTTCCTTATATGACTGTGGACGCAGAGAGAAATTAAAGTTATCCTATATGGATCTGCGTCTTGCCATGGACTGCAGCTGCCCTGGCCTGAGCCGGCCCAATACGGTCTGTACCATCCGGATGGAGTCTCAAAAGAATAAGTATCAGATCGCAAAGGAGGCGCTGGCTGTAAAAGGGGATCTTTTTTTAAATCCTCCGATGCCGTTTCTGGGATACAAAGGTTTTGAAAGGTTTATCAAGGAGCTTCCTCAGTGGAAAACAGACCTGTGCCGGGAGGATTATGATAAGATATTGAAGAATATGGTCACATTTTTTGGAACAGTGCCTATGGTGCCAAATGTGCTGAGAGGCATTGACCTGCCTGATGAAGTTGAATTTAAGGGCGGATTTGAAAAGATGGGAAGCATGCTTTCTCAAATGGGAGAAGAATACGACAGAGATGATTGGAATAAGGCCGCTGTCATTTTTTATGAGGGAGCGGATGTGATGGAACAGATCTCGGGTATTCTGATCCGTTACCTGTCCGGTCAAGGGGATGAAACAGAAAAGCTTCCTGAAAAGTTTGGGCATGTACTTACAAAAATGAAGGAAGGGTATCGTATGGCTGCAGAAATTTCTTCTTGACAAGATTGGATTAATGTACAACAATTGTTATGTAACATAAGTAACATAACGATATGATTACGAAGGAAGTGTACACAAATGCCGCCGAAAGCAAAGATAACCAAGCAAATGATTTTGAACACTGCCCTGGATCTGACAAGGGAAACAGGTTTTGAAACTGTCAATGCCAGGAGTATCGCGGGTAAACTACAATGTTCTACCCGGCCGATTTTTACTTGTTATGAAAATATGGATGCATTAAAGAAAGATTTTCTCGCATTTGCATATGAATACTACGAGTGGTATGTGGAAGATTACCGCAATAGAGTCAATATCAGCCCCTGTTTAGTCCTGCCCCTCTCTTATATTGAATTTGCCCGGGAAGAAACACACTTATTTAAGCTGCTGTTTGTAAATGATATGGATTTGGATATGACAGAGGCAAAGGATTTTTATAAGGAGGCGGACAATGAAAAAAGGGCGGAAGAGTTTTCCGAAATTATTGGGATAGGGCTTGAAAAGGCAAAAGTAATATTTTTGGATTTGTTTCTCTATACCCACGGTATAGCAGTTTTGACAGCGACAAAAAAATTAACGCTGGACCGGAAGAGTGCTGAGAAAAGGGTAGTAAATATCTTGTCACTTTTTATACGGGAAGAAATACCAGGTTGGGATATATGCAATTGAGGCATGCGGATCATGACAAAAGGGGTGCTATTATGAAAACAAACCAGTATTTAATTGACTTTTACAATCAATACGACGAAGACAGCCGGCTGGTGTTAAGACACGGTTCCGTTGAGTTCCTTACTACAATGCGCTACATTAAGGAATATCTAAGACCAGGTGACCGTGTGCTGGAAGTTGGCGCGGGAACAGGTCGGTATTCCCATGCGCTGGCACGCCAAGGATATGCTGTCGATGCAGTGGAGTTAGTAGAGCATAATATTGACGTTTTCCGTCAGAATACACGATCCGGCGAGCCAGTCACCATAACCCAGGGTAATGCGATGGACTTGTCTGCTTTCCCTGACAATGAATATGACATTACGCTGTTGCTGGGGCCTCTGTACCATCTTTACACTGCGAAAGATAAACTACAGGCTTTAAGTGAGGCAATTCGCGTGACAAAGCCAGGAGGCGTGATCTTTGCTGCGTATGTCATCTCTGATGGCTGCCTCCTTGATGAAGGCTTCCAACGTGGGAATATCAGTGTCACAGAATATATCAAAAAGGGATTGCTGGATCCTTCCACGTTCGCGGCCAAGTCCGAGCCAAAGGATTTATTTGAATTGGTCCGTAAAGAAGACATCGATGAATTGATGACTTCGTTTCCCGTAGACAGACTGCATTATGTGGCGGCTGACGGCTGTGCCCTATTTATGCGGGAAGCCATAGATGCTATGGACAGCAGCACGTTTGAATTATATTTAAAGTATCATTTCTCTGTCTGTGAGCGGGAAGATTTATTAGGTATTACGAGTCATGCTGTTGACATCTTCAGAAAAGTATCCTAGAAAACGTTTCACAAAAAATCATCACAAATACGCCCGTCTGGCACAAAACCAGACGGGCGTATTTCTTTCGTTTCGGCTATATCCTGTCTTAATACTTCATTTTCTTCGTCACCACATAGATAAATTCTTCTGGTGTAGGCGTGCTGTTTCCAAAATACTTTTGAAACTCTGCCTGTTTTTCCGGATCTGGGTTATTTTTTGCGTCCTCAATGGTCTGCTGCATTTCTTTTCTGACCTCGGCAACAGAAATCCCATGTGCGCGGGCGACTTCTTTTATTAAACTTCTTGTATCTACTCTTTTAAATCCAATCATATGTACACCTCATCTTAAAATTATCACTGGAACGTAAAACGGATATCGACTATAACTTATAGAATGATTTATTTTGTGACACCATTATAATACATTTTGGGAAAGGTTACAATATATAAGAATGGTTTTGAAGAAAGGAGTGTGCCGTCTATGGAGCTTGATTTTAAAGCCATAGGAAAAAGAATCAAGATCGCAAGAATCAAACAAAATTTGACGCAGGAAACCGTTGCCGATAAAATAGGTGTCACTCCACAGCACGTCAGTAATATAGAAACCGGAAATTCCAGCGTAAGTCTTACGACACTTGTCGCGATTTCTAATCTTTTGAAGGTGTCAGCTGATGAATTGCTGTGTGATACAATCCTAATTGCAAAACCAGTCTTTGAAAGAGAAGCGAATGAGCTGTTCAGCGATTGCAGTGAATATGAAGTACGTATTTTGGTAGATGTTCTGAAGGCAACAAAGGATTCTATAAGAACTGTAAAACTATTTGAAACCAAAATTAATTGAGAATGAATAAAACCGTAGTCTGTAGATCACAATACTGTGAATTACAGCTACGGTTTTTGTTTGTGTCAGATCAAAGAATCTTCTTTTTGTTTGATGAATGTCTCAAGGCTCCTCTGATCGATTAGGGCAGGCACGACACCTTCCCGTGAGACGCAGAAACCTGCCGCGTAAGTGGCAATCCGTACTGCCCGTTCCAGAGAATATCCATAAAGCAGATAGGCCGCCAGGGCGCTGATAAAGGCATCACTGGCGCCAGTATTATCTACGGACGGAAAGGAAACCGCCGGGAAATGCTTTTCTAGTTCGTTTGTCCGGACATAGCAGCCCTTTTCACCACGTGTGACGATGATGATTTTGATACCGCATTCCAGCAGGAATGCGGTTTTTTGCTGCAGGGTAGAAGATCCCGGACATAAGTCATTCAATTCATCTTCATTTGGGATCAGGATATCTACTCCGGACAGCACCTCACTGGGCATCTGTCCGTACACGGAAGGCTTCAGGATAGTCTTTGCCCCATATTCATGGGCAATCCGGCAGGCCTCAGCGACCGTATCCAGTGGGATTTCTGATTGGATCAGGCAGTAGCCTGTATTTTTAAAGAAACGCTGCCGTTTCCTGATATCCTCTGGAGCCAGGATGTCGTTTGCGCCCGGCAGGATCGAGATGATGGACTGTCCGCCGGATTCCACAAATATAAATGCTTTTCCTGTATCAGCCTGGCTGCATCTTTTCACGCCGAAAGGCTCTACCCCGTACTCCTTGAGCGCTTTATAGATCGAGGCCGAGTCCAGGTCAGATCCTACATTTCCAATCAGAGTTACACGGTGTCCCAGTTTTGCCGCGCCGATGGACTGGTTTACGCCTTTTCCTCCGGGATAGATAAAGGAGGATGAAGTGCTGACCGTCTTGCCGCTGTGGGGCAGCTGCGGTACATTCAGGTAAGTATCGATATTGATACTGCCCACCACGGTGATCTTCGGAGCGTTTAGGTTAAAAGGCACACTGACGGTAGTCTGATTGTCCAGATGAAACTCCTGGACAAAAGAATGCAGGTCATCTGTCCGTTTTTCAATTTCGGCGATCATCTTATTGCATAAATAGGAGCCAAAATCTGCATTCAGCATCGTATAGGTGGAGATCTCAGAAATATCAGGGAAAGCCAGATCCTCCATCGTGTCATTTTTCAGGGAGATGAGTGAGATATCCTCCGGAATTCTATAGTTCAGCGTGTTCATGAGCTGATGGAACTTTAATGCCTCACGGTAATGAGATGATATAACAGCACTGATGCTGTGGGAGTTTACTTTGTGTATCAGAGACTCGTCCAGATCATAAAAGATCAGATCCTTGTCCAATTTTCTGTGATTGTCAAACAGGCATTTTTTATATCCGTTCAGGAAAGCGGAGGTCCGGCGGCCTTCTTTCAGGATACAAGCAATATCCCGGTGGCGTCGGTTGATCAATTCCTGGGTGATCCGGTATGCAGCTTCTTCGTATGGAATCATATGAGAATGATCACCGCCGTTGGGTCCGATGGTCATCATGGGAATGTTCATATCCTGAAAATGGGAGGTATAGGAAAGACTTTCAGCGGTCACCGGCTCCCAGATAATGCCGTCCACATTGTTCTTGCACAAAGAAGTTATATTTTTAAGTTCCTGCTCCATATCGGAGTAACTGTTATATACAAGAGTGCTGTATCCATTGGCCTGGGCAGTCTGCATGATCCCGTCCAGTGTAGAATCCAGGGAAATGGAAGAACGGAGCAGGACACCGAGGATCCATGTCTTCGCAGGACTTACAGTGGCAGCGGCATAAGGAGTATAATTGTACTCTTTTACGATCTTTAAAACTCTTTCTCTAGTCTCACTGCTGATGCTTTGATCCTTTTGATTGACGATTTTTGAAACAGTGGAAGCAGAGACACCTGCCAGCTGTGCAATTTCTTTTATGTTCATATAGTTACCTCCAGTTTTATCCTACATCCCATAATAGACAAAGAAAGAATAGATGTCAATATGTCCAAATGTGCAAAATATACAACAGAATAACAGAAAAAAAGGCAGAAATAACAAAAGTGATAAAAATATTGACAAACGATGATCTGAGTGATAAATTCTAAATAGGAAAATGATTTCGGAAAATAGTTTCTTAAAACAAAATGATGCAGATACAAAGAGGAAACAGAGATTGTGAGACAAAGCTATGGAAAGAGGAGGAGAAAGCTATGAGAAAGAAAAAGACCACATTAGCAGAAAGGGTTAAGGCGCAATTTTCGACCAAGTCCTTAGTGCTGATCCCTATTGCAGTCGGGATCAACCTAACCGGCGGGATGCTGTGTTCTGCGCTAAAGCTGCCGCTGTTTCTGGATATGATCGGAACAATCGTCGTTGCATGTCTCTCCGGCGTATGGGTTTCTGCCTTGTGCGGACTGCTGACAAACATTTTTCTGGCACTGGCGGCCAATCCGGTCTATCTGCCGTATTCTGTCGTGAGCGTTCTATGTGCGGTGGTGACAGGATGCATGGTGAGAGCAGGGCTTTTCCAAAAGGTCTGGGGAGCCATACTGACATGGCTGGTCTGTACATTGACCAACACCGTTTCCGCATCTATTATTACGATCTTTGTATACGGCGGAGCAACCGGCGTAACCGGCACCTCTGTTTTAACGGCCACATTGACCGTAGCCACAAAAAATATCATAACGGCTGTTTTGTCTACGTCCATGCTTGAAAATCTTGTTGACAAAGGGATCACATTCCTGATCGCCTTTGTCATCATGCAAAAAATACCTAAGAGATTCCTGAGCCAGTACGCGCCGGACAGTGGCGGAGATGATTGGGAAGATGATGAGGACTAAGGAGGAGCGTATGGCGAAGATATCAAATACATTTATTCCGAAACATACAGTGATTGAGCAGATTCATCCTATGACAAAGATTCTGGCTGTGTTTTCTTTGGGACTTGGCACACTGGTTTTTCCATATTTATGGATCGGACCGGTGATCGTCATAGGATTGTTTGCTGTTGCCTGGCTGGGCCGTATCTTAAAAGAATTTACAAGGGTTATGTTTGGATTTGGCATACCGGTCACTGCTATGCTTCTGTTCATTCAGGGATGCTACTATCCGGGAAATGTGACGGTGATTGCGGATTTAGGGTTTGCTCAGGTGGGACTTGAAGGCATCCGCTATGCGGCAAAAATCATATGTACGCTTTTTGTATTCCTGGGGACATTCTATATCATGAACAAAACGACTTACTCAGGGAAACTGGTAGCTGCGCTGACACAAAGCGGCCTGCCCCCGAAAGCTGGATATCTGGTGCTTGCAAGCCTGAATGTGGTTCCCCAGATGCAGAAAAGAATGGCGGTGATCAAAGAAGCACAGGAGGCAAGAGGCGTTGAGACCGGAGGGAACCTGTTTGCCAGAATAAAAGCTTACATACCTTTGCTGGGGCCGGTTGTCATGTCATCTCTGACAGATGCACAGGAGAGAGGAATGACACTGGAAACCAGAGGATTTGGGATTCAGGGAGTCAAGCAGACAACTTATGTTGAGGTTTCCAAGACTCATACAGACAAAGCAGTCAATGTATTTTTGGTCCTTTTTTTCATCGTTGCTTTGGCGGCGTCAGCTCTGATGAAATTTGGACTTATATAGAAAAGAGGAGAGGAAATGGGCAAGATAGTACTAGAAGTCAGAGATTTTTCTTTTAAATATAGACAGACAAAACGCAGAGCGTTAAAGAATGTCAGCTTTCAGGTTGAAAAAGGAAGCTTCTTCTGTGTGATCGGTGCCAACGGCTCGGGGAAATCTACTCTTTGCAATGCACTGACCGGTCTGGTCCCCCACTATTTTATGGGAAGATCGTCGGGAGAAGTTTTGGTAGAAGGTACTCCAGTGCACGAAAGCTCTGTTGCGGAGTTGTCATCTAAGGTTGGCTTTGTCTTCCAGAATCCGTTTAACCAGCTGTCCTACACAGCAGGTACAGTGGCTGAGGAACTGGCTTATGGTCTTGGGAACCGGGGGATACCCAGGGAAAAAATGTTCGAGAAAGTAGAGTATGTGGCAAAGTTGATGAGGATTGACCATATTCTTTCCAAAAATCCACTGGAGTTGTCTGGAGGCCAGGTCCAGAGAGTTGCGTTTGGCTCAGCGTTTATCATGGAACCGGAGATCCTCGTGTTAGATGAATGTACTACACAGCTGGACCCGGCAGGAAGCGAGGAGATTTTTGATATTGTAAAGCGTCTGAATCAAAAGGGGATCACAGTTGTCATGGTGGATCATGACATGGAACGTGTGGCCAGATATGCGGACAAGATTCTTGTCCTGGATCAGGGGAAGGCGGCTTTTGTTGGTAAGCCGAAAAGCATTTTCGGAGACCCCCTCATAGAAAATCATGGTATTGGAATACCAGATTATGTCAAGCTTAGCCGGGCTATGAAACAGCGGTATGATACCGTCTCTGATATTGAGATCACTGAGGAGCCGACCATAAAACTGGCAAAGGAGGTTCTCGGAAGATGAAGATTGAACTGAAAAAACTACGTTATGTGTATCCGTCCGGGGAAGAAGCTCTCAAAGGTGTTGATCTTATAATAGAAGGAACTGATCCTGTGGCACTCATTGGACAGAATGGTGCCGGTAAGACTACGGTTGTAAAACATTTGAACGGGATTTTGAGGCCTGTCTCAGGGGAGGTTCAGATCAACGGGGAAAGGATTGAAACGCGTTCCACGGCACAGTGGGCAAAACAGATTGGCTACGTATTTCAAAATCCCGATGACCAGCTGTTTCTGGAATCGGTAAAGAAAGAATTTGAATTCGGTCCAAAGCAGATCGGGCTGCCAGCAAAACAGATCAAAGAAAGAATGGAGTGGACGGCAGAGTTGGTCGGTTTGTCCGAAAAACTGGATATGCATCCCTTTGATCTGACCATGGCAGAGAAAAAATTCTGCACCATCGGGGCCGTGATCATGATGGACCCAGACGTCTTCATCTTTGACGAGCCTACCTGTGGGCAGGATGTACAAGGAAATCTAAGACTGCACAGGATTCTTCAGACATTGAAAGAGAGAGGAAAACTTTGTATTACTATTTCTCATGATATGAAATTTGTCGCAGATAATTTTAATCGGATTGTTGTCATGCGCAGAGGGGAGGTGATTCTGGACGGCAGTGCCGAGGAGGTGTTTGCGCAGGTTGATATATTAAATAGAAGTTTTGTTTTGCCTCCGCCGATTACAAGAGTGGCGCAGGGGGCGGGATTACAACAGACAGTTTTTACGACAGAAGCATTTATGGAAGCATTAGAAAACGAAAGGATGGTTTAAGGAAATGGCAGATGTAAAAATTCAGATTTATGGGATCAGAACAGTGGAAGACGCAAGGATGGTTGTGGAGATGGGAGGACATCATCTTGGAGTATCCTACGGAAAGATCAAGAGGACTCCGGGGCAGCTGAGCTGTGAGCGGGCAAAAGAGATCTTTGAGGGTGTTCAGCCAGAAGCGGTGAGAATCGGCCTGACAGTGTCAGAGGATATTGATGAGATCACAGAGGACTTAAAAGCCGCATTCCCGGATGTGATGCATTTATCCGGAGATATTGAGGGAATCACCCCGGCTCAGGTGCAGGAACTGAAAAACAGATTTCCAGGACTTAAAATCATGCAGGCAATCCCAGTTTTGGCGGGTGTACCTCTGGAAGAACAGAAGGTCATGGAATACATCAAGGATTATGAAGGGGTGTCAGACTTTTTCCTGATCGACACGAAAGCGCCAGCTGCAGGAGATATCGGGGCTACAGGACTCACTCATGACCGGGATATTGATAAAAAGATCATTGAGAGCACGAAGGTACCTTGCATCATTGCTGGGGGGCTGGAAGCGTCCAATGTAGCGGAGGCCATCCACATCACACATCCATACGGCGTGGATTCCTTTAGTCTGACCAACTATGATGATGAGCGTGCTGACACAGAACGCTGCAAAGATCCGGCAAAAGTGCAGGCGTTTATTGAGGCGGCGCTGAATGCATAATGTGATCGTTGTCGGCGATGCCAATGTGGACATCATCGTACCTTATCCCCGGTTCTTGAATAAAGAGAGAACCCTGGTAGACTACCCAGAGCCTTCTCTTTTGGGAGGCGGAACCTCAGCCAACACAGCGGTTGCGCTGGCGAGGCTCGGTGTGGGAACTAGTCTGATCGGCACTGTCGGGGATGACCAGTACGGAAGGTACATTCAGGATGATCTTCAGAAAGAAGGCGTAGATATCTCAGATATGATTGTTGAGCCGGAACTGAACACAGTCGGAGTATTTGCGTTTATTGATGAAAACGGGGAACGCTATCTATGGGGATGGCCGAGGGTGGACCAGTCCTTTAAAGTGCTGGATGCGGGCAAAGTACCCTTTCAAAAGATCCAGAAAGCAGACTGGGTACACTCCTCTGGGATGTGTCTGGCCTATGACACTTCAGCAAGGGAAACTGTGATCAGAATTTTCAAAGAGAGTTTTCAAGCGGGAGTTCCCACGTCCTTTGATTTGAATCTAAGAGTGGATGACGGTATCCTAGATCCAGAATATGAAAAAGCAGTCCGCGAGATTATCCAATATACCACATATCTGCTTGGATCCGGGACGGATGAATTTGCTTATCTTGGTACAGAGCGGGATTGGATGGAAAATGCCAGATCGTTTGTCTCCGAAAGCCGTGTGGTGGTCGTGAGAAACGGAAAAGACGGTTCTTACGGATTTTCTTTAGAGGAAGAGACAGAGGTGCCGGCATATCAAGTCACTGTGGAGGACACCGTGGGGGCTGGAGATGTATATAATGCCGGATTTATCAGTGCGGTACTGGAAGGCAAAAATCTGAGGGAATGTCTGGCTGCCGGAAATGCAGTGTCTGGATATACTGTGGAACGAAAAGGAGCCAGAACCTGCCCTAATCTGGAACAGTTACAAACGTTTTTAAAGAAACATCAGTAGAAGAGAGGAGAGACAGTGATGAAGAAAGTAATTTTAGATTGTGATCCTGGACATGATGACGCTTTTGCTATGATGCTTGCGGTACAGCACTTGGATGTGCTGGGAATCACTACCATCGGCGGAAACTGTACGCTTGAAAATGTGACAAAAAATGCTCTGAAGGTACTGGAAGTGCTGGGAAGAACTGATATTCCTGTATTTGCGGGACATTCCTGCCCTACGACAGTACCGCTGGTGACTGCGCCCCAGTTTCATGGGGAGACAGGTCTGGACGGCCCGGTCCTTCCAGAGCCTGTCACAAAAGCCCAGGACAAACATGCGGTGGATTTTATCGTAGAGACCGTCATGAACACAGAGGACGTCACACTGATCGCTACAGGCCCTCTGACAAACATTGCGGCGGCGATCAACAGAGAACCTGGGATCGTAGATCGTGTCAAAGAACTGAGCATCATGGGAGGCTCCGTTACCTATGGGAACTGGACTCCTGCCGCAGAATTTAATATTTATGTGGACCCGGAAGCGGCTTACAGAGTCTTTAATTCAGGCATTCACGTAAAAATGTCTGGCATCAATCTGACCAGACAGTGCTGTCTTACGGCAGAGCATGTTGCAAAATTCCGTGAGATCGGGACAAAAGCGGCAAATTTTGCAGCAGATCTGACAGAATTCTTTATCGATACGACTGTAAAGAGTGCATCTCTTTCTGGAGCCAACATGCACGATGCCTGTGCGGTGGCATGGCTGGTGGATCCGTCATTGATCAAAGCGGCGGATATGCATATTGATGTGGAGTTGAAAGGGGAACTTACAAGGGGAATGACCGTATGCGACTATCGGCATTTAAGAGGGACAGATCCGGCAGTGGATCTGTGCAGAGAACCCCAGATGGACTACAGAGGAGAACAGCCAAATGCGGAAGCCGCTCTTGAGTTGGATTTCCCTGGATTTATGGAACTTTTATATCGGACGCTGGAGCACTATAACTGATGAAATATGAAATGATCCTATGGGATTTTGACGGAACTCTGGCGGATACGGGAAAGGATGTATGGAATTCTTTGGAATATGCTGCGGCAAAATGCGGCGGACAGCTGCCAAAAGAGTTTAAAAGCGATGACAGCAATCTGGGAAAAACCGTTAAGGATGTGTTCCTCCAGATTTATCCGGCCCCAAAAGAGGAACAATATGAATGGTATGAGGAGCTGGTCCGGGTCCATTACCGGACGGTATGTGAATACCAACATACATATCTCTATCCGGGTATCCGCAGGCTGATCCGGGAAACCAGAGAGGCCGGAGTGAGGCACTATATCGTCACAATGAAAGCAGAGGAAGCGCTGGAAAGGATCCTTGAGAAAAAAGGCTGGGCAGAACTGTTTGACGGCTGGATTTCTCCGGACTCTCTCCCGGGAGAGGAAAGAACAAAAGGCGAAATGATCGCCCAGGTACTGAAGGAAACGGGGATACAAACCAGCGCATGTGTCTATATAGGAGATACATGGAGCGACGTAAAAGCCGCAGACGAAAATGGGATAGACTGTATCGGGGTCACATACGGAGACGGGGATGCGAAAGCGGTCTGTTCTCTAAAGCCCCGGTATTGCGCGGAGAATGTTACTGAGATCCGTAGAATTTTAAAAGAAAGGGTGTAAACATGCTTCAGGATTTTAACATATGTATCAATACAAACTTTGTGTTTGGAAAAGATGCGCAAAATCAGATTGGAAGTAAATTAAAGCAGATGGGCATCCAAAAGGTTTTGATCCATCATGATAACGGGAAGTTTTTATATGACGGCGGCCTTCTGGATCAGATAAAGAAGCAGCTTTCACAGAAGGGCATTGAGAGCCTGGAGCTGGGCGGGGTCCTGCCCAATCCCAGATTATCTCTTGTACGGGAAGGCATCCATCTGGCAAAAAAAGAACAGGTGGACATGGTACTCGCCATTGGCGGAGGAAGTGTCATAGATTCTGCCAAAGCCATCGGGCTGGGAGCTGTGTCAGATACAGATGTATGGGATTTTTTCACAGGAGCAGAAATTCCGAAAAGTTCTCTGCCCACTGGAGTGATTCTGACCTGTCCGGCAACCGGAAGTGAATCCAGCGATGTAGCTGTCATTAATCACGTGGAGCTTGGGAAAAAACTTTTGGTCAGCAGTCCGGTCATACGTCCGGCCATTGCATTTATGAATCCTCAATTGACCTGTTCCCTGCCTCCGTTTTTGACTGCATGCGGTGTGGTGGATATGTTTTCACATGTATGCGAGAGATACTTTACACCAGACACGGAGATCGGAGTGATCGACCGAATGGCGGAAGGAATTCTGAAAACCTTGGTGGATATTGGGCCAAAAGTACTGCAAGAGCCGCACAACTATGCTTATCGGGCTGAGATCATGTGGATTGGGTCCATTGCGCATAATGATACGGTAGGCATAGGGAGAGTCCAGGACTGGTCCACTCATGTAATCGGAAATGAGCTGAGTGCACTTTACGACACGCCGCACGGTGCTACCCTCTCGATTATTATGGGAGCCTGGATGAGATATGTCTATCAGGAGAAGCCGGAACGGTTTGCCCGGTTTGCCAAAGAAGTATTTGGAGTGCAGTGGAACGGGAACAATACACTGGAAGCAGCTTTTCAGGGGATTTTGAAAACGGAAGAATATTTCCGCAGTATGGGAATGCCAGTCTCATTTGGGGATTATGGCATTCCAACAGACGAAGTGGAGAAGATGCTTGACCAGATCGCTTTTGGCGGAGAGGATGACAGCATCGGAGGTATCAAAAGACTAAACCGGGAGGATTGCCGCAGAATATTTGAGACGGCATTTTAAACTTGGAAAAGAACGAGTGAGGGAGACATGAAAATACTAAATTTTGGTTCTTTAAATATCGATTATGTTTATGGCGTAAGTCATTTTGTAGAAAAGGGAGAGACTATTTCTTCTGATACGCTTCAGGTATTTGCCGGAGGGAAGGGGCTTAACCAGTCCATTGCCCTGAGCAGAGCCGGGGCAGATGTCTATCATGCGGGTGTCATAGGGACAGATGGATCTTTTTTGGGAGAAATTCTTTGTGAGGCAGAGGTGGATACCCGTTATCTTAAGATCAGCCAGGAAATCCGCACGGGCAACGCAGTGATTCAAAAAGACAGAGAAGGAGACAACTGTATTATTTTGTACGGCGGCGCAAACCAGGCAGTTACAAAGGACCAGGTCGACATGGTGTTGGAAGATTTTCAGAAAGGAGACTGTCTGATCCTTCAAAATGAGATCAGTGAGATTCCTTATCTTGTTGAGAAAGCTCATGACAGGGGCATGCAGACTGTCCTGAATCCATCTCCGATGAATGAGAAAATTTTTGAGATAAATTTAGATTTTATAGACTGCTTCATCCTGAACGAAGTGGAAGCCCGGGCACTGCTCCAGTCAGACGGGGACAGCAAAGATTTGTTAAAAAAGCTTAACGAGAGATTTCCTCATGCGGAGATCGTACTTACGCTGGGAGAAAAGGGTTCCATATACGCTGGTGCACAGGGGATGATAGAGCAGTCCGCATACAAAGTGGACACAGTGGATACCACAGCGGCAGGGGATACCTTTACAGGATATTATACATCCAGCCGTCTGATGGGAAAAACAGTGAAAGAGTCACTGGATATGGCCGCCAAGGCTTCGGCAATCGCGGTATCTAAAATGGGTGCGGCACCGTCCATTCCAAAAAGAGATCAAGTGCTTGAGTTTGCGGCAGATTCGTTTTCAGAATAGGCATAAAGATAAAAGGAGGAATGAAATGAAAACAAGAAAAGTAATCATTGACACAGACCCTGGCATTGATGATGCAGCGGCGATTGCGGTTATGCTTTCAGAGCCGTCACTGGACGTAAAGCTGATCGCCAGTGTGTCTGGAAACGTGGGGATTGAACACACCACTAACAATGCGCTGAAGCTTTTGGCTTTCCTAAAAAAAGACGTGCCGGTAGCAAAGGGCGCTGCGGCTCCGCTCTTAAGAGATAACAGGTTTGCAACCAATGCACATGGGAAATCCGGAATGGGAGGTTTTGATTTTCCGGAACCTAAGAATGAATTGCTGCTGGAAGAAAATGCAGTGCTCAGTGAATACCGTACACTGATGGACTGCAAAGAGAAGGTTTCCATTTTAACTCTTGGGCCTCTGACCAATATTGCATTGCTGATCTTAACATTTCCGGAAGTGAAGGGAAAAATTGAAGAGATCATTATGATGGGAGGTTCCACAGAGAGAGGAAATATCGGGATTTATGGAGAATTCAATGTCACCATTGACCCGGAGGCTGCAAAAATCGTTTTCCGTTCCGGCATTCCGATCACTATGGTAGGATTGGATATCGGAAGAAAAGCCAGACTTACGGTTGGAGACCTGGAAGAGCTTGAAAAGGGCGGAGAGACAGGAATGATGATCAGCTCTCTGTTCCGTTCCTACGATGGAGGACATATTGAAGAAGGAGTGAAGATGTATGATCCGTCCGCGGCCATGTATCTTATGGAACCGGAACTTTTTGAGACAAAAAAGGCTTTTGTCGATGTCGAGACCGCAAGCCCTATCACAATGGGTGCCACTGTCGTGGATTTTGATGAAACATTAAACGGGACAAAGAATGTATCTGTCTGCGTTGATGTTGATGTGGAGCGTTTCCGCAGGCGCTATGTGCAGAGAGTCGCAGAAGCAGAACGTAAGTAACAAGAAAACAGTAAAAAATAGTTTTGAAAGGTATGGTATAGGTAATGTCCAATACAGATGAGAGAAAAACAACAGGAATCCCGGTGCCTGCAGAGGGGACACCGGAATTCCAGACAATGAACCGAATGGCAAAACGTGCGATTCCGCTGGTATTAATCATTTTTATTTTTGGTATTTTGGAGCAGCAGGCGTTTGGGATGATTTTTGTAAATATCGGGAAACAGCTGGGAACCCCGGAACTGGCGTCTCTGATCACATCCCTTCCAGGCATAGCCCTTGGAATCGTGTGTGTCATTTACGGCTCGCTGGGTGACTTTGTATCCCTGAAAAAGATGACACTGCTCGGAACCGTTGTTTTTGTTATCGGTTCCGCCATCGGATTTCTACTTGGCCCTGTGAGCATTTGGGCTGTTGTAGCTGCACGTATGCTCCAGTCCATCGGTGGACAGGTTGCAGGCTCCGTATTCCTGGTACTTGTATCGAAATACATCTCCCAGAAAGAGAGGGTTGTTTATTACGGGATTTTTGTGGCAGTCTTCAGATTTTCGGCGGCACTGGGCGTGGTCGCGGCTGGTTATGTGACAAAGATCGACTGGCGGTGGATGTTTGCCATTCCAGTAATCTCTGTTGTATTCATGCCGGCACTGGCGAAAAACCTTCCGGATGAACATGCAAAGGGCGCAAAGATTGACGGATGGGGCTTTACACTGATCGGAGCTTTTGCCGGAGCTATCACAATGTTCTTCACTGATATGAATCTGCTCTGGTCCGTTGCATCGGTTGTGACTCTGGCAGCTTTCATCATATACATCAACAAAGCAGAAGATCCGATCATCACACCGGCATTTTTAAAGAATCCTGCATTTGTGGCAACCATGGTGGTCATTTTCGTGGGTTACTTCTTCAGCTATACATTGAATGCAGGTGTAAATGCCATCGGGCTTGAAGTGTTTGGTATTGACTCAGCCCAGGTTTCCAACCTGCTTGTGTGGTCCATTCTTCTGGCAGCAGTCCTTGGTTTTGTGTGTGGACCTGTAATTAAGAAGATTGGACGATCCGCGGCTATCATTATGGCTTTAGCGGCAATGGGAATCGGCCTTATCGCGATTGCGTTTGCGATTCCTTATGGAAAGATTGCGGCCCTCGCTGCAGCACCGTGTATCTACTACTTCGGAACATCATTTTTCTACTCTCCGATCGTAGATACGGCGACATTGACGGTTTCACCGGAAGAGTCAGGACGTGTTCTGGGGATCAATGACCTTGTACAGGCTATCACTGGATCTGTCGGTGTAGCAGTATTCGGACAAATGATGTCAGCCGGCGTCATGTCAGGAGGAAGCATCACAGGAGTAAAAGCCGGAGCAGCTTCCACATACGCAAATGTATTCTTAATCGGCGGTATTGTCGTGCTTGCGGCATTGGTCATCTTTATCCTCACAAAGAAAATGATATACAGCCGTTCCAGAAAAGACGGATAAAATAATTATCAAAACAAGACGGGAAATCTTTATAGATCCCTGTCTTGTTTTTTCTTGACGAAAGATATTTTAAGATTTATAATCTATATGACTAAAAGAGAATAAAAAGTCATATAGATTGGAGGGATATAAATGCCAAGGTTCAGCGACACAGAAAGAGAACGAATAAAGCAAAAATTAATGCAGGAAGGAGAACATCTATTTACTTCTTTTGGGATTAAAAAAGTATCCATTGACGAAATCGTACGGGCTGCCGGGATCGCCAAAGGTTCATTTTATTCTTTTTACCCGAGTAAAGAACATCTCTATATGGAGATTGCCGGAAATCTACAGATGAAGATGTGGCGTGAGATGGATGATTTTTTAAAGGAAAACCGTTCTCTGGAGCCAAGAGAACTCTGTAAGCAATGTTTTATTCTAATGTTTAACGGAATACAGCGTTATCCTATGCTGAAACAAGCTGACAGTGAAACTGCTGAATATCTATACCGCAAGCTGCCCAATGAAGTGATTGAGGCACATACAAAAGATGACAGTCATGAACTTATCAGACTACAGGAATTCGGCATTCATTTTAACTGTGGAATCGAAATTGCCACAAAAACATTACAGACGCTTGCCATCAGTTTCCTCAATTTACAGCAAGATTCCCCTGCCGATCAACAGACGATAATGGGGATCATGCTGGATGGTGTATTAAAGGAGATCATCAGTGAAAAATGTGATTGAGGTCCAGAATGTCTATCTTAAATATCCATCTTCAAAAAATGATACGATCCATGGGATCAGTTTTGACGTAAAGGAAGGTGAGATCTTCGGTTTTCTTGGGCCGTCCGGCGCAGGGAAAAGCACCATGCAGAAAATCTTGACAGGAACCCTCCGGGATTACCGGGGGAGTGTACATATTTTTGATACAGAGATGAGGCAGAGAACACATGATTATTATGAAAAAATAGGAGTGGATTTTGAATTTCCGAACTTTTACGGTAAATTCACTGCCCTTGAAAACCTAAAGTATTTTGCTTCTCTATATTCAGGCAGAACAACTGATCCCTTGAAGCTTTTAGAGAAGGTCGGCCTTTTGCATGATGCTGATAAGAAGGTTTCTAGTTATTCAAAGGGGATGAAAATGAGGCTTGGTTTTGTACGTTCTCTGCTTCATGACCCGCAGCTTCTTTTTCTGGATGAGCCGACCAGCGGTCTTGATCCTGCAAATGCAAGAGTCTTAAAGGATATGATCCTGGAGCAAAAGAAGATGGGAAAAACGATCATTTTAACAACCCATAATATGCAGGATGCAGAGGAACTCTGCGGACGTGTTGCCTTTATGGCGGACGGAACGATCAAGGCCATCGGTTCTCCGCACGCCCTGCGCAAAGGCGGGACCAATACACAAGTAGAATATACCTTTTTAGACAATACAAGAGAGATAAGAAAGGTCTGCACTCTTTCCAATCTGGCACATTCACAGGACTTTCAAACCGTACTGAAAAAGGGGTTACTGACAAGCATTCATTCAAAGGAGCAAACCCTTGAGGATGTATTTATTGCGCTGACAGGAAGGGGCCTGCAATGAGATTTTTATCTGCCTTAAAAAACGACATCCATTTTCAAATAAAATATGGATTCTATCTTTTGTACGCTTTTTTCAGTGTGGTTTATATTGCTGTGCTGATGATCATACCCCAGGAATATAAAAAAATGACAGCGTCCCTTATTATTTTGACTGACCCCGCAATGCTAGGTATTTTCTTTATGGGCGGTATATGGCTGCTGGAAAAAGGGGAAGGGCTGCACCGTTTTTGGAGTATCTCACCGCTTTGTCCTATGGAATATACATTGTCAAAAGCCATATCCCTGGCAATCCTGTCAACGGTATCAGCGGATCTCATCGTGCTGGCTGCTATGAGGAGCACAATCCATTTCGTATTCTTGTCTTTTAGTGTATTTACTGGTGCGGTTGTTTTTAATGTCATTGGACTGATTCTGGCATCCTATGCCCGTTCAGTCAACCACTATATGATCATTGTCATATTTCCTGCGGTCTTTTTGTCCGTACCGCCTGTCCTGACAGCGTTTGGAATCACTCATCCGCTTTTGGAGATGTTCCCTGGTACAGCGTTATGGTATTTGATTGCAGATTCGATCCATATGGCAGAAAATATAAATGGCTTTATGTGGGTCAATCTGATCTTCTGGTTCGGGATGATGTTATACTTTGCCAATAAACGGATTGGAGCCGCGCTGCAGTCGGAAGGAGGCGGGAACTTATGAAGCACACGATGAAACTTTTTGAAATAGGGTTGAGACAAATAGCAAAAGACGGAATGCTGCTTGTTCTCCTTCCGGCACCTGTGTTCGCAGGAATCTTTTTTAAATTTGCCATTCCTATCATCAATGACATATTGACAAGAAAATTCTTTTTTTCTATCACAGCCTGGTATGGTCTGGCAGACGGTATGTTACTTTGCCTGACCCCTATGTTTGCAGCAATGATCTCGGCGTTTTTGCTTTTGGAGGAGAGGGATGAGGGTTTAAGCGCCTTTTATCAGATTACACCGGCAGAAGGATCTTCTTACCTAAACGCTCGAATCGGCCTGCCGATGATATGGGCATTTCTTACGACAATTTTTGTTGTTTGTTTCTTTAAAATTTCCCCTCTATCCTTTAAAGTGATACTTTTAAGCGCCCTCATCAGCAGTTTAACGGGGATGTCTTTGGCGATGATGGTTGTTTCCATTGCAGGAAACCGTGTGGAAGGGCTTGCTCTGTCTAAGTTGATGGGAATCAGCTTTATCGGACTTATTTTAATATGGTTTATTCCTGCTCCGTATCATTTTATCATGGCTTTTCTTCCTTCTTTCTGGATAGGGAAACTGCTGATGAACGGAGCGGATCCCTTTTCATTTATGTTTGGACTTATCTCCTGTTTTTTATGGATTGCCTTTTTCACAAGAAGATTTTTGAATAGAGTGTAGTTTACAATTCCTGAAGGCCGTTTCTAAACTTCAGAGGCGATATCCCCTCTCTCCGTGAGAATGCGTTGATAAAGCTGGCACTGGAGCTGTATCCCAGATATTCAGAAATGCTCTCAATGGTCTGTGACGTGGTTTTTAACATGGTTTTGGCCAGATTAATCTTACAGAGCGCTGCGTATTCGATGGGAGAGTACCCTGTCTCAGCCTTAAACAGATGAGAAAAATAGTAAGGGCTCAAATTGACATGTCCGGAAATATCCCTAAGTGTAAGGTTCTTACAGGGATTATCCCGGATAAACCGAATGGCATCGGAGACAGCGGGAGAGCTTTCCATACCGGTTCCGGGTACAGAATGCCGGAAGGACTGGATCTGGCAGAGGCAGCTATAGATGACAGAAGACAGCTCTGCGTCTGTGACCTCCTGTTCAAACCGGAGTTTTGTGACCAGTGAATTAGCCAAATCATAGATCTGCCTGTGGTTATCCAGATTAAAAAGAGGTCCTTTGTTTTGGCTGATCAAATGTCTGGTGACAGAGACCGCATTACTCCCGCAATAGTGCATATAGATAAATTCACAGGAATCACCGGAATAATAAACATGGGGATTTTCCCCGTCAATTAATATGATATCGTTCTTTGCCGCGGTATAGCAGCTTCCCTCATATTCAAGATAAAATGTACCATCCGTCACATACAGCATCAGGGGGGAATGGTTTCCCTGACGCTGTATGCGGTATCCCTGGCGGCAGTAAAAATGTCCGCAGTTGATAATATAGTAGTAATAGTCCGTGAAGGTATCCGATGGTGCAAAGAAAAAATACTCCGATTCCGGAAGTACGCCTGGTTCCCGGCATATCATAAAAACCCTCCTTATCTAAAACTAGAAAACAGAAATATTCTATAGTGTTAAAGTTCTTTTTTTATTATATTATGAGATATCAAAAAAAGCAATTTGAATAAACTTTATAGCAAGACCGAATAGTGTAACAGCAAACAGACTGTGCTAAGATAACTTTAACAGGAAGCCTGTAGCTATTGCTGATACAAGGAACTTGAAAAGCAATCTGATGATATAGAGTGAAAAAGGAGAAAGAAATTATGAACACAACAGACGCAGGGAAAAAAGCAATGTTAGATTCTATGAAAGGATTGATCGTATCTTGCCAGACACAGCCTGATGACCCAATCTATACGGAAGATATGGCAGTGAAGATGGCAGAAGCGGCGGCATGGGCAGGCGCTTCCGGGATCCGGGCAAATACTCCGGAACAGATCCGTGCTATCAAGGAGGCAGTGAATTTGCCGGTGATTGGTCTTTATAAGATCTGGAATGAAGACATGGACGTTTTTATCACACCTACCCTGGAAGCGGCAAAGCAGGTATGGGAAGCCGGGGCCGAGATCATTGCTCTGGACTGCACGGACCAGCTGACAGACAAGGGGCGTCCGGCCTGGGAACTGATGCCAGAGGTTAAAAAAGAGATACCGGAAGCTATGATTTTTGCTGACGTGTCCAACTATGAGGAGGCCAGACGGGCCGTGGAACTGGGAGCGGATATTGTGGCACCGACTCTTTATGGGTACACAGAGGCAACAAAACACATTGAAGAGCCGGATTTAAGGGAGTTTGCAAGGATGTGCCGTGACTTTGGAGAGGATGTCTATATGATGATGGAGGGACATATCTATACCCCGGAGGATGCTATGAAATGCTTGTATCTGGGAGCGCATGCGGTTGTGGTAGGAAGTGCCATCACAAGGCCCCATCTGACAGCAAAACGTTTTGTGGACCTGATCTCAGGCTATCAGAGTAATTGGAGAGATGCTGAAAAGGCAAAGCATTAGACGTTGCCGGAAGGAGGAACAGCTATGGTTCAATTTGATGTGGACGGAGCCCAGAATGTAGAGGTAAGTTTAAAAATCCCGTGTGAAAAGTCTTTGAAGGAACAGCTTTTGATTATGGAGGAATACACGAAGGTGCATCAGACCTATGCGGATGCCCCGAAGGAAGTCCGGGAAGTGGAATGCCTGAAGGTCTTATATCCGAGAATGTTTAGGAGTATTGAATCTGAGGATCTGATCGCAGGGAGGCTGGATTTTCTGCCTATCGGGTTTGGGTGTGTCACTTCCCTGGGCGGAGTCGGCCATTACTGTGTATTTCATAAGCTCAGAGAATTTCAGTCCCAGCTTACTACAGAATCAGAAAAAAAGCGGACAGATATTCTTTATGATTACTGGCTGGAGCATGACCTGAAAACGGTTTACTGCAGAGAGGTACTCACCGAAGATACCATCGGACGGTTTATAGACTGTGAATATCCACTGATTGCCACTGCAAGGCTGTCCGGTATGATGCTGGACTATCCGAAGCTCCTTCAAAAAGGCATCGGCGGATTAAGAAAGGACATCGAAGAAAAAAGCAGGCAGAGTCCTGGCAATCATTTTTATGAAGGGGCATTGGGAACTCTTGACATTTTCGTGCAGTCAGCGCAGTATCTCTGTGAGATGGCGGAACAACAAAAGAAAACCTGTGATGAGGGACGCCGGAAAGAGCTGGAGACCATGTGCAGATCTCTAAAAAAGATTCAGTCAGAGAAACCGGAAACCTTCCATGAGGCCCTACAGCTGATCTGGCTGTACGCCTTGCTTTCGGGGGTCATCAACTACGGGCGCCTGGATGATTATCTGGGCCCGTATCTGGCCGCGGATCTAAAAAACAACAGGATTACCAAGGAAGAGGCCTACCGTTATGTCCATTCCCTGTGGACCATGATCGAAAACAGGAGGACCACAGTCAACGGAAGGATCATCGTAGGGGGAAGAGGACGGAAACATCCGCAGGAAGCGGATCAGTTTCTGCATATTGCCATGAAAGTGGCAAAAAATTGTCGTTATGTAGAACCGCAGTTTACACTTCGTCTGGATCAGGATACTTCTGACGAGATCTGGAATGAAGCCTTTGATGCATTAGAGGTTGGAGCAACATATCCAACTCTCTATAATGATGATGTAAATATTCCGGCAGTTGCTTATGGGATGCGGGTAGACGAAAAAACGGCAGAGCAGTACGTCCCTTTTGGATGTACGGAATATGTTATACAGGGGCAGAGTACAGGAACTCCCAATGTCTGTATCAATCTTTTAAAGCTTCTCAATATATTTATGAATGAGGGCGTGGATCCTATGGACGGGAAAAACAAGTCTGGAGGATTTCCGCTAAAGAAATTGGAGGAATACCGTACGTTTGAATCCTTTTATGAGGGTTATCAAAGCTTTCTTGACTATTACCTGGATCTGTCTGTAGAGGCACAGTACCATTCCTATGAGGTCATGAACCGGCAGGTGTCTTTTCTGTTCACCAGCATTTTGACCGATGACTGTCTGGAACGGGGAAAGGCTCTTTTAGACGGCGGAGTCCGCTATCTGGGTGGGACAAATGAGACTTACGGTAATATCAATACCTCGGATTCCCTCTGGGCAGTGAAGCATCTGGTCTATGACACGAAGAAGTATACATTAAGAGAACTGCATGAGGCAGTCTTGCACAACTTTGAGGGATACGAAGCTGTCAGGAAAGACTGTCTTGCCTGTGACAAATATGGAAATGATCTGGATACAGCCGACGGCATGGCCAATGATCTGTATGAATTTGTGGCGAAGGGAGTCCGGGACCGTGGAATCAGGAAGGGAATGCAGTATTTTCTCATTGTCATCAGCAATAACCAGCTAAACACAGAGTGGGGAAACAGGACTGCTGCCTCACCAGACGGACGTTTGTCCGGGATGTACATGAATCCGGCTAACAACCCACAGGGAGGAGCGGATAAGAGCGGGCCCACTGCAATGTTAAATTCGCTTTCCAAATTTGATGCCAGATACCATGGAGGATCCGTACAGAATATTAAGTTCTCGCCGTCCATGTTCAGAGAAAACAGACAGATCATCAAGCAGCTGATGAAGACGTATTTTAAAAAAGGAGGCTGTCATCTTATGGTGACGGTGGTGGATAAAGCCACGTTGGAGGATGCTGTGGAGCATCCGGAAATGTATCCGGATCTGATCGTCAGGGTCAGCGGTTTTTCGGCGGTGTTTGTCAACCTGACACCGAATGTGCAGCAGGAGCTTTTGAGCCGGTCCACCTATGATGAGGAAAGGTTTGGGATGAGGGGATGAAAAAACAGCTGTCTGTTATGGAGATTGAACGGTTTGCCATCCATGACGGTCCGGGGATCCGTACCACTGTGTTTTTGCAGGGGTGTCCTCTTCACTGCCTCTGGTGTGCAAATCCGGAATCCCAGACTATAGGAAGTAAACTGATGTACTATAAGGAAAAATGTGTGGGCTGCGGAACCTGCGCCGGTGTCTGTACGAATCAGGCCATTGAGATGAAAGAGGGCAGGCCGCTGATCCACAGGGATAAATGCAGGCAATGCCGCAGATGCGAGTCAAGCTGCCTTCAGAACGCTATCCGTTTTTCAGGGGAAAAACGGACTGTGGAAAGCATCATGGCGGAGGTTCTCCGGGACAGGGATTATTATGAAGAATCCGGAGGTGGGGTGACCGTGTCAGGGGGCGAGGCCTTTGTACAATTTGAGGGATTTATGGAGCTTTTAAGACAGTGCCGGGCAGCCGAGATATCCACCGCTGTAGAGACCTGCGGCCATGTTCCGGCAGATCAAGTGAAACAAGCCCTTCCGTGGATTGATCTTTTTCTATTTGATTTAAAGCATACAGATCCTGAGTACTTTTACCGGTATACGGGAGGGGACCTGAATCTGGTGTTGGGTAATTTAAAGTACCTTGCAAGAAAAGTTCCCGAAAAAATCATCGTGCGGGTACCTGTCATCCCCGGATTTAATTTTGATGAGAAATCCATCACAGGGATTTTTAAAGAAACGGCTTCCCTTGGCATTAAAAGGGTTCAGCTGCTTCCCTACCACACCTTGGGCATTGGAAAATATGAGAGGCTGGGCATGCCATATCTTCTCAAAAGCCAGGAATCCTTAAAAAAGAAGGACTTGGAGCGTTTTTGTTCCATGGGACAGGAAAAAGGATTGGAAATTCAGATCGGAGGAGACTGAAACTTACCGGATAATATGTTATGATACCTTTATGAAACAAAAACAGGCAACCAAAAAGGAGTTAATGACATGAAAACAGCAGATGAAAGAAAAAAAGCAATCTTAGAATCTATGAAGGGTCTGATCGTATCCTGCCAGGTACAGCCGGAGGATCCGATCTATACAGATAATATGGTCGTTAAGATGGCAGAAGCTGCACAGTGGGCGGGAGCTGTCGGGATCCGCGCCAATTCTCCGGAGCAGATCAAGGCCATCAAAAATGTAGTGGATCTGCCGCTGATCGGTTTATATAAAATTAAGAGAGGTGATGAAGAGGTTTTTATCACTCCTACACTGGAAGCAGCAAAGCAGGTCTGGGAAGCCGGCGCTGAAATCATTGCAATGGACTGCACGGACCGGATGACAAAGGAAGGCCGCCATGCATGGGAGCTTGTGGAAGATGTAAAGAGGGAAATCCCTGAAGCCATGATCTTTGCTGATGTCTCTACTTACGATGAAGCAAAAAAAGCTGTGGAATTGGGCGTGGACATTGTAGCGCCTACTCTGTTTGGATACACAGAAGCGACCAAACATTTTGAGAGCCAGGATATGAGAGCCTTTGCAAAGATGTGCAGGGATTTTAAAGATGATGTGTATGTGATGATGGAAGGGCATATCAATACTCCGGAAGAGGCGGTAAAATGTCTGTATCTTGGGGCACATGCGGTGGTTGTCGGAAGTGCGATCACAAGGCCTCATCTGACTGCAAAACGATTTACGGATTTGATTTCAGGCTATCAGGAGTAGGCCTTAAGAAGTTATTCACATTCTGTGATGCGTCATTCGCCATAAAATATAGAGACTGTAAAAAGACTGTGCTATCATATGCAAAACGGAACTTATTATTTTTACAGGGAGGTATTTTATGAGATATTATCACATAGACATGCATATGCCGGTGAGAGATTTGATAACTCTGCCTAGTTTATTCAGCACGATTCCAGATAATCCAAGCGGATATGCCCAGGTTCTCACGGCTCCTGTACCCTTACATATGGGAATGCAAGCTACTGAAGGAAAAGAGATGCGGGAAATCCTTCATGAGCGGGCAGAGCAGCCAACAAGGGTAGCAAGCAATCAATATGTTCTTGCAGGAGGGGTTTTTACTTCTTGTTTTGTACTTGTACTATATCATATAGGAGAGCCGGACTGCGTGTATGCACGTCATTTTCAGATTTCACATCTGGATACTGCAGTGGGAGAGATGCCTGCTTTTGGAGACGAAACGTGGGCAATCCTGGCCAGACCTGAATTAGATGGCAGTTATGGTACAGTCGCAAATAATCTAGTTGCCGCATATGGGACTGATCACGTATGTTTAATCGATGGCTTTACTAACTTTTCCGTGACTGGTGATAGAAAAATTAGATTTTGCTAGCATGTGTAATTACAATAATCTGTGTACGGCAGGTAGAACTACCGCACACAGATTATTTTTGTTCTTACGATGGGGAGAGGCTATGGGCTTGCCAATTTTATTCTGTTTGGATGTTTTCCCGCCCTTATTCCTTACAGTCTTCAAATCTTGGTTCTATATATTCTTTAATAAATTCTATCCGGTCGGTCACCTTTGGTTTAAAAAGAGAAGCGATGGCGACGGTCAGATTTTTCTTTGTATTGACGTAGATCACATTTCCGCCGTCCCCCATGGCCGCAAAGCCGTCCTCGTGAATCCACCATAAATATCCATAAGAGAGACTCATCCTTTCCCACCGGCTGTGTTCCTTTGTACTCTCGCTGACCCACTCTGCAGAGACAATACGTTTCTTATTCCACAGGCCGCCGTTTAGGTATAACTGGCCCAGCTTTGCCATATCCACAGGAGAGAGTGTAAGACCCCAGCCCGCAGTATTAGTCCCGGATGGATCAACTGCCCAGCCGCTGATATCCGTGGCTTTATTAAATGCCATCTGTTCTTCTTTGGAATGAAATATTACACTGCGCTCTACCGTGATCCCAAGAGGGCGGAAAAGGTGTTCAGAGGCAAAGTCAAATACAGACTGTCCAGTGGCGTTTCTTAGAATGCCAGATAAAATATCAGGTCCTATGAGTGGAGTATACCTAAATTGTCCTATTTTTCCCCTGCCTCCCAACAAGTCGAGGCTGAATGTTACCATGTCATCGCTAGTGAAATATTTGACGTAAGGTGCGAATTTATATTTATATGGGGCTGTCATGGTCAGCAGATCCCGTAACGTTACATTTTGTATTGTTTTTTCTCTCTGTTTTGGGATGTAATCAGGGAAAAAATCCAGCACCCTCTGGCCAATGTCTGCAATGTACCCTTTATCTATGGCAATTCCGATCAAAATAGAGATGATGCTTTTTGTCACAGAATATATGTGGATGCGGCTTACGGCAGTACAGCCATTAAAATAATGTTCGTATTGAGTTTCACCGTCCTTTAATATAACTACGCCTGCAATGTTACCGCAGTCCTTAGTGATGATGGTTTCCAGCTCCTGCATGTTTGATTGATTTATCATAATTCCTCCTTTAATCATTCATTTTTTGTGATAAAGGATATCCTTAAGATTAAGGATAAAGCCATTAAAAATTGATTACAAGCCCTATTTTTAAAAAATATTTAATGATATATTTGTTGTTGAAAGGAAGTGATAAGATGAAGATTCGGAATCAATATACTTGTCCTTTAGAGTTAGTACACGATATTACAAGAGGGAAGTGGAAACCAATAAGCTTTGCTGATCATTGATGTTCAAAATGATTATTTTGAGAATGTGAAATGCCGGCTGCATCAACCGGAAGCCGCATTAAAGGCAATCCAGAGACTTTTGAAGTATTTTAGAGATATGAACTATCAAGTTTATTATATCCAGCATATTGCGGCAAAAGATGCGCCTTTTTTTGTACCGAATACAGAGGGGGTAAAGAGTTCTGAGAACATCAAGCCTCTTGATACAGAAAAGATCATCAAAAAGCACTATCCAAACAGTTTTTTTGAGACAGAGCTGCAGGCAGAATTGAAAAAATCTTCTGTGACAGAATTGACCGTGTGCGGAATGATGACACATATGTGTGTTGATACAACGGTCAGAGCAGCGAAGGATCTGGGCTATCAGGTGACACTCATATCCGATGCCTGTGCCACAAAAGATTTAGAATGGCAGGGAGAAAAGATACCTGCAGAAATTGAGCAGAATGTCTTTCTGGCTTCTTTGAATCAAAAATTTGCAACAATCATGACAGTGGAGGATCTGGCATCTGAGGATCTTTTAATCTAATATTTTTCTGGAATCCGAATGTTAGCTACATTGTGAAACCTATATTTTTCTAACATATGCTTCTTCATACAAACCAAATTGTAACGGTAACAATCTGCTATGCCATCTGCAAAGGAGCTCGCATTCCCTTTCCTTAACTGCTGGAACGCTAGAATGACTTGCTTGTTGAGATTTGAAAGTGTGTGTTTCTTGGACGGATAATAAGCAAAATGGTGCCCCCACTCAAGAAGAAGATTGGTTTTAGATAATATAACATAGAAAGGTTCTAATCTGGTATGTTTCATTATGGATTCCAAAATAGCTGTTAAATAAATAGATCCAGAAGAAGTAAATCCGTCTTCTAACTCGTCCAGTTCTGCTTTCGTAAAGTGCGGAGCTGCAGCTAAAGCAGCCGGGCGAATAATCAGTACCATTAGCTGTAAGGCATGAAGGTAACGTAATGCCTTATCTACATACCCGGAATTAAGAGCCAGCTGATGAAGTCTAGTATCATCTGGTTCTATAACTATAGTGCCTTTACCGTTTAACGTCTTTACAAAACCTCTCTGTTCAAGTTCTGACAATGCCTTTCTGACTGTCGATAAAGAGACATCATACTGACTAGCCAGCTGCTTTTCATATGGAAGATACATTCCAACAGGATATTCTCCAAGACCAATTTTTAGATTAATGTCATCAACAATTTTTGAGTAGTAATAATCTTGACCACGCATGGGATTCCACGAATACTTCAAGCCAGTCTGTGCAGGACATTTTGGCATTCTCTCTGACAGATGATTTAACGTATTTTCAATAGAATCCGTAAGTTCTTGGTACATATTTGATAACTGGTTGTACTTTGTGAGTGGATCATTGCCCTTTAATATATCTATGATAACATTGGTTACAGATGCAGACCCCTGCAAAAAGTGCTTAGAGAAATAGGGACAATTTTCAGTAAAAAATGCAAGCTTGTTATAAAGGCCAAATGTAGAATATAGTTCGCTGAATAGGGAATTACCACCGATTCTTAAGATATCATATCCTAATTTAGAAGGAGATGACCATCCACCTGAGACATATCCCAAACGTAATGCTTTCACAGCCTGTTTATAGTGAGGCATTATCTCCACGTCACACCCCTGCAAAGCAAAAACCATAAGTGAAGGTAGTATTAGAGCAAAAGTCTGATATACCTGTAAAATGCCTTCCTTTTGTTTTAAAATCTCGAAAACAGTATTTGATGAATGACAAGTATCTTTTTTTGAAACAACAATTGGTGCAAGACGGGGCTGAATGTCAACCAGTCCTTCTGTCCGCAATGCGTCAAAGACACGGTTAATCGTATATCTGCTTACATGAAATTGCTCGCAGTACATCCTTGAAGATGGCAAAGCATTTCCGGGAGGTATTTGGCCCTCCAAAATACATTGTTTAATTTCATTATATACAAATGTAAATTTTGTTTCTTGTGGCTTCATAACTCGTCTCCTATCTGTCCGAATTATATCATGATGAATTTATTTTGTCAGTAGTAAAAACGCAAACCTATTTGCACACCTTACCAATATGGATATTGCCAGTATGTAAGGATGACATTTATAATAAAATTGTAAAAATTAAAAGAAAAGGTTTGAGTATCATGGAAAAACAAAAAATCTTAATTGTCGATGATTCAGAAATGAATCGTGCCCTTTTAGCAGATATCCTGGAAGAACAATATGATGTGGTAGAGGCTGATAATGGTATAGAAGCAATTTCTATCCTTTCAAGGCAAAGAACAGATTTTTCTCTTCTACTTCTGGATATTATGATGCCTGGCATGGATGGATTTGAAGTATTAGCTTACATAAACAAATACCACTGGAATGACACCTTTGCTGTTATTATGATTTCGGCTGATGACTCTCCTTTAAATATAAAGCGATCCTACGATTTGGGGGCCTTTGACTACATCAGCCGTCCCTTTGATTCGACCATTGTCCAGCGCCGAATTTCTAATACAATGCTTTTATATGCACGACAGCAGCGTCTTGAAAAAATTATTGCAGAACAATTTCATGAGCAGGAAAAAAATAATAAGCTGATGATTACAATCCTGTCTCACATTGTGGAATTCCGTAATGGAGAGAGTGGCTTGCATATATTGCATGTTAATACTATTACAAAATATTTGCTAAATCAGCTGGTACAGCTTACTGATCAATATCCCTTGTCCAAAGCAGATATTTCTTTGATCAGCACCGCTTCTGCGCTGCACGATATTGGAAAAATATCGATTTCAGATGCGATATTGAATAAACCTGGACGGCTTACGCCAGAGGAATTTGAAGTGATAAAAACTCACTCAATGGTTGGAGCTAATATGCTATTAGACTTGTCCATTGAGCAACAGGAAGCCCCGCTTGTCAAAGTAGCTTCTGAGATTTGTCGATGGCACCACGAAAGGTATGATGGCAGTGGTTATCCGGATGGATTAAAGGGAGAAGAAATACCCATAGCTGCCCAGGTGGTTGCGCTGGCTGATGTATACGATGCCTTGATCAGTGAACGATGCTATAAGAAAGCTTATTCACATGAAGAAGCTTTGAAAATGATTTTAGAAGGACGATGTGGTGCATTTAATCCTACTCTTTTACTGTGCCTGCAAGAAATTGCGGACACACTTGAAAGTGAACTTATGGATGTCTCCACAGAACGAGAGACTAAAAATATTCAAGATATAAGAAATAAAATAGACTATGACAGGCTGTTTTCCTATGAAAAATACACCTTTCTGTCTCGCAAACAACGAGATCTTCAACTATTATATATTGACTCCTTAACCAGTGTCTACAATCGCCGTTATTATGATGAGCATTTTCAAGGCGCAGATGGTATTCAGGCAATGGTCGTAATCGATGTAGATAATTTCAAACACATCAATGATAATTATGGCCACGATGTAGGCGATATCGTATTGCAAAACATTGCACAAACTGTTTCATCCTGTGTACGAAAAACAGATGCCGTTATCCGTTATGGGGGCGATGAATTTTTAATTATCTTTTTTAGTATACCTGCAGATATATTTGAGCAAAAATTGGAGAGAATCAGACACTCTGTTGATCGTCTGATAATTGATGACCATCCCGAACTACATATGTCTGTCAGCATAGGCGGAGCATATGGAATAGGAACCATAAAAAAACTTTTTAAAGCTGCAGACAATATGATGTATCTTTCAAAAAAAGCAAAAAATCAGGTGACTGTATGTTTTCTGGACGAGAATGAGGATATTACAGACAACAATTAAAAAGGAGGAATTATGATTATGAATCTAAAAGATTGTTATATAAAATTTGGCGGCGATTTTGAGGAAGTATTGGGCAGACTGCGGCGTGAACAAATCGTTCAAAAATTTGTATATAAATTCCTGCACGATAAAAGCTTTCACTTATTAGAAGCCTCTATGGAGAATAAAGACCATGAAGAGGCGCTAAGAGCCGTTCATACACTCAAAGGAATTTGTCAAAATCTTTCTTTTACCAGATTGTTTGAAAGCAGTAGTCTGGTAACAAAGGCATTAAGAGAAAATGATTGGAATAAAGCTGTTGATATGATGCCGAAATTATCAAAGGATTATTATGAAATAATCAATGTTATAGAAGACTTTAAGAATTCTAAGGAGGAATAGCATCAGTGGAAAACAGCAAAAACAAGAATTCTACAACACGTTTTCTAATATTCAGCTTTATTGGGCTTTTGATCTTTAGTATTATTATTTTCAGTCTGCTCGGCATCTATATGAGCCGAAAAAGTAAAAAAACTGTTTATGAAATCGGAAATATTTATATGTCCGGTATGAATGAACAAATGTCCAGACATTTTGAAAATGTGATTAAATTGCGATTTGATCAGGTCAGCGGAGTTGTTTCTGTTGTATCAACAGATAACAAAGACAGAAAGAATCTATATGAGGAACTCATTTACAGGGCACAGGTCAGGGGGTTTGACTATTTAGCGCTTTGTTCTGCCGAGGGAGATTTTCAGACACTTTATGGGAAATCCATACAGCCACTTAACCCAAAACCTTTTGTAGAAGCATTATTACAGGGGGAACGGCGAGTCGCTGTTGGCGTTGATTCTGCCGGAAATAAAGTGGTATTGTTTGGCATTGATGCTGCTTATCCGATGCACAATGGCGATAAGAGTACTGGTTTGATTGCAGCCGTTCCTCTGGAATATATTACTGATTTCCTTTCCTTAGAGGATGAAGGGCAGCTGATGTATTATCATATTATCAGGCCGGATGGTAGTTTTGTGATACAGAATCCTAACACTGAGTTAAGCTCTTTCTTTGGACAACTACAAAAGCAGCTTGATTCGACTACAAATGAGTTATCTGTAGAAAATTCTATTAAAGAATTTGGTGCTGCACTAAAAAATCGCAAAGAATATGCTACAACATTTAAAGTAAATGGTGAGGAACGGCAAATATACGGTATATCATTGCCCTATTCTGAGTGGTATTTAGTATCGGTAATGCCTTATAGTAGATTGGATGATGCTATAAACAATCTGGGCAGCCAGCGTATGTTCATGACATTATTGTCCTGTGCTTCTATTTTAATTATTTTAACATTGATTTTTCTTCGGTATTTCTCCATAACCCGATCTCAGGTGTATGAATTGGAGAATGCTCAGCAGGCGGCTCTTGAAGCGAACAAAGCCAAAAGCAAATTTTTAGCAAATATGAGTCATGATATCCGTACACCCATGAATGCAATCGTCGGCATGACCGCAATTGCCACAGCTCACATAGATGACCAGAAACAGGTACAGAATTGCCTTAGAAAAATTACTTTATCGAGCAGGCATCTGTTAGGATTGATCAATGATGTTTTAGATATGTCTAAAATTGAAAGTGGTAAATTAACTTTAACAACAGAACAAATTTCTTTAAAGGAAGTTGTTGAAGGAATTGTTAACATTATGCAGCCACAGATTAAGACTAAAAAACAAACCTTTCATATACATATTGAAAATATTTTAACAGAAAATGTGTGGTGCGATGGTGTCCGCTTGAATCAGGTTATGCTAAATCTCTTGTCAAATGCAACGAAGTATACACCGGAGGGCGGTTCGATACAATTATCCCTTACTGAAGAAAAATCTCCGAAAGGAGAAAACTATGTCCGAATTCATATCAAGGTCAAAGATAACGGAATTGGTATGTCGTCAGATTTCCTGAAAAAAATATATGAATCTTATAGCCGTGCGGATGGAACCAGAATACATAAAACTGAGGGTGCCGGTTTGGGAATGGCGATTACTAAGTACATTGTTGACGCAATGGAAGGAACCATTGATATAAAAAGTGAGCCTGATAAAGGAACCGAATTTCTTCTCACATTTGATTTTGAAAAAGTGGTTGAAGTAGAAATGGATATGGTTCTTCCCTCCTGGAATATGCTGGTGGTTGATGATGACGAATTATTATGTAAGGCAGCCATTGATACACTAAAAGACATCGGAATAAAAGCTGAATGGACATTAAGTGGAGAAAAGGCGATAGAACTGGTAATCCAACACCACATAAAGAGGGAGGATTATCAAATCATTTTATTGGATTGGAAACTGCCTGGCATGAATGGGATTCAGGTGGCAAAAGAAATCCGGAAGAATCTAGGAGACGAAGTACCGATTCTGCTGATTTCTGCATACGACTGGAGTGAATTTGAAGCGGAGGCCCGTGAAGCGGGTATTAGTGGGTTTATTTGCAAGCCTCTTTTTAAATCTACGCTGTATCACGCTTTGCGTCAATATATGGATATTGAAACAGAATATGACCAGACATTGAACCAAACTATTGATTTATCTGGACGCCGTATCTTGCTTGCTGAGGATAATGAACTTAACTGGGAGGTTGCAAGTGAATTGTTGTCTGACTTGGGTGTGGAACTGGATTGGGCAGAAGATGGACAGATATGTCTGGACAAGTTTCAAAAATCTCCAGCAGGGTATTACGATGCCATTCTTATGGATATCCGTATGCCGCATATGACAGGGTTTGAGGCAACAAAAGCGATACGGGGGCTAAATGATCCTGATGCTCTATCTATTCCAATCATCGCTATGAGTGCAGATGCTTTTTCTGACGACATACAACGTTGCTATGAGTGCGGTATGAATGCCCATATAGCAAAGCCAATCAATGTTTTAGAATTAACTCGTTTGTTAAAAAGATATCTAATATAAATTGAGTTAAAAAGCGTATGTCTCGCGGCATGCGCTTTTATATTTGTTACAAAGGATGAATACAGAGAGGTGCCGGGCATCCAAGCTGAACCTTTAAAAAAGTCTGTTTTCGTTCAGAAAGTTGAGAATCTGTAGAAACAGATTCTCTTCCTTATAGATCAGTCTCTTTCTCTAATCTATATCTGGCAAACAAAAAAGCCAGAATTGACATCACAGTAAGAAGAATTATGGGAAACAGCAGTTCATTACATCGGACTGTTCCATAAAATATAATAGAACGTATGCTGCTGATTACATGTGTAAAGGGATTGAGATTGATCAATATTTTTAACACACCCCGTATTTCATCTACCGGAAACAGGGCAGAGCTTAAAAAGAAAAGGGGCAGAACAACTGCGTTCATAAGTGTTTCAAACATCATCTCATTGGGCAGAATCAGGCTGATCCCATATGATACTGCGGCCATAAAAAATGCGGTCAGAAAAATCAGTAAAACAATGACGAATAATCCTGCGGCGTTTTGGAACAAGTTTATAGAGAAGAGCAGGCCGAGCAGACATAGAATGCCTGCTTCCAGAAATGAGCAAAGCACCGCTTCTAATACTTGTCCTAAAATAATGGAATTCCTGTTTATGGGGGCAATCAGGATCCTGTAAAAGCTCCCATCTGATTTCATCATATAATTCATCATCCCGCTGCTGCAACACACAGAAAAACTAACGAGAACGATCAGCCCGGGAAATATATATGCTGTGTAATTTTTTATCCCAGTATTGTTCATCGTCTGTCCTGCGACCCCACTGTAGAGAAGCAGCCATAAAACGGGCTGTAATATGGTGATCAGGATTGTAAAACGGTTATGAAAACGCCATTTGATGTTCTTTTTTAATATTGTGATTGTACTCATTTTATTGCCTCCTTATCTGTCAGTCTTATATATACATCTTCTAAACTTGGCTGTGTTATCTCAATTCCTTTGAAGAGAATCTGATGCTCAAAAAAAAACTGGATGACGGTCTGTATGGTATGCCTGCTGTCATGTGAGATCACAGTCATCACAGTATCCTGTACCGTAATCTTATATTCAACAAAATGATTGAATAACTGTTCTTTAGCTGCCTTTGCGTGTTCTTTTGTATAAAATACGGCCTTGACACTGTCTTGGCGGAGATATCCCTTCAATTCAAAAGGGGATCCCTGAACCGCCGTCTGCCCGTCTCTCATGATGCAGATGGTATCGCTTAAGCTGTCGGCTTCTTCTAAATAATGGGTTGTCAAAAAGATGGTAGTACCAAATTCAGCCTTTATTCTTTTCATCATATTCCACATAGCCAAGCGGGACTGGATATCCATTCCAACTGTCGGCTCATCTAAAAATAAAATCTTGGGACCTGACATCATGTTCATGGCAATGTCCAAACGTCTTTTGATACCGCCGGAGTACGAAGCTACAGGATATTTCAAAAAGGAAGCCAGGTCAAATACTTTGACCAACTCTTCCATACGCTGATTTGCCTGCTTTTGCGGAACTTTATATAGTTCACTTTGGAACATCATATTTTCTTTAAGTGACAAATGAGGATCAATGGATAACTGTTGAGATACACATGCAATCTTGGAACGGACGGACAAAGGGTCTGCCCTGATATCTTTCCCAAAGACTGCCATGTTGCCGGAATCAGCCTTTAGATAAGTTGTCAATAATTTTATCAAAGTTGATTTACCGGCACCGTTCTGTCCCAAAAGGGAGAAGATTTCTCCGGATTCTACGGTCAGATTTAATCCGTTTAATGCCTTGATCCCATTTTTGTAGGTTTTGTGTACGTTCTGAACTTGAATAGCGTTCATAATAAGTCCTCCTTCTTAGATTTGTTATGTCAATTTCGCAATCATCATAGCTTGAGAAAATATTTCATTCCTCTCTTTTTCTGTCCGGTTTTGTAAACAAAAGCGAAGTGGAAGGGAAGACGGGGCGTTACAGCCCAGCTTGACAGTTCTTGTGTTTAAACTTAGAATGAAAGAAAAATGTCCGCAGCAGGCGGAAGATTGTGCGAAATGCAGACCTGTTAATGACCGACTTGCTGGCTGAGATGGAAAAGGGATTATAGTATGTACTAAAATATAACCGAGGTGAGAGCTATGCTGATGTCAAATCGAATTAAAGAAATCATAGAAGTCATATTAAACAGCAGGGGGTATGTTACCGTCGGGGAGATTGCAAAACAGATCGAGGTATCCGACCGTACAGTGTACCGTGAGATTCCTGAAGTCATGGAAGTCATGAGAGGATACGGTGTTCAGTTAAATACAGCGAGTAAAAAGGGTATGGTTGCAGTGGGAAGTGCGGAAGATATGAGGAATCTGCGCAGTTTTCTGGGCATGAAAAATCAGATCTATATTGTGGACCCCAAAGAAAGGGTAGATTTTATTTTGCTGTATTTGCTTCATGAAAACGATTACATAAAGACAGAGGCATTGGCCATTGACAATGATACATCCATCCCCACAGTGAGGAATGATCTCAAAAAAGTAAAGGAACAACTCAGCGGGTATGATCTGCACCTGATTCAGAAAAAGGGTGAAGGGATTCTGATCACTGGAAGTGAGATTGAAAAAAATGCTTTGACAGTCAACACATTGTTGAATCATGTAGATGAATCCAGCCTGTATCAGTGGCTGAATAAGGAAGGGGATCTGTCAAATCCATTTGTCAGGAGGATGGAAGAGTATGGGTACCACCATGTTATGACAGTATGTCACCGGATCATTAAAAGTATTGTTCAGGATCAATATGAACTTTCAACGATGATCAAAGACCGGGAGTATTTGGAGTATATTCTTCTGATCGCTATGATGATTGACTGTCATAAAAAAGGCAGGCCTTATAAAAAAGAATTTGAGACTGAGAATTTCAACAAAGAAGAGCAGAAGATCACCAGGCAGGTAAAAAAATCTCTGGAAAAAGAATTTCATGTGATGTTAAGCGAACAAGAAGAGCAGTATATCAGATGGGTCCTTCATGTGGGCATGGTCCAGGATACATCGAGAGTCTATACGATCCAGAATCATCTGCTGGACGCCAAGATCTATAATTTTATTCAATATGTGGAAGACCGTATGGGGATTCAGCTGATTCGGGACAAAGAGCTAAAAGAAAGCCTATATATCCATATAGACCGTGCGTTGATCAGGATCAGAAGCGGTATGTGTATTTCCAATCCTCTGATTGAAGATGTGAAGAGAGACTATGAGGAGTTGTTTATGGTGATCCGGGAGGGTGCAGACAGGATTTTTGACGGTGATTTCTTTCCGGACGATGAGATTGGATATTTAGTGCTTTATTTTGCAGTATCCCTGGACAATGTCATGAAACGCTCCTTCCGAATCCTTGTAGTATGTTCAGGGGGTATGGGATCATCTAAGATGCTCTCCCACCGCCTGGAACAGGAAATACCAGAAATCTGTGTGAGAAAAGAAGTGTCTTTGATCGGATTTGGACAGGAAAACCTGGATGAATATGACCTGATCCTATCCACGATCCCTCTTTATATTGATAAACGAAACTATCTGAAGGTATCCCCTCTGCTGAGCCGCAACGAATTAGAACAGATTCATGAGGCGATCAAACGCCATAAGTACAAGACTATGCGTAAGATCACCATCCGCGAGAAGGAACAGCGCCAGCTGGAAACACGGGATCATATTGAATCGCTGGAAAAACTGCGGGCTCTGATGGATGTAGGTTTAAGAGTCATCAAGAGATTTAAAGTTGTTCAGGCAAAGGAAAAGAATTTAAAAAATAACCTGCTCCGGATTCTGTCTGAGGAAAGCGGCAGGCAGGCCAGCGAATTGGATGCCAGGAATAGAAAACAGCAGTTTTATCTGATACCGGCAACTGATATGGTATATTATGAAGCGGTTTTTTCACAGATGTCAGAGCCACGATTATTTGCTGTTCATTTTGAAGATGAACAATATATGAGCAGCGGAGAAAAGTATACAGATGTGATTTATGCTGTTTATCCGGAAAACCCCTCAGAATATGAAAAGAATACTTTAAATCATGTACTGGAAAGTGTGATCGATGATAAGGACATCCAGCACTTGATCCATAAAGCAGATGAGAAGGGGATCAGACAGTGGATCGGATATCGGTTCAAGCAGTATTTGGCGGAACTGCTGTCTTTGTAAAAGACAATAAAATATACAATAAAAAGGAAAGGTGGGTACTATGATCCATTATATGAATGATGATAAAAGACTTCAGGCAGCTATTTTTATTCCATAGGAAAGTTCTCCCTATGGAATAAAAAAGCCCTGCGGGCATGATGCACACGATGTGCCAAGGAAGGCTGCTTTGCAGCCGCACATCGGCGCGCAAAGCGGACTTGTCCGCTTTGTTCTTGAGATGGCAGATCAAGTGTGGCCCGGTTCCTATGATGCTGAATTAATGCAAAAAGCCATTGAAAAGACAATAAATATTACGGCATGGGACCAGGGTAAACTGGTTGGCTGCGTACGGATACTGAGTGACGGCTATTTGTTTGGCACAATATCAGAGATTCTTGTTCTAAAAGAATATCAAAAACAAGGAATTGGAAAAGAATTGATGAGACGGGCAGTGGAGATCTCGCCAACCTCCTTGTTTTTTGGCGCTCAGCCAGAAGCAGAAGGGTTTTACGAAAAACTCAACCTACGAAAATCGCTGCAGTCCTTTATGATTAACAAGACCAGAAAATAAAAAGTTCTTTATCGTGCGAAGCACGCATGGGTATAAAAAACTTGCAGGTAATATTACCTGCAAGTTTTTTTCTTTTTAAAACGACCAACATATTTTTAATTACATTTTAGTACAGTGATACTTTTGTCAAAATAAAATTGAAAAATGCAGAACTGGATGAAGTGGATTTTCCGGAATAAGTTTTCTATAATTTAACCATAGACAAAAACAGGAACAAGAACACCAGGTTTAGAATAGGAGATTATTTATGAGAGCAGTACATTTTGGAGCGGGTAAGATTGGCAGAGGGTTTATCGCAGACTTACTGCACAATACCGGATATGAGATCACATTTGTGGATGTCAACGAAAAGCTGAACGCAGAGATGAACCAGTACCACAATTATTATCTGTATGTGATCCAGGAAGATTACAGACGCAAAGAGATCGACAAGGTATCAGCGCTATCCCCGATCACCCAGCCGGAGGAGGTTTCCAAAGCCATCGTGGATGCCGATCTGGTGACAACCGCAGTCATTGCAGATAACTTTCCAAAGATTGCAAACAATCTGGCAGCCGGATTAAAAGCAAGATTGGATGCAGGCAAAGAAAGAGTTAATGTAATTCCATGTGAGAATGCATTCTACTGTGGAGTGATGTTAAAGAATGAACTGCTGAAAACAGGTCTTCTCACAGAAGAGGAACTGGAAAAGATCGCAGGTATCCCAAGCACAGCAGTCGACCGTATGGTGTTTGCAGCTGAGCGCGATGGAAGAGATGGAATTGATGTTGGAAATACTTATGAACTTGTCATCGAAAAGAATCAGTTAGTGGATCCTGATGCACAGCCGATCAAAGGCGCTGAATATACAGGAAATCTTGACAAGTATCTGGAAAGAAAGCTGTGTGTTGTCAATGGCGGGCATACAATGTCAGCATACATTGCACGTTTGATGGGGTATGACATCATCCAGGACTACTTTAAGGTTCCGGAGAATACAAAACTGACAAGGGATATTATGCTGCAGGCAGGGGCCTTTATTGAGAAAAAGCACGGATTTGCGCATGAGGAAATGGCAGATTACATCGACGCCACCATCGGCCGCTGGTCCACACCGGGCGTAAAGGATACCATTGAACGGATCGCCAAGGCACCGATCCGTAAGCTGGATCCGGAAGACCGCATGGTAAAATCCGCGATCGAGTGTGAGAAGTATGGACTTGCCAATGATTTGATCCTAAAAGGGATCGCAGCGGCATTTTTATATGATGTTGAAGGGGATGAACAGGCCGCGGAGATCAAGGCATATGTGGAGGAAAATGGAATCGAAAAAGCCGTCACACATTACACTGGTATTGAGTCAGGAAGCCATATCTATGAAGAGATATTAAACGCTTATAACGAATATAAAGCAAAAAAATCAAACTAAAAACAGGAGGAATGAAAAATGAAATTACAGTTGGCTTTAGATGAAATGAACCTTGTGGATGCCCTGCGTTTTGCTGACAAAGTAGCAGAACATGTAGACATCATTGAGGTGGGAACACCGTTTGTCATGGATGAAGGAATGCGGGGAGTGCGCGAATTCCACCGTTTCTTCCCGGAAAAAGAGATCCTTGCGGATTTAAAGATCATGGATGGAGGATATCTGGAGGCAAGCTATGCATATGAGGCTGGGGCTGCCTATGCAACGATCCTGGGAGTCTCCGATAACCTGACTATTGAAGGAGCCTTAAAGGCAGCCAGAGCTTATGAGAGAAAACTGGTAGTGGATATGATCTGCGTGGAGGATCTGCCTGCAAGGATCGCAAAGATGGAGGAGATCGGAGTGGATATCCTGGCAGTGCATACTGGAGCTGACCAGCAGGCGGCGGGAAGAGAGCCGATCCAGGATCTGGAGGTCATGACAGCCAACGCAAAGAAATCCCAGATTGCGGTTGCAGGAGGGATCAACAGTAAGACCATCGGAAAGTACGTGGCATTAAAGCCAGACATTGTGATCGTGGGATCTGCCATCGGACATGCGGATGACCCGGTTGCCGAAGCAAAAGCAATTCAAGATGCCTTATTATAATCCAGGAGGAAAAAAAGATGAGTGAATGTAAAAACGTATTTTCAATCTTAAATGAATTGATGGAAAATGCAAAAGAGATCCAGAATGAAGATGTATTAAAGGTAGAAGATTTAATTATGAACGCAAAAAGGATCTTTGTGGGTGGAGCAGGGCGTTCCGGTTTTGCAGCTAGAGGATTTTCCAACCGCTTAATGCATTTAGGTTTCCAGGTTTACTTTGTGGGAGAACCTACGACGCCAAGCATCCAGGAAGGGGACTTATTGATCGTAGGCTCTGGTTCCGGCAATACAGCCAGTCTTGTTTCCAACGCCCAAAAGGCAAAGGCTCAGGGTGCAAAAGTCGCTACCGTTACAATGTTTCCGGAAAACAAGATCGGTTCTATGGCAGATGCAGCAATCCGTATCCCAGGAGTAACTGAGAAATGCGCAGGCCAGGGAAAAGGCAGCGTCCAGTCTTCAGGATCTTCATTTGAAGAACTGACATGGATCACTTATGATGCCATTGTCATGGATTTAATGAGAATCACGAATCAGGGAGACAAAGAATTATTTGCCCGCCACGCAAACATGGAATAAGAATAAAAAAGAAAAGAGGAGTTTCATGAACGATTTTACATTTTTAAGTCCTACCAGATTAGTTGTAGGAAGAGAAGCTGAAAAAGAAACAGGAAAATGGATCAAGGAGTACGGCGGAACAACCGTATTAGTACATCATGACAGCGGATTCGTAAAACAAAATGGATTTGTTGACAAAGTAATCGATATGTTAAAAGCGGACGGTTTAAAGGTTGTAGAATTAGGAGGCGTTGTCCCAAATCCTCATTTATCAAAGGTGTATGAAGGCATTGAACTGTGCAAAAAAGAAGGCGTGGATTTTCTGTTGGCCATTGGAGGAGGAAGTGTCATTGATTCCACTAAGGCTATCGCCATGGGACTTCCGTATGAGGGAGATGTGTGGGATTTCTTTATCGAAGAGGACGGAGTGCCGCACGATGTACCGAAAAAGAGTACGCCGCTGGGTGTTATCCTCACGATTGCTGCCACAGGAAGTGAAGCGTCCAACAGCTGTGTGATTACAAAAGCGGATGAAAATCTGAAGCGTTTCTGTGACAATGACATTAACCGTGCCAGGTTTGCCATTGAAAATCCGGAGCTTACGATGACCCTGCCGCCGTTCCAGACAGCCTGTGGAGTGATTGATATTATGTCCCACTCCTTTGAACGGTATTTTACACCAGAAAAAGAGAATGATATTTTAACAGACTATTTATGTGAGGCTATTTTCCATACATGTATGGATTGCGGACGGATTCTTGTAAAAGATCCGGCGAACTACGAAGCGAGAGCTAGTATCATGGTGGCATCCACTCTTTCCCATAATGGACTGACCGGTATGGGAAGAACTGGAGACTGGGCATCCCATTTCATCGAGCACGAATTGTCTGGTGAATATCAGAGCGTTACCCATGGAGCAGGACTGGCAGTGATTACCCCAGCATGGATGAAATATGTGTATAAGGACAACATGGATAAATTCATCAAATGGGCGACCCGTGTCATGGGTGTTTCCATGGATTACAGTGATCCGGAGAGAACGGTACTGGAGGCAATCGACCGTTTGGAATTATTCTTCCAGAGTCTTGGTGTGCCTACAAAGTTAAGCGAGGTTCCGGGAGTTGAGGACTTGGACGAAGAAGTGATGGAGCGTATGGCAAAACGTGTACGTGTTGTCCACGAAGACGGAAGCATCGGCTGGGTGCGCCGGTTAAATACAAAGGATATTGTAGAAATATTCAAGCTGGCCATGTAATAATAGCCAGAAGAAAAGAATCCCGCAGATGAAAAGGAAGGTTCCTTTTATCTGTGGGATTTTTTTGCCTTTCCTGTTAACGAAGACCATATTGAGCCTTGGAGACAACCTTGCCGTTTTGGAATGTGACATTTGCATTTGCTCCAATACTGCCTGAGCCTTTCCAGGAATATATTTTCGTATGGTATCCGCTCACAGAAGAGGAGGCAATACATGTTCCAGGGCCGCCGATCAAATATTTGACACTGCTGTAGGACATGCCTGTTTTGATCCTTTTATATTCAGCCTTGGTGATTGTCCTGCCTCTGCCTTTTGGGCCGAACCAATGTGCATATAAGGTATGTTTTTTCAGCTTTTTTATGGTTGTATTTTTTTTAACCTTGGTGCCGCCGGACTTCTTTGTGTACCATCCTTTAAATTTATATCTGCTGCGTTTTGGAGTTGGCAGTTTGCCGTATTTCTTACCCGCCTGGACCTTTTTTGATTTCTTGGAGACTCTGCCTTTATTGGCATTAAATCTTATCTTATATTTTTGTCCTAGCACATTGATGACTTTATCTTTTTCGCCCAAAAAATCAGCTGAATCTTCGTCAAATCCGTAATTCTTGTCGTAAGTGAACAATTCATAGTCAGCCGAGATAACATATCTTCCCGGGGTTTTAATCTTAAAAGTTTTCGTATAAGTAGTACCCATAGGGCGCCATTCCCACCAATCATCAGGCCAGATTTCATTGCCGATATCCTTTTTATTTTTAAATATCATGTAAGCTGTCGGCAATATCTTTGTTTCCCCGTCAATACCGCCTTTTGCATTGACTCTGTCACCGATGAAGGTCACTTTAAAAGATTTTCCTGCTTTGACATTGCTAGGTGCACTGATCCTGCATTTCGAATACTTTGCCTGCGGGGCGGCCGCTTTTGGTGCTTTTTCTGATAACGGAACTGCTGATAACGCAATTACAAATACCATTCCAATGATTAATAATCTTTTTTTCATAGGTTCCCTCCTTAAAGTTTTGTATCTTTGTTACGTCCCTCTTAAAAACATTATAAAGCATGAAGAAATATAATTCACCTTTTTTACAAGAAAAAGGTGAATCTTATTTTGTTGATAGTAATTGAGAATTAAACTAAGTTTAACATCCTTGGTTTCTTTATTCTTCTAGTTAAAGTATAATAGAGACAGGAAGGGGATGGTGATGAAATGAACAGAATTCGTTTACGTACTTTATTAACAGCGGCACTTTTGGTATTGGGTGTATTTTTGGTCTCTCCGGTAAAGGTGTCGGCAAAGAACCCGAAAGAGGTAACTTTAAAACCAGGGAAGACCTATAAAAAATATGACATTACCGGAGATAAGAAAAAGGACAGGATTTCAATTAAATTGAGCAGCCACAAGAAAGACCCGTCCATCAAGATGAAGACTACCGTTTATGTTAACGGCAAAAAAGTCTATTCCAAGAAGGGATACTGTTATGGCATAACAGCCAAAATCTACACATTAAAAAATAAAAAGCCATTTTTGTATCTGAACAGCTGGGCGGACAATGGGGATGGCCCTGTCAATGCTTTGTTTCAGTATCAGTCTAGGAAGCTGAAAAAGGTGATCAACTTTCAGGCACTGTTTGGAACCAAATACGGCACCTACGGAACCCATCCAGGCGGGTCTGTGGTAAAAGTAAAAGGCAATACAGTAACCGCCAGGTTTGATCTGATGTCCTGGACTATAGGACCTTCTTCCTATGAATATCAGTACAAATATAAAAAGGGAACCCTGAAGCGTACAAGTTCTACAGGAAAAGTAACGACCGCGCTTTACAACAATACCGCAACCGCAAAGAAAAATATCAAGGTCTATAAAACAGCAAAGGTAAGATCATCTTATACAGTCCTAAAAAGAGGACAGAGGGTGCAGTTTTTAAAGGCTTATGTAAAAGGCAGAAACCATTTTTTAAAGATCAGGATGTCCAACAAAAAGACTGGCTGGATCAAAGGGCAGCTGAAATATTCAGACTTTGATAACCGGATGTTTCAGGAGGTGTTCTGGGCCGGGTGAGACACACTTTTTTGTTGAATCCTGACTGCTGGTGGTGTATAATCATTACATGAGAGAGTGTTTTAATAATAAGAATTGACTGCACTATTTTACTATGATGTTGAACCGGAATATAGGACCTGAATCATAGTTTGCCCTATGGGTAACCTTCATTAGGTTATCTTTGGAATGACAGCAGTATATACTTCATACATTAACAGAGACGCCTCAGATGTGCGTCTCTGTTTTATTCTATAGAAAGGAATATAAAAGCCCTCCAGGCATGAAGCGCACTTGTCCGCTTTGTTCGCTGACATGGACTTAAGGATGTATGAGATGTCCTGCCAATATTATTAAAATGTTATGAAACTCACTCAGAGGGAAAGGATACAAATATTTTTACAAAGGAGGAGAGAATATGAGTTTGATCACGTGGAAAGAGTTTGGAAAGGAGCATACATATGGATGATTTATTATTTGATGTATCAGATTTAATTCCTTTTGTAATTATCGCATTGGTCATTGCCGCTGTTGTCATCATACTTTTAACCGGTTATGTAAAAGCTTCCCCGGATACAGCGCTGATTATTTCAGGAATGAGGAAGAATGCAAGATTTCTGATCGGTAAAGCAGGGATTAAGATTCCGTTTTTTGAAAAAAAAGATGAGTTAAGCTTAAAACTCGTCTCTGTCGACGTAAAAACATCCAGTCCGGTGCCGACCGCCGATTATATTAATATTAACGTAGATTCCGCAGTTAACATAAAGATAGGTATCTCAGATGAAATGTTAAAACGGGCAGCCCAGAACTTTTTGAACTGCAACACTGACAAAATAGGAAATGTTGCAAGAGAAGTTTTGGAAGGTAACATGAGAGAGATCATCGGACAGATGGAATTAAAAGAGATGGTTTCCGACCGACAAAAGTTTGCTGAAAAAGTCAGAGACAATGCAGTTCCGGATCTTGCGGCCATGGGACTGGAGATCATTAGTTTCAATGTACAGAATTTTATTGATAACAATGAAGTGATCGAAAATCTTGGTATTGACAATATCTCTAAGATCAAGAAATCGGCGTCTATTGCTAAGGCTGAGTCCGAAAAAGAGGTGGCAATTGCTAAAGCTCAGGCGGACAAAGAAGCCAATGATGCCAGAGTTGCCTCTGAGACAGAGATTTCTATTAAGAATAATCAGCTGGAGATTAGAAAAGCCGAACTTAAAAAAGAAGCGGATGCAAAAAAAGCTGAGGCCGATGTTATTTACAGAATTGTAGAACAAGAGCAGAGGAAACAGCTGGAGATCACCAGTGCCAATGCAAATATCGCAAAACAGGAAAAAGAAGTTGAATTAAAGACTAAGGAAGTGGCAGTAAAGGAAAAAGCTCTGGACGCAGAAGTGCGCAAACAGGCGGAGGCCAATCGTTTTGCCAGAGAACAGAAGGCTCAGGCGGAATTATATGAGCGCCAGAAAGAAGCTGAGGCAAAGGCGTATGAAGCGGTTCAAGAAGCGGATGCTTTGAAGGCCACCGCGGAAGCTGACCGGTACCAGGCGGAACAGGAAGCATGGGGTATCAAAGCCAAAGGAGAAGCGGAGGCAGAGGCGATCAAGGCAAAAGCGCTTGCGGAAGCCGCCGGTATTGAAAAGAAAGCAGAGGCCATGGCCAAGATGGGTGAAGCTGCGATCTTGGAAATGTACTTTAAAGCATATCCAGAGGTAGCCAAGAGTGTTGCAGAACCGCTGTCTAAGGTAGATTCCATCGTCATGTACGGGGAAGGCAATTCTGCTAAACTGACCGAAGATATTGTAAAATCTGTAACACAGGTAGACCAGGGACTGCAGAAGTCCATGGGAATTGATATCAAATCTTTGCTGGCCGGAGTGATCGGCGGTAAAGTGGCCGCTGTGGGAGTGCAAAAGGAGATTGAGCCTGAAAGCAAGGTTGAAGAAACCAGTGAGCCAACGGAACAAGAATAGAGGCATAGTGATACTAAACGGTTCGTAGAGTGAATTCTACGAACCGTTTTGACTTTCCAGTATGCTGTTTCTTGAGTTTGTCCAGCTGACCGTATATAATTGAAAGGACGTGTAACAGGTTTAAAAGTTACCCGGGGAAACCGCATACCCGCAGAAAAATAGAGGACGGTGGTAATAAATGAAACGTATTTTCTTTGTCGAAGATGATTTAGGTTTAATCAGTGGTTTATCTTTTGCCATGAAAAAGCAGGGATATGAAATAGACATTGCCCGCACGAGCCTTGAGGCGAAAAAATTATGGAGGGACGCAGAGTATGATTTGGTGATCCTGGATGTGTCGCTTCCAGACGGTTCCGGCTATGATTTGTGCCGGGAAATCCGCAAAACTTCAAAAGTGCCGATTATGTTTCTTACTGCAGCTGATGAAGAAACAGACATTATCATGGGGCTGGATCTGGGCGGCGATGATTACATAACAAAGCCCTTTAAGCTGGCAGTCTTTTTATCAAGAGTCAATGCCCTTCTCCGCAGAAGTGATAATTTTAATCAGGAAGATACCGAATTAAAATCCAATGGAATTAAGGTACAGCTGTTAAAACAGGAAGTTTCTAAAAATGAGGAACTGCTTGATCTTACCGCCAATGAATATAAGCTGCTGTGTCTATTTATGGAAAATCCTGATATTGTCCTTTCGCCGGAACAGATCTTAAGCAGGCTGTGGGACTGTGATGAAAATTATATTGACAGCAATACGCTTACTGTATATATCCGCAGGCTGCGCACAAAAATTGAGGACGATCCAGGAAAACCGGATAAGATCGTGACAGTGCGGCGCATGGGATATAAGTGGAATACGGTTGATCGGGGTGGAAAATGAAGATACTGGTAAACAGGAAAACAAAATCGTTATTTTGCCGGGTACTGTTGCTTTTAACAGTACTTACCCTGCTTTCGGCTGCGCTTGCAGGCTTGAAACTTAAAAATGCCGCAGTCTGTATTGGGATATGTTGCCTGTGTATGAGTGTTTTGATTCTGCTGTTCCTATACCGGTACTTTAAGGAGCAGAATGAAATTATGGAACATGCTGTCATGCAAATTAAGGATTATATTTCCGGCAATGAAAATGCCCGGATTGAATGTGATGACGAGGGCCAATTGTACAGGCTGTTCCACGAAGTAAACTCCTTAGTTTCCATTCTGAACGCACACGCTGAAAATGAGGAAAAAGCTAAGAAGTTTTTGAAGGACACCATATCGGATATTTCCCATCAATTGAAGACACCTCTTGCCGCCCTTAATATTTATAACGGTATCATGCAGGAAGAAGCGGGGGAACTTTCTACAATCAAAGAGTTTACCGGCCTTTCTGAGCAGGAACTTGACAGAATTGAGACACTGGTACAAAGCCTGTTGAAAATAACAAAACTTGACGCCGGAACTATGGCATTGGAAAAGAAGACAGAAAATCTGTCTGAAATGATGGACAGCATCAAACAGCATTTTACCTATCGCGCAAAACAGGAACAAAAGCTCTTATGCCTTTCCGGGGATGATACAGTTGTGTTATCTTGTGACCGTATCTGGCTGATTGAGGCAATCAGCAATATTGTAAAGAATGCGTTTGACCATACCGTGGCGGGAAATACAATCAGTGTAGAATGGAAACAATTTGCGTCCGTGGTACAAATCGTCATTAAGGATAACGGAAGCGGTATCCACCCGGAAGATCTACACTATATTTTCAAAAGATTTTACCGCAGCCGTTTCTCCAAGGATACACAGGGGATCGGGCTTGGACTGCCGCTTGCAAAATTAATCGCAGAGGCACATAACGGGACGATCGAGGTTGACAGTGAGTTAGGTATCGGTACAGTTTTTACAATCAATTTTTTAATTCCTACAAAATTGTAGGCTTCGTGTCAGCTGACAGTAAGGTTGACATGATACCCTTTCAGTATCAACAGAAGAAAGAGGTGATGATCCTATGAATTTATTGGAAGTAGAATCAATTTCTAAAACCTACGGCAGCGGGGAAGCTGCTGTACACGCATTAAAGGATGCTGCGTTTTCTGTACCAAAAGGCGAGTTTGTGGCGGTTGTCGGCGAATCCGGATCTGGAAAGAGTACACTTTTAAATATGATCGGTGCACTTGATACGCCTACTTCGGGGAAAGTTCTGATTGACGGGAAAGATATTTTTGCAATGGATGACAGACGCTTGACGGTATTTCGCAGGAGGAATATTGGATTTATTTTTCAGAGCTTTAATCTGATACCGGAATTGACCGTTGAGCAAAATATTATATTCCCTGTACTGCTGGACTATCAAAAGCCTGACAAAAGGTATTTAGAAGAGCTGCTTACGGTGCTTAACTTGAGAGAACGCCGCAACCATCTACCAAGCCAGCTATCCGGCGGACAACAGCAGCGTATTGCAATTGGACGTGCATTGATCACCCGCCCGGCCCTTATCCTTGCGGATGAGCCTACAGGTAATCTGGATACACAGAACAGCAGCGAGGTCATTGCGCTTCTAAAGGAAGCGTCAAAGAAGTATGAGCAGACGATCATTATGATCACACATAGCCGGAGCATTGCGCAGACAGCAGACAGAGTGCTGCAGGTGTCAGACGGTGTCCTGACCGACTTTGGGAGGTGTCGTGAATGAAAAGCTATCTAAGCCTTATTCCGATTTCAGCCAAAGTGCATAAACGCCAGAACCGTATGACCCTTCTGTGTATTGTCTTTGCTGTGTTTTTAGTGACGGCTGTTTTCAGCATGGCAGAGATGGGCATCCGGATGGAGCAATTAAGATTATTAGATAAACACAACAATCTTTCGTTTCAAGATATAACAAATAGTGCCATGGGACAATCCATTTTTCTGATTGCCGCGGTATTATTTATCATGATACTGATTGCGGGAGTGCTGATGGTTTCAAGCAGTATCAACAGCAATGTTGCTCAAAGGACAAAGTTTTTTGGAATGATGCGCTGTATCGGAATGAGCAAACGGCAAATTATCCGTTTTGTCAGGCTGGAAGCACTGAATTGGTGTAAAGCTGCGGTTCCGATAGGCCTTGTACTCGGAATTGTTGTCACATGGGGATTGTGTGCTGTTTTACGTTTCTGTGTCGGCGAAGAATTCTCTCATATTCCCCTCTTTGGTTTCAGCGGAATCGGCATAATCGGTGGAATTATCGTAGGTCTTGTTACCGTCCTGCTTGCCGCAAGATCTCCGGCAAAACGGGCAGCAAAAGTATCCCCTGCTACGGCAGCTTCGGGAAATGCAGAGAGTACAAACAACAGCGGCCACGCAGTCAAGCATCATGTTTTCAAGATAGAAACCGCTCTTGGCATTCATCACGCAGTATCGGCAAAGAAAAACTTCATCCTTATGATAGGTTCCTTTGCCCTCAGTATTATTCTTTTTTTGAGTTTTTCGGTGCTGATCGATTTTGTTGACTGTCTTATGCCCCAGTCCTCCAGCACTTCGGACATTGATATATCAAGCCGTGACGGTTCAAATTCAATCAATCCTGAATTGCGAGATAAAATCGGCGGTATGAAGGGTGTGAAATGTGTTTACGGACGTAGAAGCTGCTTTCAGGTTCCTGCAGAATTAAAAGATAAACAGCGTTCAAGAGATGTAGATCTTATTTCTTATGATGATTTTGACTTAGACTGTCTGAAAAAAGACCGTATGCTGAAAAGGGGAAGTGATCTATCCAAAGTATATAAAGACAGCAGATATGTACTTGCTACTTGGGACAAAGACAGTTCTTTACAAATTGGTTCTAAAATCAAAATAGACAATGACGAACTTGAAATAGCAGGTTTGTTGAAGCATGATCCATTTAGCAGTAATGGTCTCACAAATGGCAAAATCACACTTATTACTTCTGGACAAACTTTTTCCCGTCTCACCGGCATAACCGATTACTCACTTATCATGATACAGACGGCAAAAAATATATCAGATAAAGAAGTAAGCGCTATTAATGGCTTGTTGAACAAAAACGAAGTCTTTAAGGACAGACGGGATCAACGCACCACAGGAACATATATAGCATTTGTATCTTGTGTATACGCTTTTTTGTCAATCATTACTCTAGTAACGGTATTGAATATTATCAACAGCATTTCCATGAGTGTATCCGCAAGGATTAAGCAATATGGGGCAATGCGGGCGGTTGGCATGGATGAACACCAGATCATGAAAATGATTGCTGCTGAAGCGTTTACTTATGCAATTTCTGGCTGTATTATCGGCTGTGTTGCCGGTCTTCTGATCAGCAAGTTCTTATATGGCATAATGATTACGTCTCACTTTAGCTATGCCGTCTGGACTGTTCCTGTTGTTCCATTGTTGGTCATTCTGATTTTCGTCTTTGCCGCTGCGGTTGCCGCAGTCTGGGCTCCGGCAAAACGGATCCGGAATATATCGGTAACAGAAACGATCAATGAATTGTAGATAGATTAAGATTTGTTATGAGTTTTTCTTCATTGTTCTCAGTCGGCTCTGGAAAGGCCTCCTCCCAACAATGAAGAAAAACTATCGTAAGATGGCTCCTTTTTGACAGAAGCCCTTCTCCAGCAGACATTACGTCCATTTTCTACATGATTGGAGTGAGGCATTCTAAGAGCCGAACGGAAATCATGTGGAAAATGTCATACTTTAAACGGCGGCTTTGATCTTCAGAGCCGCCGTAGTTTTGCTATACTGTTTTATAAGGGAATACTCAACTGTAGAACAAAGCGGACAAGTCCGCTTCAACTCCCTAAATCCCTCAATCATAAGGGACTTGTTCCGCTTTGCGCGCCAAATGCGATTTGACGTAGTCAAATGATTTCCTATGACATAAGAAAGAAGCAGCAGAAATTAAAAAAATTGATTTCTGCTGCTCCCAGACTTAAAGGAATAAAGAAAATGAGTTGGCGGATGTTACAATCTTAGCATCCTGACTTGTTTGCGAAAGATTCACAATCTGTACATTCTTTTGTTGTCGGGTTTGGTTCATGTGTTCCGACTTTGATGGACTCTAAAGTGCAGTAATCTACATCGCCTGCATGGTAGGCACAGTTGTTGATCGTACATTCAATACATTCGTTTTTTCCGTTTGCTTTCATTGTAAGACTCCTTTCAATTTAAGATACATCATTATTATCTCCCTAATTGTAAAAAGGATGCATCCTTTAATTACCGTTAAATGTCAAAAATTAAATAGATATCAACGTCATGTTACAATTGTTTTAAAGACACCCCCCATGGTTGACACTAAATAAATTGTTCGTTATCCTTATACGTGGCAAGCGAAATATCAGCTCTATCATTCACTAAAAATAAGAACAGGAGAAATATATGGCAAAAATAAAACGAAAATACCTTTATATCATCGGTGCCGTGGCGGTTGTTCTGGCCGCATCACTTGTTGCAGTACATATATATTACAAAGACCGGTGGCATCCGGGAAGCAGCATTAACGGAATAAAGGTATCTGGAATGACATATGAAGAATCACTCAGCCAGATGAAGGATACCGTGAAAGGCTATCAGATTAAGATTAAAGGCAGAGACAACGGAAGCTTTACAGTCACAGGAAAGGATATCGGACTAAAGATAGAGTCTGAAAATTCCATAAAGAAGCTGTACGAAAAACAGCACAAGAAAAGTGTTCTTTTTTCTTTTACGGCTAAGGTTCAGGGGGACCTGAAAGACACAATCGTATATTCACAAAAGAAGCTGGAGCGCCTGGCCAAGAAATCGGTACTTGTCACCGGAAGTGACAGCTATAAGCTGGTCAAACCGGAGGACGCAACCATTGTATATTCCGAAAAAAAGAAATACGGAGTTATAAAAGAAGAGATTGAAGGAAATATTTTAGACCAGGATAAGTTTTTAAAGCAATTATCGGAAGCCGTAAAAAACTTGACCCCGGAGATGGATCTTACGGATCAAAAGACATATCCTGAAGTCTATAAGGAGCCGGGTCTTAGAAAAGAGGACGCAAAACTTACTGAGATGCAGGAGAAATACAATCAATATCTGCTGCACTGGATCACATGGGATATGGGCAATAACACAACGGAGACGATGTCTCCTGAAGTTCTGAAGGACTGTATTAAGATCAACACGAAGAAACGTACAGTCAAGCTGGATAAAACTGCAGTATCAGACTGGGTGGAAAAGTTCTGCCTGAAATATAAGACCGTGGGAATTAAGAGAACCTTTAAGACACACTCAGGAAAGAAAATAAAAGTTGAAGGCGGAGATTACGGCTGGAGGATCGACTATGACAAAGAGATCAGCCGGGTCCTGAAGCTTTTAAAAAAAGCGGCGGAGGATGACCAGATCAGTGCCTACGAAAAGGATCCGTCAAAGAAAAATCAGGAAGCGATGACTTCCAAACTGGAACCGATCTATTTTAACAAGGCATATAGGAAGGATTATAAGAATCCACAGAATGACTGGGACCAAAAAAACTACAGCGAAGTGGATCTGTCCGCCCAGGAAGTATTTGTCTATAAGAACGGCAAGAGAGTATTTTCTGCCAACTGTATCACAGGAAAGCCGACGGCTGACAGAATTACGAGAACAGGGACTTACTATGTAAAAGAAAAGCGGCTGACAAAGACATTGGTCGGTGCAGATTACAGCGTTGATACAAAGTATTGGGTCAGGATCATGTGGACAGGAACCGGTTACCACTGGAGTAAGCGAAGTGACTGGGGACAGTGGTCTCCAAGCAGATATAAAGTGGCCGGCTCTCATGGCTGCGTCAATCTTCAGCTCTCAGACGCGGCAGCGATTTATAAGCTGGTGGAAAGCGGTGATCCGGTGTTTATCCATTATTAAACAGTTTTTAATATTTGACACCCATAAGGAATAAACCTTGAGGCGGGGCAGTGACGCCGGCATCTTTCCGTTCTTTTGACTGAAAGACTTCCAGAACCGATTCTGGTTTACGGGATCCAGCGCCGGCCTCCGCCAGCGTCCCGGTTAGAATACGGACCATGTTGTACAAGAAGCCATTGCCTGTGAAGGTGATGCGGATCTCCTTTGAATTCTTTTCGATCTCCACAGAGGACAATGTCCGCACGGTGGATTTCTTTGTCTTTTTAATGGAGGAGAAACCGAGGAAGTCGTGGGTGCCGACGCATAAGGAGGCTGCCTGTTCCATCCGTCCGATATCCAGGGTCTCGGGAATATGCCACAAGTATTTTCTTTCAAATACATGTGATGTGCCCGGAATGGCAATGCGGTATTGATATGTCTTTTCTTTGGCATTCAACCGGCTGTGAAACCGTTCGGAAACTTCATCGGCTGAAAGAATTCCGATGTCAGAAGGCAGGTATCTTATAAGATATTCCTGGATATCCCGGCATGACAGCTCGGAATCTGTATGGAAATTTGCCACCTGTCCATAAGCGTGGACTCCTGCATCCGTGCGGCCGGAACCTATCACCTGAATGGGTTCCCCTGTCATTTTTTCTAACACTGATTCCAGTTTTTCTTGGATGGTATTGGAGCCGGAACTCTTTCCAAGCTTCTGCCAGCCTTGGTAGCGGGTGCCGTCGTATTCTATGTTTAAGCGGATATTGCGTCTCATGATGGTTTCGAACTCCTTTTGTGCTCATTTTTGGCTGCTGATGAAGTTATTATAGTGGAAGAAAAAAAGAAATACAAATCATATTTCTTTTTTTAGTGCCAAAATATGATACAATAATCTAAACATGAAGATCAAGGAGGCATAAAATGAAGCGCCGGACACCGGACTATTATCATAGATTTGAATGTATCGGCTCTGCCTGCAGGGATAACTGCTGCGTGGGGTGGGAGATTGACATAGATGACGAGGCATATGGTGACTACTGCAGTGTCCAGGGAGCATTTGGCCAGCGCCTGATGGAATATATTGATCATAGACGTCCTTATCATTTCATTATGGAGGGGGACAGATGCCCTTTTTTGAACACCAGGAATCTGTGCGATATTTATATGAATCTGGGTAAAGACCGGCTGTGCCAGATCTGCACAGATCATCCCAGGTTCTATGAGACTTATGGAGACAGGCTGGAAGCGGGGCTCGGACTTGTCTGTGAGGAGGCAGCCCGACTGATCTTAAACAACAAAGATAAGCTTCTCTTTATAGACGAAGGAGAAGGGCAGGAGGAGGCAGAGGATCCATGGCTTCAGATGCTTAATCAGGTCAGGGAGCAAGTGATTTTGCTGCTCCAGGAAAGGAAACGTCCGCTGTGGGAACGGCTGGCACTGGTATTGTCCCAGGCAATGATCCTTCAGGAAGATTATAGTAGACAGGATAAGAAGTCTATGTCAGCGCATATACATAGACAGTGGACGGTGGAAAGACCTCATGAAGATCCGGCTGATGTTAAGGGATGGTTTTTGGACTGTATTGAGTTTTTACAAAGTCTTGAACTTCTCACAGACCAATGGGAAAAGATATTAGATCTGGCATATGATAAAGTTCGGGAAGAAAATATTGTTTTTTCGGATCCAGATCCAATATTTTATGAGCAGCTGATGATTTATTTTGTATACCGGTATTTCCTGAGATCCGTGTATGACTTCCAGCTGCTGGACAAAATAAGGTTTGCAATTTTTAGCTGTCTGGCCGTCCGGGTGCTGGAGACGGCAGTTTCAGATCAGGAAAATATACCTCCAAAGGAGATTGCAAGGCTGTATTCCAAGGAGATTGAGTATTCGGAGGAGAACATGGAAGCTCTTAATGAAGAATTTTTGTTTTCCGAGATGTTTGAGAAGCAGAAGCTTCTGAACGCTGTGTCCATCGTATTTTAACCGTAAAGCTTTCAGTATCATGAACAGAGGTAATTTATGAATGATTTAAAAAGATATTTGGGGTTTCCGGCAGATCTTTCTTACCGGGCCCAGATTGAACAAAATCTTACAAGGCATACTTATAAAATGCATACGGTTTTTCAGCTGGTTATTTTGGCATGCCAGATTTTGATGCTTTTCTCCATTTCAACTCTCCCGGGCGGACCGTTTGTGAAGCCGAGAAGGACCGCTTATTTCTGCATGTATATGGTCCTGGTTCTGTGTACCCTTCTGAGCCTTTTGACCAAAGCTCTGCTGAAAGAAAAGATCATGGAACGTTACGGGTTATTTAGCAGGATGGAGCTTGCATATATCATTCTGATCTGTTTCTGGGGAACTGCGGTGACCTTAAACGATCAGCTCGGGGGCAATGGGCTCAATGTTTTTATCTATATGAGTCTTCTGGCAGCTGCGGTGGGTTTGATGAAACCGTGGCAGAGTCTTCTTCTGTTCGGAGGTAATTTTCTGCTCCTGAATGTACTTCTCCCCTATTTTCCTGATCCGTATGGAGCTGACCAGAGTTTTAACAACATGACAAACAGCTTTTTTATCTCGGTTCTCTGTATTGTGATTTCGGTCACCTTCTATCGGAACCGAGTGATGTCGGAATATGACAGTATCATCATAAAAGAGCAGTATGATAAGATCGTTGATATTAACAAGAAGCTGAACCAGCAGGTGATACGGGATCACCTGACAGGTCTTTATAACCGCAATTATCTGGATACGGTGTTGGAAAAGCAGTTTCAGAATGTGCGCAGTGAGCGGGGGAATATTGCTTGTTTGATGATCGATATCGACTATTTCAAACAGTATAATGACAAGTTCGGGCATATGTCCGGGGATCAGTGCCTCAGGGCATTTGCGGGCTTCCTTGAACAAGAGATGCAGGACAGGATGGGGAGTCTGGTCCGCTACGGCGGCGAGGAGTTTTTGCTGTTTTTGTTTGACCAGGATGCCGATGATGCCATTGACTTAGCGGAGCACATGCGCAGTTCTGTAGAGGCTGGTGACTACCTCTGTGCCGGTGCTGATGACAGGCACATCACCATCAGCATAGGCCTTTATCGAGAATGTCCTGCGGGAGAGACTTCCTTGGATCAATTTATTGTAAAAGCCGATAATGCGCTCTATGAAGCCAAACGCCAGGGCAGGAACTGTATCAGGCAGATATGAGGATCGTGCTCAGCATACATAGACAAGGTCAGCTTCCGGGAGACGCAGCCTTACATAGTCTGTGAGGATTGGTTCCGCTTCCAGGCGCAGGTCTTTTTTATAGCGGTATTTGCCGCGGCCGCCGCCGGACATGTTCTGCTTGTCATAGAGGTCCGGAGCATCCGGGAATGCTTCTTTGTTAATGGCATTCTGAACATAACTGTAAGTCATGAAGATCATTTCGATCGTCATGGCTTTTTTTGTTTTTTTCGTCAGAGTGTCAGCCAGCTGGTCGATCAGGTCCAGATACTGCTTTTCCCAGCCGTCACTGAGGATGATGGGGGCGATCAGAATTCCCACGGGATACCCGGCTTCACACATGGCATTGACCGCTTCGATCCTCTGGTTGAGCGGAGAGGTGCCCAGTTCGATGGTGTCGATGATCTCTTGGGGATTAACACTCATTCGGAAGATAGTCTTACCTTGATGAGGGAGATCGAGCAGAGGTTTGACGGAAGCAAACTTTGTCGGGAACGTAATGCGGCCTCTTCCTTCCCTGGCGAAGGTTGGTATGACCCATTTAAGGTTTTCTGTGATCATATTTTCTAAGACAAGATCACTATTGGAGCCGATCTCAAAGGTCTGTGGCTTTTCACTCTTCTTAGATGACCGGATCAGCCGGTCCATCATCTGTTCCCTGTTTACAAACAGCCTTAGATATGCACATTTATTATAATTACATACTAAATAGCAGTACAGGCACATGGCGGTACATCCGGAAGAGGTGAATGGAACCAGGTAATCAGAAATTTTTTGGTTTTCTACATAGCGGTGTGTTTTTCTCGTTCCAATGATCAGGTATCGTTTCATTTTCGTGAAATCGCTGTTCGGTCTTTTTGTCATTTCTTCGATCCGGTTGTGATTATCAATCTCATGCCAGGGTAGATCTGCAAAATCTTGTTTTAATTTTTGACCGAGAGGATAATCAAGGATTCCCGGCTCATAGTATACAGCAGTAAAAAGTTTCATAAGCAGCACTCCTTTTTAAATTTATGGTTAGTATTTCAGATAATAAGAATATTTATGAGTTTTTGTCTGATTTCTGGAAAGGATTTCATTGGAAATGCTAGAAAATTCTCTAGTTAAAACAGTTTTATTGTGTTATAATAAATGCAAACATATTTGTTTGCATGTAAAATGATGGGAGTTTTAATTTGGACGAATATTCAGCGTTGATGATACATATAAAAAAAAGAATGAGGTATGAGAGGACAGAGGAGCAGAATCTGCAAGTTTATCTGACAAAGGTGGCAGAACAACTAAACAGTCTTTTTATCGACAGTCTGGTATTTCCGGTCATTTTCGGAAGGCATGATGAGCTCCAGGGACTGTTTTCGTCTTCCCTGTCAGCGGCCTCTTATTTCCGTCTGTTTGAGATCATGTGCTATCCGGTCTCCATCACTGGAGGCATCGGCATCGGTGAGTGGACCGTGAGGATGGAGCAGGGTACATCGGCCCAGCAGCAGGGATCTGCCTATGACCGGGCAGAAGATGCGGTTAAGGCGGCAAAAAAGAGAAAAACCCAGCGGCTCAGGATTCATTCCTCCAAGGAAGACGGTATGACAAACTATCTTCTGAACGTTTCCATGGATATGCTGAGTGAGCAGAACTCGATCCAGAACCGCCTGCAGCTGATTGCGGAGATTCTATACCCATTCGTGGAGAACAGAACATGGATCCGGTTTGAAAACCATGGTCTGAAGCTGCTTACGTTAAAGGAGAATTTTGAACCTGCAAAGCAGATGGTGGACAAGATCGCAAAAGTACCAGAGCAGACGATCTCATGGAAAAAGAACGTATACGTTCAGGAACCGATTTTTATCACAGGGGAGAAAAAGGAAGGGGAAGAAGCGGTAATCCTTAAAAATGTGTCCAGCAACATCGCGGTGATCGCAAAAAAAAGCCGCCAGAATGTTGAGACGATCATGAAACGGGGGAAGATATTTACCATCCGGATCATGGACTATATGGCACTGCAGTATTTAAAACGATATTATTAAAAAGGGAGATAAAAAGAAAAACATGGAAAATAAAGAAAAAAGATTTGCAATGCTGATCGACGCCGACAACATATCGGCAAAGTATATCAAGCCGATCCTGGATGAGCTTTCCCAGTATGGCAACATTACATATAAAAGGATCTATGGTGACTGGACCAGTACTCTGCATGCCAGCTGGAAGGAAGAACTGCTGGCCAACTCCATCACACCGATTCAGCAGTTTTCTTACACACAGGGCAAGAATGCCACGGATTCTGCCATGATCATCGATGCTATGGATATTTTGTATACCAACCGTGTGGACGGGTTCTGTATCGTTTCCAGCGACAGCGATTTTACAAGGCTCGCCAGCAGGATCAGAGAGACAGGACTCACCGTCGTAGGTATGGGAGAAGGGAAGACACCGCCGGCATTCCGTAAGGCGTGCGATGTCTTCACCAATTTGGAACTATTGATTGAAGACAAGGAAGAAAAGGAGAACAAGCCAATCAGCCGGCAGCATATTGAGGCGGCGATCCATTCCATCATCACCGACAATCAGAACAGTGACAAGGAGACCACACTTGGTGAGATCGGCACGAGACTGCTCAAGAGATATCCTGATTTTGATGTGAGAAGTTACGGCTACAGCCTGCTCTCAAAGTTTCTGGAAGAGTTTGATCATTTCCGCCTGATCAAAGAGGGCAATATCGTGACAGTTTCCCTCAGAGAAGATATTGACATGAAGGAACAGCTGGATCATTATGTGACAGCGCTCACGAAGAATGCTGGTAAGAAGGGCATGGATCTCTCCGACCTCGCCAACAGAGTCTATGCGGAGTTTGGCAATTTCAAGGTCCAGGACTTCGGATACAACCGGTTCAGCTCTTATGTGAGAAGCATACCAGGCATGCAGCTGGATATTAAAAATAATAAAACAAAAGTTACTTTTACAAAATAATCAGATAGTTACTGCAGAAAAATTTTTATTCAAAATACGGAAGTAGACCAACATACTAACCAAACGAGGTATTTTAACAATGAGAATTTTTTTATGGGAAATAAGGGAAGAACAGGGTTACAGCTTGAGAAACCTCGAAAAATATACGGGCATCAGCCATATGCATATCTATGACATTGAACGAGGCCTGGTCAGTCCGACGCTGGAGGAGATTGAGAAGCTTGCAGGCGTCATGCGGATCAGTCCATACCGCCTGTTTGATTTCCGGCCGGGTATTCAGGTGAATCAGGCAAATTAAAAGGACTGCTGCAAAGACACGGGATTCTGTATGTTATGACAGAATCTTTGGTCTTGCAGCAGTCCTTTGTCAAACGAATATGAGGATAATTGGTATTAGAGATCCTTTCCACAGCGGCCATAAAAGGTCAACAGATAAAGTCCGCAGATGCCGACGATATCATAGACGATCCTAGAAAGCATCGTCATGCTGCCAAAGAGAAAAGCTACTAAATCAAACCGGAAGAAGCCAATCAGGCCCCAGTTGATCGCACCTATAATTGTAATTGTCAGTGCTATATAATCTAATGTTTTACTTCCCATAGCAACCTCCTTTTCTATTTATAATCTCTCCAATTTTTGAAAAAATATGCATGACGCAGATTTAATTTCCGCCGGGACCATCTTTTCTCGGACGTTGGGACTCAGGAAGCGGCTCCACAATATGCGGACGCTCTCGTTTTGTTTTTTCTGGATCCTGCTGTTTATGCTGTCTGTGACAGTTTGATTCTTGCATTGAGATCACTCCTTTCTTTTTATTTGTTTTAGTATGTTTGCAAAAACACGGAACTATACAGTATAATAAAGACAGGAACTTAAGGCAGCAAATAGAATTAGAATAGGAGGTGTTTTTTTTGACAGGCAAACGAAGCAGCAACTGCGAATCTTGTGTCAACTACGTGTACGATGATCTTTATGGCTCTTATGTGTGCGATGTGAATTTAGATGAAGACGAACTGATACGTTTTATGACATATTCTAATTTTAACTGTCCATATTTTCAATATAATGATGAATACAAAATCGTCAGAAAACAGATGTGATACAAACTATCAGCAGAGACAGGAAGACAGATAAGAGATCATGAAACAGAGTAATTTGCAAAAAAGGCGAATCATTTCCTGGGCATTGGTTATTGTAATGATGACAGTGATTTTTATGTTTTCAGCGAAGACAGCCAATGATTCAGAGCAGATGAGCATGGGAGTCACTCGATTGGTGACAAAACTAATGGGGATTACCCAGGCTGAGGCCGGAACAATCGGCAGCAGTCTGTACGATATGCTCTCTGTCATAGATCATTACGTCAGAAAGACAGCACATTTTATGGAGTATGCGCTTCTTGCAGTGTTGGTATTCAGGGCGCTGAAGATTGACGTATACCAGAAGATACATCTTTTTTTTACTGCCTGGGTCATATGCATTATCTATGCAGCAACAGATGAACTTCATCAATATTTTGTCCCGGGAAGAAGCTGTCAGATCAGGGATGTTATGATTGACAGCGCAGGAGCATTGACCGGCATTTGTATTTGTATGCTGGCCGGTACGGTGTTCAGACGGATCAAAAAGAGAAACGCAGCGTGCCAATAAAACACACCCCAAATGTAAGATTAAAATCTTACATTTGGGGTGCTGTTTTGTCTTACATTCTAATAACTATCTTCCAGTCACAAGGTTGATCAGATCAGAACCTGTCTGCTTGGAATCTTTCGGGAAATATAAAGTAACGGTTTCTTTTCCGCTCTTTATATTTTGTTTCGTCAGAGTAAAGGTCTTTGATTTCATGTCAGAAGACGGTTTCATCTTCTTAAAGCCTTTCTCCACGTTCTGTACTAACAGCTTCTGTGCATCTTCCTTTGTCTCAATATGCTGAGGCTTCAGTGCATCCACTGTTTTTTTCTTGGCATCCTTAAATACGGACAGATAGTCAATGTACTGTGCTTTCACAGTGACGGATGCTTCCTTATCCTCCTGCTTGTCTACGCTCACTTCATATTTGAGATCGGATAAAGCCTGGGATAGAGAATCGTAGATGTTCTCTGCATCCTTTGTAGATAAGGTGATGCCTGCGGACTTGAAATTATCCTTCAGGGAAGAAATCGTGGATTTCTTATACACATCCAATGTGTCGTTTACCTCGGCTGAGTCAATTCCTAAGCCTGTCATTCCATCAGCTTTGTGGCGGACGATCAGCTGGTAATAGGCGTCCATGGATTTATCTGCATCCGGGGCTTCTTTTTTTCCGCATCCGGCAAGAAGAGTCATAGCAAAGACTGTAACCATAACCAGAGCTGTCAATTTTGTTATTTTCTTCATAATTCATTTCCCCAATCCTATAATGATATGATAAATACTTGTTCTATTATAATAGTTTCGACGAAGGGTGTCAATGAATGACGAATAGAATCGAAAGTTTGTTTTTCCGACGGTTGTGTGATAGAATACTTTAGAAAATCCTTGAGGTAATGGGAGGAGAATAGAAAACATGAGTAATCAAAACTACGACGCAAACAGCATTTCCGTGCTGGAAGGGCTGGAGGCAGTCCGCAAACGGCCGGGAATGTATATAGGAAGCGTTTCAACAAAAGGATTGAATCATCTGATATATGAAATCGTTGACAACTCCGTGGACGAGTTTCTCGCCGGGCACTGTGATCAGATCACCGTCACGTTAAAGGATGACGGGACAGCGGTGATCGAAGACAACGGGCGCGGGATCCCTGTGGGCATCAATGAGCATACCGGGATCTCAGCTGTGGAAATGGTATTTACCATGCTCCACGCCGGAGGAAAGTTTGGAGACGGAGGCTATAAGATCTCAGGAGGACTCCACGGAGTCGGCGCGTCTGTAGTCAATGCCCTGTCCACCTGGCTGTGTGTCACGGTAAAACAGGACGGAAAGATCTACCAGGAGCAGTTTGAGCGGGGAAAGGTTACAGAGCCGCTGAAAGTCATCGGAAGCTGCAAAAAATCTGAAACAGGCACAAAGGTTCAGTTTCATCCGGATCCTGAAATATTTGACAAGACCTATTTTAAAGCTGCCATGATTCGGAACCGTCTGCATGAGACCACATACTTAAATTCAGAATTAAAGATCACATATGTCAATGAACGGGCAGGAGAACAGACAATGGTCGAATACCATGAGCCGGAAGGAATCTGTGCCTATGTGAAGAAGCTGAATGAAGGAAAGCACGTGCTGCATGATCCTGTCTACTATAAAAGAGAGATCGGCGGGATTGAGGCGGAGATCGCTTTTCAGTATACGGAAGATTTCGGAGAGAATATTCTCGGATTCTGCAATAATATTTATACCACGGAGGGCGGAACCCACATCACAGGGTTTAAGTCCAAGTTCACGGCGGTGATGAACCAATATGCGAGAGAGCTTGGCATATTAAAAGATAAGGATGCAAACTTTACTGGAGCAGATGTGAGAAACGGGATGACAGCAATCATATCCGTAAAGCATCCAGAGCCAAGATTTGAGGGTCAGACAAAGACCAAACTGGACAACCCCGATGCCAATAAAGTGGTCAGCGAAATTACCGGCGAAGAGACGGTATTATTTTTTGACAAAAACTTAGACACGCTGAAAAAGGTCCTGGCCTGTGCGGAAAAGTCAGCAAAGATCCGCAAAGCGGAGGAGAAAGCCAAAACTAACCTGCTTGTGAGGCAGAAACTTTCCATAGACAGTAATGGCAAGCTTTCCAACTGTGAGAGCCGTAGGCCAGAGGAGTGTGAGATCTTTATCGTAGAGGGAGACTCCGCAGGGGGATCTGCAAAAACTGCCAGAAACCGGCGTACCCAGGCCATTCTTCCCATCAGGGGAAAGATTCTTAACGTAGAAAAGGCAACCATGGACAAGGTCCTCGCCAATGCGGAGATCAAAACGATGATCAATACATTTGGCTGCGGATTCTCAGAAGGCTACGGCAATGATTTTGATATTGAAAAGCTGCGCTATCAAAAGATCGTGATCATGACAGATGCGGATGTGGACGGTGCCCATATCGCTACACTTCTGCTGACCTTTTTTTATCGGTTTATGCCGGAGCTGATCACCCACGGACATGTTTATCTGGCAACACCTCCGCTGTACAAAGCGATTCCTAAAAAGGGAAAGGAGACGTATCTGTTTGATGACACGGCTCTGGAAAGATATAAGGCTTCCCACAAGGGATCCTTCACTCTCCAGCGCTACAAAGGTCTCGGAGAGATGGATGCAAGCCAGCTCTGGGAGACGACGTTAGATCCAGAAACAAGGACCTTAAAGCAGATCGAGATCGAAGATGCCAGAATGGCCTCCGATGTGACTTCCATGCTTATGGGCAGCGAAGTGCCGCCGAGGAGAAAGTTTATTTATGATAATGCAAGTGATGCGATGTTGGATATATAGAAAGGAAAAAAGATGGCGGAACATATTATAAGGGCAGAGTTTTCTGAGGTCATGCAGAAGTCATATATTGACTATGCCATGAGCGTAATCTGTGCGCGGGCTCTCCCTGATATCAGAGACGGGTTAAAGCCAGTGCAGCGCCGTGTCCTGTATGCCATGGACGAGCTGAATTTAAGATACGACAGGCCCCACAGAAAGTCTGCGAGAATTGTCGGTGATACCATGGGTAAGTACCATCCTCACGGAGACAGTTCCATCTATGAGTCACTGGTGGTGATGGAACAGGATTTCAAAAAAGGAATGCCTTTGGTAGACGGACATGGAAACTTTGGTTCGATTGAAGGCGATGGGGCTGCGGCCATGCGTTATACGGAGGCTAGGCTGAAAAAATTTACCCAGGAGGTATACCTGGCAGATCTGGACAAAAATGTGGTGGATTTTACAGCCAACTTTGATGAGACGGAAAAGGAACCGGAGGTACTCCCGGTAAGAGTGCCCAATCTGCTGATCAATGGCGCAGAGGGGATCGCCGTCGGTATGACCACCAGCATTCCTCCCCACAATCTTGGGGAAGTGGTGGATGCTATGACCGCATATTTGGATGATGAATCGGTGGACAATGATCAACTCCTGACCTATATCCAGGGACCTGATTTCCCTACCGGAGGTTTGGTAGTAAACAAAAAGGATCTAAGGAATATTTATTCCCAGGGCTGCGGAAAGCTGAAGCTGCGAGGAAAGGTTGTCTTTGAGCCAGGAAAGAAGCGGGGAGAAAAGGACAAGCTGGTCATCACGGAAATACCCTATACGATGATCGGAGCCAATATCGGTAAGTTCCTTTCTGATATTGTAGGTCTCATTGAATCAAAGAAAACGACAGATATTGCGGATATCTCCAATGAATCGTCCAAAGAAGGGATCCGCATCGTGTTGGAGCTGAAAAAGGGCACCGATGTGGAGCGCCTGAAAAATCTGCTTTATAAAAAGACCAAGCTGGAGGATACGTTCGGCGTGAATATGCTTGCCATTGTGGACGGCAGGCCGGAGACACTAAGCCTCCGGGATATCATTGCGCATCATACGGACTTCCACTATGGTCTTGTGAAACGGAAATATAAGACTCTTCTGAACAAACTTTACGACCAGCGTGAAGTCAAGGAGGGATTGATCAAAGCCTGTGACATGATCGATCTGATCATTGAGATTCTAAGAGGCAGTAAAAACCTGAAAGAGGCAAAAGCCTGCCTGACAAAGGGAGAAGTGGGCAATATCCGCTTTAAATCCTCAGAGTCTATGATCGAAGCCTGCAAGCTGTCTTTCACAGAAAAACAGGCGGAAGCAATTCTGGATTTAAGGCTTGGAAAATTAATCGGGCTGGAGATCCTGGCGCTGCGGGAAGAATACGATGAGATTGTGTCCAAAATCGCGGAATATGAGGATATTTTAAATAATCCAGATTCTATGCGGAATGTGATGAAAAAAGATCTGGCTGCTATAAAGAAGGAATACCAGAAAAAACGAAAAACTGCCATTGAGGACGGAGCAGAGGCTGTCTACGAGGAAGAGCCGGTGAAAGAGGAGCAGGTTTACTTTGTCATGGACCGTTTTGGTTATGCTAAGACATTGGATAAGGCAGTTTACCAGAGAAACCAGGAAAATTTACCGAAGGATTATAAATATATTGTTCCGTGCATGAATACAGACAAGATCTGTATTTTTACAGACACCGGTGTTTTACATCAGATCAAGGTACTGGATATACCGGCAGGGAAATATAAGGATAAAGGAACCCCGATCGACAATCTGGGCAATTACGACAGCGCGGATGAAGCCATCATCGCTGTGCTGGCTGCCCAGGATATGATCCATGCCAGTCTTTTATTTGCAACAGAACAGGGAATGTTAAAGATCGTTTCCGGAAGTGAGTTCCAGGTGACAAAGAGGACGGTATCCGCAACAAAACTGTCAGACGGGGATGCCCTGCTCTCAGTGAAACCTCTGAAAACCGAAGGTGGAACGGCGGCTTTGGATATGGTAATATTAGAGACAAAAGAGGGGATCTTTCTGAGATTTTCTCTGGAGGAGGTTCCTGAAAAGAAAAAGGGTGCCGTGGGCGTAAGAGGGATCAAGCTTTCCAAGGATGATATTCTGCTTCACATTTATCTCATGGAATCTGACGATATTACATCCATAGATTATAAGGGCAAGCGGCTGGATTTTAATAAGTTAAAACTTGCAAGACGGGATACAAAAGGCTCCAAGATCCGGCGCTGAGAACAAAAAGGAGAGAGAACATGACGATTGATCTTGTAATTCCAACCTATAAGCCAGGGAAAAAGCTGGAGGAATCCCTCCGGCGCCTGTCTCTGCAGACGGTCACATTTGATACTATTTATCTGATTAACACGGAGGAGGAATTCTTCACAAAACATCTGAACGATGCATACCCCAACGTGGTTGTGAAGCATATTAAGAAAGAAGAGTTTGACCACGGTGGTACAAGGAATTATGGTGCCTCGCTGTCAGATGCGGACATCATAGCATTTATGACAGATGACGCTGTGCCGAGAGATAAATACCTGACAAAACATCTGCTGGAAGCGTTTGAAGACCCGGACGTGGGAGCCGCATACGGACGACAGCTGGCAGATCCGAAGGACAATTATCTGGAGTACTATACAAGGACGTTCAATTATCCCGCCGAAAGTTCTAAAAAGACAAAGGCAGATTTACCGAGGCTTGGGATCAAGACATTTTTCTGCTCCAATGTCTGCAGCGCATATCGTAAAAAGGACTATGACGAGATGGGCGGTTTCATAAAGAAGACGATCTTTAACGAGGATATGATCATGGCCTCTAAATTGATTGAAGCGGGCAGAACCATTGCCTATGAGGCAGACGCCGCCGTATGGCACTGGCACAATTACCGCTGTTTTGACCAACTGCACAGAAACTTTGACCTGGCAGTCTCACAGGTTTCCTACGGAGGCATGTTTCTAGAAGTGTCATCGGAATCAGAGGGCATGAAGATGGTGCTCAACACATTAAAGCATTTACTGTTTACAGGGAGATTCTTAAAGATCCCTAAATTCATGGCAGACACTGTCTGCAAATATATTGGATACAAACTGGGAAGAAATTATAAAAAGCTCCCGAAAAGCCTGATCCTGAAACTGACCATGAACCGCTCTTATTGGGATTCGTATGAAAAGATTTAGATTTTCTTAATATTTCTAGCTTTTTTTTCTGTTACAATAGATAAAATTACAGACATACGTTTGGAGGATAAGGAATTGGGAAAGAAATTTAAAATTATTACGGCTGTTTTCCTTGTAATTGCTCTGTCAATCGGAGGAGTTTTAGGATACTATGATGCGAAGCTGGAGGCTTCGGTGACACCAAAGGGAAATTTGAGCAAAGTAGATGTGGGAGACGACGTTAAATTTGATAAAGATGTAGTTAATATTCTTTTGGTGGGTTCTGACCGCAGGTCAGATGAAACAGAGTCAGGCCGGTCCGACTCTTCTATGATTGCCACGATCAATATGAAGACAAAAGAATTAAAGCTGACCTCTCTGATGCGGGATATGTATGTGGATATTCCCGGCCACGGAAGAGATAAATTGAATTCAGCATATTCTTACGGCGGTGTGGATCTGCTTTACAAAACAATCGCCCAGAATTTTGATATTAAGATTGATAAATACTGTGTCGTAGACTTTTCTACCTTTGAGAAGGTAATCAATGAGGTTGGAGGCATCGAGATCAACCTGGAGGAGAAAGAAGCTAATTATCTTAATACGACCAACTATATTTCCAAAAAGAAGTACCGCAACGTAAAAGCGGGAAAACAGACGCTGAACGGAAATCAGGCCCTCGGCTATTCCAGAGTGCGTTATGTATCAAACAGCAGATACGGCGACGGGGAATTCGGAAGGACCGGCCGTCAGAGGGCTGTTCTGGAAGCCACATATAAGAAGATCATCAAACAGAATCCAATGAAGATCCTGGATATCGGCTTCAGCGCTTTGGATGATGTCTCTACTGACATGAATGCCAGCTACATCAAAGGTCTGGTCATGTCTGTGGTCCAGTTCGGAGTGCCGAAGGTTCAGCAGATGAGAATCCCGATCGAGGGAACCTATATGCAGGGCAGAGCCCAGAACCGGATGTTCGTTTTCTTTATCAACTTTGATGCCAATAAGGCGGCCATGGAGCATTTTATTTTCAGCAAAGGAAAGGATCAGGATTTTGCCACGAAATACGGCGGATATCAAAATGTAGAGACCTATGGGTATTCAGCAAAACCGGATTCTGAGGATGCGGTGGACAGTTCCCCTGGAAGTTATAAAAGATAACTTTTTACTGTTACATAAAGTCGATTTAGCATAGATATTGTAAAAACTTCAGTTTTAATTAAGAAACTGCCTATTGTTTTCTGATATAATGTGCTATAATTGGAGACTAATATATGCCTTATGGCGCAGATCGTGCCGTCCGGAGGACATAAAGCACGGGATGCACTGCGGGCATACAAATTCAGGAGGATTAGCATGACGCTGAAGACATATAAAATCATTTTGAGCATATTTTTAGTAATATCCGTCGCGGCCGGAGGAGTTCTTGGATATTATGATGCCCGGCTGGAAGCCGCCATTAACAAAAATGGAGATCTGGGCAATGTGGACGTTGGAAACGTCAAGTTTGATAAAGATGTTGTGAACATTCTGCTGGTAGGCTCAGACAGGCGTTCCGACGAGGAAGCCGCCGGACGGTCTGACTCCTCTATGATCGCAACGATCAATTTCAAGACTAAGGAGTTAAAACTGACCTCAATCATGAGGGATATCTATGTGGAGATCCCGGGACACGGTAAAGATAAGCTGAATTCAGCATATGCATACGGTGGTGTGGAACTCCTATATAAGACCATTGCCAAAAACTTTGGGATTAAGATTGACAAATACTGTGTCGTAGACTTTGATACCTTCGAAAAGGTGATCAATGAAGTGGGCGGCATCGAGATCGATCTGGAAGAAAAAGAGGCAAAGTATCTGAATACGACCAACTACATTTCCAAAAAGAAATACCGCACTGTAAAAGCCGGGAAACAGACGTTAAATGGAAACCAGGCTCTTGGATATTCCAGGATCCGGTATGTAGTATCCAAGAAGTACGGAGATGGTGACTTTGGCCGTACCGGGCGCCAGAGAGCTGTCCTGGAAGCTACTTTTAATAAGGTGAAAGGCCAGAGCCTGACAAAGATTCTGGATATCGCGTTGAAGGTGCTGGGTGATGTCTCCACAGATATGGATGCTGATTATATGAAGAGCCTTGCGGCGTCTGTGATCAAAATGGGCACCACGGATATTGATCAGATGAGGATACCGATCGAGGGCTCCTATAAGATGGGAAGAGCACAGCACAATATGTTTGTCTTCTTTATTAACTTTAATGCCAACAAAGCGGCGATGAATTACTTTATTTTCGGTGACGGCAAGGTCGGTGACGGATCAGATGAGGCCTTTGCCAAGGAATACGGCGGAACCGGAGGTGTGGAGACATTTGGATATTCAGGGGTATCTGACACTTCTTCAAACACCAGCACCTCGTCGGGAAGTTCCGGGAATACTGGGTCCTATAATTCCGGCGGTTCCACAAGGAGCAGTTATTCCACATCATCCACCAGCAGCACAAGAAGGCCGGCTTCCACATCTACCTCAAAGCCGTCCACATCTGCGACCCATGCGACTACGGCGCAGTCCACCCAGGCGACTCATGCCACAACTGCTGCGAAACCGGATAATACAGGTCAGGAAAACGCAGAAGAATAGATTTTAAGTGATTTCTTGACACTGATTATTAGAATTGATAGAATTGTTAGGAGGATTAAGTCGTCTATGAAACAAATTGTATTATCGATTGTAGCTGAAAATAATCCAGGAGTGCTCAGCCGTATTTCCGGATTGTTCAGCCGCAGAGGTTATAATATTGACAGTATTACAGCCTGCAAGACACAGGATGAGAAGTTTTCAAGAATGACCATCGCAGTGAGCGGGGATGACACCATCCTGGCTCAGATCAAGAACCAGCTGATCAAGCTTGAGGATGTCATAAGACTTGTGGAACTTGAAGACCCCACATCTGTCTGCAGGGAACTGATTTTGGTCAAGGTCCGTACAGGCAAGGCTGAAAAGCAGGAGATCATCACGATTGCTGATATATTCAGAGCGAAAGTTGTGGATGTGGCAAAGGATTCACTGATGATTGAACTCACCGGAAATGTCAATAAGATTGAAGCTTTCATAAGTTTACTGGAAGATTTTGATATTCTGGAACTTGTGAGAACAGGGCTTACCGGTCTGTCCCGCGGGGAAACCGTGCCGAGACTTGTCAAGTAGGCACACATTTAATTCAAAAGGTATGGGAATACCCCTTACTTATAAAGCCTAGAAAATGGAGGAATGTAAAATGGCAAAGATTTATTATCAAGAAGACTGTAACTTATCACTTTTAGACGGAAAGACCATCGCCGTGATCGGTTACGGAAGTCAGGGACATGCACACGCCCTTAATGCAAAAGAATCCGGATGCAACGTCATCATCGGATTATATGAAGGAAGCAAATCCTGGAAGAGAGCAGAAGAGCAGGGATTTGAAGTATATACAGCCGCTGAAGCTGCCAAAAAAGCAGATATCATCATGATCCTGATCAACGATGAAAAACAGGCTACAATGTACAAGAATGACATCGAACCTAACTTAGAAGCAGGAAACATGTTAATGTTCGCTCATGGTTTCAATATCCATTTTGGATGCATCGTGCCTCCAAAAGACGTGGATGTAACAATGATCGCTCCAAAAGGACCTGGACACACTGTAAGAAGCGAATACGAAGAAGGAAAAGGTGTTCCTTGTTTAGTAGCTGTAGAGCAGGATGCTACTGGCAAAGCATTAGATACAGCTTTAGCGTATGCGTTGGCTATCGGTGGAGCAAGAGCAGGAGTTCTTGAGACAACCTTCAGAACAGAGACAGAGACAGACTTATTCGGTGAGCAGGCAGTACTGTGCGGCGGTGTTTGTGCGTTAATGCAGGCTGGTTTTGAGACATTAGTAGAAGCTGGATATGATCCGAGAAATGCATACTTTGAGTGTATCCATGAGATGAAGCTCATCGTTGACCTGATCTACCAGTCAGGATTCTCAGGAATGAGATATTCTATCTCTAATACTGCAGAATATGGTGATTACATCACAGGACCTAAGATCATCACAGAAGACACAAAGAAGGCAATGAAGAAGATCCTCTCCGACATCCAGGACGGAACTTTCGCAAAAGACTTCTTAGTAGATATGTCTGACGCAGGAAGCCAGGTTCACTTCAAGGCTATGAGAAAGTTAGCATCTGAGCATTCTTCAGAAGTAGTTGGAGAAGAGATCAGAAGCTTATACAGCTGGTCTGACGAAGACAAACTGATCAATAACTAAAAAATAACTACATAATATAAAAACACCTCAGGCAGAGAATCATGCTTACAGCAATTGATTTCTCTGCCTGAGGTGTTTTTAGGTTTTATCTTATTTATCCATGTCCATAATCTGAACAGAAATTTGTGTCTCATAATTATCGTAACCGGAACGAGTCAGTTCATCAAGAATTGTCGTCTCATAAAAAGAAGTTCCCAACGTAAGCTTATGTTCCTCCGAATATGCTAAGATTTTATAATAAGTTTCTCCGATCGTATCCCAATGACCATGATGATAGGCATATAGATAATGACCCTCCGGTTTCGTTGTATAAGTGATCTTCTTAGGAGGGGTATCAAACAACATGTACACATGCAGGTAATTATCATAGATACCTTGATGAATATCCACTGCACTTTGGAGAAAACCAATGTTATATGGGCTTTTGATACCAAGCTTATCACAGTGCATCAAAAGTTCACTGATCTTAATTGCCACAATCTTATCATCTGCGGAAGAAGAATGTGTGGCAATATAGTATTGAGCCGGTGTTTTTAAGATTTCGATCTGGCTGAAATCTTTTTGCAAAGCATCTTTTAGCAGGGCAGATTTTTTTGCAGCCACTTTTTTGTGGTTTTTAATTTACGGATCTTCTGATCAATGGAATGTTCCTCTCTCTCCAAAAGCGTAAACAGGGCTTCAGGGCTTTTGTGATCGAGATATTCTTTAATATCTGACAGGGGAACACCCAGCTGGCGCAGTGTAAAGATGACATCAAACACTTCTAACTGCGAAATAGAATAGTATCGGTAGTTATTTTCCAGTTTTACTTCAGGGGAAAACAGGCCGATATCGTCATAGTGAAATAACGTATGTTTTGTGACACCGGCTACTTTTGCAAATTCACCAGTGGATAAATATAAATCTTTATTAATCATTTTAATTACCTCTTGACTATAGGACTACCCGATAGTTTATCATAACTAATGCAGTGGAGATAATCAAGAGAAAGAGGTGGAATTATGACAAAATCAATCGGACAGGACTTTAAGTTGTTCTCACTGCTGAAGTTTGCGCTGCCGTCTATGATCATGATGGTATTTATGTCATTATATACAATTATAGACGGAGTATTTATTTCAAGACTGATAGGAAGTGATGCATTATCAGCTACCAATATTGTATATCCGGCCATCAATGTATTGATCGCAGTTGGTATTATGCTGTCAACGGGAGGCAGTGCAATTATTGCAAAGAAAATTGGAGAACGAAAATCAGGGGAAGCCAGAAAGAATTTCTCCTTGATCGTAGCGACGGGGGCAGCCTTTGGCGCTGCGGCTCTTATTTTAGGAAATATGGGGATCACTCCATTGATTAAAATGCTGGGTGCAACAGATCGTATATTTGAATTGTGCAGAACATATCTAAGTGTATTACTTTATTTTGCACCAATGTGTGTATTGCAGCTTCTATTCCAAATGTTATTTGTAACCGCAGGAAGACCAGGAATCGGACTTGTCACAACGATTGTTGGAGGCATTACGAACGCAGTGCTTGATTATGTATTTATGGGACCTCTTCAGATGGGGATAGCCGGTGCAGCTCTTGCAACCGGTTTAGGGCAGGCAGTTCCGGCTGTGATCGGTGTAGTTTATTTTTTCGCTGTAAAAGAAGAGCTGTACTTTGTGAAGCCCAACATAGATCTGAAGGTACTAAAATATAGTTGTCTGAATGGTTCTTCTGAAATGGTGACAAATCTATGCACTGCTATGGTGACTTTCTTATTTAATATCATGATCCTGAAGCTGGCAGGAGAAGAAGGTGTTGCCGCAATGACAATTGTATTGTATGGGCAGTTTCTGTTTAATGCGTTATATCTGGGATTTTCAATGGGGATTGGACCGGTGTTCAGTTTCAATTATGGGAGTGGAAATAGGAAACTGCTCCGAAGGATATTCCGCATCTGCATCCTGTTTATCGCAGTATCGGCGGTCATTGTAACGATAGCGGCATTGTCCGGAGCCTCACTGATTGTAGAGATATTTACACCGAAAGAGTCCGGCACTTATGATTTAGCAAGGAGAGGATTCTTCTTATTCTCGTTTAATTATCTGTTTGCCGGAATGAATATATTTGCATCAGCCATGTTTACGGCTTTTTCCAACGGTAAAATATCAGCAATCATATCATTTATGCGAACCTTCGTATTTATTATAGGCAGTATTTTGATCCTGCCGCGCATAATGGGAATAGACGGCATATGGCTGGCAGTACCTTTAGCAGAATTACTGACGATTCTGGGTTCGGTCTGGTTCTTTTGGAAGATGAAGGATGTGTATCATTATGCCGGAAAAGGCGCAGGCAATGATTTAGGAAAAAAGCAAAAATATAATGTATAATCTGAGAATTTTGAAAGGGGCTTTTGGAAAAAATACTCCCTTCTAGGTAGATAAGTGAGATAAAACATCACATTATACTTAGAAGGGAGTATTTTTATATATGGCCGCGGCTGCCAGCCACAATAATATGGCAGGCAGTACAATACTTGTTGTATAAATGATCTGACACCTTTGAATCCGTTATAATGTGATTCACCGATCTGAAATCAACAATCTGGAACGCCGACTTTCTATCAAATTTCTGGTGCTCACACAAAAAGAATGTCTCATCTGAAGAAGCAACGGTCGCAATTTTACTTCCCAATTCATATTCTGTTATGGTTGAAAAACCCATCTGAAGATCCACTCCGTTGGCACCCAAAAATGCCTTTTTAAAATGCATGGACTGGATCTGTTCTACAGTCATCATTCCTTCCACGGCTTCTGCAAATTTATAATAAAGACCACCCACAACGATCAGCTGGCAGTCATCAGCGTCTGCCAGGCTTTTTGCAATATTTAGAGAATTGGTCGCCACCGTGATATTTCTAGCGGTCAAAAACGGCGGCATCAGATCCGTGATGGAACTGCTGTGGAGAAAGACAAATTCGTTGTCTTTTACATAAGAGGCAGCTTTTTTTGCGATTTCCATTTTTTCGTGGTAATTATGGAATTTTCTTTTTGTGTGGTCCAGAATCTCATCGTTTTTGTTCACCTGTGCCAATGCCCCGCCGTGGGTCCGTATGATGAGCCCCAGCTGGTTCATAATGTTTAATTCCCTCCGTATGGTAGAAGCAGAGACATCAAACTTTTCAGCCAGCTCCTCTACCGATACTTCTTTTTCTTCGTTTAACAGATTTAAGATCTGCAGCTGTCTTTCTTTATGTTTCATATTTCAACCTCCTTATCAACATCATATCACTTGAAGTGCGCATATTCAAACCAAAAATGCTCAAATGGGAATATAATAGATGAAAAAAGTGAGCAATTCGATTGAATGGGCACTACAAACCTCCTATAATCAAGATATAGAAGGAGGGAGAAGAATGGTTGGAATTTTAGTGGCAACCCACGGCAGGTTCGCAGAAGGGCTGTTAAACGCTGTGGAATTGATTGCAGGTAAGCAGGAAAAAACCGGGACCATAGGATTGTTTCACGGGGACGGCATCTGGGAATTTGAGGACAGAATGAAAATGCTCATCCGTGAACTGGATGACGGGGACGGAGTGCTGGTATTTGTGGACATTCTGGGAGGGAGCCCGGCAAACACCGTCATGAAATGTCTTTCCATGAATCATGAAATACGCGCGATCGCTGGCGTTAACATGGGAATGCTTGTCCAGGCGGTTATGATGAGGGACGGAACAAGCCTTGAGGATCTATGTGATATTTGTGAAGAGGCGGGAAAACAAGATCCTGTTCTGTTACATAAAAGATTTGAAGAACTCATGGCAGAAGCATCGGAAATGGATGATGAGATTTAGGAGGGAAATGCAATGAAAGAAATCGTATTGACAAGGATTGATGACCGGCTGATCCACGGACAGGTAATGACTTCATGGTTAAACTATACAGGCGCAAATAAAATCATGGTGATTGATGACCAGACCGCAGGGGATCCGTTCATGAAAACCGTATTAAAAAATGCAGTGCCGTCCAACGTGGGACTCGGACTGTTTACGGTTCCCAGAGCGGCAGCCAGGTTAAAGACAGGCTTTAAGCCGGGGGACAAAGTCATTATCCTGGTCAAGTATCCGGACACGGTGCTTTCATTGATCGAAGAGGGGGTGGCATTTGAGCATTTAAACATCGGAGGAATGGGGGCAGCTCCGGGAAGAGAAAAATTCTACAAAAATATTTCTGCCACAGAGGAAGAAAAGGAGATCGTAAAAAAGATCATCCAATCCGGCTGTAAGACAGAAATACAAATTATCGCAGAGGATGCAAAAGTTGATGTTTCAAAATTACTTTAAATGTGTGGGAAAGGTGGAAGAACTATGAATATTTCATTATGGCAGGCAATCTTAATCGGTGTTGTCTATTATCTGGGAATCACAGGAACTCCCTGGCTTACAGCTTTGGGAAGCACCATCATCCAAAAGCCTTTGGTGGCAGGTGTGCTGGTAGGATGTATTATGGGGGATCCGGTACAGGGAGCGATCATCGGAGCGGCAATCCAGCTGCCGTTCATCGCTTATATTTCAGCAGGAGGAGCCCCTCCTACAGACCCGGGTCTTGCAGGAACTTTGGGAACGGCATTGGCCATTGCAGGAGGGGTTAAGCCTACGGCAGCTATTGCTCTGGCAGTTCCCATCGGACTTTTAGGGACCATTATTTGGGTGATCCATATGACCGTGGATGTCTTCTTTGTCCATGCCATTGACCGGGCTGCGGCTGAAGGAAATATGAAAAAGGCAAAATTTTTACATATTGTACCGCCTCAAATCTTTGCTTTTATCATCGGATGTATCCCAGTGGCTCTGGGCTGTTATTACGGGTCAGGAGTTGTGACAAACATTATCCAGGCACTGGAGGGCAGGCCGCTGCAGGCTTTGGAGGTCATCGGGGGACTTCTGCCGGCTATCGGTATCGCCATGAATCTGCGTGCCATAAGCAAACCAGGCATTCTCCTATGGTACATCTTGGGATTTATCGTCGCAGTATATCTGAATCTTGAAACTATGCCAATCGCCATCATCGCAGGTATCGTCGCGTACATCTATACATCCATCATAGCAAAGATCGATGAGACCGGAGTGCCGGCCATGGCAGGCGGGCCGGATCCGGATGACGACTTTGACGATGATTTTGAATAAGGAGGGAAGGAACAATGGCAGAAAAAAGAGTAGCATTGAGCAAAAAAGATGTAGTGAAGGCATTTTGGAAATGGACGTTTTTTTCACATTCCAACTATAATTACGAACGGCTTCAGGCCAGCGGTGTTTTACAGTCCATGTCCCATCTTCCGGAAAAATTATATCCGGACAGCCCGGAAGAACAGAAAAAATTTATGGAAAGGCACATGGCATTTTATAACACGGAACCCCATTTCGGAGGCATTGTCAACGGTATGGTCATCGCTATGGAAGAAGAGCGTGCCAATGGGGCGGAGATCACGGATGATGCCATCAACAGCGTAAAGACCGGACTGATGGGGCCCATGGCCGGAATTGGAGATACGTTATGGCAGGGAACACTGACACCAATTCTGCTGGCTGTGGGGATCAGCATCGCATCCGGCGGAAATGTCATGGGAGCGGTGGCCTTCTCAGCCCTGATGGCTGCGATCATGCTTCCCATCGCCTACTTTATGTACATGAGGGGATATAAAACAGGAAAGACCGGAGTGGAGGCGATCTTGAGCGGAGGAAAGATGAAACAGCTGATCTCGGCGGCGTCCATCATGGGTGCGACTGTTCTTGGTTCCCTGACAGCAAACTATGTCAGTGCCGCATCTACTATGAAGATCAAGGTAGGCGCTACCAAACTGGCACTGCAGGCCGATGTGCTGGATAAGCTTCTCAAGGGAATGCTGCCTTTGGGAATCACATTATTGACGTTATATCTGCTGAAAGACAAGAAGATGAAATCAACAACCGTTATGCTGATCCTTGCAGTATTGGGGGCAGTGTTAGGACTTACTGGGATCTTAGGATAAGGAGGAGAAGGAAAATGGCTGAGACAATGAAGACGGCAGTGTTTAGGGATATCAGGCAGATTGAACTGGAGATATGTGAGAAACCAAAGGCATCAGGAAATAAAATTCTTGTTAAGATTGATGCTTCTGCGATTTGTACATGGGAACAGAGGGTTTATACCGGGGTGAATAAAGTAGAATTTCCGTTCATCGGAGGACACGAGATAGCTGGGCATATCGTGGAGATGGGGGAAGACGTAGATCATACAGAGTGGGCCATTGGAGACAAGGTGGTCATAGGAGCCACACTTCCATGCCGCAACTGCTACTACTGTAAGACTGGAAATGAGCAGAGCTGTGAACATTTTAATCACAGTGCTCATTTGGAAGGCTTGCCGTACCACGGAATGGGCGGATTGAGCGAATATATGCTTGCGGCTCCCGAATGCCTGTTTAAATACGACAATGTGGAGCCGGAGCAGGCCGCAGTGATCGAACCGGTTTCCTGCGTTGTCCACAGTGTGGAGACAGCAGATGTACAGTTGGGAGACACAGTCCTTATCATTGGATGCGGAATTATGGGACTGCTCCACACGGCAATCTGTGCCAAACAGGGAGCGGCAGTTATTGTATCTGACGTAAACGAAGAACGGACGGCCCTGGCAAAGGAGCTGGGGGCCAAGTTTACAGTTAATCCGGCAAAAGAGAATCTTTCCGAGCGTGTAAAGGAGATTACAGGAGGAAGGAAAGCCCAGGTGATCTTTGATACCACGCCGATTTCTTCCGTGGTGGAGGATGCGTTTGCGTGTGTCGGAAATACAGGAAAGATCGTGTTGTACAGTTCCATCCATCCGGCCGAGCCCGTGCCGTTTGATCCCAACTGGGTCCACGGAAAATCCATTCAGATTTTGGGAACAGCAAACTCCAACAGCCGTGATTTTATGAGGGCAGCCCAGATGGTGTCCTCAGGAGTTTTAGACCTGAAGCCATTTGTCAGTGAGATCTATGAAGCAAAAGATATCAAAACTGCATTTGAGTCGGCAATTCAGGGAGATAAATTCAGGGTTGTTGTAAAGTTTTAAAAAGAACCAGTCTATAGCGACCGTGCAGGCAGAGAGGTGACAACATGAAACAGAAAGAAAGGCAGCTTAAGATACTGAATCTGTTGGATGAGGAGAAGGAGGTTTCTGTGGAGGATCTTGCCCAGAAATTTAATGTCTCAGCTTCCACCATACGGAGGGAATTAAACAGTATGAACCAGTTGGGGCTTATTATACGGACCCACGGAGGAGCTCTGGTGCAGGTAAATAAAAACGATGAGATCCTGGATCACACAAAGCGGAGGTACCACAACTATCATGAGAAAATGGAGATCGCCAAGAAAGCGGCTTCTTATATCGGAGATGATGACTTTGTCTTTCTGCACAGCAGCTCCATCACGGATCTGATGCCGCCTTTCATAACCAGCAGGAATATCACGGTGGCCACCAACTCACTGAATATTGCCAGGAGCCTGAAAGACAGTGATGACTGCCAGCTGATCCTTTTAGGCGGGATCTATTATAAATATGCAGAAGCCATCGAGGGGATGATGACCGTGGACCAGATCCGTTCCATGCATTTTCAAAAGGCCTTTCTGGGAGCCAACGGAGTGGACCTTCAAATGGGCTTTTCCACCATAACGGAGTTTGAACTGAGCAGCAAGGTGGCGACCATTGATGCGTCTGACGAAACCTTCTTTTTGTGTGAACATCAGAAGTTTGACAGAAAGTCAGCCTTTCAGATCGTGCCCTTGGACTGCGTGGACCACATTATAACAGATTCGAAAGCGGCCAGTGATCTATATGATAAATATATCTCTGCCTGCCATATCATTGTATCCGGCAACAAAAAGAATTGAGATTAAAAGGAGAAAACAACATGTTAGTAAACAGTAAAAGTATGTTAAATAAGGCAAGGGACCTGCGGTATGCGGTTCCGGCAACCGATGTATTTAACCTGGAATCTTTAAAAGGTGTATTGAACGCGGCAAAAGAATGTGACTGCCCGCTGATCATTGCACTGGCAGAGGTACATGTAGAAACCCTGCCGCTTAAAGAGTGTGCACTGCTTGTGAAATATTTTGCATCCAACATGGATCAGGATATTGTTCTGCACCTGGATCATGGATTTACGCCGTCTCTGGTCAAACAGGCCATTGACTGCGGTTTTACGTCCGTCATGTATGACGGGTCAAGCCTTCCTTTTGAGGAAAATGTAAAGGCTACAAAAGAGATCGTGGAATACGCAAAGAAGCACAACGTAACTGTGGAGGCCGAGATCGGACATGTGGGATCAGAAGCCGCAGGTTCCAATGAAGTAAAGGAATGTGAAGGAGAGGATTCCTCAAAATTGACAACCGTGGAGGAAGCGGTATCTTTTGCCGAGGCCACAGGGGTGGATTCATTGGCCGTATCCATCGGCACAGCCCATGGAAATTATGTGGGAACACCGAAATTGGACTTTGACAGGCTGAAGGATATCAGGGAACACATCGGTATCCCGCTGGTGCTGCACGGAGGCTCCGGTACCGGCTATGAGAATCTGAACAAAGCGGTTTCTCTAGGGATCAGTAAGGTGAATATTTACACAGATTTAATGAATGCGGCCAAAAGCGCATATGAAAATCAAATCGACAAAACAGATTACTTTGAATTGTGCGCGGTCTCCCAGAAAGCGATCACAGAGAAGCTCAAAGAGTACTATGAAGTGTTCATGACAAAGAAAAGCCGTGAATAAACCATCAATGGAGAGATGTGAAATGATCTATATTTCAAATGAAGATGTTTTAGCAGGATATTTAAAAGAGCGGGGATTGTTAAAGGATCCGTCATCCTGTACGATCCACTATTGCCAGGGCGGCGTTTCCTGTACGGTTGCCTACGTGGAGATCGACGGCCGGCCGATGATTATAAAACAGGCTTTGGAGCAGCTGAAGACAAAAGATACTTGGCTGTGTGATCCAAACCGTATGTATATCGAATATGAGAGCAATAAGATCTACCATGACCTTTTACCTGAGAATGCTCCCGAGACATATTTTTATGACAAGGAGAATTATATTTATGGAAGAGAAGCGGTGCCGGACGGATGCCAGATGTGGAAAGATGATTTAATGAAGGGTCTCATCGATTACAAGGTAGCCGAAAAAGCGGTTGATACATTGGCTGCCGTCCACAATCACTGTGCCGACAGGGAAGATATCGCCCGGATGTTTGAGAACAAGGACGTTTTTCATGCCCTGAGGATTTCTCCTTATATTGATTTTACAGTGACAAAACACCCTGAAATAACTGAGTTTGCCCAAAGAGTTTCTGATGAGATGATGGACAGCAAAATAACCTTGATCCACGGGGACTATAGTCCGAAAAATATCATGGTGACAGAGGACGGCATGAAAGTTCTGGACTATGAAGTGACAAATTACGGCCATCCGGCATTTGATCTGGCGTTCCTCTCCAATCATTTTATTTTGAAAGCGGTAAAATTCCAGGACCGCCCAGGAGAATACTTAGATCTGCTCGACTATACTGTGAAACGATATTTTAAGTCCCTCACATGCATGGATCTCAAGGAATTTGAGCCAGTCTATATCCGGACACTGGCCCTTTTGATGCTTGCGAGAATCGATGGGAAAAGCCCTGTGGAATACCTTACAGAAGAAAAAGGAAAACAGGAGCTTGTAAGGCGGTTAAGTCTCACAATGATCAAAGATCAAATGGATACCTATAGTGACACAATAAAAATGCTTAGAAACGAGATAAGGAGGTTGACAAAGTGACAGATTATTCAATCAGCAAAGTCACCGCAAGACAAGTGATAGATTCCAGAGCCAATCCGACGGTGGAAGTGGATATCACCTTAAACTGCGGTGCTGTGGGAAGAGGTACAGTCCCGTCCGGTGCCTCCACCGGAGCTTATGAAGCTTTGGAACTGCGGGACGCAAACGAAGAGTACGGCGGGAAAAGTGTCCGCCAGGCTATAAAAAACATAGAACAGATCCTTGCGCCGGCCCTGCTGGGCAAAGATGCAACAAAACAGGTTATGCTTGATCACTTAATGATCGGTTTGGACGGGACAGAAAACAAAAGCAAACTAGGCGCCAATGCGATCCTCGGATGCAGTATGGCTATTGCCCACGCGGCTGCCAATGCAAAACATGAGCCTCTGTTCCGGTATCTGGGAGGTGCCAACGCGAAAACAATCCCACTTCCTATGATCCAGATCATAGGAGGCGGAGCCCATGCAGCAAACTCCATCGACATACAGGACTTTCTGGCCATTCCCTTAAGTGCCTCTTTTTTTGAGCAGGGAATCGAAATGATCGCAAATGTATATAGCGGGACTAAGAAGGTGTTTGAACGAACAGGACGCCCCCTGTCCATCGCTGATGAGGGCGGCTTCTGGCCCACCGGTTTTTCCTGCAATGAAGACGGCCTTAGGCTTCTCACAGAAGGAATCATAGAAGCCGGTTATGTTCCTGGAGAAGATATCGGCATCGCCCTGGATATCGCCGCAAGTGAATTTTATGACAGAGAGTCTGGAGTTTATAAGTTTACGCTTGAGGAGCAGGAGTACACAACCCATGAATTCGTTGACCTTTTGTGTAAATGGGCAGACAAGTACGCCATCGTATCCATGGAAGACTGCTGTTCAGAATTTGACTGGGAAGGAAATAAGCTGATCACGGAAAAGCTGGGCCATAAGATTCAGATCATCGGAGATGACTTATTTACGACCAACATTAAGAGAATCCAGTATGGCGTCTCTCAGGGAACATGTAATTCTGTACTAATCAAGATGAACCAGATTGGCAGCATCACAGAGACTCTGGATGCCATTGAATGTACGAAGAATGCAGGATATCTTCCGGTGATCAGCGCCAGGAGCGGGGAGACAGAAGATGCAACCATCGTCCATCTGGCGATCGCTACAAATGCAGGGCAGTTAAAGGTTGGATCCATTGCCCGTTCAGAGAGAACTGTAAAATGGAACGAGGGAATCCGGATGGAGCAGGAACTGGGATCCATGGCAGAATATCCGTCAGCTTCCATTTTTGAACGGATCAAAAGGTCATAACGGTAAATTTATAGGAGGTATTATATGTATCAGTTATTTATGGGCGGACAATATGTAGACGGAAAGGGAAAACAGATCGATGTGATTAACCCTGCGGACAGTACAGTGGCAGGTACTTTTTGTTCGGCAACAAAAGAGCAGGCCGAAGAGGCATTAGAAATCGCCCAGAAAGCATTTAAGACCTGGGGGAAAACACCGGTCATGGAGCGCTGCCGGCTTCTTTCGAAGTTCGCGGATTTAGTAGAAGAACACAAGGATGAGATCTCCCAGTTAAATTCCCTGGAGACTGGAAAACCTTACGGGGAAGCATATGGAGATACAGGTTTTTGCCTGAATGTTCTCCGTTTTCATGCGGAAGAGGCAAAAAGGGTCTATGGCACTACATTAAATGATTATAACTCAGAGAGGGGAAGTGTCTATCATATGGTAGAAAAGCGTCCAGTGGGAGTTGTGGTGGGACATTTGGCATGGAATTATCCCATGTATAATGCGGCATTAAAAATCGGTCCTGTCATCGGATCCGGATGCACCGCAGTTTTAAAACCATCCTCACAGACGCCTCTTGCGACACTTTTATTGGGAAAACTGATCAAGGAAGCCGGCATTCCGGACGGTGTCATCAATATTCTGGCAGGCTCATCCTCTGAATTGGGACATACTTTAAATTCCAGCACGATCCCGAGACTGATCGGCTTAATCGGTTCCACAGACACAGCCCTTCAGGTCATGAAAGACAGTGCGACTTCCGTAAAACGGTTCTCCTTTGAACTGGGCGGGAACGCCCCTACCATTGTTTCAGAAAGCGCAGATCTGTCCGCGGCAGCTGACACTATAGCTTCTATGAAAATGGGAAACTCAGGCCAGATGTGCGTTGACCATAACCGGATTTATATCCATGAATCTGTGTATGACAAGTTCTGTGATCTGATGTTTGACCGCTTGAAGGAATATAAAATCGGACAGGGTGCGGACGACGGTTTGGTCATAGGCCCTATGATCAACCAGTCTGCCCAGAAGACAATGGTTTCCCTGGTTGAGGATGCGGTTCAGAAAGGTGCAAGACTTGTTCTGGGTGGAAAGATCCCGGACGGAAAACCAGAGGGAAGTTCGTTCTTTGAGCCTACACTATTGCTTGATTGTGACCGTTCTATGAAGGTGTATCAGCAGGAAATCTTTGGCCCTATCGCTGCACTTTCTAAATACAGTGATTATGATGAGATCCTTTCGGAAGCCGCAGACACAGACGGAGGTCTTTCTTCCTATCTGTTCAGCCATGACACAAAAGAGATCGCGAAAGCCGTGGAGACCTTTAAGTCCGGGGAAGTCCTGATCAATGTGGATGGAATCGGGGATGTGGAATTTCTGCCTCACTGCGGCATTGGGAATTCTGGACTTGGGTGTGACAATTCCCTGTGGTCATTGGAGGAATATTTTGATCTTAAGAGAGTGAAGATCGTTCCGTAACGATATATAGAAAACAGAAGAAGTAATGGAGGCAGTCCTGTATTTAATAGGGGCTGCTTTCTCTGTTTTGTTCGACAAGAACTATAGACTGACGCAGATAGCCCATAGATGCCTTTAAAAATTGTACAAAACTGTATCCGCCTGCCTGATAGACGTTGTGGAAGAGCAGCCATACAAAAAGCATGGTAAGTTCCATAATCATTATTCTTATAACTTTATCGAATGCGCGTTTTTTTAAGCGGCTTAGGGTATAAGACTGAAATATAATATGAGGCAGTTCATCTTTAAGCATTTGGCTGCAGATGCTTTTTAACGCAGAAGACTCTGTGCTTTTTGACAGCGCATCATAATAGGTCAGAGCTATGATCTCCGCTGTCACAAGAATCGTAATCTCACTTTTAATTCCGCCCGTCTGTCTTAATTTACGGAATAATTTATCAGGAAGAGATTTCTTTGCGGTTTTTACATGATAAAAATCCATAAACGTTCTCAGATATGCAGAATGCCAGTTTTCTTCTCTGATAAACCACTGTACGGCTTCCTGGTAGTCTGTCTCTTTGTACTCTTGTATAAATCTTCTGGCAGCCTTCATCAGATGTCTGCCGTCAGAACCTTCCCCTTTTTGAAATGCCTTTATGGAAGGAAAAATAAGATCACATTCTGATGCTGATAATTGCTTTTCCTGAGAAAAATCAATATCCAGTCTTTGATGATTGTTTTCTTGAAAGTAAGAAATCCAATCCCGGTAATCGTACTGATTCATTTTTGATTTTGTTAGATTTATCATTTCAAGGCTCCCTTGTATAAAATTCTCATTCATGTTGTAGATTTCTTTTAAATACATTTTATCATAAGCAGAACTTGAATGATATCATAAGAAGCAGTAGAAGTAGAACTTCCGCCGCAGATATGTTATACTGAAAAGCAGAAACTTAACAAGAACTGAGGAAAAGAATATGAAGTTACAGCAAGTGTTGAGCTATGTCCGCAGGGCTGTGGACGATTATCAGATGATACAGGAAGGGGATAAGATCGCAGTAGGGATTTCAGGCGGGAAGGACAGTCTGACCATGCTGTATGCCCTTGCGCATTTACGGATCTTTTATCCCAATAAGTTTGAGATACATGGGATCACTGTGGATCTGGGATTCGGAAATTTTGACATTACACAGGTAGAGGCCCTCTGTCGAGAACTGAAAGTTCCTTATACTGTCGTTAAGACTGAAATCGCGGATGTGGTGTTTGATCGCAGAAAAGAGACCAACCCATGCTCCCTCTGTGCCAAGATGCGCAAGGGTGCTCTGAATGAAAAGATCAAGGAACTGGGTTGCAATAAAGTGGCCTATGCCCATCACAAGGATGATCTGGTGGAGACATTTTTAATGTCGATGCTGTTTGAAGGACGTCTGCACTGTTTTTCTCCTGTAACTTATCTTGACCGGATGGATCTTAAAGTGATCCGGCCGCTGATGTATATGGATGAAGCAGATGTGATCGGGTTTAAAAATAAAATGAATCTTCCGGTAGAGAAGAGTCCATGTCCGATGGACGGTTACACAAAGAGACAGTACGCCAAAGAGACCTTAAAAAAATTAGACGAAGACCATCCTGGCTCCAAGGATCATATGTTCCGGGCTATGCTTCACGGAAATCTGGAAGGATGGCCTAAGAGACAAGAGCGGAAGAGATAAAAATGAACAGGGCACCGATCAGGATTATTTTCTGATCGGTGCCCTGTTTGTTGAGTCTCTGACAATGAGCTTTGGCTGGTATTCAATTCTTGTGATCCGCTCAGCATTGTCGGAAGAGGAGCGGTCTTTTCCTATTTTCTTATAGAGCATCTGGAATGCCTCACTTCCTTTTTCCTGCATATAATGTTCAATCGTCGTGAGAGAGACAGAGATCAGGCGGGAAGGGAAGTTGTTGTCGAATCCGCAGACACTGAAATCCTTTGGTATCTCATAACCTGCCTTTAATGCAGCGTCGGCAACCCCGTAAGCAATCACATCATTGACGCCGATGAGGGCAGTGATCCGTTCAGCCTCCGGACTGTGCAGACATTGGTCGCACAGTTCAAACCCGATACTGTGTTCCAGAAAAATATTTTGGCGCTCATAAGTAGGTATGATCTTTTTTTCGTAGACTGAAACGGTACATTCAGGTGAGACCTTTTTGAAAGTGTCCTGAATCCCCTGGAGCCTTCTTGTACGCATGGTGTTGGGACGCTCAAGGGTAGTGGAGATAAAAGCAGCATGCCGGTGTCCCAATTCCAACAGATGCTCTGCTATGAGAACCCCGGCTATATAATTGCTTGTTTCAATGGTATCCAGCTGGATAGTAGAATCTTTATCCCCAATGACAACCACAGGCACACTGTCACCGATCTGTTCCACAAACTCAGGAGCACTTGGCATCATGGCGAAGATGATACCGGACACATTCATTTCCAGCACGTCTTTAATCATTTCCTTTTCTAAGGACGGGTCCCGGAATGTATTAAAGTTAAAAACACGGTAATCGCAGAGGTGGGCTGTATGTTCGATAGACTGAACGATAGTGGAATAGTAAGGATTCGTTACGTTGGGACAAAATACAGCGATGATCTTTGAAAGTTTTTCGGAGTCTTTTTTTTGATGCTGGGCAGATGAAGACTGTTTGATGATATAGCCGGTCGTTTTGACAGCATCCATAACTTTCTTTATTGTCTCTGCAGAAAATGTTACATCACTTTTCTGGTTTACAATCATGGAGACCGTTGAGATCGATACACCGGATTGTTTTGCTACATCCTGCAGGGTAATTTTCTTTTTATTTGTCATGAGGCTCTCTCCCTTTGATAGTTACGAGCATAAGCAATACATTATCTTAATGTGTTATTTGCTTTTATTATATCACAATCTATTATAAATGAAAGCAGAAGCTATGATGATTGAAAAACATAGGAAATAAGAAACATCCTCATCTATACGCAAAATACTAATTTAAATTATAGATAAAGGAAAATCCCACAGATCATTATACTGTCAGGATCATTTTCTGGCACGGATAATCAAACACGGTGAGTAATTCATCATCTTTAAATCCGCATTTATGATAACACTTTCTTGCAGGAATCCCTTTGGGATCACCGGATGCAAATGTCACCACCTGGATCTGATCGCCTGTTCTGAAGTCAGATTTCATTTTTTCAATCATGGATCTTGCAATTCCTTTTTGTCTGGCTTCAGGATGTACTGCCAGGAACTCAAGCTCACAGTCTGCTTTTGAATAAAGCAATAAGCCAATGATATTCCCAGCTTCGTTCACGGCCAATACAGCCTCTCTGTGTTTGATACAGTTTTCCAGAGCTTTTTTAAATCCTTCTTTCTCATATCCTGCAAAGTCATCTTTGACGACCTCTACAAATTCAATACATATATTTATATCGTTGTATCCAACATAATTAATCGTCATTTGGCACTCCCCTTCCTAGTCTTTCCAATTCCACCATTTTAGCTTTTCCGGTTCATGTACCTCTGTGGAGGCATAATATACAGCACACCGGTATACATAAAGCTGGCATCGGTCTATATGGCAGCCCTTCATCATACATTCTCTCTCATATAGTTCTTCCGGGTCTGCCCCTTTTAATGACTGTATGGTAGTATATCCGAGCATTTGAAGGGCCTCTTCTGTCTTTTTTCCCACACCGGGAATGTTCCTTAATTCACCCATATTTTCTCCTGTAATGATTCTCTCCTATGTTCTTTTTTTATTTTAACACACAACTAGATCTTCTGCATTCTTCTGATTCTATTTTGACATAATATAGAACTTGATATATTATTAATGTGCAGTTTAGAAAAATTATTCAGGTTTTGGTCAAGTATTATAAAATCAAGGAGGTTCCTCACCTATGGGAAAAATGACAGTGTATCACGGCAGCTATACTTCTGTTCCGTATCCTGAAATTAGAAAAGGAAGAAATACAAAAGATTTTGGAACTGGATTTTACTGTACTGTAATACGGGAACAGGCAGAACGATGGGCAAAAAGATATGACCAGCCAATGGTTAATGTCTATACAGTTCGTTTTAATTCAGGCTTGAATATTCTAGAGTTTAAAGAAATGTCGGAACAGTGGCTTGATTTTATAATTAATTGCAGGAATGGAGTACCGCATGATTATGACATTGTCATCGGTGCAATGGCAAATGATCAAATTTACAACTATATTGCGGATTTTATTGACGGAATCATTACCAGAGAACAGTTTTGGGCTTTGGCTAAATTCAAGTATCCAACCCATCAGATTAACTTCTGCTCTGTAGAAGCATTAAAATGTCTGACTTTTGTATCATGTGAGGAGGTGGACCGATGACAGGAAGAGAAGACAAAAAAGAGAACGATCTTTTTTTTACCTGTAGTCTGATTGATTATATAGCCCGAAAAACAAAAAATAAAAGATCTGCTGTGGCAAATGCTTTAGGCAAAGATTTAATTACAAAAATTTATGATTTAGCAGATGTATATCACAGTGACAATATCGACCGAGTGAGCGATGATTTTATCTCAGCTGCCAAACTTCAGAATGGTGATTTTGATAATGTATCTTCTGCAAAATATGCTGTTCCAAGCCACTGGGATATTGGAAAAGTCTACAAACGCCTGATTCTTGGTATTGCGAAAGAAAAAGAAATGGATATCCCTGATGCTCTGCTGGCTGCATACAATTCGTTTGTCAGTGATAAAATTGATGATTATAACAGCAGCTTCTATTATGACGCTCCACAAAATATTTTAAATGCTTTTTTAGATGGAAAAATTGAATAAGTTCTTAATATGATAGAATCCCAGAGCAATTCAATCTCCGGGATTCTATTAATTATATGATCATGTAATGTCCTTCTTCTCTGCCATCCGAACACATATCCCGGCAAACAGCAATGAAATAACAGTAAGGATAGACGGTATAAAGATATTTTCCCGCAGAGAGGCTCCGCCGATGTTTCCCTGCATAAGAACAATCAGTAAAAAAGAGGAGACAATGGCTGCCTTTGAGGATTTAGCTTTCATCCCGATAAAAAGTGCGATAAAACTAATACAGATTGTGGAAGCAGATTTTAAAAGCGTTGTCAGATAAAACATTGGATCAGTAAGCGATACATCCATCGGGAAAGAGGAATTTTGATAAAAATTCATACCAAGCTGGACAACAGCGTAACATATCAATTTGGCAGCAACCAAAGATACAAAACTAAAGATCCAGACAGCTGCGATTTTGGAGATCATAATTTTCTTTCGGCTTACCGGATAAGTAAACATCAGCTCCATAGTTTTGTTTTTATATTCAGATATAATAAATGTAGCATGCATGACAGCGGCAAAGATTAAAAATGAGATATCTGTCAATAGTTCTACATTTGTGGAGATCCCCATTTGCTTCAAAGCCATATCCGGGACTCCTGTTGCGGAATCATCGGCAATCCCCAGAAATGCCATAGCAAAATTAAATATTGCTAATACTGCGATTAAGATTGCAGCACCAGCAATATATTTGCTGATTTTATGCTTTTGCCATTCTAACTTTATTAATTTAAACATAGGACTTTCCCTCCCCTTCTGATTGTGCTGTAAGTTTCAAAAAATAATCTTCCAGTGAATCATTTTTTCTTTTCAATGCATCTATTTCCACGTTATTTTGTGAGAGCACTCTGGACAAAGTGCCAGTGGAAACAGAACTGTCATAGATCCGAATTTCACCTTCATCCATTACTTTAAAATCAGAAACCGAGAGCTTCTCTTCCAGGACAAATGAGGTGTGCTTCACGTCAGAGGTCACAAGTTCGATATAGGCAAGACTTCCCTCGGAAATCTCCTGCATAGACAGTTCATTGAGCATATGGCCGTGATGGATAATCCCGATCGTATCCGCCAGATTTTCCACTTCTGATAAAAGGTGACTGGATATAAGGATTGTAATGCCATATTCATCGCACAAAGTTCTTAAAAGATCCCTGATCTGCTTCATTCCTGCAGGATCCAGCCCGTTATATGGCTCATCGAGAATCAGTAGTTCCGGTTTAGCAAGAACTGCCCTGGCAATCCCAAGACGCTGTTTCATACCCAGAGAATAGCTTTTCACATGTTGTCTGGCTGCACCTGTGAGATCCAGCATGTCAAGTGCACTGCCCACACAGTCAGGACTGTAGTATCCCATATATTCGCAGTGCAGCTTTAAATTTTCTTCTCCGCTTAGTTCTTCATAAAACACAGGAAACTCGATCATACTCCCCATCCGTTTTAAAAGATCATGGGAGGAGGGGCCAAGTTTATTCCCAAACAGTTCGATCTCTCCTGAGGTTGGCTTCCAAAGATTTGTGACAAGCTTCATGGTTGTTGTCTTTCCTGCACCGTTTGGTCCCAGGAATCCGTAAATCTCACCTTTGTGCACCGACATATTCAGATCTGAAAGAATTTCTTTTCCGTCAACGGTCTTGGTAAGATGAGATGTTTTCAATACATCTTTCATAATATGTTTCTCCCTTCCTTTTTCATTTATCATACAGCTTTGGATTTTCAGAACTGTTGAATAAATCTTACGAATTTCTTTCGGAGAAAGATTTAATAATTAAATTTGTTTAATTGCAGCGTAAATGTAGTTTTTTCGTATGGAATGCTCTGTAAAGAAAGGTTCCCGCCCATCCTCACCGCAAGTGCTTTTGCGATTGTAAGGCCAAGTCCGTTGCCGCCCATGTTTTTGTTTCTAGAATCGTCCAGCGTGTACAATCTGTCAAACACATGGGACAAATTCTCCTTGGCTATCCCCTTCCCTTTGTCCGTCACATTAATAAAAACTGTAGATTCTTCTTCTCTCAGTCTGACCCCAAGATAGCTTCCATCTGATCCATAGCGGATGACATTTGTGATCAAATTAAATAAGATGCGGCTTATGGCATCCTCATTTCCATATACAAACACATCTTTTTCGGGAATATCAATTTCCACATCAAAATCTTTTGCTGTGAGAATATTGTAGAAATCCACAACGTTCTGTCTTAAGATCTCATTGATCGAAAGTTTTGACATGGTCAGATCTGTATCACCGGCCTCTATTTTTGACAATGTGAAAAATTCATTGATCAATTCCATCAACTGGGTGGCTTTTCTCTGAATCTTCTTTAATGCTGTTTTATTTTCCCCCGGCTGATTTGACATAATTTCAAGATATCCAAGGATAACGGTCAACGGAGTTTTAATATCATGAGATACATTCGAGAGCATTTTTTTAGAGGCAATCTCTGCTTTTTTATAATCAGCTTTTACCTTTTGGCGGTCCTCCAGCAGGCGGTTCATCTGGCAGATTAAATCTGCAATCTCTGCCGAACCGGTAAAGGACATTACTTTTTCGTCCGTATCCTCCGTTAAAATCCTGTCGAGCTGTCTAGTAAGCTCTGCAATATTTTTCGTCTGGTTTTTATATCGAAAGTACTCTGCTGTAAAGAAAACAGCGAAAAGCAGAGTTAATACTACCAATATGTAAAGGATGGGCATTGTCATAGATTTTCCCCCAGCTTATAACCAATTCCCCAAACCGTTATGATATACTTGGGTTTCCGGGCATTATTTTCTATTTTATTCCTCAGTCTGCTGATGTGGACGTTCACTGCATTTTCATCTCCCATGTAGTAATCTTTCCATACAGCAGAATAAATCTGTTCCTTGGTATATACTTTTTTGGGATTCCCCATAAGAAGCTTAAGAATTTCAAATTCTTTTGCAGTTAAATCCAGTTTCTTTCCATTTTTAGAAACCGTGTAATCATCCAGATTCATGGTGAGTTCTCCGGCTTTCAGAAGCTGCAAAGATTCAGGCTGCTCTGCAAAGGTTAAATACTGGGTTGTCCTGCGTATGTTTGCCTTAATTCTTGCTAATACCTCTGTCACAGAAAAGGGTTTGGTAATATAATCATCTGCACCTAAAAGAAGTCCCAGTGACTTATCAAGTTCCGTATCCTTTGCTGATAGAATGATGATCGGAACAACACTATCTTCCCTGATTTTTTTCATAACTTCCATTCCGCTCAGTTTCGGGATCATCAGATCCAGCAGCACCAGATCATAAGAACCTTCAAAAAACTTCTGACAGGCCATCTCACCGTCAAAAGCTGTTTCCACTTCAAATGCTTCTCTGCTCAAAAAATCTTCCAGCATCTCGCTGATTTCCATATCATTTTCAATCAATAATAGCTTCACAATACCCCGGTTCCTTTCTGTTTTGTATCTATTGTCTTTATTTTATCATAAGAAACAATTTGAGTATATTCAAATAATGCTTGCACTCTTCGATATTATTCGATAAAATATCTCTAGCGGGGTATGGCTCAGCTTGGTTAGAGCGCACGACTGGGGGTCGTGAGGTCGCAGGTTCAAATCCTGTTACCCCGATTTATCATTTAGTCAGTAATTAAAGAACATCCCGAATACGTTCATTGCCGTATTCGGGATGTTCTCATTTATTTCTCTTCGTCTTCTTTTTCTACCTGGCGAATTTCTTTTGTTTTAATTTCTTTTTTGACCGCAGAAAGGAATTCATCTAAGGACATCTGCCCCTCATCTCCCTTAAAACGGCTTCTTACGGAAACGGCCTGGTTTTCTTCTTCTTTTCCTCCCACAACTAGCATATATGGGATCTTATGAAGCTGTGCCTCCCGGATCTTATAACCCATTTTTTCAGCCCTGGTGTCAATCTCAGCGCGGATGCCGGCTTCTTTTAACGCATCCAGCACCTTGTTTCCATAGTCTAAATGCTTGTCAGAGATCGGAATGACCTTCACCTGCACTGGTGCCAGCCAGGTTGGGAATGCTCCTGCGAAGTGTTCGATCAGGATACCGATAAACCGTTCGATGGAACCAAAAGCAACCCTGTGGATCATGATCGGACGGTGCTTCTCTCCGTCTGCTCCAGTGTAATGGAGGTCAAACCGCAGAGGAAGCTGGAAGTCTAACTGAATGGTTCCGCACTGCCATGTTCTTCCGATGGAATCTTCCAGATGGAAATCAATCTTCGGCCCGTAGAATGCTCCATCCCCTTCATTGACTACATAGTCAAGTCCAAGATCATCCAGTGCACTCCTCAAAGAATCTGTAGCCATCTCCCAGTCCTCATCAATTCCCATGCTGTCTTCCGGCCGGGTGGACAATTCCACATGGTATTTGAATCCAAACAGGCTGTAAACCTGGTCGATCAACGCTGCGACGCCTTTGATCTCATCTTTGATCTGCTCCGGCATCATAAAGATATGGGCATCATCCTGTGTAAAACAGCGGACACGCATCAGTCCGTGGAGCTGTCCGGATTTTTCGTGGCGGTGTACCAATCCCAGTTCTCCCATACGCAGCGGCAGGTCACGATAAGAGCGTGGCTCTGACTGGTATACTAAAACGCCGCCTGGGCAGTTCATAGGTTTGATGGCAAAGTCTTCTTCATCGATGACCGTTGTGTACATATTTTCCTGGTAGTGATCCCAGTGTCCGGATGTCTCCCACAGGTGCCTGCTCAGCATGATCGGACTGGAGATCTCTACATATCCTGCTTTGTTATGGATTTCTCTCCAGTAGTCCAGCAAAGTATTTTTAAGCACCATACCATTAGGTAAAAAGAATGGGAATCCCGGCCCTTCATCTCTCATCATAAAGAGTCCGAGTTCTTTTCCAAGCTTTCTGTGGTCACGTTTTTTCGCTTCCTCCATCATGGTCAAGTAATCTTTCAGATCTGCTTTTTTTGCAAATGCAGTTCCATAGATACGGGTGAGCATCTGATTCTTTTCATTACCGCGCCAGTAGGCTCCGGCGATGCTTGTGAGCTTAAACGCTTTCACAGGCTTTGTTGTCATCAGATGAGGTCCTGCACACAGGTCAATGAATTCACCCTGCTGATAGAAACTGATAACGGAATCCTCAGGAAGATCCTCGATGAGCTCGACCTTGTACGGTTCCTTGCGTTCCTTCATAAATGCGATTGCTTCTTCTCTTGGTTTCGTAAAACAAGTGATCTCCAGATTTTCTTTTACGATCTTTTTCATTTCTGCTTCGATCTTCTCCAGATCATCCTGTGTAAATGGAGTATCCTTCTCCATGTCATAATAAAATCCATTGTCGATAGACGGCCCGATAGCAAGCTTTGTCTCCGGGTACAGGCGTTTTACAGCCTGGGCTAAAATATGGGATGCAGTATGGCGAAAAGCGTGTCTTCCCCCTTCCGAGTCAAAGGTAAGGATACTCAGCTCGCAGTCATCCTCTACAATCGTCCTTAAATCCACGACTTCCCCGTTGATCTCCCCTGCACAAGCAACTCTTGCAAGTCCTTCACTGATATCCTTTGCGATATCAATGACAGACATGCTCTGGCCGTACTCTTTAACAGATCCATCTTTTAATGTAATCTTCATAGTATTTTTCCTTTCTTGTATTGTAATTAAGAACAAAGCAGCCTTCCTTGGCACATCGTGTGCATCATGCCCGGAGGGCTTTTTTATTCCATAGGGAGAACATTCCTATGGAATAAAAAAAGCCCCATGGAAAAATCCATGGGACGTTATTCACGCGGTTCCACCCTTGGTTGCCTGCTTCATATCGTAAAGCAGACCACTTCGTTGACGATAACGGTGTCGGCCGGGCTGGTTTGCAGCCGCTCGGAGGTGGTCTTCATCTGTTTTAGTACTTAAGATGCTCTCACCAAATGCATCTCTCTCTGGAAGACTTTCACAGATTACTCTTCTCTTCAACGCTTTTTTATTTCCCACATATTATAACACTGTTAATTTGTGAAATCAATCCTTTTTCATAGCAAAAAAATTTAGCTGCCAGAAACAAACTTATCTCTAATCGTTCTGAGTGATCCCCTTTCCGACATTGGGAGATCCCGCTGAGTAAACCTGGTCTGTCAGAAAAAGTCCCAGCAGCATAGAACAGACAAAAACCATGACTCTCGGCTGAAGTCTCTGTATCATATTGTCAAGAAACGGCGCCAGGACGTATACAATGGCCAGCCCGCCAATACCGAAAACAAGCAGGCCTTCCGCGCAGACCCTGCCGTGGATATTCAGAAAGTATCCGCTGTAATCCCACCATCTTTGCCCGTGATGCATCGTTTCCAGAAAGACAGAAGTAAAATATTCCACACATCCGCAGACAGCCACGATACTGATAAATTCCAGAATCGGTTTTTGTCTCAGTTTATTTAACAGTGTCAGGATCAAGATTCCGCCGGCTCCGTAGATGGGAATCCAGGGACCGTGAAGGATTCCCCTGTTGGTAAAAACACCGCTGGCGATTAAATGCAGGCTCACTTCCCAAATCCAGCCCAGAAAGGACAAGATAAAGAAAAGCAGCGTCAATGACCATAAGGTATAACGGCGCATATAATGCAGAGTCTCAATTCTGCGGCGTTTTTTGCTTTCCGGCATCATACTCAGCCTAGTGGGATAAGAATCTTTGTCTGCCGCATTTTTCATGGCCTGGATGTGAAGCTGCTCTGTCTGGTATCGTTCATATTCTTTTTCGGCCTCTGTGTTGATCAATACGATGCCAAGATAGTCTGAAAAAAACCTGCTGAGCTTTGTGCGGCGGTCCTTAAATTGACTAGCTGCTTCTATAATCTGGAGTACATCTCCATATGCAGATTGAATTGCTTGTTCGTCTGCTTTCTCAAACAAATATTTGTCATTGAGCAGCTCTGAATTAGGGATTCCTTTTTCCTTTGCTTTATTTCTTAAGTATGTATAGTATTCACAAAAAGCCGCCGTCCGGTAGGCATTGGAGTAAAAAACTGCACTCAGGCCAAGTGTCATAAGTTCCAGCAGCCACCAGCCCAGGAAGGACATTTCAAATAAAAAACACTGCCACTTATGTCCGTTCATCATCTCTCTGGACAGCCGGATTGCATCCCGGGATTTGATCGACGGATTTTCTGCCATGATGTAAGGCACGAGGTAATAGGAATACTTTTTTATGATGCCCCCTATGACCGTAAAAGACCACAGAAACAGAAAAATAGAAACGATAAGCATCGTCTTGGACGCACGGAGCCATTTTTTTACCCGTAGCAGGAATAACACACGCTGGGCCGGAACTTTGCGGTAAATACGCCCTTCCAGAAACATCCTGCGGGAGATGACGGCGAAGGTATTGACAATGAGAATCCAAAAGGATAAAACAGCAGCCAGGCAAAAAACCAGTAATATGGCTAGAGTAACATTCTGAGAGCCAAACAGGGAATTCATACCCGATGCCAGTGTGACCAGGAGAGATCCAGAGGTGACGCCATTGAGTATCTGTGCAAAGACTCCTCTGCTCCGTCCGAATGCGGGGTTCTGCTTTTTGGATGCGTCGATATGTTCTTTCTCAATCTTTTTGGAAAGCTTTCTGCCGGATTCGGTGTCCCCTGCCGCGATATCCTCTGCCACATCCACAACACCTTTTGAAGTGGCCACTGTGCCGGATACTGCTGCATGAGTGAACTCCGTAGAATATGTTTTGATGGATTTTATCGAGTCAGAAAACTCGGAACCAAGGAATGCGGAAACAAGACAGATGGCAAGAAATAGAGCGTAATGCCTTTTCACCGTCTGTCTGGCTTGTTTTTTCATTTCTTTTCTTGTCAAGATCTTATCTCCATATCCGGACCACATAAGCCTGGCGGTTTAAAGGGTCTCTTTTTTGATAGTCAAAGAGCAGGAGGGTTTCCTTCCGGCTCCCGTCCCCCGCAACATCAAACTGGAACTTTTCGATGTGGGACATCTTCCGCAGATTTTTATTGGCATAGGCAGAAAGTTCCCGATTCTTTGGAAGTATATTGTCATAGAGATCATACAGCTCGTCTTTGTTTACCGTGTATTCCCCGGAAAAAGACGGCCTGTTTTTGATATTTTCTCTTAAATATAAGTCGTAGGTTAACAGTTCCCGGTAAAGCGGAAGACTCTCATTCCCTGCATACCGGCAGATAAATTCCTCCAGTATCTCATAGGAGGCGATCCGGGAATGATTCATCTTGTGATATCCCTTCTCCTCATAAAAATTCCCCAGACACTGATACATGTGAAAGGGCGAGGAGAACTCATGCTCCAAATATTCCATTGTGTTGGCAAACTGCCCGCTGTTATAATAGATCTCCACCATATTCTCTATGGATTTCAGAGTCATCATATCCTCATAGGGAAGCCATTTGGTATACAGAACCTCATAGGGAGGCGTATCCTTGTATACAAGGCCATATTCATGCTTTTTCTTTTCCATATGGGAGCCTTTGAGCACCTTTAAAAATCCCAGCTGAAGCTGTTCCGGCCTTACCTTGTAAACGTCATTAAATGACGAAGCAAAGCTTTGCAGGTCCTCATATGGAAGTCCTGCGATCAGATCCAGATGCTGGTGGATGTTGTGCCCCTCATTGATCTTTTTGACGATTCCTGCCACCTTCTTAAAATCCATTGTCCGGTGGATCTCACGGATGGTCTCAGGATTTGTGGATTGAACACCGATCTCTAATTGGATCAGGCCGGGACGCATGTCTGAGATCAGCTGCAGTTCTTCTTCATTGAGCAGATCGGCTGCCACTTCAAAATGAAAGTTCGTGACTCCATTGTCATGTTCCTTGAGATACCTCCATATAGCCATAGCATGTGTACGATTACAGTTAAAAGTCCGGTCAACAAACTTTACCTGGGGAACCTTGTGGTCAATAAAAAATTGGAGCTCTTTTTTTACCAGGGAAAGATCCCTGAACCGAAGGCATTTATCAATGGAAGAAAGACAGTAGCTGCAGGAAAACGGGCAGCCGCGGCTGGATTCATAATATATGATCTTATGCTGAAAGTCCTCCATATGGTCATATACAAAAGGGACCTTGCTAAGGTCCATCACCGGCCTCCATGGATTGTCTGTGATTGTTTCTCCGCTCCTCCAGGTGATGCCGTCAATCTGTGAAAGATCATCTTTTTTGCCGTGATAATAGTCCATCAGTTCCAAAAAGGTCTCTTCCCCTTCTCCTTTGATTACTCCGGTGACCTGGGGAAAACGTTTCAGCACATCTTGGGCATCATAAGATACCTCCGGGCCGCCCAGCCAGACTGGCAGGGCGGGAAAAAGCTTTTTGATCTCCCGGAGGATGCTTTCAACATATTCTATATTCCATATATAGCAGGAAAAGCAGAGTAGATCCGGCTTTTGTTTATATAGATCCATCAAGATATCGTCTGTCTGCTGATTGATCGTATATTCCGCGATGGTAATCTCCTCCCGGTAGGGCTTTGCATAGGCCCGCAGGCAGTAGACAGCCAGATTGGAATGAATGTATTTTGCGTTGATTGCAGTAAGTATAACCTTCATCTTGTCTCCTGTATTTATATGATCTCTGCCCCAAACGGCATCAATGCTAATTTTGCTATCTTAAAGTGCTGAAGCCCAAACGGGATGCCGATGACAGTGATGCACAGAAAAGCCCCCATGATGGCAGAACCGGCAGCCATGGGAAGTCCTGTGACGATCAGCCAGATGATATTTAACAGCATGGAGCCGGCACCTCCGCCATAGCGGACCTCTTTGCCGAACGGCCAGAAGCTTAAGGATGCAAACTTAAAGCACTGGATACCCACCGGGATTCCCACGATGGTAATGCACCAGAGACATCCTGCAAGGCACCATCCCAGTCCGCTTACAAAACCTCCGCAGATAAACCATAATATATTTCCGAAACAGCCCATAATATCTCCTCCTAATCTCTTGTTCTTTTACTCTTAAAGTAAATGAAATCATCAATGGCAGCAAGGATATCCTGAAAATCTTCTCTTGGTGCCAATTCAATATATTGTCTCAGAAGTTCCCGTTCCTCTTTCTTATAAGGACCGTAAAAAATATCAAACAGGTTATGTCCCCGCAGATAAATCTTGATCTCCTCCATATGAGCTTTGACATCATCAGGGGATGTCAGCGTTCTTCCGAGCACCTCCATCAAATGCCTGCCGCTCTTAAGACGGTGTAAGTATTCCTGCCACTTCTGAAACAACGTTTCATAAAATTCTTCCTCTGTATTGATAAGGTTTAATTTTACCATAACTGCAGGATTCAGAAAATAGTTTTCAAAGGAATAGTATTTCAAGATCAGCACATTTCTCCTGGTAACTTTAGGAAGAGGGTCCACATCGGATATGCTCCGCTCGTCGTAATACCTGCAGAGCTGTTTTCCCAGGACATCCGGATCTTTTCCGTCGCTGTCCCGGATCATTAAAAACTGGTCCTTTAGATAAATCTGGTTCATATATTTTAAGTTTGCATAGGTCTTGATGTTGGTGCAGCTGTTTGTGGTTATGATAGCGATTCGCTTTAGCCGTCCGTCTTCATCACAGACCTCAGAGTAATAACGCTCCAGCAAAAGAGGAAGGCGGCTTTTGTCCTGTTTTCCTTCCACGATAAAGACAAAATTCACATCCATCAGGTCCGCGGCGGTGTAGCCCAGATCATTGAGGATGACTCCCAGATCTGTTTTTTCCCGTACAACGGAATAGGCATCCTTATCAAGAAGAATCTGTCTGATCTGGCGGCTGTTGAAGTTAAAGATCAAGTTCGGCGCATGGGTGGTGAACATGACCTGATTCTTTTCGGAAAGCTTGTAAAGAAGGTCTCCCGCCGCCTTCTGGAGCTCCGGATGCAGGTAGATCTCAGGGACCTCCATCATGATGATACACGGGATTTTAGCGGATTCCTCCACATAGGCTTCCAGCAGCGACAAAATATAGATGCTCCTTATGCCCTTTCCCTGCTGTTCCACGGTCCTGGCCCCTTGGTGTTCTCTGCTGTAGATCATGGAACGGACCTTAAGCAGAGCATTCATGTCGTAGTTCATATAATAAAATACATCGCCTACTCCTCCATTTTTGTGGAAACTTTTATTGACCTTTTCCACAAAACGGTCCAGATTCAGGTGATACAACTTGTATTCAAATAACTTGGACGTCTCGAAGGCGTTTAATTCCTCCGGCATTTTCTGATGGATCAGACCGATACACTGAAAGCAGTGGGTGCACTGCTTCTTCCTGTCAAACATGCAGCAATCGGAGCGCATCTGGGTCAGCAGTTTATCCTCCTGGCTGATGAACAGATCTTCCTGGATCTGGGATATGTCCCGCTCCGTGTCCATGTAATAGATCTTTGGAAAAACTTTCGGGATATAGGGATTGTTTTTCTGGAATCCATCCTGATACAGGATCCTGCCATTTCTGTTGGCTATGAAAGAGAAGGTCAGGCTGCCATCCTGAAATGATGGGAGGCGTTCCCGGAAATTCTTCTCCCATATCTCATATCTCTTATAGTGACTTACGATCCCTTCTAAGTGGAGAAGCTTTAAATCCTCCTGGGTGATGGAAAGGCTGATGCCGATCTCGATATTCTGTCCTGATGAGTGGAAATCATCTTCCGTGATCTCGTACTGCCCTCCGGCTGCCCGCACGGCATCTAAGACAGAGCTTTTTCCCGCGTTATTTTTGCCCACCAGAATCAGAGCATTTCTGATATTGGTCAAATGCATGGTTTTAATGGATTTAAAGTTGTGAATAGAAAGGCTGGTGATCTGCATAAAGAATTCTCCAATCACATAAATATATTCTTATTCTATCATATATCCTGTTATGGAAGTACTTCATCTTCCCCATGCGCAGAAAGTTCTTTGATATCACAGATGAGAGATATACGAAACAGCTTCTGTACTGTCTTCTTTCTCTTGGAATAAGAAATCAGTACCCATTCGTCATCAGAGTCTATCAAAATTCCTTTGATCTGGTTCATAATATCAACAGATGCCAGGGGTTCCTTGACCGTGATCTCACAGAATCGCCCTTTGCACCTTACAAGGGTCTGTTTGATGGATGCCTGTTTTTTCTCATCAGCAGGTTTTTCTTTTTTCTGTTTTTCTAAATTGGAAATGATATAGACAAGCAATCCGATCACTACAAACAATAAAAAAGTTGTCATATATCTTCCTCCATGAATTCAAAGCCGTTCACCGCAGACAGATCGATCAATTTGACCACAGTTTCCTTTTTCAGCAGATTGCCTTCTTTTCTTCTAAGATACTGCACCCGGAGCCAGTCTTCATTCACGTCCAGAATCTTAACCTTATCATTTCCGCCGATATCCAGCGTTAAGGATAAGTCATCACAGTCAATTCTGCATGTCTTTCCAATCAGCTGCCGGAGCAGGTGGAGGTCCTTTGGTTTTTCTTCTTTCGTGACAACCTCCACTTCATTCCCTGTCAAATCATCCAGGCTGATATGGTACAGTTTTGCAAGTTCCGCCGCTTTATCTAAGGATGGCATTCCCTGGCCGCACTCCCAGTTAGAGATGGTCTGCCTGGTAACGGATAAAAAATCGGCTACTTCCTGCTGGCTGTATCCCTGTTTCTTTCTAAGTTTTAATAATTTTTCTTCTATCATACAAACGGTGCTCCTTTCCGTGCCATCATTATATTGAATCCCACAACAAAGTACCAGCAAATCTGTTTGGAACTTTGTCAAATTTTTTTGGCAAGCCTGAAAAACACAGGAAGATAGTACAGTCCTGTAGCAGTTATCATGCCTCCGCACAGAATCATCAGGAAGATCTGGATGGCCCTTGGCATTCCGGGAAACAGGAGAAAAAATCCCATGCTCCAGTAGGTGATCATGGTAGCCGCCTTGCCGATGAAGGCTGCTCCGTCCAGCTTTTTTCCATTGAGCTTCATGGCGGCCAGGTTGCCCAGAAGCATATACAGTTCTTTGACAATAAAAACGAGAAATAGGTACTGGAAACCATGGATTCTGTGGATCAGGCAAAAGATCACCGCGCCCAGGGTAAGTTTGTCAGCCACAGGGTCCAGAGCCTTGCCAAGCTCCGTGACCTGGTGAAGCTTTCTTGCGGCAATTCCATCAAAGAAGTCTGTGACACCTGAGAGAATGAGAACAGCCAGGGCCTTGTATGTGTCTGTCACAGAATGCGCGTTGATATAGAGATAGATAAACACAGGGACCAGCAGAATGCGAAAGTATCCCATAAGGTTCGGTATAGTAAAAAGATCTTTTTTCTGAAACATTTGGATGGCTCTCTCTTTCTAGTTTTTCTCTCTTAAAGTCACTTTTTTTGCCGCCTGTCTCCGCTTCGTGTCAGACATGGCAGAATAGTGTTTTCTGGTAGTATTCACATCGTTATGCCCCAGGACTTCGGCCACCAGGTAAATATCATCGGTTTCCTCATAGAGAGCTGTACCATACGTACTCCTAAGCTTATGAGGGGTGATCTTTTTCAGCGGCGTCACCTGTTTTGCATATTTTTTCACCAGGTTCTGCACGGCCTGAACACCGATTCGTTTCCTCTGCATAGAATAAAACAAAGCATTCTCATGCCCTTCTCGGGGGATTATTTTGCCCCGGGAGCCTTCTATGTACTGAAGCAGCGCGTCTGCCACCTCGTCCCCAAAATAGACGGTCATTTCTTTCCGGCCTTTTCTGATCAGATGAAGCCCATTGTTCTTAAAATCCACATCGTTCATATCCAGTCCTACCAGCTCTGAAACACGAATACCAGTTCCGAGAAGCAGGGTTATGATAGCCAGATCCCGTTCTTTTGTTTTTTCATAGTACATCCGTTTCTGCCCGGTTAAATTATCGCCGCCTCTCTCGATAAAGTCCAGAAGTGAGGCAACCTCATCCACCTCCAGGCGGATGATCTCTTTTTCATGGATTCTTGGCATATCCACGAGAAGGGTTGGATTGGTCTTGATCAGCTGGCGTTTATAATAATAGGCATAAAACGTTCTCAAAGAGGACATTTTGCGAAAAATTCCCCGTTCTGTGTTCTGCATCCGTTTGTCATCGGATATATAGGTTTTTAAATACTCCATATATTCTTCCAGGTCCACTGATTCAATCCTATCCAAATCTTCAGGTTTGAAATCCAGTACCGTATAATTTTTGTATATGGGGTTTTCATCCATCAGAAAGTGAAAAAACACCCGCAGGTCATACGCATATGCGATCCGGGTCCGTACCTGGGTCGTGGTATCGATCGCCCGGAAAAATTCCTTTGAAAAAGGAGGCAGTGTTCGGATCAGTTCTCTTAGCTTTAAGGTCTGCTGCATGCTCAGTTCATCATAATAAGATTGAGGTTTCATAATGTCTTTAAGCTCCTTTCCGTGTCAAGTGTTCTGAATCATATTATAGCACAAACCTGTCACTGGCTGACGAATCTTTTTATCCATTTGAGTGCCTCTGAGAGCAGTACGACTGTAAGACCGGTAAAAAGAATTTTGATCCACATACTGAAATCCAGGGGAACCGTGCCGAAGACAATTCCCCCGAATTGGGTGATGAAAAACTGCAGCGCAAACGTCCCTGCAAACACCCAGAGCATAAGTTTGTTATTTCCAATATTTTTAAAGATACTCACATCCGTAAGCTCCCGGCTATTTAAAGCATTAAAAAGCTGAAATACCACAAACAGGGTAAATAAGATGGTGGGCTGCTCTGCGTCGCTGCCTCCCAGGAAACGGAGCCAGTGCTGTGCCATAAAGACAAAGGAGATGTAAAGGCCGTTGACGATAATCCGTGAAAGCATAGGCTTTGTTACGATGCTTTCGTTCCTGGGAGTGGGACTCTGGTCCATCAAATCCTTGCGGATAGGTTCCAGTCCTAAGGTCAGTGCCGGCGGACCGTCCATGATAATATTGATCCATAAAAGCTCCAGTGCGGTGAATGGAGCAGAAAATCCGGCGAGGATGGACGCCAGGACAACAAAAACAGATGATAAATTGACGGTTAGCTGAAACTGTATAAATCTCTGGAAATTCTCATAGATTCCCCTTCCCCATTGTATGGCTTTTACTATTGTTGAAAAACTGTCGTCTAAAAGTACGATATCGCTTGCTTCTTTGGAAACCTCTGTGCCAGTGATCCCCATGGCGATTCCCACGTCGGCATTTTTTATGGCAGGAGCATCGTTGATCCCGTCCCCGGTTACTGCAACGACATTGCCCAGCTGCTTTAAGGCATTTACAACGCGCATTTTTACAGTCGGAGTACTTCTGGCGATGACCCGGATATGGGGGATTTCCTTCATTAACTCCTGATCTGACAAGACCTCTATATGCTGGGCTTCCACAACCATATGGTCCTCATCCAAAAGCTTCAGCTCTGCTGCGATAGCAGAAGCCGTCAGGATATTATCCCCGGTGAGCATTTTCAGTTCGATCCCCGCAGCTTTACACCTGGCTGCTGCCTCAAAGACATCCTGTCTTACCGGGTCCGTGATGGCGGCAAACCCGTCAAAGATCATATGGGATTCCAGAAGCTTCCGATCTAACTTATAATCCATAGGAGCTTCCATCTCTTTATGGGCAAATCCAATGACCCTGCACGCTTTTCTCTGGAAATATGCAATCTGTTCTTTCGCGGCACTGCTCTCTTCAGGGGAAATTCCGCACAATGACATAATTTTCTCAGGACTCCCCTTTGAAAACACCTCAATGCCCTCATCTCTTTTTATAACCGTCGTCATATATTTGGATTCAGAAGAAAACGGATACACATACTGAATCTCCGTTTTTTCCCTAAGATCAGTATAATTGGTACCTGCCTGCCGGGCCGCCGCCAGAAGGGCACATTCTGTGGGATTTCCTATAAATTTTACCTTATGGTCTTCCACCTCTATATCAGCGGTGCTGTTGATACAAAAATTCTGTATCAGATGCCTATCATCTAATTTCTCTGTTTTTTTAAGTCTGCCCTGGCTGAAAATATCCGTCACGGTCATGCGGTTTTCTGTAAGTGTACCAGTTTTATCTGAACAGACTACATTGATACAGCCCACGGTCTCACAGGCGATCATTTTTTTGACTAGAGCATTTTGTCTGGACATCTTTATGATGTTGACTGCAAGGGAAACGGCAACAATGGTTGGCAGCCCTTCCGGCACTGCTGCTACGATCAGGACAATACTGGTGATAAACGCGTCGGACACTGTATCCAGAGAGGCAGTGCCATTCATGAGAAAGACTGCCAGCTGTATCAGAAATACAACAGCTGCGGCAACTGAACCTAGAACCGTGATTTTTTTGCCCAGGGATGCCATTTTTTCCTGAAGCGGCGTGCTGCTGTCGTCTGTAGATGACAACTCCTTCGCTATTTTACCGAATTCCGTCTGGTCTCCCACGCTGGTCACCAAAACGGTGCCGTGGCCTCCGGTGATAAAACATCCGGAATACAGGACGTTTCTGCGTTCGGCAACAGGAAGAGCCGGATCTTGATAAACAATGTCAGCTTCTTTATGTACTGGCATGCTTTCACCGGTAAGGGCGGATTCATCTGCCATCAATTCGCTGGACTCCACAAGACGTCCGTCTGCCGGAAGCTTGTCGCCGGTCCCCACACAGAGGATATCGCCCACAACAATTTCCCGCTGGGGAATCAGACAGACCTTCCCGCCGCGCACTGCTTTCACCGGGGTGTCTTCCCCTATTTTATTCAACTCCTCGAAGGCCTTTGCGCTTTTTCCTTCCATAACAACGGTGATGGCTACAGACAGCGATATGGCAACAAAGATACCGATACATTCCAGAAAGTCTGCTTCTCCTCCAGAATAATATCTGGTGATGTTGACTCCCAGCGTGATAAAAGCGGCTGTCAAGAGCATGATCAGCATAGGCTCCGTGGACGCTTCCCATATCCGTCTCACAAGGGATACCGGTTTTTCACGGGAAAATGAATTTTCACCGTGGATCTTTTTGCTTTCTTTTACCTGGGGGCCGGAAAGCCCCTTTTCCTTCTCCACGCCCAGCCGTCTGAGCGTCTCCTGTGGAGATTCCATGAATATGTTCATCTTTATCCTCCTGTTGTTTCCTGCAATGTTTTGTTTCCTGGAATCAAGCAGGCAAGCCCGCTCAAACAATATAAAAAGACCCAAGTACAGCCGATCATGCTATACTTGGGTCCAAAAGACGATATATAACTGGTGACGGCTATACATGAGTCTCGTTATTTAAGACAAGCCAGACCTAGACGGTCAGTATGTTGACTTGCCACATATCCATATGCTAACTACTCCCTCACGGGTTTTTTAATTGTTGATAAATATTACCATTGTTCTATTGGGTTTGTCAACTGCTTTTCTGCAATCTTTTCGTTTAGAGACAGCGGACCATATCCCTTGTAATCTCCTCCAGAGAATTTGCACCGCACATGGCCATGGTATCCTGAAGCTCTGCTCCAATTTTCTCAATATATGTATGGACACCCTCTGCTCCGCCTCCGTACACGGCGGTCACAAACGGACGGCATATAATGACCCCGTCTGCCCCTAATGCCAGCGCCTTGAAGATATCGGCTCCGGAACGCAGTCCGCTGTCAACCAGGATTTTCATAGAGCCGTCTACTGCTTCTGTGATTTCCTCCAGCACTTCTGCCGTGGCCGGGCACTGATCCAGAACACGCCCTCCGTGATTGGACACAACGATGGCTGAGGCACCCGCCTCCTTGGCTTTTAGCGCACCCTTGACCGTCATGACACCCTTTACGATGAAAGGCAGTCCGGATTCTTTGATGATCTCTGCCAATTCTTCTACCGATTTTCTTCCAGCGGGAGGTGTCATATTCTTTAAGAAAGGAAGCCCGGCTGCGTCCACATCCATCGCCGCCGCAAAGGCACCGCAGCTGTGAACCTGAGAAAACTTCTCCCGTATCGTCTCCAGATTCCATGGTTTTACTGTGGGTACACCCATACCGCCGGCTGCCTTGATGGCCTGAGTGGCTGCCGTCATCACTTCCGGATTAACTCCGTCACCGGTAAAAGCAGCAATTCCCGCTTGTGCACAGGCCGAGACCAGGATCTCATTGTAGGACACATCTGTGTATTTATCACCATAGTGAAGATTTACAGCGCCTACGGGACCGGCAAAAAACGGATAACGAAATGTCTGTCCAAACAATTCAAGTGCGGTGCTCACCGGCTGGTTTTCAGACAGGGTATCCATATTTACCCGTATTTCCTGCCATTTCTGATAATTGCGGATCGCTGTGTCCCCTGATCCTTTAGCTCCCGGTCCAGGGATCTGGCTGCCGCAGGCTTTTCCGTTGCACACAGGACAGGCCTTGCAGTAAGCCCCCATACAGGTTCTGGCTGAAGCCAGCAATTCTTCATAAGTCATATGATCCTCCAATCTGTTTTTAAAATGTGATTTCATTTTATCATCAGGCACAGGAAAAGGCAATCAACTCTCTGCGAAGGCTGAAAGCCATAAAAACAGTGACCGCAGCGGCCAGAACGTCAGCAGCAGGCTGGGCATAAAGGATTCCGCTGATCCCTACAGCCGCCGGAGCTGCCAGGATGATAGGAAGAAAACAGATCCCTTGTCTGCAGGTTCCCAGGATAAAACCCTCTTTTGCCTTTCCAAGCGCGAGATAAAGGGAGGAATATACTGTATAGAACCCAAACACAAAAAATGACAGTCCGTTTGCCCTCAGTGCTTTCCGTCCCACATCGATCATGATAAGGTCATCCTTTGTAAACTGGGATATGATAGATGTAGAAAACAAAGCAACAGACAGACCAAAAATGACACAGAAGACGGTTGACCATAGGACCATGGTCCGAATGGCCTCATGCAGGCGGTCATACTTTTTTGCCCCGTAATTAAATCCCGCAACAGGCTGAAAGCCTTTGATAAACCCAAACACCATCAGGCTTCCCATAGAAATGATCCTTGAGGCATCCCCCATCCCGGCGATAACGGAATCTCCGTAACCGTGGATCTTTGCCTGCATACTGACTAAAGCGATGGAAAGGCTGGTCAGCAGCTGGAATACTAGCGTGGGAATGCCGATCTTAAAAATCTCAGACAGGATCTCCCTTGAAAAACAGCATTGTTTCAGGCGGAAGCTGAAATTGCTTCTTTGGCTGAATATATAGTACAGATATACCAGTGTAGAGACAAACTGTGAGATGGCTGTGGCTGCCGCTGCTCCGGCGATTCCCAGATTCAGAACATAGATAAAGACCGGATCCAATATGATATTCAGGACAGCGCCTGTCAGTAGTGCGCACATGGTAGTTTTTGCGGCTCCTTCGCTGGTTACGATATTATTCATTGTGACATTAAACACATTAAAGATGGATGAGATCAGATAAATGCCCGTATAGGTCAAAGCATAGGGCAGTATGCTGTCGGTGGCACCCAGTACTCTCAGGACCGGCTCAAGGAAGAGTATGGTGCAGAGGATCAGGACCGCCCCTGCCAAAACACTGCTGTAAAGAGCTGTGCTGGCAACTTTATCTGCAGTTTCCTTGTCGCCTCGGCCTAATAATCTGGAAATGTAGGATGCAGCGCTGTTGCCAAACAGCAGGCCTAATCCCACGACGATCTGCCCAAGGGGAAAGGCCACTGTGATGGCCCCTGTCTGGCTGGTACCCAGCCCTCCCACAAAATAGGCGTCCACCAGGTTATAAAGCGCATTGACCATCATCCCGATCATGGTCGGAAGCCCTAATGCCAACAGCGCCTTTGGGATTGGCGCACTTCCAAGTAATTGTGTATTCTTGCTCGGTTTACTCATAGTTTTTTTCTCCTTTTCTTAATCTAAGATATACTACTATAATTTATAGCAATAAACAAACACAAAGTTGATAGTACTATAAATTATAGTATCTGTCAACATTTCTATTATAGATGTCTCATAAAATGAATAAGTCCAAAACTACTTTTTTGTTACCTAAGATGGACTTTGATAAACCATTGTATGTAACAGAACATAAAAAAACATCCATGGTACAAGAGCTTTTTTTTTACTCTTGTTCATGGATGTTTTTTATGTTCTGTTATTCGTATGATAAAAAAGATGAACTTCTAAGTATCTTGTTTTTTATACGCAGACTTGCTTCTACATGTATGATCCAATGTCTGGAGAAAGGCATCTGTATCAATACTCCAATTAAAATCGCTATCGTTTCGCTTTTCTGTATCCTGCCTGCTGTGCTTCCTTTTCACTCTGGAACTTCACAAGATACTTAGAGGATTTCATCTTTTCATAATCTCTCTGTCCGGGGCAGTGATAAACTTTGGACCTGGAATTACCGCAGATATAGCTTGAGGTACTTTCATGACTGCTTTTTTTGGAAGATGTGCTCTTTTGGCCGGATGCCGCTTTTGAAGCCGTGCTCTCACCTGTTTTGTAGTCAATGGATATACCTGGCTGTACATTATAGACAAAGACATTAAACTCCACTGCTTTTCCTTTATCCTCCACAGATTTAGCTTCCATCTGGACACCTTTTGCTACCAGATCCTTCTTTTCATAGACTGGAGTGACCCGGTACAGAACATGGTTTCCAGTTTCCTTTACATAGTCGGCCACCATGTCTTCAAACGGCAGCATCCCGTCCACGTTCATGGCTCTGGTTCCGGTGATGAGATTCTTTTCATTTGCATTTTCTCCGGTGAGCTGATAGCCGATCAGGTGACAGCGGTTATAGAGATACTTGCCGTCTACGTTGTTGTATTTGACAGTATGCCACCCGGTAGGCTTCACCATTCCGATGGCTCCGCGCTTTTTGGTGGGCATGATGTCTTTTCCGATGTTTGCCTGTGCTGTGCCGCATCTGCCCAGGGAATCCAGTTTACTGTAGGATTCGTAGGATTTGGATTTTAAATCCTTTGAAGTAAAATCAGGGCTGTTGTTATTTAGCTCCACATACATTTTGCCCGAATAGTCGGGGATATTGTCTATGGATACATTCTGTGTTTCGGTTTTTGCCGTCTCTTTGACAGCTGAATCGGTTTTGTCCGCTGGCTGGCACGCTCCGAGGCTGAATACCAGGATCAGGGTCAATAATGCGGCTGAGATTCTATTTCGCAGTTTCATAGTGATGTTTCTCCTTTGTATATCTTTCTTTTGTGATATGATGGGTGGATCCTTCAAACTCCTCTGTTTCTTCCAGATGCCATGCCGACAGATCCAGGTCAAAATACAAGTCTGCCGGATAGATCTTATTCCAACGGAAAAGGATCAATTCATTAATTCGGTCCTCATAATCCCTTACCGTGCAGTCTTCTACCAGACAGTAATCCCCGGTGTCTGCCTTTTCTAAGAAATCATCGCAGACCACAGCGTTTGGGATATCTTTATAGAGCCCATAGGTGTAAGAGTTCATATATACTCTGGATTCTTTTACCATGTCTTTCATAAAAGCCCTGAGCCCACGGTCCTGGCTCTGCCTTCTGCAATGGAATAATAGGCCGTTTTTGTCATCCAGACAGGTGATCAGTTTCATGACAGGTTCTCTCCTTTCTCTCTAGGCAGCTTCTTCCCTTGTGACCTTGGTGATCCACTTCCAGCGGTGCAGCCTTATGAATACAGGGATTGCTTTATAAAGCTGATCCCATTTCAGCAGGAAGAAGACGACGATCGGGGGCAGATGCAGGACAAAGGCGGCAAAGATGGAGATCGGCAGAAGGATCAGCCACATGCTGATCAGGTTCATTTTCATGCTGAAGCTGGTGTTGCCTCCCCCGCGGATAATACCGTTGTCACAGGACATCTGATAAGCGGTCCCAACGGTTGTCACCGACAGTATTGCCATAAACTGCATGGAAAGTGCCTTTGCCTGCGGGGAGATCTGATACAGGGACAGGACAGGTTCCCGGATCAGGAAAATGGCCAGTCCCGATAGAATACCGATGGAGAGGAATAAAATCTCCAGGGTTTTTACCATAGGTTTTATATTCTTTTCTTTTTCCTCCCCTATGGTCCATCCGATCATGATTCCTGAGGCGCTGGCAGAGCCGTAGACCACCACCGTGATGATCTGAAATACAATGGTGGCTATGGAGTTGGCCGCAATGGCCGGGGCTCCTAAATGTCCGAGCACCCCGGTCTGTGCCATCTGGGCGAGGCCCCACTGTGCCTGGCTTGTGAGTACCGGAAGTGCGGTCCTTTTATAGTCTCTGATGTACGACCGATCGATGAAGACCAGCTTTTTTAAGGTCAGATTCAGGGAATGTTCCTTATATTTTAAATACCAGATCACGATCAGAAGTTCCACCGTGCGGGAACATAGCGTCGCAACGGCTGCGCCCCGGATACCCAGCTCCGGAAATCCAAAATTGCCGTAGATCAGGCATGAGTTCAGGATCATATTCAGGATCAGCGTAGATGCTGAGATGATATATCCTATTTTAACGATCCCGACGGATCTCAGGGATGCCGTCAAAATATTAGTCACTGTAAACATCAGGTAGGTAAAGCAAATGATCTGCAGATACTTTACTCCTTCTGCAATGACAGCGGCGTCATTGGTGAGAAGGCCCAGGATCTGTCCTGGGAAGAACAGAATCAGCAGAAACATGACTGCAGCAATACCGCCGCCGAAGCGCACTGCGGTCCCGATGGTATGTACGATGGGCTCAAACCTGCCTTTTCCGAAATACTGGGTTCCCATGACCACTGCCCCTTCCGAGGCACCCACCACCAGCATCTGTAAAAAAAACTGTATCTGGTTGCACAGGGCCGAGCCGGACAAAGCCGTCTCACTGTAAGAACCTAGCATCAGGTTGTCCGCGAGATTGACACCGTAGGTGAGCAGATTCTGCAATGCCAGCGATAACGTCAGCAGAGCGAAGGTTTTATAAAAAGATTTTTCAGATATCATATTAATACTCTCATCTTTCCTTGATAATTATCTTTATTATACCAAAAAGCAATCAAGATATCTTCACTATATTGTATAAATTTAAATTATTTGATAGTCTCATAATAATGAATGGATAGAAAAATGATCCATGATAACGTCTCATGGATCATTTATTCTGCTTGTCTTACTTTTGAAAAGGGTTTTAACATTTTCAAAGAAAGCTGATTTTTAAATTATCCCAGCTTACCAGTCTTTCCAGTTCCGCTTTTGCAGATTAAAATGTACCTTGTGCATAATAGCCAAGTGTTATGGTTATGTTAGCGTGTCCCATGAGATATTGCAGAGTATTAGGGTTCATTCCTTTGTTTTCCATATTCGTATAATAGGTATGTCTGAATGAATGAGGTGTGATGTTCGGTAACTTGTCCTTTAGGCAATCCCTCGCGGTTTAGGAATAGGAAATTACTGTAACCAGCCATAATCAGCGGTTGTGCTTTTCCTCTGTTCTTTAGTATTCTTTGGAGTGCTTGATAAGCTCTTTCTGCCAATGGAAGTTCTCGTTTTCCGTTCTTTGTTTTTGGAGTATCAATATAGTAGCCGATTTCGATATCTCTTAATAGCTGGTGGTACATATTGAGTATTCTGTTCTGCATATCAATATGCGTTGTCAATCCACAAAATTCAGAAATATGAATATCATTACCGCCTTTCCGTTATAACGTGAAAAGTGTTTGTTCCTCTTTTCGCACCATATAGGGAATTGCAGGTGTGATTTGCTAATTTGAAACCGAAAAAATTAAAAAAATTATTTGCACTAAAAAAGCCCGCACAAAACATATGGTTTGTACGAGCCTTTAAAGCTGTATTGCATTCAATTTTTTGTAAAGATTTATTAAATTGTATTTGATTGTATGGAATTGTACTTAAAGCTTTCCATAACATTAGCCCCCTTAAAGCACTTTCTAGTATCTAAAAACATCATTCTTCAACATAACAGATTTCAATAAACCTTAATACATCTTGTCGTCCTCGCTATCTTTTGAACGATTGTTAGAATTTCTCCTTTGGTTATACTTCTTCATAATTACAATTTTAAGTAAGCCAACGACAATCAAAACCACAACAATGATAATCCACCAGTATTGTTCCATACCTACTTCCCCCCTTTCCCTTTCAATAGTCTTAAATCATCTTCCCTGTCCTACGCAGAATAGAGAAGTTCATTCGTATTAACATGTACCATACAATGTTTACATTGTGGAAAGTTGTTTTCAATCGTTTGATGGACTCCCTCAGCAATTCTATGAGCGTCATAAAGAGCTAAATTACCATCAGCTAATATTTCAATATCTACATACATTTTCGCTCCAAACATGCGGGTTTTTAATTCATCAATACCATCAACCCCTTGCTGCTGAAGCACAACTTCCCTAATCTTTGTTTCAGTAGCATTGTCACAACTATGGTCTACCATTTTGTTAATGCTTTCTTTGAAAATGTCCAAAGCAGCTTTTAAGATACAACCGCAAATCACAACGCTTGCAATAGGGTCGAGAATAGCATAGCCTAAACGCGCTCCTAAAATGCCAATTAAGGAACCAACCGACGAGAGTGCATCAGAGCGGTGGTGCCATGCGTCAGCCATAAGTGCGTCAGAATTTGTATGCTTTGCAGCACTTCTTGTAAACCAGTACATCCACTCTTTTATAACAATGGATAAGACTGCCGCCGTAAGTGCGATTCCACTAGGAGCAGAAAGCGTATTGTACTGTTCTGAAAAGATTTTCTTGATACCTGAATATCCAATTCCAGCACCTGTTATAGCCAATGCAACAGAAAGAATAATGGAAGCCACACATTCCATACGTTCATGCCCATAAGGATGTTCTCTATCAGGCTGTTTTTCTGATATTTTAATTCCAACCATCACAACGATTGTGCTTAATACATCAGAAGCCGAGTGTACAGCGTCCGACAGCATGGCACTTGACTTTCCTATATATCCGGCAACAAATTTAAGTAGCGATAAACTCAGGTTGAGGATTAGTGTGATTTTGGAAACCTGAATAGCCTTATTTACATTTTTGTTTTGCAGAAGTCTACCTTTTTCCATAATATGACTCCTTATCCTGCCAGCTTCCGAAACAGACGTTTTGTAAGGAAGTAGTACCAGACTAAAGCTACCACCAATCCTATGGAGAAATAAAGAACCGCTTCATTCTGCATGGCTTTCGCTACCCAAAATGATGGAAGGAAGCCAACCGCGAACTGGTAGTAACTATCAATAAAAAAGGGGGCTGGTATTCCGAGTAATGTAAGTGCAGCTAGTTTTGTAACTGCCATACCCTCTAATTTATTGCTTGATAATGTAATAATCATAAGTGAAACAATAATTGCCTGTACTGAGCCGAGAAGCGCCAAACATATTGTCATTCCAATGGACAACTTTTCTAATGAAAAAAGTAACAGTACAATAAAAGCGATGATTGCCGAAATAATTGAGGGTACTCCCAACCTTGTAAAGAGATACCCCGACTTACCAAGAGGGGTAATCGAAAAGTACCGTGACACTTTATCGTCGATTTCCTCTAATGTAATCATTGCAAATGCAAAGCAGAGCAATACAGGAGCCATGATTGAAAGTAATAAATCAAAGATTGGATAGTATGCTTGCAAAGAAAAATCTGTTATTCTTTCAAGAAAGGGAATACCGAATTTAATCAAAGTTCCCATGACAAAAGGCGTAAAACAAGCTGCAAACATCATAGGGTCGCTCTTGATTTGTCTAAATACCTGTATGGTACTGGATAATATCCTTTTCATAGCTTTACACCTCCTAAACTTCTCCACATATGCTTAACTGTATGTCGCGCAACTATGTAGAGGATAATCAACGTAGCAATTACAAGTACCATATCAAACGATAGTAAAATACTTTTTCCAGTTATGAGGTTCATGCAAGCTGTGAACGGAAAAAAGCGGAATATATCTGGTAGCTTTACAAACAGACCAACGATAGGTGGAACAAAGCAAACAATTTCTATCGGCATAATCACAATGAGAAATTGGTTCAAGTTTGAAATTTTTGTAGCCGCAATAATTCCAAGCATAGTAAAGATTGCTGATGTCAAAGCTGTACCAATTGCGATACTAAGTAACTGATTGCTACCGGAAACGAATCCTAATATCATTGCAATTACTGTAGATATGGCAATTAACGCAACTGTTTTTGAAAGTATGTACTCCGATACTTTTACAGGCGATACTACCATAGCATTTAACACCTTTTGACTTTTTTCCAAGAGGACAATCGCTCCCATAAAAAACAATCCCATTGCTGCCGGGTCAGAGTATATCATGATAGAAGCAATATCCGTTTTCCAATGTCCCGTCAAAGCGGCAATCCCACACACATATAAAACTGTTAATATAAAGTAGATAAAATAGAAACCATATTTCCATTGGAAATGTATATCACCACAAATTAAACGTCCCAATCTCATTGAAGTGTCCTCCCTGTAATATCAACAAAAATATCATTTAATGTAGGCTCACTACTATGAATAGAAAGCAAACGGTTTTCGGAAATTAAACTTTTTAACAATTTATCTTCTGTGGTTCTATCAAGCAGACATTCTCCGGTTTTCTCGCCTTTATCATAGTAGGTATATTGTATTTTGGCAGCTCCCCTTGACATAATCAAATTATGCGGGCTATCCAATGCACTGACTTTTCCGGCAACGATAAAGGCTACTTGGTCACATAGCTCTGTTGCGTCAAACATATTGTGAGTAGTAATGATAATCGTTTTTCCGCGTTTCTTTTCCGCAAGAATAATATCTTTCATTAAACGATTATTTGTAGGGTCAAGGCCGCTTGTAGGTTCATCAAGGAATAATATATCAGGGTCATGGACTAACGCTTTAATGAAATTCAAGCGAGAACGCATACCTTTGGAAAAGTCAGCAACTTTTTTGTCCCCATCATTTTCCAAGCCTACCATATGCAATAATTCATCAATAGACCGAGGTTGCTTTTCATATAGAGAAGCAAAATAGGCGAGATTTTGTCGTGCGGTGAATTTCTCGTAGCAGGTTGAAAATTCAAAGTCTACTCCAATATTTTCATAAAACCGATTTGTATGCTCCCTTATTTCTGTACCTGCAACTTTTACGCTGCCTTTATATCTTGTATTAAGCCCAGTTAAAACTTTTTGAATAGTCGATTTTCCAGCACCAGAGGGTCCTAAAAAACCGAAAATTTCTCCTCTCCCAACATGGAAACTTACATTCTCAACAAACGGTTTGTCAGTATAGCTAAAATACAGTTTTTTTACATCAATCATTATTATTTCCTCCTCTAACTTTATGACGTTTATAGACATATAGTCATATAAACTGTAAAAAATTTGTTTGGCTACCTGCCTGTCAAATAACCAAACAAAATTGTTACTCTGCTACTACTTGCTGAATAATACCATTCACTAAAAGATTTTGTATCATATTCAGTTCTTCGTCCTCTTTGAATTGTTCCAAACAGGATAAAACAGAATACAGAGATTTTATGATAACCGTATGCGGAACCAAAAATACAACTCCTAAATCTTCCAGTATCTCCAATATACGAATATCACTGTACATATGATTTTCAAAAATATCTGACGATATTTTTCTTTGCAGATAGTCCATTAAAGATAAATCAATCTGTGAAAGAATAGGCGAAGTAATCACCCCCGTTAAACTTAGCATAATAACGTCCTTTGCTAAATCTCTTTGGTTCTTATACTTTTTCTTTTTAATGGTTGTTTCTATACTTGTAAATAACTCTTTTTGTAAGCGAAAATTGATTTCAACATATAGATGTTCTTTACTGGGATAAAAAGCATAGAAAGAACCTTTTGATATGTTTACAGCAGCTACTAAATCATCAACTGTTACTTTTTTTAAGCCGTGTAATGCAAACAGCTTTTCTCCCTCTATCAAAAGTTTACTGTTTATGATTTCTTTTTCTTGTTCCGTAAATCGTGGCAAACTCATGGCCTCCTTATGACTAAAATATTTGCATCGTCATAAAAAGTATAACATTTTCTGATTATATAATCAATATGCTATCCAAGATATTTATGCAAGGTAGCTTCCAATGCGTTTATTGTAGTGTCCGTGTCCTCATTAAAAATCATGTGACGATTAAGCTCTAAAGTAAGTAATTCCTTTTGCGGTACATGAATTAAATCAAATACTTTGTTGGTATAATCAAGGCTAAAAAGCGGATCGCCTTTGGCAGTAATTAAAATAACAGGACACTGTATAGCCCCATTCTCCAGGCACGATAAGTCAGCATTAAATAAGCTGGCGACAAATCTTAAAGGATAATAAGGTAAAAGCATAGGGTCATTTAAGCAATCTTGTTTTGCCTGTTCACTATAAAATACTCTGTCATAGTCTAAATAAGCGTCTCCTGGAACCTTGTAGTTAGGCAGCAATTTTCCACCTACACGAAAGCCCCACTGTATCAGCCCCATAAAACGGTGTGACCATGCGGGATATTTTGTTAAGCTCATAGTTTCTTTTAATGTAGTTAGCATGATATTATGTGGAAAAACGGCTTTTAACCTTGTGTCCCTACCCGCCGCCATTGCAGCTAAAATCCCACCTTGACTGGAACCCATGACAGCTATGTTTTCACCGAATTTTTCTATTCCGTAAGTTGTTGCGTCATATACATTATGCAACATATCTTCCATTGTATAATTTTTTTTGAGTTTAGGGCTTTTTCCGTGTGAAAGATAGTGAACACCTATTATATTAAATCCTCTTTCACTCAATCCACATAGAAAATTCTCATACATGAGAGGGTGTGACATAGTACCCGGCAAAAAAACAATGGTAGGACTACTTCTTTCTGTATACCAAATAGAAAGTGTTATCGGAACATTATTTGAAGCAATGTTAACTTCTTTATACATACCTTATAACTCCTATATGACCGATTTGATTTTATAGTCATATCATAACTTATTGCAAGCAGAAAGTCAATAGCTATAAATATATGATTTATGGTAAATTGTAAAGAAAAATTTCATTGCTTAAAATACAATGAAATCTCAAGGTTGTTGTTTTTCCAGCTTCAACCTTTAAGGAATATACTGTTGTATCAACCTTAAAACCCAAAGGTGCAGACAGTTCTTTAATATATACAATAGTAGCTTTTACCTCCACAACGCTCGTATTTCCGCTTTCATCAGTCGTAAGGGTGGCAAGCTGTTTTGTGCAGTCCTTATCAGAAGAGACACCATAGGTTCTACCAGCGATAGAGTAATTTCCGTTAACGTCTGTAATGCTGGTATTACTGGAAGTCTTTTGCAGTTTCGCATTTCCTACATTCAGTTTCGCCCAGAATTGTCCTAATTCCTGCCCCTCGCCAGAGTAGATATAACCGCTACATTCATGGCGTTCTTTATTTTCTTTGACAAAGACCAATCGAACCGTCATTCATTACTTTTTCATAATTCTAATGCTCCTTTCATTTTGGGTAATAAAATAGCTGTCCAATAAGAACAGCTGGAAATAGAAGCGGATAATCAGATTTGTATTGCGTTTTTATAAAAAAATGACATATTTTTCAAAAATTTAATGATGCACTAGACAAAAGAAAGTCCGTGAGAATATTCCACGGACTTTCTTAGATGATAAATGATTGGAAAATGTACAGATCATAAAATATTTCTGATCACTTCTCTTTTTCTGCGATGACCTGTTTGAGCAGATCCACGGTCTGGTCAATGCCTAAAAGACTGCTGTTGATACAGAAATCGTAGGCTTTGGCATCGCCCCATTTGTTTGAGCTGTAATAATTATAATAGCTGGCCCTCTGTTTATCCTTCTTTAGAAGAGCTTCCTTGCTTTTGGCTTTCGGGATTTCATATACTTCTTCAATCCGTTTGATCCGATCTTCAAAAGGAGCGTGGATAAAAATACTCAGGCAGTTATCAAAATCCTCCAGTGCATAGTCGGCACATCTTCCGACAAAAACACATGGACCTTTGCTGGCTATGTCCTTGATGGTGTCAAATGCGGCCAGAAATACTTTGTGGTTCAGCGGAAGGTCAAAGGAATTGGCGTTATATCCTAAAGAATATGGGTCCATGACAAGGGAATATAAAAAGCTCGTGGTCGGCTTCTCATCAAAGCTTTCAAATATCTCCTCACAGATTCCGCTTTCCTTTGCTGCGACTTTTAATAACTCCCCGTCATAAAAAGGAATATTCAGATCCTCTGCAAGCTTTTTCCCTATCAAATGCCCGCCGCTTCCGTACTGTCTTTCAATCGTAATAATCGTCTTTGTAGCCATATGAACCGCTCCCTTCTTTTCAGTAACTTCATTTAAGTTACATCCATTATACCGCATCTTGGGAAAAAAGTACACCCAGGGGCGTACCGTATTTTATACGGTTTCTACTACATAAGACCTTCTTTTTTTATCCATTCCCTGGCAAAATCAGCATCTTCTTTCATCTGTTTTGACAGACGCTCCAATGAATCAAACTTCATTTCCGGACGCTTAAAACAGAGAAGCTCCACAGAAATAGGTTTGTGATAAATATTCTTATCAAAATCCAGGATATAGGTTTCCACACCCATATGTTTCTTGCCTTCAATAGTAGGTTTTACTCCAATGTTGCTGATGCCATAATAGACCTGGTCTCTGATGGTGATTCTGGAAACGTAGACTCCGTTGGGCGGAAGCAGTTTTTCAGGATTCGGGATCTGATTAGCGGTGGGAATTCCCAGAACATCCTTGCCCATATGGTTTCCCTTTACAACAGGACCGTAGACGAGAAACGGGGAGGTAAGAAGGCGGTTGGCTTCTTCAATCCTGGCTTCTTTAAGCAGACTGCGGACACGGCTGCTGGAGACAATGCCGCCGTTTAATTCCAGCTTTGGAATCACGATCAGTTTAAAATCATACTCTCTCTGCATTTCCTGTAAGAGTTCCACGTTGCCCTGGCGTTTATAACCAAAGCCGCAGTCATCCCCTACCACTAGAATCTTCATTCCGACCTTTTTGATCAGTATTTCAGTGACAAAATCCCTGGGGGAGAGCTTGGAGAATTCCTTTGTAAAAGGATGTTCAATCAGGACATCCAGTCCTTTTTTTGCAAGTAAACGTTCTTTTTCCTCTTTTGAATAAATCATATGATAGTTTTCTGACTTCAGGGTATTGACTGGGGGACGGTCAAAAGAAAAGACAACCGTTTGATATCCCTGTTTTTTGTATTTCAACAGCTCGTCAAAAATAAGCTGATGTCCTTTGTGCAGTCCGTCGAATTTTCCAAGCGCTACCACAGAGTTATGAAATTGAAAGTTCTCCGTTTGATGTATGTATTCCATAGTGCTCCTTTCAGTAAAATATTTTATCCGGAAAGTACATGCTCTTTTGGTCTTTCCAGTCATAAATCCCGATGAAATGGCCGTCTTCATCATAGATTTTAAGACGCTGTTCTGTGCCTACAGGCATTGTAAAGCAATCCTTTTTCAGCGGATTTCCATTATACAAAATCTTGGCATGCTGTTTTTTCACTGTGCGTTCAGGAAGATCTGAAAATATCTGGTCCGGAGGAATGACCGCCTCCATGATCCTGTTCTCCCTCATGAGTTCTTCGATCTCTTCCAGTGTATGGCTGCCTGACTTATAAAAACCACTGGCAGCGGTGCGCTCCAGTGCAGTCATGCAGGCTCCGCATCCAAGCTTTTCCCCTATATCGCGTCCGAGACTGCGGATATAGGTGCCTTTGCTGCAGACCACAGTCATGTGGATATCCGGAAGATCAATCCTCAAATCGTTGATCTCAAAAATGGTGACAGGGCGTGTCTTACGCTCGATCACCCTGCCTTCTCTGGCAAGCTCATACAGCTTTTTACCGCCCACTTTCAGGGCAGAATACATTGGCGGCACCTGCTCATAGTCTCCTACAAACGAGAATACAGCGTCCTCAACCTGTTTTTCGGAAATATTGACTTCTGACTCTTCAGTGACTGTCCCCCATATGTCTTCGGTGTCTGTTTTTAATCCGAGCCGGAACGACGCCCGGTACTCTTTTTTTTTGTCGGTGAGCATGTCGCAGAGCTTTGTTGCTTTGCCCAGACAGACGGGAAGCACACCGGTGGCCTGCGGATCCAGGGTACCGGTGTGTCCTATTTTCTTTTGTTTTATGATGCCTCTGAGCTTGGCCACCACATCGTGGGAGGTAAAGCCGGGTTCTTTGTATACATTTAAGATACCATTTATCATAAGCACCTCTATAATTGTTTTTGGATTCTTGAAAGAACGGTATCGGTCACCTTAGCAAGATCCGCTTTCATGCTGAAGCCGGCGGCACGGACATGTCCTCCGCCCTTAAATTCTTCAGAGATAGCAGCCACGTTTACCTTTCCGTTGGAACGCATGCTGACTTTATATGTGTCAGCATCCAGTGCGTATAAAAAGACTGCGGCCTCCACGCCTTTTGTGACTCTGAGCTGATCGATGATACCGTTGGTATCTCCAGAACCAGCTTCCAGCTGCTTCATCTCTTCGCCTGTAAGATAAGAAAGGATGACCTGTCCGTCTTCATACAGACAGCTGTTTAATAAAGCCTGTCCAAGAACCCTGTTCTGGGTAAATGTCTTTTGGTAAAATGTCTCGTCGATCACTTTGGAAGTGTTAATCCCCTTGGAAATTAGATCTCCTGCATACTCCATGGTCTGTTTTGTCGTATTAGAATGTTTGAATACACCGGTGTCATGTACAATACCGGTGTAAAGACAGTAAGCACAATCCAGCGAAATATGTTCAGGATCGAACAATTCATATAGCACTTCGCAGGTGGCGCTGGCCTGGGGTTTTAAAATATATTCCTGTCCTATACCCTTGCTGCTGATATGATGATCGATACAAAACGTCTTAGCAGCATGTTCATACATGGAGATAAAAGGTTCGATCCGATCCAGTGAGCTGCAGTCCAAAACAAAAAACAAGTCATATCGGACCGCTTCTGCCTCTTGTCTGATAGAATCTGCGCCGGAAAGAAACTGGAATTCCGGTGCGGGTAATTCAAGATAAACAGCGACAGTTTTTCCGGGGAAATTATCTAAAATGTACTGCCGAAGCCCCAGACAGCTCCCAATGCAGTCACCGTCCGGATGGATATGGCCGGTGATGGCAATGGAATCTGCAGCTTCGATGGATGATATGAATTCATTCATGATCGCTTCTCCTATTTGTTCAGTTCGTCAATCTTTTTTGACATTTCCACTCCGTATTCAATGGAATCATCCAAAACAAAAGTGATTTCCGGGGTATTCCTGAGATTGATGGAATGGGCCAGTTCTCTTCGGATATAGCCGACAGCGCTGTTAAGGCCTGCTAGTGTATCGTCCTTTGCTTTTTGGTCACCGAGGACACTGATATAGGCTTTGCACTGTTTCAAGTCGGAAGTGACCACGGCATCCACCACGGAAGTCATAGGCGCGATGCGTGGATCTTTGATCTCCCGGCTGATGATGCGGCTTAACTCCCGCTGTACTTCCCCATTGATTCTAGTATTCTTAATGCTGTTCTTTCTCATTGTTTCCCTCCTGTCAAGAAGGCTTATCTAGGGATCTCTTCCATAATATAGGCTTCAATCTGATCGCCTTCCTTGATATCATTATAATTTTCAAGTACAAGTCCGCATTCAAATCCGGTCTTGACTTCTTTTACGTCGTCGTTAAAACGCTTAATAGATCCAAACTCACCCTCGTGCAGAACAACGCCGTCGCGGATCAGTCTTGCAGTGCTTCCTCTCTGGATCACACCGTCCAGGATATAAGAACCTGCAATGGTTCCCACACCGGATGCCTTGAATGTCTGGCGTACCTCGGCATGGCCGATGACCTTCTCTACATACTCCGGCTCCAGCATACCCTTCATGGCTGCCTCGATATCTTCAATGGCATTGTAGATGACACGGTATAACCTGAGATCTACTTTTTCGCCCTCAGCGGCATCCTTTGCGGCAGGGTCCGGACGCACGTTGAATCCAATGATGATGGCGTTGGATGCAGATGCAAGCATAACGTCAGATTCTGTGATGGCACCGACTCCGCCGTGGATGACCTTGACTGCGACTTCCTCATTGGAAAGCTTGGAAAGGCTCTGTTTTACAGCCTCCACAGATCCCTGAACATCCGCTTTTACAATAATATTCAGATCTTTTACGCTTCCCGCCTGGATCTGGTCAAACAGATCATCCAGTGACAGCTGTGATTTTGTCTCAGAGAGCATTTTCTCACGGCCGTATGCAATAAACTTCTCTGCAGTGGATCTGGCTTCTTTTTCATTTTCCATTGCCATGCAGACTTCACCTGCAAACGGCACTTCGCTCAATCCAAGGATTTCCACAGGAGTTGACGGTCCTGCAACTTTGACACGTTTTCCCTTGTCATCGATCATAGCTCGGACTTTTCCGTGAGCGCTTCCCACCGCAATAGCATCTCCAACGTGAAGGGTACCCTTCTGTACCAGTACAGTTGCCACAGGACCACGTCCCTTGTCAAGCTCAGCCTCGATGACGATTCCTCTCGCTTTACGATTTGGATTTGCTTTTAACTCCAGCACTTCCGCGGTAAGGGAGATCATATCTAAGAGATCGTCGATTCCCTCTTTGCTGTGTGCGGATACCGGACAGAAAATGGTTGTTCCGCCCCAGTCCTCAGGGATCAGTTCGTATTCTGTCAGTTCCTGTTTTACACGCTCAATGTTGGCGCTCTCTTTATCAATTTTATTGATGGCTACGATGATCTCAACACCTGCTGCTTTTGCATGGTTGATCGCCTCGATGGTCTGTGGCATAACACCGTCGTCCGCAGCCACAACAAGGATCGCGATATCGGTAGACTGTGCACCTCTCATACGCATGGATGTGAAAGCCTCATGTCCAGGTGTATCCAGGAAGGTGATAGTTCCACTTTCCGTCTGTACCGTATAAGCACCGATATGCTGTGTGATCCCGCCTGCTTCACCAGCGGTGACACGGGCAGAACGGATGGCATCCAAAAGGGATGTTTTACCATGGTCAACGTGTCCCATAACGCACACAACCGGAGGTCTGGTCACAAGATCTTTTGTATCTTCTTCGTCATCATCCTTTAATAGTTCTTCAATGACATCCACGGTTTCTTCTAATTCCACGATACGGTCATACTCTAAAGCGATCTCTTCTGCACGTTCAAAATCCAATTCCGTGTTGAGGTTCACAAGGCCGCCGCCGGAGATCAGAAGCTTTTTGATGATGTCATTTGCAGGAATATGGATCGCCTCCGCAAACTCTTTTAATGTCAGGATCTCAGGAATCTTTACTGGTTCACTTGGATCATATTCCGGTTTCTTGACCGGATCCGGCTTGATGAAAGCTCCCGGTCCTGTCTTTTTCTTCTTCTGGGTATTTTGATTTTTATTGTTGAACTTATTGTTTCTGTTCTTTTTGTTGTTTTTGTTAAACTTATTGTTTTTATTCTTCCCATTCTGTCCGTTATTATTATTGGAGAATTTCTGTGAATTCTGAGGATTTTCTTTTTTCAGGACCTTCTTTTGGCCTCCCTGATTCTGGCTGCCGTCTTTATCCTTCAGCTGTCCCTCCGGTTTTTTGCCGCCACGGTTCTGGTTATTCTGACTGTTCTGAGGTCTCTGCTGTCCTCTGTTCCTCTGCTGGTTTCTGGATTTGTCCTGACGGTTATCCGGTCGGTTTTCTTTTTTGGCCGGTTTCTCTTCTTTTTTTGCTCCAAGGGCCTTTTCAATGACCGCTACCTGGGCATCTTCCACCGTGCTCATATGGTTCTTTACTTCGATATTGTTTTTCTTTAATATTTCAATGATCTCTTTACTTTGTTTGTTATATTTTTTAGCTATCTCATGGACTCTAGGTTTTCCCATAGATTGCACCTCCACTATTCATTCTGACTGTTTTCTAGTTTCCCGCGAATGGCCTTTGCAAATCCTTGATCTTCCACAGCTACCGCCGCCCGGAATTCTTTTCCGATGGCGTGGCCCAGTTCGCTTCTATCGCTGAAAAAATACAGCGGCACATGATAATATTCGCACATATTCTGATACATTTTTTTCGTATTGCCGGAAGCATCATTGGCCGCAAGGACCAGGCATGCATGGCCGGACTTCACAGACTTTTCCACTGCAAATTCACCGCTGACCAGATTTCTTGACCTGGCCGCAAGCCCGAGCAGAGACAAGACTTTATGATTCAAGATCTATCATCTCCTTTTCCAGTGCGTCATAGACTTCCTCGGAGATCGATGTCTTAAATGAGCGGTCAAGCCCCTTGGACTTTCTGGCCTTTTTCAGACAGTCTAATGACCGGCAGATATAGGCTCCTCGCCCGTTGGATTTGCCTGTGGGGTCGATAAAAATATCTCCTTCTTTCGGCTTTACTACTCTTACAAGATCCTTCTTTGCTTTTGATTCCTGGCATCCAATGCACTTTCTCATGGGCATCTTTTTGTTCATACGATCACATCCTATTTTTATTCATCCAACGATTCAGATTCTTCAGTGAGAAGTTCTTCTTCCACGGCATTCTCATCATCGTAGGCCATTGCCTCCTCTGCCGCTTCCTCCTCAGTAAATTCTTCTGTCCATTCCATATCCTGATCTTCTTCCATATCCGGATGCATCTGGCGGAGTTCTTCTTCCTCCTCAGCCTGGGACTCACTCTTGATATCGATCTTATATCCTGTCAGTCTTGCCGCAAGCCTTGCGTTCTGCCCTTCTTTTCCGATGGCCAGAGATAACTGGTAATCAGGAACTACTACCTGGGCGCTTTTTTCTTCTACATCCACGGATACAGACACAACCTTTGACGGACTTAATGCATTTTCAATGTAGACACAAGGATCTTCATTCCAGTTGATGATGTCGATCTTCTCTCCCTTTAAGTCGTTGACGATCGCATTGACTCTGGCACCATTCATGCCGACACAGGCACCTACAGGGTCTACGTTGGGTTCGTTGGACCAGACCGCAAGTTTTGTCCTGGAGCCTGCCTCACGGACAATGTTCTTGATCTCCACGATGCCGTCCTGGATCTCCGCCACTTCTTTTTCAAAAAGGCGTTTTACCAGATCCGGATGTGTGCGGGAGACTAAAATCCTCGGTCCGCGGTTTGTGTCCTTGACTTCCACAATATAAAGTTTGATCCGTTCTGTAGGCTGGAACACTTCTCCTCTGATCTGTTCAGACTTCATCAGGAGAGCGTCTGTCTTGTCATCTAAGCTGACGCTGACATTTTCACCCACATAGCGCTGTACCACGCCGGTGACAATGTCTTTTTCTTTGCAGTAGAAATGGTCAAAGACCACTCTTCTCTCCTCTTCTTTGATCTTCTGCACGATAACACTTCTGGCATGCATCGCCGCGATCCTTCCGAAATCCTTCGGGGTGATCTCCACACGGACAATGTCTCCCAGCTCATACTTAGGATCCATGGCTTTTGCTTTGGCAAGGCTGATCTGTAGTGCCGGGTCAAATTCCTCCCCGTCCGCAGTCTCCACGACTTCTTTTTCAGCATATACCACAATGTCTCCGGTCTCACGGTTCATGTTTACGACCACATTGTCCGCATTTCCAAAGTCCCTTTTGCATGCAGCAACCAGAGAGTTTTCAATCGCTTCCATAATGACGTCTTTATCAATATGTTTCTCTTTTTCTAACTGGTTTAATGCATCAATTAATTCACTCATTTTTTCTGTTGTCCTCCTTAAAAATCTAATGATAAACGGGCTGATGCCACACTTTTTGTTTCAAATTCCTGATCAGCGCCATCGATGGAAAGTATGATCTTTTCCTTTGAATACTCTTTTAAAATGCCGGTGAATTCCTTTTGCTTATCAATGGCTTTATATAGTTTGATATCCACCGACTGTCCTATGCTTCGCTGGAAGTGTTTTTCTTTTTTTAACGTTCTTCCAAGTCCCGGTGAACTGACTTCCAAAATGTATGCGTCTTCGATAAAATCATCAGCATCCAATTTGGCTTCCAGTGCCCGGCTGATCAGCACACAGTCATCGATACTGATTCCACCTTCTTTGTCTGCGTAAACACGCAGATACCAGTTGGCACCCTCTTTTACGTATTCCACATCCACAAGTTCGAAGTGGTTTTCATCAATGATCGGCGCAACCAGTGCTTCTGTTTTCTGTTCTATTTCTACTCTTCCTGCCAAGTTGATCCTGCCTCCTTTTCCGCGCAAACAATAAGAGTGGACTTTCGTCCACTCCTTAAGTTCATCCTATATGTTATTAGTTATTATAGCACTTCGGTTTTCAGAATACAAGGGTTTGCATGGAAAATCTTATTTGAGACCGTTTTCTCTTCATCTTCTGCTTTTTTTATAAAAGAGTTTTTCGTAAAGCCTGATGTTTAAATATCAAACAGTGAGAGCTGCTCTGCCTCTGGCTGCTTTTTCCCTGCGGACTCATCGTTTCTATATTTTTTGGGAAGGGCCGAAAGAAATTCAGAGCTTTCTTTCCGTGTCATAAGGATCAGGTCCTCCTTTGCCCTGGTCATGCCCACAAAGAACAAACGGCGTTCCTCCTCTTTATCCGCCGGGTGCACAGGAGATTCCAAAGGGATGCTGCCCTGCTTCACACCGGCTATAAAGACCACCGGGAATTCCAGGCCCTTGGAGCCGTGAAGCGTCATTAAGGTGACCGCATCCGAAGTATATTCTCTCTCGCCGCTCCGTTTTAGATCTCCTTCTGTTCCGAGTAAAAGGTTGGACAGAAAGGCAGCCATATCATCGTGGAACAGGGTCATTTTACTAAGGCTCAACAGGAACTCGTCCTCTGTGAGGCTGTTTTTTTCCATCCACAGGTTCAAGATCCTGTCCGGCCGTTCCGTTTTCATCAGCAGTTTGAATTCTTCTGCCAGCTCCCCGCAGTCAGGAAAAGCTTTCAGGGCAATGGAGAGCGCCTTTGAATCTTTTTCATTCAAAAGATACCGGAAAAAGGAGGTTGTTCCCTTTACCTGCTCTTCCTCAAGAAAGCTGTCCTGTCCGGTGATGACACATGGAATGCTCTCCTGTCTTAGACATTTTTCGATAGCCCTGGCCTGATGGTGGGTGCGGTACAAAACAGCGATTTCTCCAAATCCCCTGGGCCGTTCTGACTTGGCCGCATAGTTCTGGGCATCCATCATATCCATCCCTCCGGTGAGGCGGTTGATCTCTTTGGCGATAAAGATGGCCTCGGACCAGTCGTTCTGGACAGTGACCACACGCACTGGGCTTTTGCTGTTCCTGACTGCCAGAAGACGGCGTTCCTCCCCGGGATTTTCACTGATGACGGAGAGGGCGGACCCGATGATCTCCGGCGTGGAGCGGTAATTCTTCTTTAAATAAATGGTTTTAAGATCCGGCATTTCTTCCTTAAGCCTGTCAAAGCACCGGGCGTCCGATCCACGGAAACCATAGATAGACTGGTCTGGATCTCCGATGACAAACAGCTCTTTTCCACGGCGGGACCAAGAGAGGACCAGACGGAACTGGATATCATTCATATCCTGCATTTCATCTACAAGGAGATAAGAAAATTGACTGGTCTGTTCCGGTGCCGCATCACTCTGTGACAGCACCTTAAGGAGCAGGTCGTCAAAATCCGTAAGCCCCAGTTCATCCATGACTTCCTGATAGCAGTCTGCCTCTTCTGTTGTGGCAGAATCCTGTCCTTTTATGTTGTTTTTATAGCTGGAGATCTGTTTTAAGAAGTTCTTTGGCTTTTTATCTGACTTAAGACGGGTCAATGTCTCCTCTGCCGCCTCCAAAAGCTCCGCGGAGTCGGCCAATACGATCTCTTCTCCCCTCTGCCTGAGCAGATGGAGACAAATAGAGTGGAAGGTCCCTATGGTCATATCCTGCGTATGTACTTCTTTCCCAAGTCTATTGTCCAGACGTTCCCTCATCTCCGACGCTGCCTGGTTCGTAAATGTAACAGCTGTGATCTGAGCCGGGGATACTCCGCGTTCCTTCACAAGATAAGCGATCTTGTCTATGAGTGTTTTTGTCTTGCCAGTCCCGGGGCCTGCGATCACAGCCACTGCTCGGTGTTCGGTGACAACAGCCTCCTGCTGTTCTTCATTGACGCCGGAGTCCTTTTTTGACAATGCTGATGGCTTTTCGGCCGGTTTCTTTTTCTCTTTTTTTACGGGCTTCTTTTTCTGCTTTTTCGGTTCTGCCGTGGCTGCGATTCCCAGAGCGTCAAAGAAGGTCATCTGCCCGTTGATGGCGTCGATCTCATCCTTTTCTATGAGATGGATCTTTCCGTATTCACCGTCAAATCCAGGTTCCCGGCGGACTTCCTTTTTCCTTAAGCGACGGATACCTTCTTCCACACAGGCGCCGGCGCTGTGGCGGATGTCTTCCAAAGGCACTTCCCGCAAAATATGAAATTCCGGCCCTAGTTCCGCAAGCATCTTCTCAAACTGGGCATTGACCTTTTTTCCTGCGGCGGACATGCCTGTGGATGCACCGATGACCTCAGGGAGAGGGACCAGGCTCTCAAAGGGTTTTGCATCCGCTCTCATGTATCCTTCACCCCGGTCGGCCAGCTGTTCCACCCGGTGCTGAACCCCGATGGTTATTTTCTTTCCGCAGACTGGACAGATACCGCCGTATTCTTCTGTCTCAGAAGGAGTCAAAACCAGATTGCATTTCCTATGGCCGTCAAAATGATATTTGCCTTCCTCCGGGAAGAACTCAATGGTTCCGTAAAGGCCTTTTCCCGTCTGGATCGCTTCTGTCAGAGAAGGATAGGAAAGGTCAATGTCCATCAGATTGGCCTCCCTGCCGAGCTTACCGGGAGAGTGGGCATCGGAGTTAGAGATCAGCTGGAAAGAATCCAGCGCCGACAGTCTCCAGTTCATAGGAGGATCAGAGGATAAACCGGTTTCCAGTGCATGGATATGCCCAGTCAGATCTTCAAAGCATTCCTCTATAGTGTCAAAGCCTGAAAAAGCGCCGAAGAGGGAAAAGTGGGGTGTCCATATGTGGGCGGGCACCAGCACAGAATCGGGGGATATATCCAGCAGGATTTCCAGCAGGTCTCTGCTGTCCAGCCCTAAGATCGGCCTGCCGTCAGAGTGGATATTGCCGATGGTCTCAAGCTTGGCGGAAACCTTGGATGCGGCATCCAGTCCCGGCAGCAGGATTAGGTTATGGATCTTTCTCGTCTTCTCATTCTTTTTATAGATGGAACTAATCTCTCCTGTGATTACAAAACGCGGCCTTTTTCCATCCGAAGCGATTCCGTCCCGTATCCTGAATTCTTCCTTCAGGACATAGAGACCTTCCTCCGCAGGCTCCAGTTTCTCGGCTAATTCTTCCCTCCAGGCCGGATGGGTAAAATCACCGGTGCCCACAATATCGATGCCTTTTCTTCTGGCCCAGAGCTCCAGATGTTCCGGGTCGCAATCTTTGCTGGTGGCTCTAGAATATCTGGAGTGGATATGTAAATCTGCAATGTACATCATGATCTCCTTCTTGTGTAATCGAAAAACAATTCAGCTGTAATGAACAAAACAGACAATCAAAAAAGATCATCTGTTTTATATGAATACCTATAAAATTATTTGCAGAATTTAATTGAAAAAAGATACAGCAACGGGAATACAAATCCACCCAGACTGGAAACAGTAAAACCGTTTGCAAATAAGTTAAAAATAAATATGATGATAGCGGCAGCTAACAACCCAATCGCAAGATTAAAACAGGTTTCCCCAAATTCAAAATGTTTTGCTGCTTTTAAGCCGTAAATACAGCACACTATTTCAAGTGCCCCAAAGATGATACAGATGACAAGATATACACTCAAGATTACGCCGCTCAGCTTCACCTGCTCCATGGCCATCTGCATCAACTTACCACTTGTCAGCAATGTGACATTAGAAACAATGTTTAGTATCCCGGCAATCAGCAGGATAACACTCATAATTGTTAACATCATATTTCTCTTATTGTTCATATATTTCTCCTAACTTGTCGATAATGGAATTATTTTATCACAGAATGTTTTGGAAATCAAACATTCCTACCGAAAACCATTCTCAGAAAACGGAAAACAAGAAATCCGCATAAGTTGGCAATAACGATACTGGCCCCTGCCGGCGCCGAACATAAATAGGATGCGGACAGACCCACACAGAAGCAGACAACAGACAAACATCCTGAGCAGATGACTACTCCCCGAAAGCTCTTAAAAAGCTGCATTGCTGTCAGCGCCGGAAAAATGACCAGACTTGAGATCAGCATTGCCCCCATCATCCTCATACCGATGACAATGGTCACAGCGGTCAGGATGGCCAGCAGGGAATTATAAAAGGACACATCCACTCCCGATGCCCTTGCAAAGCTTTCATCAAAGGTCACCGCAAAGATCTTATGGTAGCAGAAGAAAAACAGGATCAGGACCGCTGCGGAAAGGATGACACTGAACCTGACATCCTCCCTGCTCATAGCCAGAATACTGCCGAACATATAGCTATATACATCCATATTCATACCGGAAGTAAAGGAGGTCACCAGTACTCCGGCTGCCAGCGCTGACGCGGACATGACGGCGATAGCCGCGTCACTGCTGATCCGGTCGTTTTCCGTGATCTTTAACAGAAAAAAGGCCGCAATGACAACGACCGGTATAGATAGCTTCAGCGGAGCGATACCCAGAGCCACAGCGATGGAGAGAGCCCCGAAGGATACATGGGACAGCCCGTCTCCGATCATAGAAAATTTCTTCAGCACAAGGCTGACCCCCAGGAGCGCAGCACACAGTGAAATCAAAATACCTACGATAAAAGCCCTTATAATAAACGGATAGGAGAGCATTTCCTTAATTAATTCCATGGACAGCACCTCCACTGATCTTCTGATAATATTCGGATTCCCGGTAACTCTCTTTTGTTCCGAAGAAATAGTCTTCATGTCCGATATGAAGAATATGATCCGCATCCTTTAATGCGTTGGATAGATCGTGGGAAACCATTAAAACTGCCATCCCATCTTCTTCGTTTAATTTCTTTAATAAACGGTAGAGCTCTTTTGCGGCTGCCGGATCCAACCCGGTAACCGGCTCATCTAAAACTAGCAGATGGCCGGAAGCACACAATGCCCTGGCCAGAAGAACCCTCTGCTGCTGGCCCCCGGAGAGCTCCCGGTAACAGGTTTTTGAAAGATCCAGGATTCCCAGCTTTTTCAACTGTCCCAAAGCTGTGAATCTCTCCTTCTTCGTATAAAAAGGCCTGTACTTTTTTTGGCTCAGAAAACCCGATAAGACGACTTCCATGGCAGTGGCAGGAAAATTTCTCTGCATTTCCGTCTGCTGAGGAAGATACCCGATGCCGTTTGCCGGTAGGTTTTTGTGGATTTTTCCGGAAACCGGGCGCACCAGGCCGAGTAAAGTTTTGATAAAAGTGCTTTTTCCGGAACCGTTCTGTCCGATCACGGAGATATAAGATCCGCGCTCTATGTCCATATTCAGGTCCTTGACGATGACATGTCCGTCATAACCAAGATCCACATGGCTGCATGTTATGATTGAACTCATTTTCTCAGTCCTTTCTCCAGATTCTTTACGTTTTTTTTCATCAGGTCCAGATAAGTGATGCCCTGGTCAAACTGCTGTTTCGTCACGGTGTGGCAGGAATAGAATGTCAAAACTTTTGCGCCTGACGCCTCACAGATTACGTCTGCAATCTTACTGCTGCCAAAATCCATGTGATAAACCACAGGAATCTTCTCTTTTTTAACCATTTTGATCAAATAGGACAGTGTCCTGGAACTGGGTTCAGATTCTTCACTACACCCTGGAAATGCCGCTCTGTAGGAGAGCCCGTATTCATCTGTAAAATAACGCATTGGAAATTTATCACCAAAAACCATGACGTTTCGTTTTCCGTGCTTTACTGTATCACGGAAATCTTGATCCAGTGCTTTCAGCTTTTTTAAGTAAGCCTTTGTGTTTTTCTCATAAAAGCCGGCATTGTCCGGATCCTTTTCTGATAAAACAGCACAGATTTTTTTGACGATGATCTGGGCATTGACAGGGGAAGTCCAAATATGTTCGTCATATTCTGTCTCCCCCTCCTCTTCTTTTGGAAGACTCATGCCCTCTGTCACTTCTTCTTCCACCGGATGGACGGAATTCATAAAGGCATAGGTGATCTGACGGCTGTTTTTATGGGATTTGAGTACCTTTTGAACCCAGTATTCCATGGCGCCGCCGTTGTATAAAAAGACATCCGCTTTCTGTATAGTGATCAGGTCAGAGGGGGTCGGCTCAAAGGTATGGCTGTCCTTGCCTGCAGAGACGATCATCTTCACATGGACCTTATCTTTCCCAATCTGTCTTATAAAGTCATAGTATGGAAAAATCGTGGTTACGACATTTAATTTTTTAGAACTGCTGCTTTTTGATTCCTTTTCAGGCCTGCATCCTGACAGTACCATCAGGGAAACAGTGAAGCAGAGCAATATAGCGATCCATCGTTTCACTAAAAACTTCCTTTCTTTACGATATCTAATTGAATATGATAGCAGGAAAAACTTCTCAATGCAAATGTGGGGTTTTTATCTCAATTATAATAGATAGATTTGTGTTTTTTGTCGAAATATCTTATACTGGAATCTTAAAAGAGAAAGGGGTACTTTTTTATGAGTCAAGAAGCAATCGTGAAGAAACAGCTCAGGGATCGAGGAAACGCATTATTACATGGCATTCTTTTGATGTCTCTACTGCTTATAGCAGATACATATTTGAGGACAAGGAGTTATATCCTCATCGATGGGATATGGGATAATACGTTTATTATCATTGTGGCTTTTACTGTGGTCATTCTAGAGATGATCTTTAAAAATGCTTTTAACCTGAAGGATCCAGTTTGGACCGCGTTGGCAGCAGCTGTGGGGATTGGCAGTCTGGGAGTCTTTGCAAATCAGGCATACTTGATATTTTTTAGTAAGGACAGCTTTTTTCTGATCACAGAATCTATATCCAGCAATGGATTTTTCTTGATCAGCTCTGTGCTCGGTATGCTTGTAGCTGTATCTTATTTTATAAAGCGGAACAAAGCTGGACATTTCCACAACTAAAAAACAAGCCCTTGAAAGTACAGTAAACTGACTTTCAAGGGCTTGTTTTTCTTACCGTTATAGTTCAACTAAATTCCTGTTTCAAAAAGCTATGACGAACGTAAAATCCTTACGTGCTTTTCATTGCAGCAGTATATCCAGCAGTTGTTCATTGGTCAGATTATGAAAATAACGGCCCGCCTGAACAGTTTTTAATCTCTCGGAGAGATCCGGCCGGCAGAGCCGGCAGCCTTTTAACAGCTCTGACAGAGAGGAACTGTCAGTGTCAGAGAAATAATCGCCGAAAAAAACCATATCGGTGATGACCCCGTGTTCTACATTCATATGAACCTCTATACTGCCGCAGCCTTCTATGCGGCGCTTTTTTTCCACTGCATATTTAGGGGAAAATCCATAATTCCAATGCCATGTGCCGTAACGTTCCTTCTTGAGGCGTTCCACAGCCTCAAGATCCTTCTGTGTCAGTTCATAGAGAACCAGTTGGTTTTCCCTGAACATATAATCCCTAAGAATCTTAAAAAACTGTTCTGTTTCCATATCATTTTTGACATAGGGGCGTACGTTTGTCACTCTGCTCCTTACGGACCTGCATCCTTTTGATTTTATTTTATCGCTGGAGACATTCAATGCCTTTTCCAACGTATTTAAATCACTATCGTACATGACAGTCCCGTGATGCATGGTCCGCCCCTCTTTGGAATATTGGGAATTCCCTGAGAATTTCCTGCCGTCAATGGTCATATCATTGCGGCCGTTGACTTCTGCCTCCACCCCGATGCTTTTCAGGGCGCGGACCAAAGGCATACAAAACTTTGAAAAGTCAAACAGACCGCTTTCTTTATCCACGATGAAGGTAAAATTAATATTCCCCATATCGTGGTAAACCGCACCTCCCCCAGAAAGACGCCGCACCACTCGGATCTCGTGTTCCCTCACATAACCCTCATTGATCTCGGCAACGGTGTTCTGGTGTTTTCCCACAATGATGGCATTGTCGTTCTGCCACAACATAAAATAACTGTGGGAGCGGCTTAGAGAATCAAATACATACTGCTCCAGTGCCAAGTTAAAGCAGGGATCGCTGCTTTTACTTTCAATATAATACATCATAGTTTTGTTCTCCTTCCTGGATGGCGAGACCGTGGTTTTGTTTCGGCCTGCCAAGCAGTATGGCAGGCGATGTATTTTGATATCTGCGGATATCCGTCTTTACCATATGCTGCATATGATAGATGTCATCTTCTTGAAAAGGTACATGATAAATAAAAGTATTTCTTGCCTTCAGAGTATCATGTAGGATCTGCTGACCTGTTTTATTATGGTAAAACAAAGGATTTACAAACACAGCATGCAGGGGAAGTCCTTGAAACTGATGAAGTGATTCCGTAAAAAAATCCACATCTGCAGTAAACAGCAGACGGCAGGAACAAAGTGTGATCAGAATGCAGTAGTGGAGAACCCTGCCGAACTGACGGCCTAAATGCCTGGTTCTGTAAAAAGAAACCTCAAGATCCTTTTCCGGCTGATAAGTTCTTCTCTCTCCTGTGACAACCTCATGGCTGATGCCTCTCTGTCCCAGGCTGCGGACCAGGTGCCCATCCCCGGAATCCTCTCCGCCGGGCAGAAACACACATCCGGGCTGCCTGGCATCCAGATAGGAACCCAGCAGATTCTCTGAAAGATGGTCGAAATGATGATGGGAAAAGATCAGATAATCCGGACTGGGCAGCCGGCCCTCTGGACGGCAGAGATCTGCAAACACACCTTTGGGGATCGGGCTGGTATGAAACCCCTCTCCCCTGGGACTGTACAGACCGTCAATCAGCACAGAGGTTTTACCAACACAGACCAGAACACCCGCATTTCCGATCAAATGGATCTGGCAGGTTTTCAATGGCCTTTTGTTCCCCAGACATCGATGGCTGCTTTTAGCTCTTCACATTCCTCGGCCGCCTGCAAGATCGTTTTTCCTTCCATCTTGGCATTGATGGCAGACAGGATCGCTTTCGCCCCTGCTTCTGCTCCCATAGGATGTCCGTAAATACCGCCGCCAGCCATGAGGATACAGTCATTGCCAAGCAGATCCATCAAGTATTCTATGGCGCCCGGCTGTACGCCTCCTGCCACCGTCATAAATGCTCTCTTGATATTCTTCATTGGTGCAATGCACTGTGCATGAGTTTCTACAAATTCATTGGTAGAAAGGCCGAACCTTCCGCTGTCCGGATATACCAAAGGCATATCCATACCAACAAGTCTGGCAAGCTTACCCATGGAAAGTGCTGTTGAAATGCCGTTGGTCTTGGAACGGTAATAAGCTCCCATTCCTGCGCAGTGGCCAAAGATTGGATAGATCAGATTTTCCCGCTTCATCGCACGGATAAAATCTTCCACTGCGCCCCAGCCCATCGCCTGATAATTAACCATCAGGGCATTGGCTCCGGCATCGATCGCCCGCCTTGCCCGGTCAAATAAATTTTCTCCGGTGATGTTGACGGCATAAAGGCAGCTCTTATCTTTTCCAACATCTTTGAGCTGTTCCATGACAGCTGCAACGCGTTTTTCCATTGGAGAATATTCCGGATACGAAAGAAGCTCATCATCTTTGATCACATCTGCCCCGCCGACAGCAGCCTGCCGCGCTCCGTTCGCGCTGATCTCTGGCGGCACTCCGATGCACGGCTTTAAGATAGCGCCTACCAAAGGACGTTCAGGCACTCCGATCAATTGACGGATTCCTTCTACTCCCATCAAAGGTCCGGGAATCTCTCTTAAGACTTTTTCCGGGAACTCGATGTCTGCGAGACGGATCCCGTCCTGTCCCAGTACATTTCCCGCTACCGTACTCATGATCATCGGAAGATAAGCCGGAAAGTTTGCAGTAGGAAAAGCGATGCGTGCGATACACGCATGTTCTTCCGCCATGGGGTAGATGCCTATGACCTTTCCACCGTACTTTTCGATGACCTCCGGGGTCTCTCCTTCTACATGGGTCCATGTGCCTGCACTCTGGTCAGCCGCCACAAGTTTGACCCAGTCATAGATATCCGGCTCCTTTTCTGAGTTCATATAGTAAGTTGCGATCAAAAAGTCTTCATCGACACTTTCCGGTAATCTCATTGTTTCAAATTTCATGTAAAACTCCTCCATTCTTTCTGTTTGTTAAAATTTGCGGTACATACGATTTCTTTTCTCCCGGCGGTTTCTCAGAACCAGCGTCCAGACTGCCCCGCCAATGACCAGGAATATCAGATAGTACATACGATCACCTTCCTTCTGCCCTGCTCTTTTATTCGCCGAACCCGGATTCTATGAGTTCTGCCAGCGCATCCGCTGCCGCCTCTTCATCTTCGCCATCACAGACTAGTTCGATCTCTGTGTTCTGGCAGATCGCACAGCTTAATATGCCCATGATCGACTTTCCGTCTTTTTCCTTGCCCTTTGTTTTGATCGTCAGACTGCACTTATATTTTTTAGCTTCTTTTACGAATGTGGATGCCGGTCTCGCATGAAGCCCCGATGCGTTTGTTACAACGACTTTTCTCTTCACCATGATAAAACTCCTATCTTAAAATTGTCAGATGGAGACAGTAAATTTGTCTTCACCGTCTCCATCTGATCAGAGGAAGAACATGTTTCGTGTTATACGACAGTCTGTCCGAATATATGTAACAGCTTGTAAATGATCCAGGTGATTGGATTACCGCCTTCAGACAGACAGCTTGTCAGTGTGTTTCCGTTGGCCAGTGAACCGCAGATATGGGCAATGTTCGTGTGGGCTCCGGCCAAAGCTGTGGCGCACAGGAAGTACACACTGAATACCACAAATGCCGCGATACAAGTATGCAGGATGTTATCTTTTGCATAATAAGCCAGTGGAATAATGAACCATGGAACCGCCACAAGGCTGGCTACAGCAAGCATACGGTTTCCAGGGATGATGGACATGACGGTTACAACCGGTGTCATGATCATGATACTTGTCATGTTACACGGATTCCCCATTAGGGTTGAAGCGTCAATACCGATCCAGATTTTTTTGCCGTGCAGATGCTTTTCACAGAATTCCTGCGCCGCATTGGCGATGGGAAGGAGACCTTCCATCATAATGGCGATCATTCTCGGGAGCAGTACCATGACTGCGCCCATGTTGACACCCAAAAGGAAGCATTTGATCACATCAAAAGCTGCTAAGATACCGATGATAATACCGATGAAAAAGCCGACCACCATGGTTTCGCCGAACACACCTAGTTTGTTCTGGAGGTGTTCCGGATCAGCTTTGATATCCTTGATTACAGGGATCTTCTGGCATAACTTGATCACAGGAAAACCGATCATAGCCGGTGCGATGATCGCGCCTGTAGGCCAGGTAACGGCATCCATACCGCTTGCCTCCTGGTAAATAGGGGCAACATGGTCAGACCATTTCCAGGTGATGATCATATAGATTCCTGTGGCTGCTACGGACCACAGAACACTTTCCGTGGCACCGTAAATTAAAGCGCCGCATGCAAGGAAACTCCAGTAATTCCAAAAGTCGATCATAAGTGTTTTTGTGAAGTTTGTTACCAGAAGTAATAAGTTAAGCCCGATTCCCAGAAGGATGAGAATTCCTGAAACAGGAGACCCCCATGCGTAGGAAATCAGCGACCATCCGGTGTCTACGATATCCAGTTTCCAGCCAAGACGTTCCACCATAGACTGGGTCGCCGGTGTCATTTGTGCCACCAGCATGTCGGTTGTCAAGTTCATTCCGACCATACCCACGGCGCCTGTAAGTGCTGCGCGGAGGGCTTCCCCGATTTTCATCCGAAAAACCAGGGCAAGGACAAACAGCCCGATCGGCAGAATACCGTTGGATCCCAAGCTGGACAAAGCGGAGGACAATCCATTAAAAAAAGCTTCCATATAAATCTCCTTTCAATTCTGTGATTATCTCATGACAAACGCATCTGTCATGATTTCTCTTATCTTTTCACATGTGTCGGCATTTGCGATTGCTTCAATCACTTTTTCATCCTGTATCACATCCATAAGTTTTGATATCACCTCCAATTGGCCTTGATTTGTGTCCACTGCCAGCATAAAGACAACCTTGGCATCCACCATGAGTTCCGTGTCATCAATGCGCTGAAATGTGATCCCGCTGCCTTTTGTCTGGCCTACTAAAATGGCAGTTTTTATAACACCGTCACGTTCACAGTGCGGAATGGCAACCGCGATCGGTTCTGTGCAGATGCCGGTGGGATATATGTTTTCCCGGTCAATGACAGCCTGGCCGTAAGTTGATTTGACCATGCCTTTTGATGCCAGGTAATCTGCCATTTCCTGAAGAACGTCATCTCTGCTTGTTCCTGATATTTGGTACCCTAGGATTTGAGGTACTGTTGTTATGTTTTCGATTTTCATCACCTCCTGATGTTTCATTTCGGTCAGTCCTGGTGTCTGCCGTTTATTTGGACAGTACCTCTTTCAGATTCTTTCTCACTTCGTCTTTTCCCCTGCCTGTGATCAGCGGGATTCCGTTTACCACCGGAATATCTCCAAAATCCAATGTGATCTTTGCCATCAAGAGAATGGCATCTGGCTCCAACTGTTTGATGGCTGTCTTTCCCTGGGTTGCAGGCCTTTTCTGGACGTTGCCTTTGATCCCCAGCTCTTTACATACATCCTCACACATTTTGGCACCTACCGTTGAAGTTGCAAATCCTGCTCCGCACAATACTAAAATTGTTTTATTTTCCATACTGTTCACCTCATTTTTTGTATTTTTCTGTTTAAAAGACTACGATACCCTTGATCATCTTTCCCTGGCGCATATCCTCATATCCCTGTGCCAAATCTTTCAATTCATAACGGTGGGTGATAAACTTTGAAGCGTCAAGCTGGCCGCTCAGAACAAGATCCAACGCGCGCCGGTTGACTTCGGGAGAATACGCTGACGCTCCATAAACCGTGATTTCTTTATAGTGAATGGCGTTGGTGTCAATGACAGCGGCGCTGCTTGCGGAAATCCCTCCGAAGAAAATCACCTTTCCTCTTTTTCTCACAAGTCCGATGGCATCTGCCTGCGCCTGTCCCACCGGGCACGCACAGATGACCGTATCCGCACCCCGTCCGTTGGTTTTTTCCATGATGAGTTTCTTTAATTCGGGATCACCGCTGCCCATGGTGAGAACATTTTTAAAGCCTTGTTTTCTGGCAAGATCAGCCTTTTCCGGATTCATCTCAGCGATGATCACTTCCTTCGTTCCCCGAATTGAGGCAATCTCACTGTGGAGGCAGCCGATAGTACCAGCTCCGATGACGACCACAAGATCTTCCATGACGATATTTGTATTGATCTGTGCATTCAGTACAGAAGATGCGGTCTCCGCGATCACCGTATCGATAGGATCCACATGGTCCGGGATGATGTTAAAGCATCCGTTTTCCAGCATATCCGCAGAAAATGACACATACTCGGCAAATCCTCCTGGGATTCCTTCCGCAGTTCCGATCATTTTCATATTGTCACACTGGTTCTGGATGCCGTTTTTACAGTACCAGCAGTGTCCGCATGCGATCACAGGCGCCACAGATAATTTTGAACCTTTTGGAAACTTTTCATTGTCGCTCTCCACCACTTCTCCGGCGATCTCATGGCCGGAAATGGATGGATACCGGGCTTTGGAGGAGCCTCCCCCATAGGTCCTTAAATCAGAACCGCAGATACCGCAGGCTATGGTCTTTAGCAAAATTCCCTTTTCCGGACACACAGGAGTCGTAACCGTTTCATAACGTAGATCGTTTGCTCCATATAATACAGCAGCTTTCATAGACACATCTTCCTTTCCTTATTCATTTAAAGTTTCCAATCGCTCCACCAGGGCTGTCAGAAATTTAGCTCCCGTCGCCCCGTCGATCACACGGTGGTCCATGTTCAGCGCGATGGTCATGGTTTTTCCTATGACGATCTCACCGTCCTTTACAAGAGGGACTTCTTCCATCTTTCCCACGGAGATAATGGCGGAATTGGGTGCATTGACGATAGCTGTAAATGTGGAGATGTTGAACATGCCCAGGTTGCTCACGACAAACGTTCCGCCGCTTAGGTCATTCATCGTAAAATTCCCTTTGCCTGATCTGTTTTTGATATCTTCCATGCATCGATGGATCTCCTCAAGGGGAAGTTTATCGGCATCCCTTATGACAGGAACCAGTAGCCCGCGTTTTGTATCTACGGCAACACCCATGTTGATAGTTTCATTTTGAATGATAACTGTTCCATCATCCCAGGAAGCGTTCATGACAGGATACTCGGCGATGGTATCTGCCACGGCTTTGATCAAAATGGTTGTGTATGAGACCTTAAAAGGCAGACTCTTTCTGTAAGCGGCCATCTGCTCACAGTTTACGACTGAAAAATGTGTAAATTGTGGAGCTTCCCAGCTTTTTATCATCTGCTTCCCCATACTTTTGGCTAAAGGCGAAAGTTTTTTTTCAGTCATCGACTTCCACCCATGCGATCGTATTTGTGATCTCAACGGTATCGCCTTCGTCAGCCACGATCTCGGCCAACATACCGTCCAAAGCTGACTCTACCTCTGTGACAGCCTTGTCTGTCTCGATCTCCAAGAGGACCTCTCCCTTGGAAATCTTGTCTCCTTCTTTCTTTTTCCACTCTAAAATCGTACCTTCCTCCATATCCAATCCGATCTTAGGCATTATCACTTCTTTTCTCATGCTGCTTCTCCTTTCGTTTCTTGGTTTATAATTGAAATGTTGTTTCTCTGATGATCTCGCTCACCGACGGATGCGGGAAAACAATTTTTTTGATCTCTTCCACTGGCACCTTCTGTTCGATCAGAGCCGCTGCGCCCCAAATGATCTCAGAGGCGTAGGTTCCAAGAAGATGGGCCCCTACAAGACATCTTGTTTTCTCATCCATGATCAGCTTGCAGACTCCGTTTCCACCTGCGTTTTCAGCTACAAAACGGCCGGAATATGCCATTGGGAGCTCTGCAGTCTTTACTTTCAATCCTTTTTCTTTCGCTGACTCCTCGGTCTCTCCCACACCGGCAAATTCCGGAAAGGTATAGATGACAGACGGGATCGCCTGATAATTCATCTCATCGTCTATGCCGAGCATATGATTGACTGCTGCCTCACTCTCCCGGTATGCTGTGTGGGCCAGCATGACTTTTCCATTGATATCACCCGCCGCATAGATACCTTCCACGGAGGTGCATAAGTTTTCGTCAGTTACTACTTTTCCATGTTCAACCACAACACCGACGTTTTGGAGTCCACAGTCTTCAATGGAAGGCCTTCTGCCTATGGAGAGCAGGATTTTGTCCGCTGTGATCTGCTTTGTCTCCCCGTCTTTTTCGCATACAAGACCATAGCTGTTTACTTCTGTCACCTTATGTCCAAGTAAGAAGGATACGCCCTTCTTCTGAAGTTCCTTTTGAAGCATCTTGGAAACTTTGAAATCCATCGTTCCCGCGATCTTATCAAGCATTTCGATCACAGTGACTTTTACACCGGCGGTACAATAGTAAGCCGCCATTTCCAATCCGATCACGCCTGCTCCGATGACCGCCAGGTGTTCCGGCATTTCTTCCAATTCCAGCATCTCCCTGCTGGTTGCCGCCAGTCCGTCCATGAGAGCTTCCTTTACTCCTGGAATTGGGGGGATCAGGGTGTCAGAACCCGCCGCAGCCAGTACATGTTTCGCTGTGTAAACTTCCCCGCCGGCTTCTACCAGAAATCCTTCGCTGGTTTTTTCTTTCAGTTTGGCTTTCTCGTAGATAACTGTCACTTTGTTTTTCTTCATGGTCATTCCAACGCCGGAAACCAGCATCTGAATGACCTTGTTCTTTCTGGCAAGCGCAGCTCTCGAGTCAAAGACGGCGTCCGAAACCTTCACCCCATAGGCCTGTCCATTTTTTGCGTGATCAAATATTTTGGCGGAATTCAGCAGAGTTTTTGTGGGGATGCATCCCTCGTTTAGACACACGCCGCCAAGTCTTTTCTTCTCAAACAGCATTACTTTCATACCGCCCTCAGCAGCTCTCTGGGCTGCCAGGTACCCGGCAGGTCCTCCTCCGATTACGATCAAGTCTAAGATATCCATAGTTCTCCTTTCTTTTACAGACAAGAGCGGGCTGCTTCTAAAATATCCTGGGCATCAGGAAGATACGCCTTTTCCAGCACCGGCGCAAACGGAACCGGAACATTAGGAGCGCCTACTCTTTTGACAGGGGTTTTTAGTTGATCAAAAGCTTTTTCCTGGATCACCGCAGCGATCTCTGCTCCGAAACCGCCTTTGACACAGGCCTCATGGGCTACGACAACATGTCCTGTCTTTTTCACAGAGGCAAGGATCGTTTCGGCGTCAAACGGCTCCAATGAACGGACATCCACTACTTCCGCCTGTATTCCTTCTTTTTCTAACTCCTGTGCCGCCTTAAGGCTCTGATCTACCATGGAAGAGTATGCAACGATGGTGATATCGGTTCCCTCCCGTTTAATGTCGCAGCAGTAATCACACTCATACGGTTCTTCTGGCACTTCACATTTCTTCTTGTACAGGCCTTTATGTTCAATGAAAACCACCGGATTATTATCGCGGATCGCGTGCAGGAGCAGGCCTTTAGCATCATAGGCATTGGACGGGACCACCACACGTATCCCTGGAATGTGTGCCAAAATAGACTCCAGAGACTGAGAGTGCTGAGCTCCGTTTCCAAGTCCCGCCCCGCCCTGCGTGCGGATGACTAGCGGAAGGCTGACCCGACCGCCGTACATGTATCTCAGTTTTGCTGCCTGGTTCATGATCTGGTCAAAGCAGGTTCCGATAAAATCTATGTAGGAAATCTCTACTACTGGGCGCAGACCGAGCATGGAGGAGCCGATGGCGGTTCCGACGATAGCAGTTTCAGAGATCGGCGTATCCATAATCCGTTTCTCCCCGAAGTTCTTGATCAGGTCATAGGAGCAGCGCAGCTGACCGCCGTAAACTGCAATATCTTCTCCGATGGAAAACACCTTCGGATCGCTGTTAAACGCTGTATGAAGCGCTTCATTGATTGCTTGCCGCATAGAAATCTTTCTCATATTGTCTTCTTCCTTTCCTTATTTCACAAACATGTTCCACTGGATATCTGCAAATGAAGTGTCGTAAAGATCATTTTTAAGGTCCCCAGGGGAAGGTTCTTTCTCCTTTTTTGCACTTTCGCTGGCAGAGAGAACCATCTGAAGTTCTTCCTTCTGGATCTTATCCAGCTCCTCTTCCTTCATGCCATAGGTCTCATAAAGAAGCTTTTCCGCATGTTTGATCGGACACCTTTCCTTCCATTTTTGGACCTCTTCTCTGTCCCTGTAATTTTCGTTGTCCCCGTAATAATGTCCGGCAATGCGGTAGGTCTTCATCTCCATCAGGATTGGTCCGCTTTTGCTCCTGACCTTTTGGGCCGCCTTTCCGAATTCCTCGTACACGGACTCGATATTATTTCCGTCTACGGTAACTCCTTCTATTCCGTATCCCGCGGCTCTGTCGCTGATATTCTCAATATTGCAGGACTTTTTCTGACTAGTTGAGATGGCCCACTGGTTATTTTCACATACAAAGATCACTGGGAGTTTCATGACAGAAGCAAGATTTAATGACTCATGAAAGGACCCCTCGTTGGAAGCACCGTCGCCGAAGAAACATACAGCAATGTCCTCACTTTCGTTATATTTAAGAGCAAAAGCTGCACCAACTGCGATGGGAAGCCCTCCTCCGACGATTCCGTTGGCCCCCAGCATACCGATGGACATATCCGCAATATGCATGGAACCTCCCTTACCTTTACAGTAACCAGATTCTCTTGCCATCAGTTCGGCAAACATGAGCTTCATATCGGCGCCTTTTGCGATACAATGTCCGTGTCCTCTGTGGGTTGAGGTGATGTAGTCATGATCCGTCAAATGGGCGCATACGCCTACAGCAATTGCCTCCTCACCGTTGTAAGTGTGTACGGCGGCACGTGTGAGATTCATTTTTGCTAACTCAATGGCCTCATTTTCAAATTCACGGATCCGGATCATTTTCCGGTAGAATTCTAATAATTGTTCTTTTGTCATGGCAGTCAGATGTTCTCCTTTCATACTTTGGCTACCCCGTAGGGGGTAAAAGTTTTTAATGCTATTTCCATCTTTCTACCGCAATTATAGCAATGTACTTTTTGGCGTACAATCGGCCCCGAAGCTTTTCCGGTAACATTTGTTTCCGTCATATTGAACACTTTTTCTTGCCTTTTTCTATTTTCTTTATTAAAATCTACTTATGTTCAACCGAATTTTATACACACCGCAAAGGATAAATAATCAGGAGATTGCTATGAATCAAAAACAATATCAGCTTATAACTTTATTTACATCTTCTGAAAAGAAGAAATATACATATACAGAATTAACAGAGATCCTGCATGTGGGAAAACGTTCGATCAACAATTATATTACAGAGATCAATGACTTTTTAACTGAAAACGGATTCCATAAGATCCGGATCCTTCCCGACAATTCACTTCTGCTGGACAGTTCCATCAATGAGCTGGGACTCATCAGAAAAAGGTATTATTCCCGCCCCCTGTATGAATACCATTTTTCATCAGAGGAGCGATGTACTGTCATCAAGCTGCTGCTCTGCAGACAGAATCTAGTCTCCACCGCCGACATCATACGGTCTCTGGACGTCAGCAAAAAGACATGCCTTTCTGACATAAAGCATGTCTCCAGAGATCTTAAAAACCAGGATATTCCGTTTATCACCACATCCCGCGGCTATTCTATCGATGTCACTGAAGTCTTCAGGAGAGATTATCTCATCAACAGTTTCCATACGTTTTTAAATATTGTGGGAGACAACTCTTCTTTTTCAGGCATTGACATATGGATCTCCAGACATTTTGATCTGGAAGCATTCAAGATGCAGGTATTTCCTATTCTCCTGACCTGGCAGAAGGAAAATAACATCAACATTGAGGGTTATCAGTTCTACCAGCTGCTCTGGATCCTGGTGGTCACCATCGAGCGAATCCGCCAGGGAAATCCTTTGACTTCCTTCCCATGTGCTTCTGACCGCCATACGGTCTGCATATCCAAAGATCTGTACGCACGGGTGGAAAAGGTTTATTCCATCACAATCCCGCCGCAGGAATCCTATTTTCTGGCATCCTATATTGACGGGCTGGTACTTACAAACCTTCCTCAGACACCGCTCGGCACCATTCCATCCAACACGGTGATCCATACATTTCTGGTGAATGTATCCCATGATCTGAAGCTAAAGCTTGCAAACGATGTCAAATTATATCATCAGCTGTCAGCCCATATAAAAAGCTTTTTTTCTCTGCTGGAGCGCAACACTTCCTTTGATCAGAGTTTTTACAAGGAACTGGAAGACGAATATCCGGCCATCTGCAAGTCCGTTAAAAATAACTTGTATATTCTGGAACAGAGCTTTCACCGCACCTACAGTGAAAATGAGACCGCTTTTCTGGTGATGCATATCGCCGCCGCTGTCTCCAAGATCCTGACAGAGCGGCAGGAATTTAAAATTCTGCTGATCTGCGATGCCGGTGCCGCTGCCACTTCCTATGTCACAAACAAATTAAAATACTATTGTAAAGTGGATGATGTCCAGACGATCATATCCTTTGAATACAAGAATTATATGAGACATAGTAACCCTTCGCCCAATCTGATCGTCTCCTTCTATCCACTGGACGAGACCTCCATTCCGGTGGTGATTGTATCTCCAGGGCTTCCGTCCACCGATCTCATAAGGCTTCAGGAAAAAATGTATGCGTCCCGGAAAGATGAAAACAATATTCTGAATAAGCGGATGGTCAAGCGGGCTGAAAACCAGGAAGCCGTGGCACACAGGCCTGCCAGTATTTTTTCACCTCATCTGATCGCGTTGGATCTGGACGCAGATACATGGCAGGATGCTGTCCAGTTAAGCGGCAATCTGCTCATACAGGATGGTCTGATGACCCAGAACTATATTGATTCCATCATCAAGAATATTCATATTAACGGTCCCTATTTTGTGTTTTGGCCCCATATTGCTCTGGCACATGCCAATTCCAACTCAGATTCTACTCCGTTTGCCGCAAGCCTGATCCGTCTGTCACATCCAGTATTTTTTGGAAACGAGCTAAACGATCCGGTGAAATATATCTTTACGTTTATAGCCTCAGATACATCTGAGAATGACGATAAGATCCTGTCCATCATCAATATTGCGTCCAGCCCCACTTTGTTCCAGTACCTGGATGAGGCGAAAACACCTGAAGAAGCCTATGAGATCATCCACAAATTAGAAAAGGAATTGTGATTATTTTCAAGACAGTGCATCCGGTTTGGCCGGAATATCATCGGCACGGAATACATCCTGAAACGAAAATAAGACGGCGCTCGTAAAGCACCGTCTTATTTCATATAAACTGTGAGTTATTTGGCAAATTTATCAATGAGTTCTATCAGTTCATCGACTTTTTCGTCACCGTTGTTTTCTGCCAGAGCATCGGCTATGCAGCCTTTCATATGTGCCCTGAGAATCTCTTTGTTGGTTTTGCGTATCATGGCTTCCGTAGCCATGAGCTGATTGGAGATATCCATACAGTAACGGTCCTCCTCCACCATTTTTAAGATGCCGTCGATCTGGCCTCTGGCGGTTTTTAAAAGTCTTGTGATCTGAGATTGGTCTGCCTGCATACTACCTCCCTACTGGATGCCTGTCACCTGGTATCCCGCATCTTCCACGGCCTGTTTTAGTTCCTCGTCGCTGATATCTGTTTTCAGTTCGACACAGGCATTCTTGTCATCAAGGCTTACCTCTGCATCTACGCCGTCAAGCTTGTTTAATGCGTCGGTCACATGTTTTACACAGTGCTCACACATCATTCCTTCAATTGCGATGGTCTTTTTCATTGCTGTTTCCTCCTCAACATGAATTGGTTCTGATGTTACTGGTTCTACTTTCTCTCTTATAAAACCTGGCCGGAAAAACTTCAGGCGCAGGGCATTGCTTACTACAAAGACAGAACTTAAGCTCATGGCGGCAGCGCCGAACATCGGATTTAGTTTTAAACCGAAAAATGGATACAGGCAGCCTGCGGCCAGCGGAATTCCGATCACATTATAGAAAAATGCCCAAAATAAATTCTCTTTGATATTTTTAATGACTGCTTTGCTCAGCTGGATAGCAGAGACCCCGTCTAAAAGATCGCTCTTCATCAGGACAATATCCGCGGATTCAATGGCAATATCCGTTCCGGCACCGATGGCAACACCCACATCGGCTCTGGCCAGTGCCGGAGCATCGTTGATCCCGTCTCCGATCATCGCCACCTTTTTGCCCTCTTCCTGGATCTTGCGGATTTGCGCTTCTTTATCCTGTGGAAGAACCTCCGCGATGACCCGGCTGATGTTCAGCTGTCTCTGGATCGCCTCGGCTGTCTTTTTGTTATCTCCGGTGAGCATGACGACCTCAATTCCCATCTTTTCAAATTCCTGGATGGCCTGCCTGCTGGTTGGTTTCACCACATCGGCGACTGCGATCAGCCCCAGAAGGTTCTTTTCTCTGGCAAAGTACAGAGGAGTTTTTCCCTGAGAGGCAAAATTCCCGCTTTTTTCTTCCAGGTCTCCCAATGAAACACCGATGCGCTCCATCATCTTTAAATTGCCGGCGTAGACCTTTTTTCCGGCGATGGTTCCCTCGATCCCCTCTCCGGGGACAGATACAAATCCTGACACCTCAGAAAGGCCTGCGCCAGTCTCCTCTCCATAGGAGACAATGGCATCTGCCAAAGGATGTTCAGAGGGCTTCTCCATGCTGGCAGCGATTTTTACCAGCTCCTCATGGGAGGTTCCAATTGAGGTCTCAACATCCGTCACCTGGGGCCGTCCTTCCGTGACGGTTCCGGTTTTATCTAAGACAACGGTCTTTACTTCATGAGCTGTCTCAAGACTTTCCGCTGATTTGATTAAAATTCCGTTTTCCGCTCCTTTTCCAGTTCCCACCATGATCGCTGTAGGCGTTGCAAGGCCCAGGGCGCAAGGGCAGGAAATCACCAGTACCGCAATGGCCGTGGACAGGGCAAACTCAAATGTCTGCCCGGAAAGGATCCATATGATTCCGGAAGCCAACGCAATGGCGATGACAACTGGTACAAAGATACCTGCGATCTTATCAGCCAGTTTCGCGATAGGGGCCTTGGAGCCGGATGCGTCCTCCACAAGCTGGATGATCTGTGCCAGCGTAGTGTCATCTCCGACTTTGGTAGCGCGAAACTTAATAAATCCGCCTTTGTTGATGGATGCACTGATGACTTTGTCGCCTGAAGTCTTCTCCACCGGTATGCTTTCCCCGGTCAGGGCGCTCTCATCAATGGAAGTCATACCTTCTGTGATGATTCCATCCACTGGTATGCTGGCACCGGGACGTACGATTACGATATCTCCCTCATTTACCTCTTCCACCGGTATCTCTGCTTCTTCTCCATTTCGCTCCACCGTTGCGGTCTTTGGAGCTAAATCCAAAAGCTTGCTGATAGCTTCTGAAGTCTTGCCTTTCGACCTGGCTTCCAGGTATTTTCCTACAGTGATCAGAGTCAGGATCATAGAGGCGGACTCAAAATATAGATCCATATGATACTGATGCACCAACGCAAGATCCTGCACCCCGAGGCCGTAGCCCATACGGTAAATGGCAAATACCCCATAGACAAACGCGGCACCGGAACCAATGGCGATCAGCGAATCCATATTCGGAGAACCCTTAAATAATGTTTTAAATCCTACCTGATAAAACTTACGGTTGATATACATGACTGGAAGCACCAGGAGCATCTGGGTCAGACCATAGGATACCGCATTCTGCGTTCCGGACAAAAAGGCCGGGAGAGGCAGATTTGCCATATGCCCCATTGATATATACATAAGCGGGATCATAAACAGGACAGAGACCCACAGTCTTTGTTTCATTCCTGCGATCTCATCATCCACACCGGTATCCTTGCTCTTATTGGTTTCTTCTCTGCGGTCATGAACAAACGCTCCGTAGCCCCCGTCAATGACAGCCCGGATGATCTCATCATCGTTTACCCTGGAGTCGTCATACTCCACTGTCATAGCGTTCTGCAGAAGGTTTACGTTGACCTCGGAAACTCCGTCCAGTTTACGTACACTTTTATCTACATGGGCACTACATGCGCTGCATGTCATACCTGTTACATCAAATTTTTGCTTCATAAGCACCTCCTAGACACCCCTCCCCCGGGGTATGGGTATATTATATGTGACGTCAGAGTTTATGTCAACGATAATATTTCTCAGATAGTATTCCCCGAACCTGCCCAGATTATCTCTGAAGACAGCAAAAGACAGCAAAAAGCAGCCTTCAATGCTGCTTTTTGCTGTCTTCCAGCCATTCAATAAATCGTCCGGTCAAAAAAGGATCAAACTGCTGTCCAGACCAGCGCTCCAATTCCCTCACGATCTCAGCCTCCGAAAAATGGTGCCTTCCAAACGGAGCATATTTCATACGGTCGTAGGTATCCAGAATCAGGACCATTCTGGATTCCACCGGAATGCTCTCACCGGACAGCCCATAGGGATAGCCGCTGCCGTCCCAGTTTTCATGGTGGTATAAGACAATCTGCGCTTCCTTTTCCATATCCGGTACGGATTTTAAGATCCGGTATCCTGTCTCAGGATGTCGTTTGATCTCCCGTCTCTCGCTCTGTGTCAGACGGCCGTGCTTATTCAGGATTTCATCGGAGATAGAGGCCATTCCAATATCATGGACATAACCAAGCCCCTGTAGAAATGAAATGCGTTTATCTTCCAGACCGAGATAACTCCCGAATCGTTCCAACAGACGGGACATTCTTAAGCAATGCTTATGGATATTAGGATTTCGGTTAAAAAGAGCGTTGAGGATCACATCCAATGTCTCGGACTTTTTCACTGTATTATTTCTGAACTTTTTCCGGTACATCATATCTTCGGCTGCAGACAGTACCGTGTGGAGATCCTGTTCAGGATTGGTTTTTACCGCACAGCCCCAGGAAAAGGACAGACGAATGCCGGAGAGACTGTATTTGGCAACTTGATTCTCCGCATTTTTTAAGAATTTTTCAGCCTCAGCTAATTCTGTATCAGGGAAAAAAGCCACGATCTCATCCCCGCCGATCCGGGCAAAGATATACTTATCTTTGGCATACTTTTTTAATACCTTTGTCACTGTTGTGATGGCACGGTCGCCAAAGGTATGTCCCAGGGAATCGTTGATCATCTTCAGCCGATCCAGATCCATGATCGCGACAGAGAAAGGGAGTTCATCAGCCTTCCCGTGATAGGTCAGATAGTCATTATAAAATGTACGATTGTAAAGCCCTGTCAGGGTATCACGCATACTTCTGTCTTTGATGATCTGCTGCTCCCTTTTCAGCTTAGATACCTCAGTCACGATGCCTGCAAATAATACTTTGGAATCCTCTGAAGCAGATAAAGCCGGACACTCATACCGATTTCCTGTGATGATCACATGAAGGAATCCGCTGCCGGATAAAAGCCTTGCTTCTATAGAGCATGTCTGATTTTTGTTCAAAAGCTGATGGATCATAAAACGGAAGGTCTCCCGGTCTTCCTCCTGTATCAGATCTTGAATGTTCATCCTGCGCCGTTGTTTAAACGGAATCGATACCATACTGCAGAATCGCAGATTTGCATCACATATCTGACCATGTTGATCAAAAACCAGATAACCGGCCGGAGCATTGTGAAAAAGACTCTGGAACCGTTGTTCCTCCTGACGGCTTGCTTTCAGCTGTCTTTCCAGCTTCTCATTGTGTGCTCTGAGCTTTTCATTTTTGGAAGCCAGCTGCTCAATGGATTGTTCTCCTTCTTTCTTTTGTACTTTTATTTCATTCAATTTTTCGGCTGTATGCTGATAACCCCGCCTATTCAAAATAGAAAACTCCCCCTTGCGGTATGTTCAAGCTGTAAATTATTTCTATATGTATGATAGATACCAAGACTATTATATGTTTCCATATTTTAAAATACAACATAATATTTGTATAAAAAAAAGTACGGAAAATTAAATAGACAATTTTCCATACTTTTCGGGTACTTTCCCTCTTTTTTGACTAATTATACAAAACGAAAAGTCAACTGGTCGCTTTCTTCTAAATCCCCTAACAGCCCGAGCTCTTTCATCTTGTCCACGACGGCTTTCGGGGCCTTGGTCCGGTCGCGGAAGTTTTCCATGGAAGTAAACGGCTCTCCCTTGGAGGCCTCCTCTGCTTCCTTGGCAGCCTTCTCCCCCATGCCGTCGATGGCAGAGTAAGGGGGCATGATCCTGCCGTCTATAATCTGGAAGTCTTTGGCCTTTGCACGGTAAATATCCAAAGGCATAAACTCAAATCCTCTGGCGTACATTTCATCGGCGATCTTCATTTCTCTTAAAAGGTCCAGATCGGCATTTTTTACCTCGAATTTAGGTGTGTTCTGTATCTCTTTCATCCTAGTGTTCAGCTTTTCCTTGCCCATGCACATGTCCTCATAGGAAAAGGACTTGGCGCGGATGCTGAAATATGCCGCATAATAAGCCAGAGGATGGAACACTTTAAACCAGGCGATCCGCCACGCCATCATGACATAAGCAACGGCGTGGGCCTTCGGAAACATGTATTTGATCTGTTTACAGGACCAGATGTACCACTCGGGCACGTTTTGGGCTCTCATGGCCTCTTCCTGCTCCGGTTTCAGGCCTTTTCCCTTCCTCACACTCTCCATGATGGTAAAGGACAACGCTTCGTCAAGCCCCTGGTTGATCAGATAGACCATGATATCATCCCTTGTACAGATAGCTGTGGAAATGGCAGCCTCCCCTTCCTCGATCAATTTCTGGGCGTTGCCGAGCCACACGTCCGTTCCATGGGACAGCCCGGATATACGGACCAGGTCAGAGAAACTCTGAGGATTGGTATCCAGGAGCATCTGGATAACAAAGTCCGTTCCGAATTCAGGGATTCCAAGAGATCCAAGCTTTGTTCCTCCAATCTGGTCCGGAGTGATTCCCAGGACTTCTGTGCCATGGAACAGGGCCATGACGGATTCATCATCCAGCGGAATAGACTGGGCGTCAACGCCAGTCAGGTCCTCAAGCCTTCGGATCATGGACGGATCATCATGTCCCAGGATATCCAGCTTTAATAGATTAGAGTCAATGGAGTGGTACTCGTAATGGGTTGTGATGATCGGAGAATTCACATCGTTGGCCGGACGCTGAACCGCGGTAAAATCATAGATCTCTTTGTCGTGGGGAACTACGATAATACCGCCAGGATGCTGTCCTGTGGTCCTCTTGACCCCAGTGCACCCTTTAGCCAGACGTTCAATCTCACATTTGCGTTTTGTGACCTCACGCTCCTCAAGATACTTTAACACATATCCAAACGCGGTCTTCTCCGCAAGAGTTCCGATGGTCCCCGCCCGGTAAGCCTTTCCTTTGCCAAAAATGACCTCCACATAGGCATGGGCTTTGCTCTGGTATTCCCCAGAAAAGTTCAGGTCAATATCCGGTTCCTTGTCTCCCTTGAACCCAAGGAAGGTTTCAAACGGGATGTCATGCCCCTCCTTGTTCATCTTTGCTCCGCACTTAGGGCACACTGCATCCGGCATATCGCAGCCGGACATACCCATCTTTGAGTACTTCCTGACTGCATCTGAGTCAAAGTCCACATAGTAGCATTCAGGACAGATGTAATGGGCCGGGAGCGGGTTTACTTCCGTGATACCGGACATGGTTGCCGCCAGAGAAGAACCTACAGAACCCCTTGAGCCTACCAGATAGCCATGGTCCAGGGAATCCCAAACCAGCTTTTGGGCGATGATATACATCACCGCATAGCCGTTTCCTATGATGGAATTCAGCTCTTTGTCAAGCCTGGTCGTTACGATCTCCGGCAGATCTGGACCGTAGATATCGTGTGCTTTTTTATAACAGATATCCCTTAGATCCTGGTCTGAATTTTCAATGACCGGAGGACATTTGTCCGGATGAATCGGTGAAATATTTTCGATCAGGTCATTTATTTTATTGGGATTGGTTATGACAACCTCCCTGGCCTTGTCGCTGCCCAGATACTCAAACTCGCCTAGCATCTCCTCCGTTGTGCGGAAGTACAGGGGCGGCTGGCTGTCTGCATCCTTAAATCCCTTACCCGCCATGAGGATGGCGCGGTAGATGGAGTCATCAGGGTCCATAAAATGGACATCACAGGTAGCCACCACAAGCTTGTGGAAGGTTTCCCCCAGTTCTACGATCTTGCGGTTGAAATTTCTGATATCCTCAAAGGAATTGACATTTTCATGCCGGGAGGATTCGATCATAAACTGATTGTTCCCCTCCGGCTGGATCTCCAGATAATCATAAAATTCAACGATTTTTGCGATCTCTTCCTCTGAGCGCTGGTCCACGATGGCGCTGTAAAGCTCTCCGGCCTCACACGCCGAACCGATGATCAGTCCGTCCCTGTATTTGTTGATCAGGGACTTGGGCATTCTCGGACGCCGGTTAAAGAAACGGACATGGGACTCTGAGACCAGACGGTTTAAGTTTACCCTTCCCGTATTATTCTTCACTAGGATGATCCCGTGATATGTACGTCCCTTTTTAATAAAATCTTCCGAGCTTGCCACAAATTCGTTCACCTGATCCAGGTTGAAGATCTCTTTTTCCTCCAGCATCTGTATGAACTTGATGAAGATCTTTCCTGTTGCTGTCGCATCATCTACTGCCCGATGGTGGGTTTCCAGTTTAATATTTAAATTTTTGCAGAGGTTATCCAGCGTAAACTTAGCAAGATGCGTCATCAGACTTCTGGAAAGCCCCAGAGTGTCCACGATGGTGGGTTCAAAATTAAGACCCAGCCGCTTTGCGTTCTCATGGATGAATCCGGTGTCAAACCCTGCGTTGTGGGCAACCAGGGAGGAATCACCACAAAACTCAAGAAATCTTGGCAGCACTTCCTCAATGGTATCCGCGTCCATTACCATCTCATCCGTTATAGTAGTCAGCTGGGTGATCTTAAACGGAATTGGGATCTGGGGATTGATAAACTCGCTGAAGGTTTCTGTGATCTCTCCATCGACGACCTTTACGGCCCCGATTTCGATGATACGGTCCGTCTGGCTGTTAAATCCTGTAGTCTCAATATCAAACACAACGTAGTCTGCGCGCAGAGACTGGCCCTTGGACCGGATTGCCAGATCCCCCAGATCATCCACAAAGTATGCCTCCACCCCGTAGATGATCTTAAACGGATCATCCTCCGGCAGCCTTAAGTCCTCATAGGCATGTCTTGCGATAGGAAAGGCCTGGAGAACACCGTGGTCGGTAATGGCAACCGCAGGATGCCCCCACTCGTAGGCCCGGTTTACGATGTCATGTATCTGAACCACGCTGTCATTGTCACTCATAACCGTATGCAGATGAAGCTCCACTCTCTTGTCCAGAGAATGATCCTGCCGTTTTTCCCTGAAATCAGAGATGGCCTTGATGCCCACCACAGATCCCAATGAGATCTCACGGTCAAATTTATCATACATGGCCACCGCTTTTACCCGGTAGAATCCTCCCTTTTTCAGGTCTGTGAGCACTTCCGGCAGCTGCTCATTGCGCACAAAGATCTTGCAGGAGATGGTGTCTGTAAAATCCGTGATATGGAAAATGATGATGGTCTTTTCGTTCCGTATTTCCCTTGTATCCAGATTTATGATCTGTCCGTGGACGACCACTTCCCCGATCTCGTCAAATATATCTTTGATCTCCATCAGATCGCCCTCACAGTTACGACCGTAAAGCAGCGTCGGATCATCCTTAAACTTTGGCTTACGCTTAAACTTGGAATCATAAGAGAATGAGGATTCTTTTTTCTTTTTTCTGGCCTTCTTCTCTTCATCCTGTTCTTTGCTGAGCAGGTCCGCATGTTCTACGATACCCTCGATCTCCTTCTGGAGTTTGTACTGGCTTTCCTTTTTCAGAGACCGGTCCTTTGTCTTGGAAAAATCGAAACCGACCTTGATATCCATGCCAAATTTGTGACGCAGGGCTGACTCAAAATACTCCTTGATCTCCTCGGCTTTGCTCTTGTTCACAAAGGTATTTTCAAATATAAAGGTGACCACGTTGCCGTCGATGGAATAATCCCCTTTTCTGACCACATTAAAAATAACCTCCCCTTTGCCTTTTAACTCAAAGAGGAAGCTCTTCATATAATGTTCAAATAAATACTCCAGGTCATACTGTGCCGAAAGCTGGAAATATTCCTGAAAGCGGATCTTGACATACCGCTTTGAGAAAAGCTGCTCTCTGATCTGCTGTTCCATACGCCATGTATCGATCCTTGGGATCAGATGGTCGCTTGTAAAAGAGATCATAAGCGTATTTTCCGACTTTTTGAACACAACCTGGCGGATGCAGACAGTACAAAACAACTCTTCTACATCCTTTGATACCTTCAGGTCCGGAAAGACCTGGAAAAATTCTTTGGTATTTTCTTTAACGGCCTGCATCTTATTCACCCCAATGCTCCAATTCATATCGAAGGGTATTTAATAGCTCTTCTTCCGGAACTTTGCGGATGACCTGTCCTTTTTTCATCAGAAGCCCTTCTTTGATGCCTCCGGCGATGCCGATATCTGCTTCTTTTGCCTCTCCAGGCCCGTTGACAACACAGCCCATGACCGCAACCTTGATATTTAAATGTTCAAAATCAGCAGCCATGGTCTCTACCTGTCCCGCAAGACTGATCAGATCAATGTTGGTCCTGCCGCAGGTCGGGCAGGAGACAACCTCAATTCCACCGCTTCGCAGTCCCAGCGTCTTTAATATTAGTTTAGCACTGGCAATCTCATTGACCGGATCCCCGGTCAGGGATACACGGACTGTGTCGCCGAGCCCCTGATGGAGAATAATGCCCAGTCCCACCGCGGATTTGATATTTCCACTGTACACGGTTCCGGCTTCGGTGATCCCCACATGGAGAGGATAATCAATCTGTTCGGCCACCAGCTCATAGGCTCTGGCGCACATGAGTACATCGGATGACTTAATGCTGACCACCAGATTATCGTAGTCAAAGGCCTCGATCATACGGACCTTATCCACGGCACTCTCCACCAGGCCTTCTGCGGTGACACCGTGATATTTTTCCACCAGCTCTTTTTCCAGGGAACCACTGTTGACTCCCACCCGGATCGGGATGCTCCGTTCCCTGGCCTTGTCAATGACCGCGCGGATGTTGCCTTCTCCTCCGATATTGCCTGGATTAATCCGGATCTTGTCTGCACCGTGTTCCATGGCCGCAATGGCCAATCTATAGTTAAAATGGATATCGGCAACCAGAGGGATATGAATCTTTTCCTTGATCCTGCCCAGGGCTTCTGCTGCCTCCGGAGTCGGCACCGTACATCTCACAATGTCGCATCCTGCCTTCTCAAGGCTTAAGATCTGCGCTATGGTAGCATTAACGTCTTCCGTCTTTGTATTGGTCATAGACTGGATCAGAACCGGATTGCCGCCTCCGATCTTCCGGTTTCCGATCTGGATGACTCTTGTATTCTCTCTCGTAACCATACTGAGACTCCTTTACAACATAATCTTATAAATATCCTGAAACATGACAAAAATCATAAGGCCCAGCAGCAGAAACAGACCGACCGTGTGAATCGTGGCCTCTACATTTCTGGAAACCGGCTTTTTCCTAATAGCTTCTATGATGAGAAAACATAATCTTCCTCCGTCCAAAGCCGGCAGCGGAAGCAGGTTCATAACACCCAGGTTCGCGCTGATCAAAACCGCAATGCTCAGCATCGTGGAGAGCAGGACGATAAAGCCGTGAGTGGCAGCCTGGTTATACGTATCCCCAACCTGTTTGACAATGCCTACCGGACCTGAGAGATCCTTTAAGGTCAGCTGGCCTGTGACCAATTTCACAACACTCTTTACTGTTACCCGGATCTGGAATCCCACCTCGTGAAATCCATACTCTATGGTCTTAAGGGGATTTAATTTCTGGTAGCCCTCCCACTGGATCCCGATCATATATCTTTTGGCATCTTTATTGTACTGTGGTGTCACAGACAAGTCTCTTTCTTGTCCATCCCGTCTTACCGTGATCGGCACCTGGCCTCCCTTGTAATCCAGAATAAAATAATAGGACAACTCCCTGTTGTTGTAAATCCTCTTGCCATTTACCTTCACCACCTGGTCTCCGGACTTAATCCCGGATTCCAATGCCGGTGAATTTTCAGTCACTTTGGCTACATTGGGCAAATCCGCTCCTGATATACCAACCATAATGACCGCAAGGATCAGGGCAAAGATAAAGTTAAAGAATGGGCCGGCAAAGATAACCGCCATTCTGGCCCATACGGATTTGTTCCCGAATGCGTCTGCCTCCGGCCGGTCCTCGTCCTCTCCCATCATACATGCCCCTCCGAACGGGAGCAGCTTAATAGAATAATAGGTTTCCCCTACCTGTTTCCCAAATAAGGTGGGACCAAGGCCGATACAGAATTCGTCCACACGGATGCCGTTCTTTTTTGCCACGGAAAAGTGTCCCAGCTCATGTACAATGATAATAATACCAAAGATTAAGATTGCAATAACAATATTCAAGTAATTACCTGCTTTCTATGAATTCATATACCCATTGCTCTGTTTCCAGTACCTCCTCAAGGGATGGATTCTCTATCACATGATGTGCATTCATCGCATCTTCAATCAGCTGATATATCTCAAGAAATGATATCTCTTCCTGTAAAAACAATGCTACAGCCTTTTCATTTGCAGCGTTCAGCACAGTCGGCATAGAACCTCCGGTCCGTCCTGCATCATATGCAAAAGAAAGCCCTTTTAGAACATCCGTGGGCGGCTCTTCAAAAGAAATACTTCCCAATGCGGCAAAATCTAAACGTTCTCCCGGAAGAAATCTGCGCTCCGGATAAAATAAAGCGTACTGGATCGGAAGCTTCATGTCCGGAGTACCCAGCTGGGCTTTGACCCCTCCGTCCTTGAACTGCACCATGGAATGGATGATACTCTGTGGCTGGACCACCACTTTGATCTGTTCAAAGTCCACCCCGAACAGCCAGCGGGCCTCAATCACTTCCAGTCCCTTGTTGACCAGAGTAGCCGAATCTATGGTGATCTTTTTTCCCATAGACCAGTTTGGGTGTTTTAAAGCATCTTCTAGTGTAACTGCCGTAAGTTCCTTTTGTGTCTTCTTACGAAACGGTCCCCCGGATGCGGTGATGATCAGGGAATCCACTTCTTTTGCGTCCTCTCCCTGAAGACACTGGAAGATGGCGGAATGTTCGCTGTCCACCGGCAAAATAGAAACTCCGTATTGCTCCGCCATCGGCATGATCAGATGCCCTGCAGTCACCAGGGTCTCTTTGTTGGCAAGGGCAATATCCTTTTTTGCCTGGATAGCGGCAATGGTAGGCCTGATGCCAATCATACCCACCACCGCAGTGACAACCAGGGAACAGGAGGGTTCCACAGCCGCCTCCACCAGTCCTTCTGGACCGGAGAATACCTTTACATCCAGATCGCTGACACGCAGACGCAGTTCATCTGCACTCTGCCTGTCATATAGTACCGCAATGCGCGGATGAAACTCCCTGATCTGCTGTTCCAGCAACGTTACGTTGCTTCCGGCTGCCAAAGCCGTCACCGCGAGATCCTCATTTGCCCGTACAAGCTCTAGCGTCTGGGTACCTATGGACCCGGTAGAGCCAATGATGGAAATAAACTTCACTACATTGTGCCTCCTGAGATCATCATTGTCAGATAATAAATAACCGGAGCAATCAATATGATGCTGTCAAACCGGTCTAAAATACCGCCGTGTCCCGGAATCAGAGTCCCAAAATCCTTGATCTTGGAATCCCTTTTGATAGCGGACGCAGCCAGATCGCCGATGACAGAGATCGCAGCTCCGACACCGCAGATGATACCAAACATCATCATCGGATTAAAATTGAAGCGGATCTTTGTCTTCAGATAAATGCCGTAAGCGGCTCCTAAAATAACAGCGCCCACAATACCGCCGATCAGTCCCTCAATACTCTTCTTAGGACTTAATTCCGGCGTCATCTTATGCTTTCCGATCAGCATGCCGGTGCAGTAGGCAAGAGTGTCATTTCCCCATGCGGCAAGGAACAGAAGTACAATAAATTCTCCTCCGTTTTGTCCTACACGCAGCTGATAAATATAAGAAAGCATAACGCTTACATAGACAAATCCAAAAAAGCAGGCCATAACCTGGTTCATGTGGTATTTCGGAAAACGGATCACATAACATCCCAATAGAAAAATCATAAATAAAATGATAATGGATGTAGACCATTGTCCCAGATCAAAAAATAATGCTGCGTAGTAAAGAATCGTTCCCGTATATCCCAGGACTGCAAGAGATGACTTTTCGATCTGAAAAATTTTTAGGATCTCATTGTAGCCGATCAATGCCACGATCGCCGTTAAAAATAAAGTTACTATTCCTCCAAGGTAAAGCCCAAGGACAGTGACTGCTACCAAAGCAATTCCGCTGATAAGTCTCTGTTTAAACATAAGTCTATATTCCTCCAAATCTCCGTTCTCTTCCGTTGTAGTACTCAACAGCCTTTTTCAGTTCTTTTTTGTTAAAATCAGGCCAGAGCACATCGGTAAAATAAAACTCTGTGTAGGCCAGCTGCCAAAGCATGAAATTCGACAACCTCTGCTCCCCGCTGGTACGGATCATCAAATCTGGTTCCGGAATTCCTTTGGTGTCCAGATATCCCGCAAACACTTCCTCTGTGATCCCTTCTTTTTTTAACGTTCCGGAAAGAAGGTCATCTGCCATCCTCTTCATAGCCCGGATCATCTCATCCCGGCTGCCATAGTTTAAGGCAATGGTAAAATTAATGCCTGTGTTGTCTTTGGATGCCTCCTCCAGCTGTGCGATCTTTTCGCGGAGATCATCAGTCAGCCCGGTCACATCGCCGATGACCCGGACCCTCATATTATTCTTATTTGCTCTTTTGATACAGGTCTTTAAATAATCTCTCAAGAGCTTCATCAAGGCATCCACCTCATCCTTCGGACGCTTCCAGTTCTCTGTGGAAAAAGCATAGACCGTCAGATATTTGATTCCCATATCATATGCGTCCTCGATGATCCTCTCCACAGTCTTGCTGCCCTGCGCATGCCCCATATTCCGGGGAAGAAATCTCTTTTTTGCCCATCTCCCATTGCCGTCCAGAATGATCGCCACATGCTCCGGCACCCTCATTGACTCCATAGAACACCTCCGTTACATCCATTTACAAAGCGGACCAATCCGCCTCCACTCATTGAAAAAACAGGGCCGACTCAAGCCAGCCCTGCAGCTTATCTTTGTTATACTGTCATGATCTCTTTTGATTTTGCCTCCACAGCATCGTCAATCTTCTTGATGTATACGTCCGTGAGCTTCTGAACTTCCGTTTCCTGGTCCTTGAGCTGGTCGTCGTTTAATTCATTGGACTTGTTCATCTTTTTCAACTCATCGTTGGCGTCTCTGCGGATATTTCGGACAGCAACCTTAGCATTCTCTCCACGTTTCTTGATGTCCTTCGCAAGATCTTTTCTGCGCTCTTCCGTAAGTTCCGGGAAGTTTAAGCGGACAGCAGATCCGTCATTGTTGGGGGTAATCCCAATGTCAGACATCATAATGGCTTTTTCGATCTCACCGAGCAGATTCGGTTCCCAAGGCTGAATCAGAATTGTCCTTGCCTCCGGGACAGATACATTACCCACCTGCTGGATCGGAGTCGGAACTCCGTAATAATCCACTGTGACTTTGTCTAAAACGTGGGGATTGGCACGTCCGGCACGAATTGCCATAAACTCTGTTGTCATACTCTCATATGATTTCTGCATCTTTTCTTCAAATTTCTTTAACATCTTTCTTCCTCCTATTATTTAAACGGTCACATAGGTACCGTTAAATTCTCCTTTTAATAGATTGGCAATGCTGTCTGGCTCATTGAGACCGAAGACCGCAAGGGGCATCTTATTCTCCAGACACATGATAGTCGCGGTCAAGTCCACTACCGCAAGCTTTTGGTCTAAAACTTCATCTAACGTAATGGAATCGTATTTTTGGGCCTCTGGATTGACGGCGGGATCGCTGTCATAGACACCGTCAATAGACTTAGCCAGAAGGATCGCGTCAGCTTCAATCTCCACGGCACGAAGAGCAGTGGCCGTATCGGTAGAAAAATACGGATGTCCAGTTCCGCCTGCAAAAAAGGCGATTTTCCCTTCTTCCATGGCTTTAACTGCCTTGTCCTTGGAAAACAGCTCTGTGAAGGAGCCGCACACAAACGGGGTGAACACCTCAGTGTCAAGTCCGGCAGTGCGGAAAGCGTCCGCTACATAAATACAGTTCATCACAGTGGCCAGCATGCCGATCTGGTCCGCCTTGGTGCGTTCCATGTTCTCACTGGTGCGCCCGCGCCAGAAATTTCCGCCGCCGATGACAATGGAGATCTGAAGTCCCTGGTCAGAAAGGGCCTTCACCTGTCTTGCCACATCCATGCAGGTGGCTTCATCAAAACCGGTCTTTTTATCCCCTGCAAGGGCTTCACCGCTTAGTTTTAAAAGAACTCTCTTCATATCCTTTATATCGTTCATGAACATACCTCATCTATCGTATTTTTCTGTTTCTCTCTGATGAATTATAGCATAAACAATAGCAAAGGACAACTGAAAATCAGCTGCCCGGATCTATGACTTTCCTACAGAGTTTCACTGTCCAATATGACGGTAAAAGGCCCGTCATTGGTCAGGCTCACTTCCATCTCCGCACCGAAAATTCCCGTTTCCACCCTGGGAATTATAGCCCTGCACTGAGCAATGATATATTCATACAGTTCTTCAGCCAGATCCGGTTTTCCTGCATTGGTAAAGGAAGGCCGGTTGCCTTTTTTACAGTCCGCATAGAGTGTAAACTGGGAGATAAGCAGCAGACTGCCGTCCACATCCTTAAGGGAAAGATTTGTCTTTCCGTCTGCATCGTCAAAGATTCTAAGCCCTGTCATCTTCTTGACCAGCTTATCCGCCGTATTCCTCGTGTCGCCGTGGCCCACCCCGATCAGAACAAGAAATCCTTTCTCAATGCTGCCCACTGTCTTTTGATCCACGTCAACCTTGGCGCGGCTGACTCTCTGTATCACAAATTTCATAATGTCCCTCTTTCCATTAAGATCCGAAGATTCTTTCCGTGATTTCTTCTGCTTTTGTATAAATCCTTTCCGGTTCTTCCCCGATAAAGAATTCCCCGTCCTCATAGAGAATGTTTCCCGCGACCATAGCAAGGCGCACATTCTGCTTGCTTCCGCTATAGACAAGGTTCTTCGTCAAGTTATGAAACGGCCTCATGTTGGGCTGGTTTACATCGATGAGGATCAAATCCGCCTGCTTTCCCTCGCTGAGGGTATCACAGTCTGCAAGGCCCATGGCGGCCGCACCACCTAAGGTAGCCATTTTAAGCACCTCATCGGCATCGGTGACAGAGGCATCATTCTCCCGGTACTTGGATAATCCGGTCACCAAAAACATCTCCCGGAACATATCCAGACAGTTGTTGCTGGCAGGACCGTCTGTTCCGATCGCCAAAGGAATCCCCATATCCATCATCTGCCTCACCGGGGCGATACCGCTGGCAAGCTTTAGATTGGATGCAGGGTTTGTGATGACAAAGACACCTCTTTTCTTTAAGATTTCCAAGTCCTCTGTCTCCATATGGACACAGTGAAAGCAGCCTCCGCCGTGCTGAAACAGATCCAGACTGTCCAGATAGGCTGTGGGCGTCATGCCGGTGCGTTCCCTGCAGGACAGAACTTCTGGCTGACCTTCCGAACTGTGGGTATAGACTGGTGCCTTATATTTGCTGGAAAGTGCGGCCACACAGCGCAGATTTTCTCTGGAGGTTGTATACTCTGCATGAAAACCAAGCTGAAAGCTGATCAAACTTCCAGGCTGATTGTATCTCTGGTACCACTCCTCCATCTGTTCGACCGACTGGGAAAAATCATTCATCGCGCCGCAGAGTACGGTCCTGAATCCACAGTCCCTTGACGCCTGCGCAATGGTATCAGGAGTCAGGTACATATCAAAGTTGGCTGTAATTCCGCTGGTTAGATATTCCATGACCGCAAGCTTAGACAGATGATAAATATCCTCAGGTGTAAGCTTTGCCTCCCACGGAAATACCTGCTTGTTCAGCCATTGGAGCAGCGGCAGGTCATCTGCATGGGAGCGGAGAAAGGTCATGGCAGAATGGGTATGTGCATTCTTAAATCCAGGCATAATCAGCCCACCCCTGGCATCGATAGATCTCTCCCACTGAAGCCCTGACAAATACTGGCCGGAAACCTTTTCTCCTGCATATGCAATGCGGGAATCCTCGACCCAGACTTCTCCGTCCAGGAACTTCATCCCGTTTTCTAGCGTAAGAACTTTACCATTATAGATCCGTATCATCAGGATACCTCCTTTGGCAATTTCTCCTGTCCGGTCACAGCAGCTCTGCGATCCCCGTGACGGCGGCATGGATTAATGCCTTAAACTGAGGTGCCGCTTTGTCCGCTGTCTCCTGGACTTCTTCATGGGAAAGAGGTTTCATGGTGATACCGGCCCCCGGATTGGTGATACAGGAAATTCCGCAGATTTTCATGCCCATATGTTTTGCCGCAACCGCCTCACAGGCAGTGCTCATACCCACCGCGTCAGCCCCCAGGATTCTGCACATCTTGATCTCCTGGGGAGATTCAAAATTCGGACCGCTCAGCTGAACATAAATTCCCTCTTTCAAATCAATATTCAGTTTTCTTGCCGCTTTCAACAGAACATCCTGAAATCTGTCATTGTAGATTCCTGTCATGTCGCAGAATCGTTCTCCCAGCTTCTCCAGATTCGGTCCGATCAGCGGTGACGGGACAAAGGTAGAGATCTGGTCCGTGATCATCATAAAATCACCAGCATCAAACTCATCGTTGACTCCTCCTGCTGCATTGGTAAGGATCAGGGCTTTAGCGCCCATCATCTTCATCAGGCGGATTGGCAGGACCACATCGGTCATATCATAGCCTTCATAATAATGGACCCTTCCCTGCATGATCACTACGGGTACCTTCTCTATATATCCGAAGATAAACCTTCCCTTGTGGCCTTCCACGGTAGACACTGGGAAACCGGGAAGATCACGGTAATCCACCACAGTTTCGATCTGGATCTCCTCGGCATAATCTCCGAGTCCTGACCCAAGCACAATGGCTACCAAAGGCTTAAAATCTGTTTTTTCCTGCATGCTCTCATAGCATTGCTGTAATTTTTCATAAACCGCATTCATCACGGTCCCTCCTTTATGAAATCAAATCTATTTTATATTCTGTTCCATGTTCTGACAGCCATTTCTTCTGCTGTTTATAATCCGGCATATACCGTGCCACAACCTGGTAAAATGCCGGGGAGTGATTCATGACCTTTAAATGGGAAAGCTCATGGACCACAACATATTCAAGTACCTTCCGGGGCATCAGGATCAGTTTCCAGTTAAAATTCAAATTGCCTTTGCTGCTTGCGCTGCCCCAGCGTGTCTTCTGCTCCCGGATCGTTATTTTCTTGTAAGAAACGCCCATCCGTCTGGCATACAGTCTGCACAGCTGTGTAATCACAGACCTTGCCTCCTGGATATAGTCTTCCCGTTCCTCTGCCGTCATACGGAAGATCTTTTGGTTTTTTTCTCTTTCCCCAGCCTTCTTTACATGATGTGCGATCCAATCTTGCTTTTCTTGCAAAAACCTGGTGATCTCACTCTTTGGGAAATTCCGGGGCGCCCGGACGACAACTCTGCCGTCGAAAGCCACGGAGACCGCCAGGGTTTTTCTCTTGCTGTAGACTACCTCGTAGGCTAATGCCTGTTCCACCGGTAATACACCCCTTCCATCCAGGCTTTGGATGCCGCAAAGTATTCCCGGAGCCTGTCTTTATGCCTGTTTCGGTAGATCATGGAATCCACGATGATGCCATGGGCATCTAGACCCGCTGTCTCTGCCAGATAGTCTGTTCTTGGGATGTAGAGCTTTTGTGTACATACATAAAATGTCTTCCCCTGGAATGCGGACTGGGTATTCTTCATCGTTTGAAATGTGTCAAATCCGTTCCGGTCCTCATACAGTTTATCTTCGGGAAACCCTCTTAGAAGTAGATACATCTTCATGAATTTTACTTCTCTGGCCGTACCCGAAACTAAAATGCAGCTTCCTATTCCTGAGCGGTAAAGCCGCAACGCTCCGTCTAAGCGGTCTTTTAACTGCGCTCCGATGACACCGTTTTTCACAAGGGCACCGGGAACAAGGATTCCATCCCGCTTTTTTAGTGCCTCACAAAAGAAGACATCCGGCACCGCCCGTTTCTGCTTTCCGTGAAGCTTTCGGTAAGCAAAGAAAGAAAATACGGCAGGCAGGAGCCCCGAAAGGAGCCAGGGCCATATTCGTTTTTTTCTATGATTCATCTGTCTGCTCCTTACTGGCTTTCCTCTTGATCTTGTTCCTGCTGCTGGGATGTGGTCGGCTGCTGTTCCGTGGTCGTAGGTTTTGGCGCTTCTGTCTTCTGTGTCGCCGTTGTTGTCTTCTGACGTTCTGTGGTAGTCTTATGGTGCTGTTTCCGTGTGGTGGATTTCTGCCGGGCAGTGGTTGTACTGCGGTATCTCGTTGCGGTACTGTTCGTGTGATCCTCCGGCGTCTGCCCATCCTCTGAATAAGTTGTATCCTCATCGGACGCATCCTCTGTGGAGGTCTCCGTTGTTGCCTTCTCTTTCTTATCCTTTTTAAGGCCGCCGGAAAATGCCACAACGATCACCATACAAATGATCACAGCCACTGTCCCGAAGATCAGTGCGATCATATTTTTTTTGCTGATATGCATTGTCCTATCTCCTGTTCTTATATTCGTTCCTGTATTATTTTTATTCTTTATGCCGTCTTCATTATAAAAGAGGAATGGTAGTGTGTCAAATTTTACTAAAAAGAAATTAATTCATATCAATTCGCTGGGAATTATGTAGAATCTTTTTCAGTTGGTATATTTGACTTGTAAAATGGATTTTTGGATATTATACTATTAGAGAAATCACATTGACAAAAAATAATCAAAATAAGTTAAGGGGATGAAATCATGTACTGCACAAAAAATATTACAGATGATTTATATTGGATCGGCGGCAACGACAGAAGGCTCGCCCTTTTTGAAAACATTTTTCCTGTGCCAAATGGTGTTTCCTACAACGCCTATGTACTGTTAGATGAAAAGACAGTACTTTTGGATACAGTGGACAAGGCTGTAGGAGAACAGTTTTTTGAAAACCTCACTCACGTGCTGGGAGAACGGGATCTGGATTATGTAATCATCAACCACATGGAGCCTGACCACTGTGCCATGTTAAAGGAAGTTATATTCCGCTATCCGAAAGTCCAGGTCGTGTGCAATGCCAAAACAGCGGACATTATCAAACAATTTTTCAAAATTGAAACTGACGCACTTATCGTAAAAGAAAACGATACTCTGTGTACAGGAAAGCATACCTTCACCTTCCTCATGGCGCCGATGGTCCACTGGCCGGAAGTCATGGTCACCTATGATACCACGGATAAGGTTCTGTATTCCGCAGACGCTTTCGGTACTTTCGGGGCGATCAACGGCAATCTGTTTGCAGACGAAGTGGATTTTGAGACGAAGTGGCTGGACGATGCGAGAAGATATTACACAAATATCGTAGGAAAATACGGAGCACAGGTTCAGGCTCTGTTAAAGAAGGCATCCAAGGTAGATATTGAGATGATCTGCCCGCTTCACGGACCAGTATGGCGCACAAACATTGGATGGTTTGTTGAGAAATACCAGAAATGGAGCACCTACGAGCCGGAAGACCAGGGCGTGATGATCGCCTATGCATCTATCTACGGCAATACTGAGAACGCTGCCAATGTACTGGCCTCCCGCCTGGCCGACAAGGGGCTTAAGAATATTGCTATGTACGATGTATCCGTGACCCATCCATCTGTGGTCGTATCTGAGGCGTTCCGCGCAAGCCATCTTGTATTTGCCTCCCCGACATACAACGGCGGCATCTTCCCGAACATGGAAACTGTGCTGTTAGACTTAAAAGCACATAACCTCCAGAAACGTACCGTTGCTTTCATGCAAAACGGTACATGGGCTGCCACTTCCGGAAGACAGATGAATGAAATGATATCCGGTATGAAAGAAATGACAGTTCTAGAGCCAGCTATCACGATCAAATCCGCATTAAATGACAACCAGTCAGAAGAAATTGACGCAATGGTTGATGCAATTTTAGACTCAATGGAATTATAAAGATACGTAAAAAAGAAGCTTTTGGAATCCATTTTACTTCCAAAAGCTTCTTTTTTATTCTTTCATCCGCCGATCTGTGACATCCTGCGGCTGTCTGCCCCTTCATCCAGACCCTGCTCTGAAAAGCGGTGCTTTTCAGGTTTCTCCATGACAGCCTCTGCGATGAGTTGTGAAAGTTCCTGTCTTGACACCCCGGAACGCAGAGGTTCTCTCAGCGATATGCCGCGGCTGTAGTACAGACATGGTTTTAAACATCCTTCTGGTGTCAGCCGGATCCTGTTACACTGCTGACAGAAATTGCAGTGAACCGCATCGATGAACCCGACAAATCCGAGAAATCCCGGGATCTTAAAATACCTGGCCGGTCCGTTGCCCCGCTTGTGTTTTGTCTCCTCGATACCGGTGTACCGGGTATGGAGAATGTTCAGGATCTCATCGCCGCTCATTCCGGTAAACTGCCTGCCATAGCCGATGGGCATCATCTCAATAAAACGGACATCCACCGGTTTTTGCCTCCCAATCTCCAGTAAATCAAAGATCTCATTGTCATTGATCCCCTTAATGATGACACAGTTGAGCTTGGTTTTCAGTCCCATATCTGCAGATCTTAGAACTGCGGACAAGACTGTTTCTGCCCCGTCTGTCCCTGTAATCTTTTGATATTTCTCCCTGTCCATCGTATCCAGGCTGATGTTGATACCGTCGATTCCTACAGCCTTCAGACGTTCAAGATAAGGCTCCAGCAGCAGTCCGTTGCTTGTGATTGTCACCTGTTTTACACCTGGAAGAAGCTTCAGGCGCTCTATAAAGGATACTGCATCTTTTCTCACCAGAGGTTCTCCGCCGGTGATCTTAAACTTGCAGATTCCCAGATCCACGGCACTTTCGCACACGCTTAATAATTCCTCATAGCTCAGGACCTCTGCATGTTCCACTGCCGGGATATCCTGGGGCATACAATACCTGCATCTTAAATTACACCGGTCAGTGACGGAAATCCTCATGTAGTCAATATTCCGTCCGTAGATATCGTTCATCACTGTATCCTTTCTATTTTAAAAACAGGTGAAGCAGCCTGTCCTTCTTCTTTTGATATGGATGGTAGCGTATTGGAAGATCCATCCATGTAGATTTTTTTACAATACTTTTTCTGTGGCTGAAGGTCCAGAACCCATACTCACCGTGATAAGCCCCCATGCCGCTCTCTCCCACTCCTCCAAATCCCATATGAGAAGTAGCCAAGTGTATGACCGTATCGTTGACACAGCCGCCTCCAAAGGACAGATTTCTGAGGACCCACCGTTCCATATTTCTATTTTCGGTAAACAGGTAGAGAGCCAGCGGTTTTTCCATTGCCTTGATATACTCTGCTGCCTCAGAGATATTTTGATAAGAAATGACAGGAAGTACCGGCCCAAAGATTTCTTCCTGCATGACCGGCGACTCCCAGGCAACTCCGGGCAGGATGGATGGGGCAATCTTTAACGTCTCCCTGCATCCGTATCCCCCGCAGGCAGCGGTTTCTCCCTCCATCAGTTTCATAACCCGCTCATAATGCTTAACATTGACCATTCTGGGATAGTCAGAGTTTAAAAGCGGATCATCTCCCAGCATCCTGCGGATCCACTGAACCATCTCTTTTACAAGGCGGTCTTTTACAGATTCGTGTACCAAGATATAATCCGGCGCAACACAGGTCTGTCCGCTATTTAAAAGCTTGCCGAACACGATCCTCTTTGCTGCCAGTGATAAATCAGCCGTGGAATCTACGATACAGGGACTTTTGCCTCCCAGCTCCAGGGTCACCGGAGTCAGATGGACTGCCGCCTTTTCCATAACCACCTTGCCCACGGCTTTACTTCCGGTAAAAAATATATGGTCAAACTTCTCTGAGAGAAGCTGCTGGTTTTCTTCTCTTCCGCCCTCCACAACAGCCACAAAACCTGGCGGAAAGGCTTCTTCTACAATCCGCCGGATCATTCTGGATACCGCCGGCGCATCCTTGGACGGTTTCAGGACGCAGCAATTTCCTGCGGCAATGGCTCCGATCAAAGGCGCCAGGGTCAACAGAAGGGGATAGTTCCATGGGGATATGATCAATGCCACCCCAAGAGGCTCTGCGGCTTCAAAGCTTTTGGCGTGAAACTGAGACAGAGGAGTGGGCTTTCTTTTCAGCCTCATCCAGCTCTTCAGATGCTTTTTGGCATATCCCAGCTCACTGAGCACCAGTCCAGTCTCAGTCATATAGGATTCAAATCCACACTTATTGAGATCCTTTTTCAGTGCGTACTCCAGCTGCTTTTGATTCCTTCGCAGGGCCTGTTCCAGACGGCAGAGAGCTTTTATCCGAAAGGCATACGGCCGTGTTCTCCCTGTATCATAAAAATTCCTTTGAAGTTTTACCAATCTGTCAATAGTCATAACAAACCCTCTCTGATATTTTTTAGAAAAATGGAAAGACCAGCTGCTCATAATCAGACTGCTTATGGAGTGCATCTGGCGCTTTATGTAATAAAAATTCTGTCTGTCCGTCATCCAAAAGCCACGCCCGCGCATCCTTTTCATCCAGGACCAGCGGCATCCTGTGGTGGACAGACCGTACAGATTCATTGGCTTCTGTAGTAAGGATCACAAAGCGCTGTTCTTTGCCAAACTGCTGCCAGCAGCCGGCCATCAAAAGCAGTTTTCCATCCGCTCTCTGAAAAATGTTTTTGTTTTTCTGACTGTCCCATTCATAAAACCCCCGGGAAGGGACCAGCAGCCTCCGAAAACGAATACTGTCCTGAAACATTCTTTTTTCCATGACTCCTTCTGACCGGGCATTAAAGATCAGCTGGTTTTTTTCAAATCCCGGATATCCCCACTGCATCTTCTGGACCCCGATCCCCTGTGGTATCTTTACGAGAACGTCCGCTTTCTCCGATGGATGGATATCCTGGTCTTTTGGCGGGCCGGTTTGTGGAACGATCTGAAACAGATCATGTAGTTCTTCTGTCACTGTCTGATCAATAAAATATCTTCCGCACATGAAACTCTCCTGTCGTTATGCTTTGTTTTTTCTGCGTTTAATGACCTTTAACCGAGTAAATTCTTCCCTTTCCTTCTCCTCCAGCGCATTGGAGATTTCGGATACAAGGCTGCTGTAAGCCGGGATTGTGATATTTTTTAAGGCATTGGCACGCTTTTGCGTCTTTTTGATGCTGGCCGCCAGACGGTAAGCAGAATTCTCCACCATAGAAAGCCGGACCGTCAGATCCTTCACCCTCCGGAATGCCTCTCTTGCTTTGTCAATGGATTCTCTTGTGGTACTGAAGGAATAAGTCGGTACATTTTTTTTGGCGGTGTAATCCACCAGCGGGATCTCGGTTCCCATGATACTGCGGCTCTTGATGCGGATGGAGTCTTCAATGGGCACTGTGTATGCCAGCTGGTCTACCTCGCTGATCCCATGTTCAATGTTGGCGTCCTGAAGGCACTGGTAAGCATAGGTAAATGTCACATCGATCTTTTCCTGGATCTCCTTTGCCTGGTCAATGAGACTCATCAGCTCTCTGATCAAAATATTCCGTTTTTTATCCATCAGATCATAGCCCTGTCTTGCCAGGTCCAGGGAATTCTTGGCCAGCATCAGATTCCCTTTGGTGGGAAACGTCCTTGGATCCATACGCTCACTTCCTTTCTGTCATCAGCCTTTTAATACATCTGGGAGTCTGTGGCCGCCAGAGGCCCGCCGTCCTTTAGTACCTTAGTGTAGGATTCTTTGTCTCCGGTCTTCTTGTAGTAGCGGTCTAAGACCTTTGTGTCGACACGGTCAAGCTCTTCTCTCGGCAGGATGCCGAGAAGCTCCCAGCCAAGGTCAAGGGTGTCATCCATTGTCCGGTTTTCCTCAATACCCTGTCCGATATAGCGTTGTTCAAATTCTTTCCCAAATTCCAGATACTTTTTATCAATGGGCGACAGCTCATCTTCTCCGATGACGGAGGCCAGATTTCTTGCATCCCCTACCTTGGCATAGGCAGAGAACAGCTGATTCGCCAGATCCTGATGATCCTCCCTGGTGTATCCCTCCCCAATGCCGTCCTTCATCAGTCTGGAAAGAGACGGGAGTACACTGATGGGCGGGTAAACGGCCTGGCCGTGCAGACTGCGGTCCAGCACGATCTGTCCCTCCGTGATATATCCTGTAAGGTCCGGGATGGGATGGGTGATGTCATCGTTGGGCATGGTCAGAATCGGGATCTGGGTCACAGAGCCATCAATTCCTTCCACGATGCCTGCCCTCTCATAGATCATTGCCAGTTCACTATATAAATATCCAGGGAACCCCTTCCGGCTTGGAATTTCTCCTTTGGAGGAAGACACCTCCCTCATAGCCTCCGCAAAAGCCGTCATATCTGTCAGAATGACTAAAATGTGCATATTGTTTTCAAACGCCAGATACTCTGCCGCAGTCAGTGCAACCTTCGGCGTGATCAGCCTCTCCGCAACCGGATCATTGGCCATATTCAGAAACATGGCCACGTGGTCAAGGGCTCCGCTCTCCTCAAAGGTCCTGCGGAAAAAATCAGCATCGTCATGTTTGACGCCCATGGCAGCAAACACGATCCCGAAGTTGTCCATGCTGCCTTCCCCGAGAGATGCCTGGGTCACGATCTGGGCCGCAAGCTGGTCGTGGGGAAGACCGTTGCCCGAAAAGATCGGCAGCTTCTGCCCCCGGATCAGAGTCATCAGGCCGTCAATGGCCGAGACACCGGTACATATATAATTCCTCGGATATTCCCTGCGGACTGGATTTAATGGAAGTCCGTTGACGTTACGTTTTATTTTGGAGGCAACAGGACCCAATCCGTCGATAGGCTTGCCCAGGCCGTTGAAGGTCCGCCCAAGGATATTCGGCGAAAGGGAAATCTCCATGGGACGCCCCGTGAGCCTTGTATGCGTATTAGAAAGTCCCATATTGTCAGTGGTGTCAAACACCTGAATGACAGCCTTATCCTCATACAGTTCAATGACCTTGCCAAGCTTTTTTTCCTGCCCCTCCACAACAAACTCCACAATCTCCTCATAAAAAGCATCCCTGCATCCCTCCAGCACCACCAAAGGGCCGTTAATGCTGTCAAGACCCAAATATTCAATCGGCATACCAAAACTCCTTTCAGATATTTTCGATCATTTTTCTTCATTATCTCCAGTCGGCTCTGGAAAGTCCTCCTTCCGACAATGAAGAAAAACGATCGTAAGATGGCACCTAAGGAGCCACTTTACGAAAGTTATTTACCACTATTGGAGAAGCGCATTTCAAAAGCGCGACGGAAATAGTCGTAAATAATTCATGCATTCCGTTCCATCACCCTCCGGTAAAAGTCGTCCACTGCCCTCCTGTATTCATCAAACATTTCCGGCTTGTCGTTGGGCACATCGTATTTGATGGAGATCACAGATTCAAAGATCGTTTCCTCCTTCAGCACAGACATCGGCATATTCATAGAGATGAGCAGTTTCGCCTTTTCATACAGGTAGAGAATTACATCCATCATCTCAAACTGCTTCTCCATAGGGACACAGGTGTCATCCCTGTGAAAGGCATTCTGCTGCAAAAATCCCAGACGGATGACGCGTGCAATCTCCAGAATCAGTTTCTGGTCATCCGGGAGCACATCGCTTCCTATGAGCTTGACGATCTCCATCAGGCTGCTTTCCTGATTCAGGATCGCCATAATCTGATTTCTGTGGCTGACAAACTCCATGGAGACATGTTCGGAGTACCACGGGGCCAGATCTTTCAGATATTCACTGTAGCTGGTCAGCCAGTGGATGGCGGGAAAGTGCCGGGAGTAGGCCAGGCTTTTATCCAGACCCCAGAAACACCGCACAAACCGTTTTGTATTCTGTGTCACTGGCTCGGAGAAATCCCCTCCCTGAGGAGAAACGGCGCCGATAATAGATACGGAGCCCTCAGAGCCGTTGAGGTTTTTCATCATTCCTGCCCTCTCATAAAATGCAGACAGCCGGGATGCAAGATAAGCGGGGAATCCCTCCTCCGCAGGCATCTCCTCCAGACGGCCGGACAATTCTCTTAATGCCTCGGCCCAGCGGGATGTGGAATCTGCCATGATCGCCACGTCATACCCCATATCCCGGTAATATTCAGCCAGTGTAAGGCCGGTATAGATGCTGGCCTCCCTGGCTGCCACGGGCATGTTGGACGTGTTAGCGATCAAAACAGTGCGGTCCATTAAAGGATTCCCGGTTCTTGGATCCATCAGCTTGGAGAACTCATCCAGCACCTGGGTCATCTCGTTTCCCCGCTCTCCGCATCCGATATAGATAATGATATCCGCATCGGACCATTTGGCGATCTGATGCTGGGTCATGGTCTTTCCGGTACCAAAGCCTCCTGGAATACAGGCCGTGCCTCCCTTGGCAATGGGAAACATCGTATCCAGTATCCTCTGTCCGGTGATCAGAGGCTTGGAAGCCGGGAAACGGAAACTGACCGGCCTTGGAATCCTGATCGGCCACTGCTGGCACATAGAGAGGGGAATCACATCACCATTGTCCTGCCTGACCGTGACCAGCGTATCCTCAATGGTATAGCTGCCATCATCAACAGCGTGCTCCACGACCCCTTCAACTCCCGGAGGCACCATGCATCGGTGGGTGATGGCGGATGTCTCCGGCACTTCTGCGATCACATGCCCCGTCTTGACCTGGTCACCGGCTGACACTGTCACATGGGTCTTCCAGAGTCTTTGGCGGTCCAGGGAATCCACTTGGGTGCCCCTGCTGATATATTGGCCAGACTGGGCTGCGATCTGCTCCAAAGGTCGTTCGATCCCGTCAAAGATGTTATGAAGAATTCCGGGTGCCAACGTTACGGAAAGCGCATGTCCAGAGGTCTTCACCTGGTCCCCCGGGCGAATGCCTGTGGTATCCTCAAATACCTGGATCGTCGCCGCATCCCGGTCCAATGCGATCACCTCGCCCACCAGCTTCTCGTCTCCCACATAGACCATCTCTGACATCTTAAACCCGACGTCTCCCTTGACATAAATGACTGGCCCGTTGATTCCATAAATGCTGCCTGACTCAGACATGATCCTCACCTCCCAGGAATAGAAAATCCGCATACTCTTTTTCCAGCGCAGAACCAAAGGAACGGTCGATCAAAACGTTTCTTGAACGGATCACGGCCCGGATGCCTCCGACAAAGTCTTCTCTGCTGATCAGAAGAGAAGCTCCCGTCCGCTCTTCCACCTGAGCCTTTAACGCTTCGTCTGTAGGATTCAGATAAATGACGATCCCTTCTCCGCCTGCATACTTCATGGCCTCCGTGACCTTCCGGCACAGCAGGTCCGTGTATTTTGTACTTTTCATATAATCAGACAAGAGCCCCCGAACCTGGTCAAACAGCTTGCGCTTCAATTCCTTCTGGCGTTCATTTAATTGCCTCCGAAGCTTAAGCTGAAACTCAGACAGTTCCTTGTTCAGCTTAAGCTTTGTACGGCTTTTCTCAATCTCTACTTTGATTTCCGCCTGCATCCTGGCTTTTTCTTTGTGTTCTTCAAATCTGCGGGAGAGCAGGTCAGAATGTCCCTGGATCAGGGCATTTCCCTCTGCCCTCGCCTCCTTCATGGAAACCCTCTGCAGATTTTGAATCTTTTCTTCCAATGTCATTTCAGGTCACCTTCTTTATATCATCAGAGTTTCAGTCCAATGGCTTCATTTACATAGGATGTGATAAAGTTTTTCTTGCGTCCCGTGCCGTGGCGGTCCGGGATTTCCACGATCAGGGGCATCTTTCGGTTTAGCTTGATCTCATCGATCATATCGGGGAATTCCCTGCCAAACTTTTCTGTAAGCAGAACAATGCCGATGGTCTCATCTGTCATGACCCTTTTTAATGCTTGGTAAAGTTCTTCTTTTTCGTGGACCACGATCCCGTCCACGCCGGCCAGACGCATTCCTGTACAAGTGTCTACATTATCACTGATTAAAAACATCTTCATAGCTCACAGCTTTCCCAGGATCATAAAGGCGATGACCAGCCCATATAGGCAGATGCCTTCAGCCAGCCCTGCAAAGATCAAAGATTTACCGAATATGCTGCTGTCCTCACTTATAGCGCCCAATGCCGCACTGGCTGCGCTGGCAACAGCGATCCCTCCGCCGATACCGGAAAGTCCCGTGGAAAGCGCTGCCGCCAGATAGCCGATGCCCGCGGAAGAATTCTGGGCAGCCTGTGCTGCCTGAACCCTGTCGGGATACAGCATGATGACCGCGGCGATGAGCAGCGTGCCGAAAAAAGCGAAAACATTGATGCCGAGAGCTTTTTTATATCTGGACTTCTTTCTCTTCCCCAGCAAAAAATAGCCAAACGGTATGATGACACTTAAGAGTAAAGCCGCAACCAGTACTAATTTTGTCAATGTATTCATAATGATGACCTCCTTTGATCTGTGATATCCTGTTTTTTTCTATGCCTGTACGGCTTGAACTCCTTTCCGCCCCCCTGATAAAAACGGCTGAATATTTCATAATACTCAAGCCTCAGTACCTGAATGCCTACGATCAGCCCCTCCATAAGGCAGACAAACAGATTGCCGAATACGATCACGGCCCAGTTGATATGTCCTGCCTCGGCTCCTGAGAGCATCATGACCACGCCCATCATTGCCCCGTGGCTGACAGCAAACGCGCCGATCCGTACGAAAGACAGTGTGTTGGAAAAATAGCTGAGCAGAGTCTCGAATAATTCAAAAAATGCCTGTACTAAAAACATAAGACGCCCTTCCTGCATCTCCGGCTTGTGCTTTTTCGCCAGGGCAGAAAGCGGTTCTTTTAACGCAATGAGCAGCAGCGGGATGCCGAACATGACAGTCAGTATGACGGCACCGGGCAGCCTGCGCCCTGTGGCAAACAAAAAGATCGCCAGAACGGCAGACCCATAAAATACCAGCCCTGCAGCTCCGCTGGCCCCGAACAAAGATTCTCCCAGATTTCCGGAACGTGCTGAAAACACGATGTGGAGGATCATGGTCAGAAGAATCAAAAACATTCCAAACACAATGGCTGCCACAAACACAGTATTCATTTTCCCGATGCCGGGAACATTCATCATGGCTTCCTGAGGTTTCAGCCATCTGGCCTGTATGACGTTTTCAAATCCAAAGAAACTGCCGTACATCCAGCCAAAAAAGGCAGAACAGGCGCCGGCCGCGGCAATGATCCCCGCCAGATCTATCTTTTTCATAAGGTAGAGCAGCAGACCGCCAGCAAATAGGCATAATCCCTGCCCCAGGTCACCGAACATGATACCAAAGATCAGTGGATATGTCATTGCAATAAAGATGGTCGGATCAATCTCATTGTGGGACGGCAGACCGTACATTTTCACAAACATCTCAAAGGGTTTTAAAACCTTGGGGTTGTCAAGCTTTGTGGGTGGCTCTCCAAAGTAGTCCTCGTGCTCATCCTCCACCATCAAAAACAGCCTGCGGTCATTTTTGATATCTTCTGAAAAGTTTTTTACATCTTCCTCAGACATCCACCCGCATATAATATAGAAGTTCTCGTGCTTATCCTCCACACAGGCCGCCATCTTTCTCACATCAAAATTAGCAGACAATGTGGCGATCAACTCTCTGGCGGCATAGATCTTACCGGCACTTTCGTTTAGAGCCGCAGCCATCTTTCCATTAAGCTTCTCCTTTTCTGCGGTGAGAATCTTGAGCTTCTTGTCCAGATCGACGAAGGCTTCCTCCGGGGTTCCAACAAATTCATCTGGAATAAAAATCCGTTCAAAGTGAAGAGACTTAAAAATGGCGTCAATTTGCTCAGACTTGGACCGGGAAGTAAAATACACCCCATATCCATAGCTGTTGTTCTGTACTCCCTCAACAAAAATTACGTCTGGATTCTGTCTGATGAATTCCAGCATCTTTTCAAAATACTCTAAGGGCACCCGTCCAAACCGGAACTTAACAAACTTGTAATGAAAGACTTCCCGCAGGACAAACTGCATGGGTCTGAACGGCTCGATCATCTTCATCCGTTCCGTCAGGTTCTTCTCCTCCAGTTCCAGAGCTTCCTTTTTTGCCTTAAAATCATTAAAAATCTTTCCTGCCTGGCTTATGGTCCTCAGGGCCTGGTCAGAAGTCAGCTCCGGAAGATAGTCCTCTTTTTTTTGGGTCAGAAGCCCGGCAAACCTGTCCGCCTCCTCCAGTGCCTTTTTATAAGGATTGGACTCCGTAAATGGCTGCAGGTTGTCAACCGTTTTTAATTCTGACAATGCATTCTCCAGCTGGATCTCATACTTTGACAGATAGTCGTTGGTGACCCGGTCGATATCGTGTTTTGGACCCGTAATCGTTATAAATTTCATTTTCACAATCATATGCCGATCACTCCTTTCACATAACCCGCCGCAGGTTCAGGGGGCAGGCCGTACCGGACACGTTCCATAATGGTGATCAGCCTCTGTATCTCTTCCTCTTTATAGAAAAGATACGCCGTGAGGCTTGCGATGGAATAGGGATCCCTCCTTCTCTCTGTCAAATAAAGACGGTGAAGGCATTCTCTATACATGTATTCGATGGAGTCTACTTCCTCCATGCGGTACCGTTTTCCATAGTACCCGCCAAACACCACTGCGCTGAACTCCTTGATCCCCGAAACTTCGGTCAGTTTCTTTAAATCTTCTGTGGGAATATGAAAATGGATCGGAATCAGCAGCGCATAAATATCCGCAGGCTGCATATCGTAATATTTTTTGGAGCGGTAGATCCACTGCAGATTTAACAGATCGATCTGTGTGCCCGCTTCTTTTGTAAAGATCTCAAGTTCTTTCTTTTTAAGGATCTTTTTCTTTTCTTTCCATACTGATGAAAAATAATATAGGTTTAGGGCCAGATCATAATCAAACAACTCCGAGGCCCCTGCCTCTACAAGTTTTGACAGAGGCGTACCATACTCTGTATCCCTGAGGGCTTCCACCAGCTCTCTGATATTCTCTGCCCTGATCAGGCGGTCAATGGAAATCTGGGAATATTGGTCAAAAAACTGCTTTTTATAATCCAGGTCAAAGGGTTTCTGATAATGATTAAAAATAATGCGGAAACAGTAATTGATCAACTCCACCTCGTACCGTTTCAGATACAACTTCAAAAATCTCCTCTGCTCCAGCCCCGAAAACCTATAAAGCTTGGTATAATCCTCATACAAGGGCTGTATCAGCACCTTTTCAATCTTCCCCCGATGAAGATCCGTATCATCCAGAACTGACAAGATATCCCGGTAGGCAGGAAATCCTTTCAGACGGCTGACTACCTCTGGGACACTTCCAAGCTCTGACAGCATTTTAAAATCTTCTTCCTTCAGCAGTTTTGCGCTCATAGCCCTTATCTTCGTGACCATGGCACTGTATTTTATCATGCTTCCCATAGGCTATACCTCGCTGATCCTTTTTACGATCTCCCTGGCATACTGGTCCCCTCTTCGTTCATACTCCGCCATAAGCCCCTGGATCTTTGCCTCCTGTTCCTTTCTTAAGCGGGCTTTTTCTTCTGACAGCTGTCTCTCCACCTCATCAGAGGTACCCGAAAGCCGCTGTTTTGTCTCCGCCTTTAATGCTTCATCAAACTGTTTTTGTTTCTGCCACATCTCCTGTTCCAGCTCTTTTTTCTGCTCGTCTGCATGTCTTATGATGGCGGCAGCGGCATTCTCAATCTCCGTCAGTTTTTTTACAATGGAATCCATCTTTACGCCCCCTTTTTGCAGTCCTTTTATTTCTCTCCATTATACACCTTCTATATAAAAAAAACATCTGAAAAGCTAAGGATATTTTTCCTGCTTTTCAGATGCGAAACTTAGTTTTAACTGGCACACTCTGTTTTTAATATGTGCAATAACTGCCGTTCGTCCGAAACCATAAAGTCCGGCTGCTTTCCCTTTTCCGGAAGCTCATCTCGTCTCCGGTTGAACCAGATATTGTTCCATCCGGCTTTTATGGCCCCGGAAATATCTGTGGCGTAAGTATCCCCGATAAACCACGTCTCTTTCCGGTCCAGCCCGAACCGTTTTTGGGCAAGTTCAAAAATCTCTGGATCCGGCTTACGTACCCCCTCGTCTCCTGAGACAATGATCCGATCTTTGGGAATCCACTTTTCCAGCCCAAGCTGTTTCACTTTGTTCCACTGAGGCCGTGAAAATCCGTTTGTGATCACTCCTATAAATATGTCTCTCTCACGGCAGAAGTCCAGTATTTCCCTGCTTTCCTCCGTAAGCCTGATCTTTGTCTGCTCAATACGGTAGACATCATGAAACTGCATCACTTCTGCCTGTGTAAGCTGGAGGCCATAAGACAGGAATGCCTTCCGGATTCGGTCCACCACCGGGATATCATGCTTTCTTCCGGCCAGGAATAACTCCATGGAAGATACGGGATACTTCTCTCTAAAAACTTGGTCACAGGCAGCACAAAACGGGATTGACACATCATAAAGAGTGTCATCCACATCGAACAAGATTGCCAACATCTTCTACCTCTCTTTTTATCTGGTCTATGTTTGCTTAACCCACTGGCCGTCCCCTTTTGGAACAAAACTTCCGTCGCCGATCCCAAGGGCGGACTTTGCCAGCATATCTGCCATATCGTTGTATTCGTCATTGGAATGTCCTTTGACCTTGACGAACCTCACTTGAAGCCGGTCTTTGATCCCGTCATAGAATCTTTTGTAGGCGGCTGTTCCTTCTTTTTTGGTCTTCCACTCACCGGTGCACCACTTTGCAATGCCTTCATAGTCGTAATAGACCGCCAGCTTCTCATAACCGCTGTCAGCGGCATATCTCATAGCCTTTTCAGCTCCCTTGATCTCCCCGGCCACGTTCCTCATTGAGGCCAGCGCCGGATCCGCATACTTCTCCGCAAAATACAGCTCCCCATCCTTCTCCTTCAGCACCATACCGTATGAGTATTCTTTCCTGCTATGGTCATAACTTCCATCTACATAAGCGGTCAGAGTATGCTCATCGATCTCCATGGCCTGTCCTAACGAAGAGTCAAGAAAGGCCTGCGCCTCCTCCATCGTCGGGAAACTCTTAAACTGGGCACATGCAAACCCGGAAGTCTGTGCCTGGCACTCCTTCCATGTACGGTAAATCCCAGGGGTCCGTCCTTGTTTTACTGCATAATATTTATTTGCCACGTTCTAGTCCTCCATTTTTTCTATCACTTTCATTATAACAGAAACAGGAGACATCTGAAAGTACAGATGCCCCCTGTCTGATTGTCGATATTTGATAATAAGAGATGAAGTTTTAGTTATTCGACAAATTTACAGAAAAACTGTATGTAGCGTTTGCCTTGGACAAGACCTTCTGCTTTACAGAGCAGTCATCGATCAGATAGGAGAACTCTTTCATCACATCCCATAGATCTCTGGCTTCCTGCCCGCTCAGCTCCGTTGTCCGATCGTTTAGTAACTTCCCAACGGCTGCCGCTGTCTTTTTTACGTTTTCTGTGCTAAAATCATTTCCAAGCAACTCTAAAAAAACTTCAGACATATATTTCATATTTGCTCCTTTTATCATCTAAAAAGTAACACAGCTCATACTCTTAGATTATAGCAAAATACTGAAAAAGTCTATTCTTTTCGACAGACATAAAAGGAAGGAATCCGTCTCTATTCGACAGATTCTCCCTTCATGCTTTTATTGAAAGTGTCCAACAAATCTGATAAAATCCGTTTTTGTTTCGGTGTCAGATTCTCCACCTTCAGGAGAAGTTTGCTTTCGCTTTCAATAATTTCCGGATCAAACTGATCTTTCAAAATTTCGTTTGGTGCCGTTTTCAACGCCCGGCATATTTTGACGAACAAAGGCAGACTTGGCAGCCTGATCCCTGATTCTATCTGCCTGATGTGCCCTGCATTGACATCACAAATTTCTGAAAGAGCTTCGGAAGTCAGCCCTCTCTCCTTCCGAATCTGGTTGATCCTCTTACCCAACAATCTGCGTTCCATATGTATGGTTCCAATCGGTCTTATTTTCTCTCTCTCATATCCTTTCACAGCCTGATCACACTAGTTTTTAATACATGCATTTCATTATATACAAAAGGGTTCCTGTTCCACTAGATGCCGAAATGTATGTTCATGTACCTTTTAGCATACACAGCAGGCGGAGAGGTTCATACTTCCTCTCATTATGTCGAATTTTGTCGCGCATAATTCTGCCTCCAATCAACCATACTAAACATAATTATGGAAGAAAGGAGCAGAATATGAAAAAGAGAATTAATTTTTGGGTTATTGGAATAGCAGTCTTTGCTGTTATCATTGCAGCATGGGCCATAGCCTTCAATTTTAAAAACTCGAAGAATGCTTCCGTTGAGAGTCTCTCGTTATATAGGAAAGACCAGGATACTATTATGGAAAAAATGATGAAGGATATGTTAGATATACCTGTATCAGAAAATGAGGCTGTTGATTTTCTAGAAGGAATGATCCCCCACCACGAATCTGCAGTCGCCATGGCTGAAAGCTATCTCAAACATGGCGGGGACCAAAAAACATTAAAGCCGCTTGCGGAGGATATCATCACAGTACAGAAGGATGAGATCAAACAGATGCAGACTCTGATCCAAAAACTGGACAGCAGCAAGAACCACTCAAGAAGCAGGTCATCCTCTTATATGAAGGAGTACCGGCAGATGTTTCACCAATCCCATTCCGGTCATACCTCATCCGCAGACGCCTCATCCATTGATGAAGCCTTTGCAGAAGGTATGATCGAACACCATCAGATGGCGGTAGATATGTCAGAACTGATCCTTAAATATACAAAACAAAAGGATGTCACCAAACTGGCCAAGAATATCATAAAAACACAACAGGCAGAGATTCGTAAGATGAACGTGGTTTTAAAAGAAAGGAACCATTCTCATCACTGAGATCCGCCTTTCTTCATGGCGGCAGTTATTTCGGAAAACTTTCCGATGATATCGTCATAATTGTCTCTTTTGTGAGGCACCATGCAATGGCTGCAGTCTTTTATACCGTTTTGATATCTAAAATTGCCGCCACAGTCTTTTCCAAGCATATAAAGCGGGCAATAACAAAACAGACAGTTAAAATTGTCAGGGTCGTCCGTTTCGTGACAAGGGAAAAACTCACAATCCCTATGGCTAAAAAACTGATAGTTCTTTGATTTTTTAGCCATGTCTCCCTCCCTTCTGCTGCTTGATCACAAGGCGGACCAGACTTTCGATGTCTGCCTTGTCAGCTACATACACATCCATACCAAGAGATCTTGCCGCTTTGGCTGTCTGCTCCCCGATACAGGCCGCTTTCAAGCCTTTGATACCGGTGTCCGGCAGAGCTTTGGCAAAGCCGCGCACAGTAGAGGCACTGGTAAAGACAGCCCAGCTGATCTCTCCGTTCTCGATCATTTCTTTTACAGGAACCAACTGCCATCTTTCATGGCAGGTCTCATAAACCGCCACATCATCCACTCTGATATCCGGTTTGCCCTCAAGAATCCGGATCAGTTCCTGGTTTCCTAAAGCCGCGCGCGGGATCAGGATATGTTCCCCTCCGGACAGAACGTCAAAAAGCGCCCTGCCTAGGGAAACTCCGTCGTAGATCTCCGGCATCAAGTCACAAAATAGTCCTCTTTCTTCTAACGCACGATTTGTCCCCGCTCCGATGGCAGCAATCTTACAGCCGCCAAGAATACGGATATCTCTCTTTTGTTTTCTCAATTCTTCAAAGAAAATCCTGACTCCACCTGGGCTTGTAAAAACGATCCAATCATAAGAGCTTATTTTGTCCAGTGCTGAAGAGAGCATGCTTTGATCTTCTTTTGGCTTAATCAATATTGAGGGCATTTCAAGTACTTCCGCCCCCTTTTCCCGAAACATGGCCGCAGTCCTTGAAATGAGATCCCTTGGACGGGTCAAAAGAATACGGCACCCTGCCAGGGGAAGGTCCTCATACCAGGCAAACTCTTCTGAAAGCTTACAGACCTCTCCCACTACAATGACCGCAGGGGTTTCGATCCTGCTTCGGCGCACGGCATCCTCCAATCCAGAAAGAGTTGACAAAACTCTTTTCTGCCCTGCTGTCGTTCCCTTTGAGAGCACTGCTGCCGGCATCTCAGAATTCATCCCAGCTTTTGTGAGGGACTTTATAATATCCGGAAGGGATGAGATTCCCATTAGAAATACCAGGGTTCCTTTTGTCCTCACGAGCGCTTCAAAATCAATATCATATTCGGCGCCGGCCTTTTTATGCCCCGTAATGATATGTAAGGAAGAGCTTATGTCCCGGTGGGTTACCGGGATTCCATTGTATTCCGGCACCGCAACGGGAGATGTGATCCCTGGAATGACCTCAAACGGAATGTTATGCTGTCTCAGCAGTTCCAATTCCTCTCCTCCCCTGCCAAACATAAAGGGATCTCCCCCTTTCAACCGAACCACATAATTTCCTTTTTTCGCCTCAGAAAGCAGTATCTGATTGATTTCTTCCTGTGTCATTGTATGGCATCCAGCACGTTTCCCTACATAAATATATTTTGCCTGTCTGGGAAGCGATGACAATACTTCGGGGCCCACCAGGCTGTCATAGACGATCACGTCCGCTGTTTTTAATACTTCCGCTGCCTTTATAGTCAACAAACCAACTGCTCCCGGTCCTGCACCGGCAAGCCATACTTTTCCTGTCTTCATCATTACCCTCCTTTTATTTTCCATCATAGCATATTGACAAGGTTCTAACAACTCGATAAAATGGGAGAAATTGAATGTTTACAGGTGCCTTTCTTTTGGAAGGAGAATAGGAAAGCGGGTGAGAATCCCGCACGGTCCCGCCGCTGTATAGGAAGAGCTGCATTTCAATCATGTCACTGGGAAACCGGGAAGGCGAAATGCCGCAGTGAGGCCTGAGTCAGAAGACCTGCCGTAAGCATGCGATTTACACTGAAGCTGCGAAAGACAGCCAGTGTAGAATATTACCGTCGGAGGATTCGCACCCTCCTGCGCTTATATTCGGTGCGTCAGTTTTTACTGGCGTTTTTAGCGGTGTATGTTTCCGCTGAAACACATTTGTGAATCGAAAGGAGCAAACATGAAAAACTCACAAAAGATCCTTGTAACCGCTGCATTGGCGGCAGCTGTTATCTTCGGCTTCGGCCCCACAGCAAACGCCATGCACATCATGGAGGGATACCTTCCTCCCAAATTCTGTATTGCCTGGGGAGCATTAAGCCTGCCGTTTTTAGCCGCAGGATTTCTCTCCATCAAGAAAACGGTCCGTAAAGACCGGCGGCTGATGACCATATTGGCTATGTCAGGGGCATTCATCTTCGTCATTTCTTCGTTAAAGATTCCTTCCGTCACAGGCAGTTGTTCCCATATGACCGGTACCGGTCTTGGAGCCATTTTATTCGGGCCTGCCGCTGTCAGCATCTTGGGTATCATCGTACTGATCTTCCAGGCAGTTCTTCTGGCCCACGGCGGATTGACGACCCTTGGCGCCAATACCTTTTCCATGGCCATCGCAGGCCCGTTCTTATCCTTCGGCATCTATAAGCTCTGTAAAAAATTCGGACTGAACCGACGGGTCAGTGTCTTTTTCGCCGCTATGCTGGGAGATATTTTTACATACTGCATAACGAGTATTCAGCTGGCTTTGGCATATCCGTCAGAACAGGGCGGATTTATGGCTTCTGCGCTGAAATTTCTCGGGGTATTTGCTCCGACTCAGCTCCCCCTTGCCATTGTGGAAGGGATTCTGACTGTCGTGATCATCATTGCGCTGGAATCCTACGCACGCCCCGAGCTTAAACTCCTCAACTTCATCAAGGAGGGACAAGCATATGAAAAGTGATAAGAAAAAAGTCATCCTCCTGCTTGCGCTGGCTGCGTTCATCGCCGTGGTCCCTCTGTTTGCCTTAAAGGGAGCTGAATTCGGCGGCTCTGACGATGCCGGAAGTGTCATGATATCAAAGATCGAAGGGAAAGAATATCAGCCTTGGTTCACTCCTGTACTGGAAACCTTTATCGACGGTGAACTTCCAGGCGAAGTGGAAAGCCTCCTGTTCTGTGTACAGACTGGGATCGGGGTTGGGATCATCGCCTATAACTTGGGACGTTTAAGGGAACGCAAACGCCTTCTCTCCGGAACTGGGGCAGCAGAAAATGCTGATTGACAAGTACTGCTACCGGTCCAGGTTGAGAAAAGTAAATGTCATGGAAAAATTCTGTTTTTCCATGACAACACTTCTACTCTGTATCCTCAGCAGGTCCCTGGCAGCCTCTGTCCTGGTCCTTTTTAGCTGCGGATGGCTGACCGTAAAAAAGGGCGGTATCCCGCTGCGCCAGTATGGAAAGCTTTTGCGGGTCCCTGCGGCTTTCCTACTCCTGAGCACACTGGCAATCCTCGTCAATATCTCTAAAACCCCTTTGGATGCTTATGCAGTTCCGGCAGGTTCCTACTATATAACTGGGAGCACCAGTTCTCTGATCTTTGGTTTCAGGCTGATTCTCTCTGCCCTTTCCGCAGTATCCTGCCTGTATTTTTTATCCCTCAGCACTCCGGTCACTGACCTGGTAAACATTCTTAAAAAACTTCACTGTCCGTCCCTGTTCATAGAACTGTTTCTGCTCATTTACCGGTTTATCTTTATCCTGATGTCGGAGGCTTCTGCCATCAGAACCTCCCAGGAAGCAAGGCTTTCCAACCGGAACTTTAAGACAGCCCTCCATTCCTTCGGGGGCATGGCCTCGGCCCTGTTGATCCGGGCTATGAAGCGTTCAGCCAGATTATACGATGCCATGGAATCCAGATGCTATGATGGGACCATACGGGTTCTTCTGGAGGAATACCCGCCGAAAAAGAAAGAGATCATTTATATTGTCATATTTGAACTTGTTCTACTGTTTCTCATAATAGGAAGGAAAATATACGGATGAAAAAAGAATCTATCATAAAAGCACAAAATCTGTGTTACACCTATGAAGGAGAGGAGCAGCCGGCTCTAAACGGACTTTCTCTGGAAATAAAGCAGGGGAAAAAGATTGCGGTCATGGGCGCCAACGGATCCGGCAAATCAACTTTTTTTCTCTGCCTCAACGGAATCTTAAGGCCACAGAAAGGTACGCTGTCTTTTTGCGGCACCCCATATTCCTATGACAAAAAGAGCCTGCTGGCTCTGAGAAGCCGGGTCGGCATCGTATTTCAGGATCCCGATAACCAGCTGTTTTCAGCCAGTGTCCGCCAGGAAATCTCCTTTGGCATCTTAAATCTCGGGGCTGACAATGAGACGGCTTTAAGAGAAACAGAAACGATCATGGAGGAGCTGGATATTACAGAGTTTCAAGACCGGCCCACCCACGCCTTGAGCGGGGGACAGAAAAAACAGGTTGCCATCGCTGATATCCTTGTGATGCATCCTGACATCGTGATCCTGGATGAACCTGCAGCGGCCCTGGATCCCAAACATACTTCCCTTGTGAACAAGATCATCGACCGGATGACAGACGCTGGAATCACTGTCCTTTTGTCAACCCATGACTCCGACTATGCCTTCTCATGGGCCGATGAAGTGATTCTGTTTCACCAGGGCCGGGTTCTCATATCCGGAGCCCCTGAGGAAGTGTTCGCTGACCACACAGCCCTTAAGGCTGCAAATCTCTTCCAGCCGGCTGTACTTGCCATGTTCGAAAGCCTGTGCCGGAAGGAAATCATAAGCGCCAAAACTCCGGTTCCCAGAAATCTTTCAGAACTGGAACATATCATCGAAGGAATTCAGAGAGTTCCCGTCTACGGAGGAAAAACAATGCATCATATCAAAAAGAAAGCGATCTTAGCTGTCAGTTTCGGTACGAGCTATGAAGATACAAGAAAAAAGACTATTGAGGCGATTGAACAGACACTGGAAACACACTTTCCGGAACATAAGATTTACCGGGCGTGGACCAGCCGCATGATCATCGAAAAGATCAGAAAGAGGGACGGCCTGCATATTGATACCGTTTCCGAAGCTATGGAGCGGATGAAAGCAGATGGCATCACCGACGTGGTCATCCAGCCCACCCATGTAATAAACGGAGTGGAGAACGACCAGATGAAAGAGGATGCCGAATCCCATAGAGATTCTTTCCATTCCATCTCATTTGGAGCACCTCTTCTTACATCTGAGTCAGACAATGAGACCATGGTGAAGGCTGTGGCATCTGAGTTTTCCTGGATGTCTGACCGGGATGCTCTGGTGCTCATGGGGCACGGGACCACCCACTATGCCAACACGGTCTATGCAGCTTTAGATTACCGATTCAAAGATATGGGATATAAAAACATTTTCCTGGGCACCGTGGAAGCCTTCCCCAGCATGCAGTCCCTTATGCGGATGGTAAAAGAATTCCAGCCGGAAAGAGTGATCCTTGCACCTTTTATGATTGTGGCCGGTGACCATGCCAGACACGATATGGCCGGAGATGACCCGGATTCCTGGTATAGCCAGTTTCTGTCCGAGGGCCTAAAGACAGAGTGCGTCATGAAAGGCCTCGGGGAATATCCCGGCGTCAGAGAACTGTTTGTAACCCACGCAGAGGAAGCGGTTCTTTAGCACCAACGTATCCGGACCGGATCATCTGCCGGGATCAAAATTTCTACATCCAGCGGAAGTTTGATTTGATAGTACTTAGTGCGACAGCACTTTCTGATCTATACGGATCCGTCATTCTTTTAACTTCAACGCCTCTGCCATAGAAATGCCAGGTATTTTTCTCGATACCACACGGCTTATGAGCCAAGATAAAACTAGGGTTCCGACAGCACTAAGCAGCCAGGAACTCCACCGGATATAAACCGGGATATCCATGGATTCCTGGACTGTGGAGAGCATATAACAGAGCAGTCCATATCCCGCCGGCAGCCCCAGAAGAATCCCGGCCGCACAAATCCATACATTTTGCTGAACCATGATGGTCCGGATCTGGCTGTCCTGAAATCCAAGGACCTTTAGAGTGGCAAACTCACGGTATCTTTCCAGATAAGAGAGAACACCCAGATTGTACAGCATGACACTGCCGAGAAGCACGGCGCCAAACACCAGGATGCCGATCATCATCACCATACCCGCCATCAGGTCATCCATACTTTTTGTCAGATCCTTCTGCTGGGAAACTGTACATTGCTTTTTATATTTTCCGAATCCGTTCTCCGATATTTTCCCAATGACTGCCGTGGGTCTAAAAGCCATACCGCTTTTCTGGAAATCAGATCTCATCACCGTGATCCCCTGGGTGGATGGTGTCCGTATAACTGCCCGTACTTTGGAGCGGATCTCTTTTTTCTCTCCGGATACCTTCCACACAACGGTATCCCCTTTTTTGATTTTCAATTGATCTGCGGTCTTTTTTGACACAGCGATCCCATCCCTGATCTCTGTAAACTGGTCAAGCTTCACTGCCAGTCGGAGATACTTGGCTGACTCCTGGACGGTTAAACTCACCTCCTCCTGTTTTCCATTTTTTTTAATAGAGGCAGTCCCCTCCATTAGATATTCTCCGTCCGTCTTTTGCAACAGATCCTTCTTCCCCTTTTTGTCCGGCAGATCTGTGATCTTACACTGGTAGGACTGCTGTCTGTGAAAGGTCCAGTCTGAAAGATTTGTAAAGGTATCATACAGAGAAAAGGCACAGAACAACAGAGCCGTACATCCAAGGATGCCGCATAAAGTCATAAAACCCCTGAGACGGTTCCTGCTGATATCCCTCAAATTCCACCGGCTGGAGAAAGACAGCTTTTGGGGAAGCCTCATGGAATTCTTCCTGCTCTTAGACGGTACCTCCCCTCCAAGACTTTCCGCCGCTGTTCCCCTTAAATAATTCTGGCAGACAAACAAGCTGATGCCCAGACAGAGAAAAATACATCCCACAGGCAGCACCGCAAATGATGCCGGAAGACTTCCCTCCCAGCGGGGCAGTACATACATCTCTTTTAAAAACCGGTAGATTAGCTCTGGAAGTATCCTGTATCCTAAAATATAGCCCAGTCCAACACCGGCAGCACAGATCAGCAGGCTGTGGGTCAGATAATGGAGTGTAAGCTTTTTCTTTGAAAATCCAAGCGCTTTCAAAATCCCAATCTGTGTTCTCTGATTTTTCAGCATTCTGTGCATGGTAGTCACCGTGATCATAAAGGCCATGAAAAGAAAGGCTCCGGAAAAAATATCTCCGATGGACTGGTGCTGTCTGATCTCATCAGTGATCATGGACACCGCTGGATGATCTTTTTCCAGCACTTCCGTCATTCCATCAGCTCCAAGGATCTTTCCGGCCAGCTTCTGCCCTTTATAAGGTTTGTTTGCTTTCAGTGCGACCTGATTATAAGGAAGCTGTCCGGACACAGGAAACAGCTTTGGGCTGATCCATGCAAATCCGCTGTTTTTGTGGTCGGGTGCCATGGTGCCCTTTCCTGCGCTGTAGATATATTCCGGGCTTAAAACCAGTCCAAGAATCCTTCCGGACACCTTTCGATTTCCCTGGACCACGGTCATCATATCACCTGTTTTATAGCCGTTTTCTCTGGCAAACAATTCATCCAGCCAGATTCCCTTTTTCGAGCTGTTAAACGCTTCCCCAGATTTTATATAAAGCCTGGATACCATATTTGTCTGCGCAAAATAGCAGTCTATGGATGTTTTATCCTTTCCTTCAAGATTCATCGGGAGAAACAGACGGCCTTCTGCTTTTTCCACCCGCTTATCGCTTTTGAGCTTCTCTAACTCTGCTTTGGAGAAGGCTTTTTTGTAAGCCCACTGGTCCGCCAGCTCCTGCCGGTCTATGTAAGACTTCCAGCTGGTCTTAAGGCCGTTCCACTCTCCTGTGATGCCGGAAAATAGAAAACAGCCAAAAAACATCATGAGAAAAATAGCCAGAAACTGCACTCTATTCTTTCTGATATCACGAAATGTCTTTTTGATCAAAAGCATTACCACTCCACCTCACTTATCTTAAGAGGAGACGGATTTATCCTTATGTCTGTGATTTCTCCGTTTTTAACGTATATGACTTTATCTGCCGCCTGTGCTATGCCGGCATTATGAGTGACGATCAGTGTTGTTTTCTTATCTTCCCTGCAGAGCCTCCACAGCTGCTCCAGCACCAGGCAGCCTGTCTCACTGTCCAGAGCCCCGGTGGGTTCATCACACAGAAGAATCTCCGGATTCTTGGCAATCGCCCTGGCGATGGAAACCCTCTGCTGCTCTCCCCCTGACAGCTGGTCAGGAAATTTATGTTCATGGCCCCGAAGTCCCACTCGATCTAATGCTTCTTTTGCAGGGATAGAGCCCTTTTTCAGTTCTCCCATTAAAGCTACATTTTCGCTGACCGTCAGAGTGGGGATCAGATTATAGAACTGAAAAACAAACCCGACCTTTTCTGCCCGGTACCGGGACAGCTCCCTCTCTCCCAGACCGGTGATATCCTGCCCTGAAACTATGACAGTCCCTCCGTCTGCCGTGTCAATCCCACCAAGAATGTTTAAGATGGTTGACTTTCCCGCTCCGCTGGGCCCCAGAATCACTGTGAACTCTCCCTGACGGACGGAAAAAGAGACATCTTTTAATGCATAAGTCTCCCTGGTTCCTGTATGATAGATCTTATTCACATGGCCAAATTCCAATTGTTTCATGGCTTATCCTCCTGATTAACGACTAATCCCGCGCAGAGCATACGGAAAACTTTGATGAATTCTTTCTGGGCCTCTATGGAATCCTGGTGCTGCAAAAGTACATGCCGGATGCAGGCAATAAACATTTCCGTGATAATATCCACATACGGGGAATCGCTGTCATCAAGTCCCAGATGCCATGCCATATGTTCCTTAAACTGCCCGATAAAGTGTTCTTTGACTTTTGAAAAACGTGTTGTTTTCAGGTCAAACAAGATGAGAAGCCGTTTGTCCATTATATACTGAAGCTCCGTCTCTTCCATTACTTTAACGACGTCCTCCATCTGCGAAAATGCCTCTTCGATCTCCTCCAAGGTGTAAACCCGCTGTTCTCTTTCAAAATGCTGCTTCACAAGCTTATGCAGCCCTTTTATAGGCTCCTTCAGCATTTCTTCCAGGATGGCCTCCTTGCTGTCATAATAATGATAAATATTGCCGATGGTTGTATTTGCTTTCTTTGCGATCACTCTCATGGAGGCCCCTTCGTAGCCATGGATCAGAAATTCTTCCTGTGCCGCCTCTAAGATTGTTTCTCTGATTTCTTCTTTTTTTATCTGCATCATTCTACCTCCCAGGTCCATCATATCCAGTTTCCCTGTTCCTTACAACTCGATCGTGCTTATAAAAATCAAAACTTATCAAGTGATCATTATTGACGTATAATCATAATGGAATAAAAAAGGAGGAACCAATATGTCAGATATGATAGAAAAAAGGCGGAGCATCCGGAAATATCGGCCTGCCACCGTGCCAAAACATATGATTCAACAAGTGATACAGGCCGGAATCCTTGCCCCGTCGTCAAAAAACAGACAGCCATGGAAGTTTACCGTAGTCTATGGGGCTGCAAAAACGGATATGCTGGCGCAAATGAGCCTGGGACTTTCCAGGGAAGCTGCCGACCCGATGCTCCCCAACAGCAGGAAGCATCTGGACGGAGCCATACACACGCTGCACATTATGGAACAGGCACCTGTGATCATCTTTATCACAAACAGCCTCGGTCTTGATCTGTCAAAGCCGCTATCCGCGGAGGACCGGATCTATGAAATATGCAATGCACAGTCCATCGGCGCGGCAATCCAGAATATGACCCTGGCTGCCACCGGACTGGGACTTGGAAGCCTGTGGATCTGTGATATTTTCTTTGCCTATGAAGAGCTGTCCAATTGGCTTTGTACAGATAAAAACGGCCAGCTGTACGCCGCATTGGCCCTCGGATATGCAGATGAGGCCCCAGATGCCCGGTCCAGAAACCCTATGGATGAGATCACAGAGTGGAGAGAAACATAAAAGAGCAAGATATATGAAAAAATATCTGCCTGGTATAGATATAATCGTGTTTTGAAAGGAGGATTCAATATGTCAAACAATAAACTTGAAAATATCAAATCAGTCATTGATTACATAGAAGATCATTTGACTGAAAAATTGGATCTGGACACGGTGGCAAAGGCGGTTCATTATTCAAAATACCATCTTCACCGTATGTTTACAAACACGGTTGGGCTTACCATCCATGATTATCTTCAGAGACGAAGGCTTACGGAGGCCGCAAAACTGTTGGTCTTTTCTGATCAGCCTATCCTTGACATCGCACTGCTTGCAGGATATGAAAGCCAGCAGGCATTCACCGACGCTTTTGTCGCCATGTACAAAATGTCGCCCCGGAGATTCAGAGAAAATGAGAGATTTTATCCTCTGTCACTGCGATTTGAATTTGAAGGGAGTCTGTCCATGCCGAAACATGAAAATAAGCCCCACTGGGATATTTCTTTTGCCTCAGAAGAAGACATTCCGTGCTGGATGGATCTGGTCCGTCTTGTGATCGACGGTTTTCCTCATCTACACGAAGAGGAATATCTGGATGTATTACAATCCCGCATCTGCTCCGGGGAAGCACTGATTCTTAAGGACGGCGCTGCGGCAGCCGGCATTCTGCTGTTTTCTCATGAAAACGGAAGTATTGATTTTATGGGCTGCCATCCCCTCTACCGGAATATGGGCATTCCCAGAGCACTCCTTTCTAAAGTCATGGGGGAACTGGTAAAAGAGAAAGACTTAAGTATCACAACCTACCGGGCAGGAGACAAGGCAGATACCGGACAGCGCCGGGAGATACAAGAGCTGGGATTTGCGGAGGCGGAACTGCTTGTGGAGTTTGGTTATCCCACACAGAAATTTATTTTGAAGCAGGAGGATTCAGAACATGAAGAGTCATGACACCGTATTTCCCGATGAGCTTGAACACCTTGCCATGATCCAGTCCAGGCTGGATGCTGCACTCCAGGACGCAGAGGCGTCCGCCGGAAGAATGGAGCGGCAGTATACGAATACCAGACAATATATGTCGGATGCCCGCGGAGAAATCGATCCCAATGAGATGTTCCAAACGGAACTGCTGCTGAAACAGGCTGACCAGACAGGGGCCTTTGCCGCGGAGGTATGCTTAAGACTGGCGAAACTGAAAGATTCTCCCTACTTTGCCCGGATCGATTTTCGGGAAACAGGAAGTCAAGAGTCCTTTTCATACTATATCGGACGTTTTTCCTTCCGCCATGGATATGAGCTGCTGATCTTTGACTGGCGTGCCCCCATATCCGGCATGTTTTATGACTGCGAGCCGGGCCCGGCAGGTTATGAGGCACCGGCAGGCAGAATAGACGGAGAGTTGACAAAGAAACGGCAGTTTTGTATCAAGGACGGTTTCATGGAATATGCCATCGAGAGCTCCTCTAATATTCAGGACGATGTTCTCCAGAGAGAACTGAGCCGGACGTCCAGCGAAAAAATGAAATCCATCATTTCAACAATCCAAAAGGAACAAAATCAGATCATCCGGAACGAACATGCCCACACTCTCATCATCCAGGGAGTTGCCGGATCCGGCAAAACATCCATTGCCCTGCACCGGATTGCCTTTCTGCTGTACCGGCTGAAACATCAGCTCAGTGCAAGAAATGTCACCATCCTCTCTCCCAACAAAGTTTTTGGCGATTATATCTCCAATGTCATCCCTGAACTTGGAGAAGAGCCGATCTTTGAACTGGCCTTTTCTGATCTGGCAGAAATACAGCTGGGACAGACCGTTGGTTTTGAACCGGAACGGGACCCTCTGGATCCGGACCATGATGAATATCATCAGAGAACCCGGTTTAAATCTACTATAGGATTTAAACAGCTTCTGGATGCGTATATCAAAAAGCTGCCGGATACCGTCTTTCAGCCCTCCGATTATTCTTTTGGCGGCTTTACCGCAAAGAAAGAATGGATACAAAAACGGTTCCGCGCATATGAAAAACATCCAGTAAAACAGCGGCTTAAGATGATCGCTGACGATATCTGCGATCTATTTGCCTCTGAAAACATCATGAAGGATGAAATTCCAAGGACAGGGGCCGTCTTAAAAAACCTGACTTCCATGCTTACCATTAAAAACAGCCTGGCATTATACAGGGACTTTTATAAAAGTCTAAAGAAACCAAGTATGTTAGTCCTTCCATCGAAAAGGACCTTGGAGTGGGCAGACGTCTTTCCATACCTCTACCTAACCGCTGCTTTTGAAGGATTAAAAGAAAGCAAGATCACCAGGCATCTGGTCATAGACGAAATGCAGGATTATACCCCTGTTCAGTATGCGGTCATCAATCTCTTGTTTCCCTGTCCCAAAACGATCCTCGGTGACTTTGGGCAGTCACTGAACCCAGATCATCTCCACACACTTGAGGATCTCCGCCTGCTGTATCATGACGCGGAATTTGTCATGCTTAACAAAAGCTACCGCTCTACCTATGAGATCATATCATTTGCAAAGCAGCTCCAGGACAATCCCTCCCTGGAAGCTGTAAAACGGCACGGTGAAAAGCCAGTCATAACTGCGTGCTGTGACAACAGGGATAAGATGAATCAGATAAAAAAGCTACTCTCAAGCTTTGAAAAAAGCGGAGCTATGTCTCTCGGTCTGATCGCTAAAACAAACACAGAAGCAAAAACACTGTACGATATCCTCTCCAAAGAATTTGACCTGCACTTGATTTCACCGGAAAGTTCTACTTTTCATAATGGAATCTCCGTCACTTCTGTACAGATGGCAAAAGGACTGGAATTTGATGAAGTCCTTATTCCTGATGCGGATAGTTCCTCTTATCGCACAGACTATGACAGGAATCTGCTGTATATCGCCTGCACTAGGGCAATGCACCGGCTGACCCTTATGTATGTAGATGAGTTGTCTCCTTTTGTTAAGACTGATTAAGTTTTAAGATAATCTAGAAAGAATAACAAGAAAAATAATTCACCCCGGCGGCAGGCTGTTGTCTGTCGCCGTTATGCTCTCTTTTAACTCAACAAATCTCTGAAAGACCCATCAGCCGGTTTCATTCTCCAAAAGTTCTGTTTATCTGCATACAATGATTCTTTGTAGTAGTTAAGTAGTCCAGTTCGTGTTTTCTCACATCCTATTTTTCCTATTCAGATCTATTGCATAACATTCCATATTATAATGTTAAAAAATAAACTACTTCTGCTGAAAACACAGGAATTGATATTTGTTCAATATCTTTCCTGGACGGTTTATTAAAACAAAAGTATTTTATCATACTAATTATGATAGACATATATCAAGAAAGTACCCTGTATTAAGCTATATAGTTTTCCTACTGCTTGGTATGCTGATTGTATTATTTCCTGAACATATGTTACTCTTGTACAGGATTACAAATTAATCCTTCTCAAGACTAAGCAGGGGCTCTTACTGCCCCTGCTTGTCATAGTATTCTTACTGCTGTTACTCTTTTACAAAAATAATCATCTTGTTACGCTTAAACTTATTACACATCCTCTGACAGCTGTCTGACCCCATATTTCTTTATCACTCTGGATATCAAATAGGAAAAAGCGATCAAAAATACCGTCAGAGAAATCACAGGAGTTACAATCCCCGCTGCTGTAATCTCCGCATGAAATTTTGTAATCCCTATACTGCCAAATAAAGCACCAAACATACGGTTTGTTAAAAGCCCCACAGACAGTACCCCTAGCAGAGCCCCAGAAAGCCCAATGATTCCAAAGCCCAATGCAAACTGAAGCCTCAGCTGACGGACTGAATACCCAAGACTTCTCTGGATAGCCAGATCGCGCTTCTGCTGTTTTAAGAATGTCATAGACAGAAGAAATGTGATGAAACCCGACATACAGAGACATAAGACGTAAAACAGGACAACCAAGGCCAAAATTCCATTCTGGATATCTGACATCATCTCTTCCACCTGGTCTCTGACACTTTCTATCTTCAAATCAAGTCCGTTTTTCCTTCCTATCTGCCCAATCCTCTTTATCACTTTTTGTTCTTTTGACTGATCCTTCAAAAGAATCTCACAAGAATGGTACTTGTATCCAGAGAAAATCTTTCGAAATCCTTCAACAGTCATACATCCAATTTTTCCTCCATCGTTGCTGGACTGATACAAGCCGACCACCAGGTACTTCTTCTCTTTTCCCTCATAAGTGATCTGCACCGTATCCCCAATATTCTTTGAGAGATATTTTGACGAAATTTCCGTCAGCATCATCTCGTTATCATACTTCGGGATCCGCCCATCAAGCGGCTCCTGATAATTTCCGTCAGTAAACCTGCTGATCACGGACAAGAGCATTTTCTGCCCGTCCATATCCACGTATTCATGCTCTGACGAATAAACAGACTGGACATCCTTTTCCTGCTCCATGGTCTTCATAAATTCCTCAAAACTGTCGTTTTCCTTTGTACCCGGCGTAAACGTCTCAGACACGGAAATATCAGAGTCTGTATTTCCAAACAACGCCGCTGTCTTTTTAATATCCTTCATATTTTCGTTCAGTGCAGAAATGCTGACCAATGAAAAAACCATAAAACCACACACTATGATTAAAAGCATATATTGAGGCAGACGGACGGATACATTTTTCACTGCCATTCGAAACGGCAGCGGAAGGACTGTTAAACGCTCCATGGGAACCTGATATCTCTTTTTAAAATAAATATCTTCCTTCCCATTGCGGATCGCCTGTATCGTAGAAAGCTTATAAATTCTTTTAAGGCTGAGCCAGGAAACCAGCAGCACAAATACTGCCATAACAGTCACAGAGGCCAGGACTGGTACTGGGCGGACACCGCCGTGCCATAAGATCCCTGAACCGTCCATGGCATACCTGGCCAGCGGGGATACGGTAAATACCGATCCGATACATCCGCCTGCACCACCAAGCATAAATAAAAGTATCATATACAACCTCTTCCCCGACACCAGCGTCCTTTTTGAGTAACCCAGTGCATTGAGAACACCGATTTCCTTATAATCATCCTCCAGAGATGAGGCAATCAGATACCGGATGGTAATGAGCATGATAACCAATAAAAGAAGGCTGAACAGAAAGATCAGTCCCATAAAAATATCCGTAAGAATCATGGATGACATCTTCATCATTGAGCTTTCCATATACAGAGAACCGGTTCTGGAAAACCCTGTCTTTTCATTCAAAGTTTTTATCCGGTCAGTAAAAGTTGTGCCGGCATGCGCCTTCGTCCAAAGGCTGACCAGAGAAGCCTGATAGTGCTGGGCTCCCGGTGATTTCATTAGTTCACGGAAGGTCTCCTGATCCAGGAACAGCTGCTTATATCCGGTCATGGCTCCTCCCAGAAAGGGATCCTCAAAAAATCCAGCAATCGGATACTTCTTTTTCTGCCCCGACATCTGCAGCGTTACATCATCCTGCAGCTTTAACTGCTCTGAAGACTGTAAGGATACAGGAACAAAAATTCCTTTTCTATGCAGGTTGCCCTCTGTCAAGGTATACTGCCCAGGAACCGCACGGATGATGATCCCGTTTGAAAACCATTTGTTCCCGCCGAATCTGACATTGTTGTCCTGGCCGAGCAAAAGAATATCTTCCTTCTGCACACTTTTGGTTTCTGTTTGTTTTTTAAGCTTCTGATAGACTTTTTCCGCCTCTGGTTTTTGTTGCTTTGTAAAAATATTGATGACTTCCGGGGCATTTACCTTCCGTGCCATAAGGTCATACTGTTCCCTGCTCTGCCACAGAACGGATACTGCTGTGGTCATCAAAAGGGTGATCAGCAGGCTTAAAAGAATCAGAATCACCGTCTGGCTTTTTCGCTTGCGGATATCATTTTTTATGACCATAAAGATACCCATGCTACCACCCCATTCCTGACAGCCAGCCGATCAGCTGCTTCTCCCGGACAGGGGCACTTGCCTCCTCATAAGGCGGCAGGCTTAATTCTCCCTCAATCTTCCCGTCTTTTAAATATAAAATGCGGTCAGCTCTTAAGGCCGCCTTTAAGTCATGGGTCACCACCAGAGTATTCTGGCCTGCCCGGCACAGAGAATAAAGCAGGTCTAAAATTTCTTTTCCAGAAGCCGAATTAAGGGCACCGGTTGGTTCATCCGCAAATAGGATCTTAGGACGGTTAATCAGAGCCCTTACGATGGCACATCTCTGCTGCTGGCCCCCAGACATCTGCGACGGCAGTCTCCGGGAAAGATCCTGGATACCGGTTCTCTCTATCAACTCCCGTGCCTCCTGATGTGTTTCCTTTTTACTTCTCCCTTTCTTTAAATAACCCGCCGTACATATATTCTCAAAGCAGGTTAAATGAGACAGAAGATTCATCTGCTGAAAAATAAAACCAGCCGTCTCCTGGCGGAACCGGGCAGTATCCCGGTCCTTCTTTTTGTGCACCGGTTCTCCACAGACAGAAACTGTCCCGCTGGTAGCTGTGTCCATACCGCTCAGCATATAAAGCAGTGTCGACTTTCCAGAACCGCTGGGACCCATAATGACCGTAAATTGTCCGTCATAAATTTCCAAGTCGATATTTCTTAAGACGTGAAGCTGCTGTCCTTCGCTGGCATAGCTTTTGCATAGGTTTGATGTCTCAATGATTGTTTTCATGTATTACTCCTCCTTATGCTGCTATCCTAGCAAAAGAAATATTAAAAAGTCTTTAAATGGTCTGCTTATCTTTTAAAAGATACAGAGAAACCTGAAGCCCTGCTTTATTTTCCAGTTCCAGTCTCCCCTCCATCTGTCTCATCAGTACATCACTCAAGTACAGCCCAAGACCTGCACCCTGCTGATCTAGGGCATTCCGTCCCCGGTAAAATTTCTGCTTTGCATATAAGAAATCCTCCTCAGGTATACCAGGTCCTAAATCTTTGATACAGATGACAACGTACTCTTTTTGTTCTTCCATTTTGATCTCTACTGAAAACCCTTCTGCATATTTTCTGGCATTTCCAAGAATATTATCTATCACTTGGATCAGACGCCTCTCATCTGCAAAAACTCTTTCCTTGATATCACATGGAAATACCTCTGTCCCTTCTTCACCAAGCGGGCACAGTACTCTTTCATAAATATCTTGAAAGTCCGTTGGTATCAGTACTACTTCCAGCCGGTCCATATCATTCAGGGAATGTAAAAACAGATCATCGGTTAATGCACTGACCTCATCACATTTCCTCATGATCGTTTCCTGATAACGTTTTCGCTTCTCTGGTGAGGCATCCAGATTCACAGATAGTCCTTCACAATAGTTTCGGATATTAGCAACCGGTGTCTTTATATCATGGGAAATCCCTGCGATCATTGTTTTATTCTGCTCTTTGACTGCTTCTTCTTTTTTTCTGGCTTCTTTGAGTTCCGTTCTCATACAATCAAAAGCCCAGCTAAATACTCCAAAAGTCTTAGAACGTTCCGCTTCCAGTGGAAAATCCAGATTACCTCTGGCAATCTCCCCGGCAAAGCGTTCCATTCTGGAGATAGGACGTATCGCATAAAAATAGAAGTACAGAAAAAAACACGACATACCTGCAAACAGTATGCCACAGACTGTACCGTAAATTCTTACCAAAGGAAGATCCCCTGTTCCTGTATGAAAATTTTTAGCCTTTTTTAATAAAGCTTCTTGCTGGGTCTTAGTGAGAGATTGATCGTGGATCATCTCATTCCATACAGGGAGCATTTTATTGGAAGGATCGGAATTCTTTTTTATGTACCATCCCCCTATAAAAATAAGGATAAAGAATAAGATATAGGACACAAGGACAACTCTTAAAAAATGCTTTTTCATTTACTACTCCTCAAAACGGTAACCCTTACCGTAAACAGTCAAAATATGCTTCGGATTAGAGGGATTTTTTTCGATTTTCTCCCTCAGCCACCGGATGTGGACTGCCAGCACGGAAGGTGTGGATTCTGAGCCATACCCCCAGATTTCTGTAAACAACCGCTCTTTTGTCAAAATCTCTTCCGGATGGGCAGCGAGATAGACAAGCAGTTCGTACATTTTTGAGGTTAATTCCAATGGCCTGCCCGCCTTTTTTACTGTCTGGCTCTTCTGGTCAATGATGATATCAGAAAAACAGAGTGGCTGTAATACGGAATATCCATAAGTTCTCCGGAGCAGTGCCAGAACTCTGGAATGCAGCTCTGCCAGTGAATACGGTTTGGAGAGGTAATCATCTCCGCCGAGCATCAGCCCTTTTACCTTATCCGTGTCACTGGTCCTTGCAGAAATAAAGATAACTGGCACCTGCGTTTCTTTTCTGAGTTTTTCTATAAATTGAAAACCATTCATTCCTGGCAGATTGATGTCCAGGATAATCAGCCTGATGGGCTGTTGGTATAAAGCATCAAATGCATCCTCCGCACTGCCTGCACGGAGACATTCAAGTCCTTTTTGTTCCATATAATCTATGGCAATCTCTGCAAGATCCCTGTCGTCTTCTACGATCAATATTTCTGATTGAAGCATATGTTTCCCTCCTGTTTGTTTTATAATTATAGCATGACTTTGGAGGGGAATTGGTTGGAAATGATGAGAAGTAGGAAATAAAATATGAAGAATTATAATAGAACAACCACGCAGGCTGTTAATTGCTTGCGTAGTTGTTATCGACATATTATTCGTCTTTCTTTCCATATGGTGAATTGGATTCTGCTGCCATAGGAAGGGTGGCCTGTGGGTCCAATTCATAGATGGTAGCTCTGTGTTCTTCCGGCTCTGTGAAGGATGCCGGCCCGCCGATGCCAAAATACTTTTCAAAAAACACTTTTAGTTTGTCAATAATACCTTGCTTTTTCTTGGCTCTTCCACTGCCGCCAAAACGAGAAACAGGAGGCATCAATTTATCAATGTCCGTCCCGGCAGTTTTAATTTCACCTTCACGAAATGCGTTATCCAGGAATTTACGGGTATCCTCCGGCTTCAGCTTTTCCTCTGTAATAATGGTTTCCAAATCTTCCTCTCGTTGTTTTACAACATACCTGTGCCATTCACTCATGACATCATCCACATCATTGACCCCTGAAATAAAGTTTTCAATCAACTGTTTCTTGCTACGGAGTTCCGGGCTGGCATCGATTGCCTTGTTAATGGTAATGAGTACTTCCTTATCCTCGCAGTGGGTATCGTGATACTTTTTTACAAGCATTAAAATATAATCGATATTGATTTCAATCTGCTTTATCAATTCCACTTCAAACACGATATCATCTGTGATATCCGTACTTTCCCCGGCATCACGCCTGCGTTTCCATTCATCACGCAAATCCTGGTATCTTCCAAGGTAGTCCTGCAGGTCACGCTCTGTTATCAGTTCTTTACCTTGAAATTCATCAAAAGAAACGAGCAGATTACGCATACGCAGGATTGCTCCGAACAGTGAAATAAAATCCTTTTGATTCTGTTCTCCAATAATCTGGGGAGCTGTAAGTGGAAACTTATTTGACAAGTCCTCCATTAAATCCACATATCCCGGCATGGGCTTTCCGTCTACAGATTCATAACCGTAATAATAATCTTTGAAACTGTGCAGCAGTACGATACCTCCCGCATCCTTATCCCCAAACAGGGAAATAGCATTATCTACACGTTTTTGAAGATTTCGGAAACATACAATATTTCCGAAGGTCTTGATTGAATTGAGGATACGGTTGGTACGGCTGAATGCCTGTATCAGTCCATGCATTTTTAAATTCTTATCCACCCACAACGTATTAAGTGTAGTGGCATCAAATCCTGTTAGGAACATATTCACTACAATCAGCAGATCCAGCTCCTTATTCTTCATTCTCAGAGATACATCTTTATAATAATTCTGGAATTTGTCACTGGAGGTGTCATAGTTGGTATGAAACATCTTGTTGTAGTCCTTGATGGCTGCTTCTAAAAAATCACGGGAGGGTTGGTCGAGGGCAGATGTATTTTCCGAATTCTCTTCATCCAGAATACCGTCTGTTTCCTCTTCGTTTGCACTATAACTGAATATGGTAGCAATCCGCAGTTTCCTTGTCGGGTCTGCTGCCATCTGCCGCATAAATTCTTGGTAGTATAGTTTTGCCATAGGTACAGAGGCAACGGCAAAAATAGAGTTAAAACCGCTGACACGCTGTTTTCGTTTGATTTCATCCACAGCACCACGATCAGCAGAAGCCACCTCTGCAATATTTGTTAATGTATTATATATATAGGTTTTATTCCCACGATACGTCTTTTGGTCAAAATGCTCCAGAATATACCGTGTCACCAATTCAATCCGCTTAGGAGCCATCATAGCCTTTTCACGGTTGATGTCCCAAACCATCTCGTCTGTAATTTCTTCGTCCATGTCCATTGTCTTGATATAGTCCACACGGAATGGCAGAACATTTTTATCATTGATGGCATCTACAATGGTGTAGGTATGTAACTGGTCGCCAAAGGTCTGTCCGGTGGTAAAGAATTCTGGATTCTTTGCTCTGCCAGAGTTGACCGCAAAAATAGGTGTCCCGGTGAAACCAAACAAATGGTACTTTTTGAAGTTCTTTACGATGGCTATATGCATATCCCCAAACTGGCTACGATGGCACTCATCGAAGATAATAACAATATGCTTATCATAAACTGGATGATTACTGTTCTTTTTGATAAAGGTAGCCAGCTTTTGAATGGTTGTAATGATAATATGCGTGTTAGGATCTTCCAACTGTTTTTTCAGAATAACTGTGGAAGTGTTGCTGTTGGCAGCACCTTTTTCAAAACGGTCATACTCCTTCATAGTTTGATAGTCCAGATCCTTACGGTCTACCACAAACAGCACCTTGTCGATATATGGGAGCATTGAAGCAAGCCGTGCAGTCTTAAAAGAAGTCAAAGTTTTACCACTTCCTGTGGTGTGCCAGATATATCCGCCACCTTCTACGCTGCCATATTTTTTATAGTTATTAGCAATCTCAATCCGATTTAGAATACGTTCTGTTGCCGTAATCTGATACGGACGCATAACCATCAGCATATTTTCTGATGTGAAAATGCAATATTTAGTCAGTACATTTAAGAGGGAATGTTTTGCAAAAAAGGTCTTGGTAAAATCAATCAAATCCGGGATGATGCGATTGTTGGCATCCGCCCAGAATGATGTGAATTCAAAGCTGTTGCTTGTTTTCGTTTTACTACTACCTTTCTTTTCGTTTTCCTTCTCCACATTCTTTCTTGTGCTGTTGGAAAAATATTTTGTATTCGTGCCATTGGATATAACAAAAATCTGCACATACTCAAATAAGCCACAACCTGCCCAGAAGGAGTCACGTTGATAGCGGTTAATTTGATTAAACGCCTCACGAATGGCAACACCACGCCTTTTCAGTTCGATATGTACCAAAGGCAGACCGTTTACAAGCACGGTCACATCGTAGCGATTATCATATTTCGCGCCCTCTTCTTTACCAAGAACATACTGGTTGATAACCTGCAGACGATTGCTGTGAATATTCTTTTTGTTAATCAAAGCAATGTTTTTGGTGGAACCATCGTCTCGCTTTAGGACTTCGACAGAGTCCTCTTGGATTTTTCGTGTTTTCTCAACGATATGCTCATTAGGGTTTGCAATGGAATCTGCGAAGAAATGCTCCCATTCATTATCAGTAAAATGGTAGCTGTTTAGTTCTTCCAGTTGATTGCGGAGATTGGCAATCAAGTCCTTCTCCGTATGAATGGTCAGATATTCATAGCCTTGTTCACAGAGCAGACGAATGAATTCTTTTTCTAATGCAGCCTCACTCTGATAGATATCGGAACGAGCCTTGACTGGCTCATATTCTGTAACAACAGTGTTCTCCGATGTTTCGGCTACAATATTGAAATAAGGCACATGGGTCACCTCCTTAGGATAATTCGTTAAATGTTAGTAATTTATCTCTGTAGTATTCATATTGTTTTTTTCTCGCGGTAAGCTCCGCCGTAAGCTCCGCCGTAAGCTCCGCCGTAAGCTCCGTGAAATTGTCTAGTATACGGACAATTTCACTCTGTACTGGTAACGGAGGCATTGGAATAACGAATTCTTCTGTTACCTTCAGCGAAATCTGTGGTAACGAACCCATACCAGAAGCCGCACCTCTAAACTGCTGAATATTGTTCTTCATTACATAATATAGATATTTTACTGATATCTTCTCATCCGCTGTATATGCCCACATTTCATTTTTGAAAGTAAATGGTTCTTCATAGTACACTACATCAATAACTCCACGAGATTGAACTAGAACAGCAGGGACCCTTGTAATATTTGCTTTTGGAATGTCTTCTTCAAATGCATTAATTACCGTCTTACCTCCCGCGAAAACTCTAACTTCTCCATCCGGGTTATCTATTTCCTTCATTTTTCCAGCTGTGATAGGAGTACCCTTGAGTCTTGTATATACATCTTTTATTTTACAAAACTCCACTCCATTCGGGCATAACTCCCGAATCAGTTCACCTAATTTGCTCATAATCACACCTCGATTTCTTCAATGATAGTTCGAATGGCTTCACGCAGTTCATCTTCACGCTTGACTATTTCTTCGATTTCCCCATTCAGCTTTACGATGTCAATCTTCTCACGGGTATCCTCTGCCTCCACATAGGTGGATACAGAAAGATTGTAATTGTTGTCCTTAATTTGCTCGTAGGCTGCCAGATGAGAGAAGTGTGCCACTTTCTCACGTTTTGCGAATACATTCACGATACGGTCTATATTCTCCGGAGTCAGCTTATTGTTATTGGTGACCTTTATACATTCAGTAGATGCATCAATGAACAATGTCTTGTTATCATTCTTATTTTTCTTCATTACCATAATGCAGGTGGCAATGGAAGTGCCGAAGAAAAGATTGCCCGGCAATTGGATAATGCAGTCCACAAAGTTATTCTCTATGAGGTACTTACGGATTTTCTGCTCTGCACCGCCACGATACATAATACCAGGAAAACATACGATAGCCGCCGTGCCGTTGGATGCAAGCCATGAAAGGCTGTGCATAATAAATGCCATGTCTGCCCTGCTCTTTGGAGCAAGCACTCCGGCAGGAGCAAAACGCGGGTCATTGATAAGCAGTGGATTTTTGTCACCTTCCCACTTGATAGAGTACGGCGGATTGGAAACAATCAATTCAAAAGGTTCATCATCCCAATGTTTCGGAGATATTAATGTATCTTCACAAGCAATATCGAATTTATCAAAGCCGACATCATGCAAAAACATATTGATACGGCAAAGATTATATGTGGTGATATTGATTTCCTGTCCGTAGAAGCCGTTACGTATTGCATCCTTACCAAGAATTTTTTCAGCCTTGAGAAGAAGCGAGCCAGATCCGCACGCAGGGTCATATACCTTATTGATTTCAGTCTTGCCCACAGTACCAAGACGTGTCAATAATTCTGATACCTCAGCAGGAGTAAAGAATTCACCACCCGATTTACCTGCATTAGACGCATACATGGTCATTAAGTATTCATAGGCATCGCCAAAGGCATCAATGCTGTGGTCCTTGACCTCACCTAAATTCATCTCACCGACACCGTTTAACAGCTTGACCAATTTTTCATTGCGCTTAGCTACGGTAGAACCCAGCTTATTATTGTTTACATCATAATCATCAAACAGTCCGGCAAAATCGCTCTCAGCCTCGCTGCCTTTTGCAGATTCCTCAATGTGACGAAATACGCGCTCTAAGGTTTCGTTCAGGTTTTCATCCTCAGCAGCCCGTTTTCTTACGTTACAAAACAGTTCACTTGGCAAAATAAAAAATCCCTTTTCCTGCACCAAACCTTCTCTGGCTTCTTCTACATCCTCATCGGACATGATAGCAAAGTCAAAGTCTGTATTTCCGGCTTTGATTTCCCCCTCATTGATATAATTACACAAATTTTCGGATATGTATCGGTAAAACATCGTGCCAAGGACATAGTTTTTGAAATCCCATCCATCAACCGCTCCACGCAGTTCATCTGCGATTGCCCATATTGCACGGTGCAGTTCGTCCCGTTCCTGTTCTTTTTTAGTATCAATCATTCTCTTTTCCTCCGTCTTCATCTGGAATAAACTCCAAAATATCATCCACGCTACACTTTAAAAAGTGGCAGTTGTTTTCTTTGCTGTCGAAAGATATGTCTTCAATGCATTTCAGCCATGTGACCATATTTGCAGAGAATACAGCCCCCTGTTGTAGTGATGTGTTTGACATATCTTTTTATCTGTATCATTTCATAACATTCTGCTCTACTCCTTCAACATTGCCAAATAGCTGTCCAGCCTCTCATTCACATATCCAGCAAGTAACTTCCCCATTGCATCCGGCTTATGTTTACCATAATACTCGTCGAAAGCCTTATAATAGGCCACCCGATCCGTAAACTTAATATCAATCGGCGGATATCCAGCCTTCATCAGTTCCAAATTTATGAGCAAACGCCCAGTACGGCCGTTCCCATCAATGAAAGGATGAATTCCCTGAAATTCAATATGAAATTGGGCAAGCCTTGGAATAACATGCTCTGTACTATTCCGGTAACTATCTAGAAGCTGCTCCATTTTTGGCTGAATCAAATACGGTTGTACTGGCTCATGTTTTGCCCCCATGATTCTCACAGGCACTCTCCGATAAACACCACGATCATCTTTTTTATCCATTAATACAAGATAATGAATCTGTTTGATGATATTCTCTGTCAAGGGCACCTGTTCTTTTACCAAGTCCTGGACAAATTCAAAAGCCTCTTTGTGATCAATCGCCTCCATATGATCCTTCAGCGGTTTCTGATCGATGGTTAATCCTCGTAGCACCATATCAGTTTCACGCAGCGTAAGCGTATTACCTTCCATGGCATTGGAATTATAAGTGTACTCAACTATGAACTCCTCCGTCAAGCGTTCTACTTCACCTTCTGTCAATGGTCGCCTGGTATCCAGCTCAGCTTTCTTCGTATCAATCATTGCCAGCAGACTTTCAACCGTTTTGTATCGCCCATCCTCTGGTTTCACCGCATCTGCCGGTATTGCCCAACTGCGTCCTTCACGGGTAACACCTGGGATTTTTCCTTCTGAACAAAGAATTCGCACTCTCCGATCTGAAATTCCCCATTTCTCTGCAGCTTCTTTCACTGTCATAAACATAAATCTGTACCTCGTTTCAAAACTAGTATACGCTCTATTCGGAATAATAGCAATGTAATCGGAATAATATTTTTCCTGTATCGGAACAATATAATTTTCCCTTCCCCTCCTGTTTTACTTTCCCCATCTCAAGTGCTAAAATAAAACCAGAACAAATGACAAAACACCATATCAGCAAGGGAGGTCCTATGGAAACAACAATAACACGTGATGAAGCCTTTAAGCTTCTAAAGAAATATAATAAAGAGCCTTTTCACATCCAGCATGCACTGACAGTCGAAGGTGTCATGAGATGGTATGCCAATGAATTGGGTTACGGACAGGAGGAAGACTATTGGGGGATCACCGGACTTCTTCACGATATTGACTTTGAATTATACCCAGAGGAACACTGCCAAAAGGCCCCGGAACTTTTACGGGAAGGCGGCATAGGGGAAGATATGATACGTTCCGTCTGTTCTCACGGCTATGGGATCTGTTCTGACATCCAGCCGGACCACCAGATGGAGAAAGTCTTATTTGCGGCAGATGAGCTGACCGGCCTGATCGGAGCCGCCGCATTGATGCGCCCTTCTAAAAGTGTCCAGGATATGAAACTTTCCAGCATCCGTAAGAAGTTTAAAGATAAAAAGTTTGCGGCCGGCTGCTCCCGGGATGTAATCTCCCAGGGTGCACAAAATCTGGGCTGGGAGTTAAACGAGCTCTTTGAAAAAACAATTCTGGCCATGCGCTCCTGTGAAGATTCTATTAAACAGGAAATGCAGAAATACGAACAATAGGCGGTGATCATTATGTGTATTAATAAAAAAAGAAAAGCAGATGTACGTCTCCATGCAGGGCCCAGGAATTTCCTATGGAATAAAAGAAGCGCCGGCTGCATGGAGTAAAAGGCGCTTTCATATTCTTAACGGCCTTGTTTCCAAAAACAATACTGTTTAAGGAGTGAGACCAATTATGAATTATAAAAATGCAGCTTCCATTCTTCCCGCATCCCTTTTGGAACAGCTTCAGGACTATGTACAGGGAGGTTATCTGTACATACCTAAAAAAGAAGACCAGCATAAAAAATGGGGTGATAAGACAGGGAGCCGGACCAGGACTTCCCAGCGCAATCAACGTATCCGAAAGGATTATCATTCAGGGATGTCCATAGAAAAACTGTCAGATACATATTTTCTTTCCGTACATACCATTCGAAAGATTGTATACGGCAGATGAATAAGCTGAAAACATCTGAAAAAGCAGTGGATATCTATCACTTGATATTCACTGCTTTTCTGAATGGACGGCTATCTTGAATATACCCAAATAACAAAATATCGTCTCATTCCCTTCCTATGGTAACCTGCCTCATAAGTATACCCACAGGGCACACCGTATTTTATACCCTTCGGGTGCACGCGCTTCGCGCGTTAAGGTATACCCACAGGGCACACCGTATTTCATACCCTTCGGGTGCACGCGCTTCGCGCGTTAAGGTATAAATTGTTTCTGTATGATCTTGGATATTGAAGGCTCTTTCCACTTCTGTTATCTTTTGATACAGGAGGTGTTACTTATGAAACAAAATCAAAACACTGCTTCTTTCGGATTTGCTGATACCAATATTACCCCGGATGGTCCGGTCCAGCTGGTAGGGTTTCCGAGAATTGATAATCAATCCAGAGGAATCCTTCATCCATTAAATGCCCAGATCCTCATCTTCAGATTCCAGGAAGAAACCATGTGCCTGGCAGCTGTGGACAGCCTGGGCTTTACCGTGGAGCTGACTATGAAGTTAAGAAAAGAGATCGCCAGCGTTCTCAATATTTCAACAGATAAGATCATGGTATGTTTTTCCCATACCCATTCTGCACCTAATGCAGCGGAGGAACCCGCTTACTTTACCTTTGTATGTGATCAGATATGTGTTGCGGCAAAAGAGGCAGAGAAACAGATGAGGCCATTTCATGTGGCTTGGGGGATCGGGGATCATTTGATCGGCATCAACCGAAGATCAGACACATCCGCTGTAGAACCCCGGCTTGGGATTTTAAAACTGGAGGATCCGGACGAGAAACCGGCACTGCTTCTTCTCAGAGTGTCAGCCCATGCCAATGTGCTCACTAGCGACAACTACAAGATTTCTTCTGATTATTTTGGCCTTACAAGGCAGAAGCTTTCCAACACTTTTGGCTGCCCTGTTATGATGGTCCAAGGGGCATCTGGGAATCTCCGTCCAAGATTTCAGCAGGAAAATGCAGATTTTATGGAGATACAGGGTGTGGATGCTTTAGAAAAGCCTTACACTGACACTGAAAAACAGAAATATTTTCAGCAAAGTCTAGATGCATTGGAGAACATGGCAGACTCTGTCCTAGCTTCTGTTGTTCCTATTTGGAAAAAATTAAAGACAGAGCCGGTCCACAGACTTGCAATGTTTTCTGTAATTCATCCCTTTGCAGCTGATGTCCCATCATTGAAGCGGGCAGAGGAAATCGCAGAGGAAGCCGAAACTGAAGCTGGTATAGACGGAAATGGATGGCTTATGGAAGTCCGCAAACTTCGGGAAAAGAAAGTATTTACGCAGACAGCAGACATTGAATTTCAATATTTTATGTTAAATGACGGCTGTTTCTGCGGTGTTGCCAATGAGATCATGTGCGAGATTTCACTGGACGTGTGGCAGAAATCCGAGGATTCGCTCTTTTTTCTCAACGGCTACACCAACGGGATCGACAGCTATCTGCCCACTGCAGAAGAGTATGACAAAGGCGGCTATGAGGTTCTCTGGTCTAACCTGATCTACTATCCGTATCATGGCAGAGTCATGGCGCTGAACCGGGACTCTGCCGGACAGTTGGCTTCCTTTGCCGTATCTGACCGCAGTCATTTTCTGGGCATGAACCCTTAGCCCTACCCCTTCTGTTTTTTAGATTTCTTCAGAGTCTTCCAGGAGCGGATATGGTTATTTTCCACAAAAGGACTTAGTTCCAGCTGATACTGGGTTCCGGCCTTTCCTGCCGTATGTCTGAGTTCTTTTAAAATCATATCTTCCTTTTTCTGGAGTGAAATAGGAACACAAAGGTCTGCCGTAATCAGGGTATGTTCTCCTGCCCTGATAAAACGGCAGTTTATAAGCTCCAGCAGCGGATGGATCTCCCCTGCTTTTTCATTCAGGTCATTTCTTAGTTGTTTTATTTCGTTGGACTCTTCTGCTGCAATTCCTGCCTGAACCGTACAGCTGCAGTTGTACTTCTGCTCAAGCATCAAAGAAAGTTCCAGGGCTTTTGTAAAAATACCGCTGTCCTTACCCAATATTTTGACGGAAACGATGTAGTGCTTAAGGCCGTAGTCATGGATGTTTAGTCCATAAAAACATGCAACGCCCTCCTGCTTTGATATGATATCCTCAACCTCCTGTAAAATACTGCCCTCTGGCTGTGTTCCGATCACTTTTTCTACGATCTCTGTAAAACTTTTCAATCCATTGGCCAGGATGAGGACTGCAACCCCTATGCCGCACCACCCGTCAATGTTCCACTCAGTGAACCTTGTGACGAAAGCAGAAATGAGGACTGCCCCTGTCGCAAAGGCATCTGATAAAGAGTCCTTAGACATGGCTTTTAATGTCTCTGACTCCATGGCAAGACCAGCCCTTTTTTGATAAAAGTACATCCATATCTTTACTGCCACAGAGAGAAACAATACGAAAAAAACGACGGTTTGATAATCCGATTGCTGTCCCCTGTATAAAGCTGAGACCGAAGTTTTTAACAATTCAAATCCTATGGTGATCACGGAGGCTGACGCCAGCATTCCAAGGAGCCACTCCAGCCTGCCGTGTCCGTATGGATGGTGTTTCCCCGCGCCGCAGCCTGCCGCCCAGAGGCCGAACATGGTCACGGCCGTTGTTCCCGCATCCGTTAAGTTGTTCCACCCGTCCGCCGTCACGGTCACGGAATGGCTGACAGCTCCCGCCGTGAATTTTAGGATGCTCAGAAAAAGATTTAAGACAATACCCAATACAGTCAACTGGAAAAGGCTGGCGCTTTTTTTATCCTTTTTCATGTATACACTCCTCCCCGGAACCAGGTGCCCTCTTCTTTGAGCTGATCCCAAGTATTTCGTTCATGTTCCAGGCAAACCATAGAGTCACCAGGGCCGCACATACATCAGCCGCCGGCTGGGCCCAGACGATTCCTGAAAGTCCAAACAGCCTCGGAAGCACAAGGATCAGCGGGAAGAAAAAGATTCCCTGTCTTCCCAGACTTAAGATACTTCCTGCTCCGCTTTTTCCGACGGAGAGATAGAGAGACGCATACACCATCTGGAATCCGAAGGTCAGCAGTAAGACTGCATTAAAACGCAGAGCCCGGCCGCCCAGCAGGATCATCTGCGGATCAGTGCCAAATAGTCCAATCAGCTGTTTGGACAAGGGGAAGCAGACGGCCGACATGAGAACACAAAAGCTGGTGGACCAGAGACAGCAGAGTTTTACCGCCTCTTTCAGCCGGTCATACTGTCCGGCTCCGAAATTAAATCCCGCAAATGGCTGGAATCCTTTCATAAAACCAAACACCACGTAGATCCCAACGGTCATGATCCTGCTGACTGCGCCCATGGCAGCCACCGCGTAATCCCCGTATGCTTTTGCCGCAGTATTAGTCAGTCCCAATGCGATACTGGCAAAGAGCTGGAATACCAGTACAGGAATCCCTATTTTTAATATCTCACAGTAGATGGCTTTGCTGGGTGTCATGTTCCTGAAAGACAGGTGCAGAAGCCCTTTTCCTTTCATCAGGTAAATCACGTACATGAAGGAATTGACGCACAGGGAGATCACCGTAGCCGCCGCTGCTCCCCGGATGCCCATATGTAATCCATAGATGAGCAGCGGATCCAAAATAACATTGAGGATACTTCCGGTCATCATCGCTGCCATTGTAAACCGGGTTGCTCCTTGGGCTGTCAAAAGATTGTTCATTGTAACATTAAATATATTGAGGATCGATCCGGTCACATAGATGAGAGCATATTCCCTGGCATAGGGCAGAATGGTCTGTGTAGCGCCAAGTGCGGATAATACCGGTGTCAAAAAGATCAGAATCCCGGCGATGACAGCACCTCCCGTCAACAGTCCGGTAAACAGAGCCGTGGAGGCCGTCCGGTCAGCCAGCTCATACTCTTTTGCCCCAAGCAGCCTGGATATATAGGACGATGCTCCTGCCCCGAACATCATTCCAAGTCCGATCACCAGCTGGACAATCGGGAAGACCACAGAGACAGCGCCCATCTGGCTGGTACCCAGTCCTCCGACAAAATAGGCATCCACGGCGTTGTAAAGGGCAGAGATCAGCATTCCAATCATGGTCGGGATTCCAAGTTTTAACAGCGCCTTTGCCACCGTCTCCTCCCCCAGAAGATGATTGTTTTTCTTCGCTTCTTTCATTTTTCTTACCTCCAAATTTTTATTTATCTGAACGGTTCCAAAGACCGTACAAATCCTACTCAGTTCAATATTGAATATATATTCAATATTGTTCAATAAAAAAAGGAACCGGTTTAAAAACCAATTCCCTGTAAATACATTTTTGATATCTTGTTTAGTAGTTTCATGGCCCACTCCTCGCTTTCATAGTGGTATGCGATCTGCAATAGTGCATCTAAAAAATTGTTGGCTATGATGTGTACAAACACTGGATCGTAATGCCTGCACAGATCCCGGTGCGAGTTCAGATGGCCCTCGATCTCACAGACCAGGTTTTCCTTTTCACACTCATATTTTGTCTTAGTGCTTTTATCCATCATAATGATGAATTCCTTATGGTGCCTGAAAAGACTTCTGATACAGTCCTCTTCCATCTGGCTCAGATACTGGTAATTCTGATGGTCCGATGATCCGCTGCCTTTCATGACCCGCTTCCAGTCAAAATGCACCGGGCGTAGGACTTCATCAAACAATGCCTCTTTATTTTTATAATAAGAATAAATAAGACCGGCCGGTATCCCGGCTCTGTCAGCGATACTGCGCATGGTCGCCTGGACATATCCATTTTCATAAAACTCCTCCAGGGCCGCATGGAGAATCCCCTGCCGGATCTCTTCTTTTAAAACTTGTGCCATCATTCCTCCTAATATTGAACTGTAATTCAATATTATAATAGTTCTAATTCTTTGTCAATATTTTTAACTCATTGACAGCCTATGCCCTAATAGTTATAATTAGAACTGTTATAAAAATAACTTTTAACAGAAAGGACTGATTTTCATGCAGAATCATGTTTTGACCTATGCAAACCATTTTAAGCATTTGTATCGGCAGACATTCCAGCCTTTGTCGGATCAGTACGAACTTTCGCAGCTGGAAATTGATGTCTTGCTTTTTCTAAAAAATAATCCAATGCATAATACTGCCAAGGATATCTCCATCATGAGGGGCTTTGCCAAATCCAATGTCTCGAAGGCCGTGGAATCTCTCAGAATGCAGAAGTATCTCACTTCTTCTCCTGACCCTGTAAACCGGAAGGTGCACCGGCTGATCCTATCTGCTGATATGAAAGACCGGATTAATGCCCTGGCTGGCTGTCAGGAACAATGCTTTGCACTTTTGCTGGATGGTTTTTCTAAGGCAGAACGGGAAAAACTCCAGGAGTTTTTCAGCAGGATCGATGATAATATCACAAAGTCACTGAAAGAAAAAAAATAACAAGTATGAGGTAACGATTATGTTATATAAATTTATCATTTGTTTTTTGGCAGGAATCGGCGCGGGGCTGGGCACAGGTTTTGCCGGTATGAGCGCAGCTGCTGTCATCAGTCCCATGCTCATAGCCTTTCTCGGAATGAATCCTTACATGGCAGTGGGCATTGCCCTGGCAAGCGATGTGTGTGCCAGCGCTGTATCTGCCTATACCTATGGCAAACATAAGAACCTGGATATTAAAAACGGATTGGTCATGATGGCCTCCGTGCTATGCTTTACTTTAGTTGGGAGCTATATTTCAAGCCTTGTACCAAGCACAGCCATGGGCGGTTTTTCTACTTTCATGACCTTGCTGCTTGGAATTAAGTTCCTCGTCCGCCCGGTCATGACCACAAAAAGCAGCATGGAATCTGTGAACGCAAAAAAGAGATTCCTTCAGTCTGTCATCTGCGGTGCTGTTGTGGGATTTATCTGCGGTTTCGTCGGTGCAGGCGGAGGTATGATGATGCTTCTTCTGCTGACCAGTGTCCTGGGATATGAGCTGAAGACTGCCGTAGGCACCAGCGTCTTCATCATGACTTTTACCGCGCTGACTGGCTCTTTAAGTCATTTTGCCATCGGAGGACGTCCGGATATGTTAAGCCTGATATTCTGTGTATTAAGTACCTTCCTCTGGGCCAGGGTCGCAGCCAAATTTGCCAACAAAGCTTCCGCCATTGTATTAAACCGTGCCACCGGAGCAGTTCTCACAGTACTTGGACTGGCTATTGTTGCTGTGAATTATTTTTAGAACGTCTAGTCATCATTCGGAAGATGCTGAAAGAACTGTACCACAAACGGAACGGTGATCACAAATGTCAGAAAATCCGCCACGGTCTGGGATACTTCCACTCCGGTGAGCCCCAACAAACGGGGCAGCAAAAAGATCACCGGGATAAAGCAGATTCCGCTTCTTAACATTGCCAAAAAGGAAGCGGTCCCATTTTTTCCGATGCTCTGAAACATCATGTTGGCACATACTGCCATTGGCTGCAGAAACAATGTGAGAAGCTGGGCTCTCAACGCAAAGGTCCCGATTTCAATGACAGCGGGATCATTCCGGAACCAGCCTACTAGCTGTGAGGATAGGAAAAAGCCTATGACCGCAAGGCTGCCGAGACATAACTCCCCCGCCCCCAGTGTAAACCGGAACGCTTTCCGTACTCTGGAATATTTTTTTGCTCCAAAGTTAAAAGCTGAAACTGGCTGGAATCCCTGTCCGATGCCAAGGCCCACGGCAAATAGAAAAAAGCAGATCCGGTTGACGATCGCCATAGCGGCTACGGCTGCATCACCATAAATGCCAGCCTGTCCATTCAGTACCATCGTTGAAATGCTGGTCAGTCCCTGACGGATCAAGCTTGGAAATCCGGTTTTGATGATGGAAGAAAAAACTTGGCGGTCCCTGGAGAAAAACCGGACAGACAGCCTGCTCTGAGTCTTCTTTCCGAAAAATATACTAAACAGAATCAAAAAGCTCACCACCTGGGACACTGCCGTTGAAATTCCGGCTCCCAGGATCCCCATATGAAATTTTGTCATTAGTACCCAGTCTCCAAAAATATTCAGAAAACCTCCGGCTGTCAGACCAATCATAGCCAAGGATGCCTTTCCCTCATACCGCAGAATATTGTTTAGAACAAAGCTGCTGGTCATCAAGGGCGCGGAAATAAGGATACAGGCGGCATAGGTTCTGGCAAAGGGAAGGATCGTATCCGTACTGCCAAGCAGGCGCATCAAAGGATCCAGAAAGATAAGCCCAAAAAGGCCCAAAAGAATTCCTAAAAGGATAGACCAGATAAAGCTTGTGGATGCAAAGGACGACGCACTCTCCGTATCTTTTGCTCCCAGTTTTCTTGAAATATTGCTTCCTGCTCCGTGTCCCAGCATGAAACCCACTGCCTGGATAATGGACATGAGGCCAAAGACAATGCCCACCGCGCCGCTGGCACTGGTTCCGATCTTTCCAACAAAATAGGTATCTGCCATATTATAAATGTTCGTCACCAGCATACTGATGATGGTTGGGATCCCCAGGGATATGACCAGTCTGGAAACCGGGGTCTCCGTCATCTTCTTATAATGTTCTAACGCCTTGTCTTCCACTGCTTTCACCTTCTTTTCCAATCGAATCGATAAACTGCTCCACCATAAATAGAAAACTATCCTCCGGGCCGATCTCCAGGCGGTTCATATATCCAGTCATTTCGAGGGAAATAAAGCCATGAAGCATACTTCTGAAAGCCCGTTCAAAATGAATGATAGGTTCCTTCTCCTTTACCTTCTCAGAGATCACCCTGATGATAGGTGCTACGATCCGTTTCAGTGCATTTTTTAATTCTTCATCCTCCGACATTTGAAGACCTATGACTGCCTGATATAATTCAGGATTGTTTTTGGCATAATCCCGGTACCAGAGTGCCATTTTTTTTAATGCCTGCTCCATACTTCTCCCTCTTGAGGCTTCTGTCAGGCCTTTTTCCATCTCATGTATCCCATACAGGCCGACGGCTTTTTGAATCTCGTTGATCCCTCTTATGTGGTTATACAACGAGGAAGGCTGTACCTGTAGCTCAGCGGCCAGCTCCCTAAGAGAAAAATTGTTGAATCCCTTTTGTTCTACCAATTTGATAGCAGTTTTCATAATACTTTCATAAGATAAACTTCTTCTGCTCATATAAATCCTCCACCACGCTCAAACAAACACTGTTCGTTTATATTCTAATATGAACAGTGTTCGTTTGTCAAATTCTTGCGAATAAATGCTAGGATATTATAAGTACTTCCAAGAGAGGGCTTTTTTTATTTGTTTCTTCTGTCTATTCACCAAATATGGAAAACAGGGAAATTTTATAGGGATGATGAGTACACTTCTGTAAACGGAAAAGAAAAGACTTTACAAGATACTTATGATAAAATGTGACTAATAGCTATGAAATATTATCGCTTGAACAACAAAATCCAAAATGAATGACTTCTCTTGAAAGAACTTTCTGATGAAGAATGTTTTAAAAGAAATGAATCTTGGAATCAAGGTTATCCGGTATTCACCAGAAAACAATCATAATTTGTTGCTTCATAGTAAGATAAAGCCTTGTATATTCCGTTTATAGTTAATGAAAAGGAGTGGGAGAAAATTAGAATTTGTGTTTTAAAAAGTAATATAAAAACTTTATGAACTTCATTTATTAAGTATTAAGGAGAAACTTAGGATGTATAAAACTTTAAATTCAGTATTAAAAAAACCCCCGCTTTACACAAAGACACAAATTCCATTTTGGGACGATGAACATATATCCAGCCAAATGCTTAAGGCTCATCTTGCCCCTGACTTTGAGGGAGCAAGCAGAAAATTGCAGTTTATCGAAAAATCCGTACGATGGATAGAAGAACTTGTACCTGCCACCAGTTATCATCAACTGATTGATTTTGGGTGTGGCCCTGGCATCTATGCCGAAAAATTCACGCAGGCTGGCTATAAAGTAACAGGTATTGATTTGTCTCGACGCTCCATACAGTATGCCATAGAATCAGCGGAAAAGAAGAACATGGATATTTGTTATCTCTGTCACGACTATCTAAAGATGGATTTAGGCAAAACTTTTGATTTTGCATCTATGATTTATTGTGATTATGGAGCGTTGTCAACAAATGACAGAAAAATTTTAATGCAAACGGTATATCAGCATCTTAGAAAAGGTGGTAAATTCTTACTGGATGTTTTTTCAACTTTTAAATATGAAGAGTTTAACGAAATACAAACTTGGGATGTCTGTGAAAATGGTGGATTTTGGAGCCTGGAACCGTATATTTGCTTTAACGGGTGTTATAAGTATTCAGGCAAAGTTACTTTGGAGCATACTGCTCTTGTTTCTGGAGATATTATCCGCAATTTTTATCTTTGGAATACCTATTTTTCGCCGAGAACTCTGAAACAAGAAGCTACAGACGCAGGTTTTAAGGTTATTGACCTATATGGTGACGTAGCTGGATGTACCTATCATAACGGAAGTCCTACAATTGCAATACTGTTAGAAAAATAAATTGAGTTAGGACAAATTAGTTTGATGGAGGTATGGTATGACAACAGTAAATATTATTTGCTTTGCTATTTATTTTTTAGTTGCACTGCTCATGATAAGTATCGGGGTATCCCAATTAAAAAGTCAGGAACCTGTAGGCTTTTATTCAGGTGAGAAACCACCCAATAAAGATGAATTAACAGATGTTATTTCATGGAATAAAAAGCACGGAACAATGTGGGTATTGTATGGAATCATCATCATGATTTCCTATTTTATTGGAGCGATGATTGGTGATTCCGCTTGGAGTGTTGTACCAATGTGTGGAGGTCTTTTGATTCCAGTAGTTTTCATGATTCTGTATCACAACAAATTAAAAAAGAAATATCTGCGGTAAACTCTAAAAAAGTAAACTGTACAATCAATCATTATATCTGTTTTTTCTAGACATTGTTGTCTAGTCACCCAAAACGGCATTTTCTCGCTTCGTGTCGTGTTATGGATAAGAAAACAGTGCTATTCTGTGAGTGAAAGGAGGAGTGCAGCATGAATCAACAAAAGGTCGGAGGTTTCCTCAAACAACTTCGGAAGGAAAAACAACTCACACAGGAACAGTTGGCAGAACAATTAAATGTATCTGGAAGAACCGTCTCAAGATGGGAAACTGGTGTTTCCCAAACAAAAAGATATTAAGAAACAGCCCATGTTTACCTGCTTGCAAACAAAAGAATATTGCTACTAGACTAAGAGATACTACATAAGTGTGTTGGTATCTCTTTTTTGTTGCCGTGAAACAGCAGACTATTTCATTTCTGCTTGATTACCTTAAAACTTATTAGTCTATGGTTTGTCAAGGGCTTGTTGCGTGAGAAATGCTGAATATCACCCTTTACAAAACATAGGCTGATAAGTAACTTTTCAAAAGCAGAAAAGAAATGGCAATGCTTATAACAATATGATATAATGCAGATGAAGACAAAAAAGGAATTTGTCGAGCTGGTTAGTTCGAGATAATTTTGAGTTTGTTAAGATGTGGTGCACTTGATGGAATCACAGGTACGACATCATATTATGGAGGATGAAATAGATGATAGGTTTGATTGTTGCGAGGTCAAAGAATAATGTTATAGGCAAGAATGGTAATATACCATGGAAAATAAAGGGAGAACAAAAGCAATTTAGAGAGTTAACAACGGGTAATGTGGTTATTATGGGGCGAAAGTCTTATGAAGAAATCGGTCATCCGTTGCCTAATAGAATGAATATTGTTGTTTCCACCACAACAGAGTATCAAGGAGATAATTTAGTTTCAGTTAAATCATTAGAAGATGCATTATTATTGGCTAAAGGACGAGATGTATACATATCTGGTGGATATGGACTATTTAAGGAAGCTTTGCAAATAGTAGATAAAATGTATATCACAGAAGTAGATTTAAATATTGAAGATGGAGATACATTCTTTCCAGAATTTGATATCAATGATTTTGAAGTTTTGATAGGGGAAACACTTGGTGAGGAAGTGAAATATACGAGAACATTTTATGTAAGGAAAAAATGAATTGAGTAAATTTTGGATTTAGGGTGTTTTCATAAATATATTGCTTTTTATGCATATATAAATTGTTGTAAGACAAATTCCAGTTGAACCAAATCGCTGCGCGATGGCCTGCCAAGGCTGTGGCGCAGCGATTTGGTTCAATTGGTAAAAATCGGTGTGCAGTCCAGAGGAATGGGCAGATACATTCTAAATGTAGTCTGCTTTTTCCTCTGTCCTGACGCCGATTGTTTACGAAATAATTTGTATGGGGCGATAAAATCAGAATTTGAGAGAGTATTGAATATGAATAAGGAATGGTCTGAACTTAATAAAACAATGCAGGCACAAATAAAAAAGAAAGATACTTATAAGAGGGGTATTGATACTTTACTTACTTTACGAAGTCAGTTAATACAAACCTTAGTATCTTTCAAAGAAGAATTATGCAGAGAAGATTTTAACTCAATCCCCTTCATAAACGCTGATGGTTATCATAGTAAGACGATTGCTTATTCTATTTGGCATATTTTCCGCATTGAAGATATAGTTGTGCATACAGTGATAAATGAAGATGAACAAGTATTTTTTGCAGGCAATTATCAAGAGCGTATCAATTCACCTATCATTACAACAGGAAATGAACTCATGAAACAGCAGATTGCAGACTTTTCAAAACAGCTTAATCTGGAAGAATTATATTTATATATTTTCGAAGTATGGGAAAGCACTGAGAAAATGCTTGAACGGTTATCTTATGATGAATTGAAAAGAAAAATACCGAAAGAAAGAAAAGGATACTTAGAATCGTTGAATGTAGTAAACGACAATGAAAAAGCAATTTGGCTGATTGATTATTGGTGTAATAAAGATATTTGTGGACTAATTCAAATGCCGTTTTCAAGACATTGGATTATGCACACAGAAGCCTGTTTGCGTATAAAGAACAAGATACATTCATAGGCAAAAATTTCAGTTTGTAGAACTAAGGAAATTGGAATTTAAGGAGGAATAAAGTATGGTTAGTGATTTTATAAGAGCAGCATTTCCATGGATTTTAATGGGTTTATTTGTAGCAATCAGTTGTTCCCTTATGAGTAAAAAAGAGAAATAAATTCCTGTTTGTATTTATAAAAGAGAAAAAATGAGAAAAGTAGTTTTATTTATTGCCATGAGCCTTGACGGATATATTGCGGACGGTAATGGTGGAGTAGCTTGGCTAAATGGTCATGGAAATGACAATGAAAACATCGACACTTATACAGAATTTACCAAAGATATAGATACTGTCTTAATGGGGTGGAATACTTCTCATCAGGTTGTTACTGAACTTTCTCCGCAAGAATGGGTATATAATAAATTTACAACTTATGTATTAACACATAAAGAGTGCAATTCTTCCCAACAAATTCATTTTACAAGTGAAAATCCTGTTTTATTATTGGAACGGCTAAAACAAGAAGCAGGAAAGGATATTTGGATTTGTGGCGGAGCAAATCTTGTTCAGCAGTTGGTAAGCAAAAATATGATTGATAAATATTACATTTCTGTTATTCCTACTCTGTTAGGAAATGGGGTTCGTCTTTTGGGCAACATAGACAGGGAAATAAAGTTAAGGCTTTGTAAAACACAGACTTATAACGGAATAACCGATTTGATTTATATGCGTAGATAACTAGAGAGAAACAGAAAAGCTGTTAAACCGACGGAGCGATCCGACCACGTTGGCGGGAAAATCCTTAAGATTTTTCCGCCATGCTTGCAAGGGGGCGGTTCGCTTCGGCGGTTCGGCGAGCTTGCGAGCCGTTCAAAGCCCCCGTTATCTAACAAGGGGGGCACAAAAAACAAGAGTCAATATACATTAACAAGCGGAAAACGCTGTATTTACAAGGCGAAACTGCATTTTACATGGTGTGATATAAATTATGCCATTATCACTTGGGAAAATTGAACAAGACATAGGAAAGACAGTTGATTTCAAACGAGAAATTGATTGTCTTTTTCTTTTGCAGAAATTTAAGTATAGGCAATTATCAAATACGGTAGTTGCTTTTTTGATTGGAGGAATTTTAGAATGAATGATAAAAACTTTATTGAAGAACTAAGACAAAAGCGTGAGGAATACGGAGTAACACAAACAAGGCTTGCTGTTGCCTGTGGTATCAGCCGTGAATATTACAACCGCATTGAAAAAGGGAAACAGCCATTGAATGACGAATTAAGAGAAGTCATAGAAAAACAGATTGAGCGTTTCAATCCGCAAGAACCACTATTCTTATTGATTGATTACTTTCGTGTCCGCTTTCCTACTACGGACGCATTGGCGATTATCCGTGATGTATTACAACTGAAATCTGATTATATGCTTTATGAAGATTATGGAAAATACGGATATGAAAGCAAATATGTACTTGGCGACATCAATATCATGTGTTCCATGCAGGAGCATTTAGGTGTTTTATTGGAACTGAAAGGCAAAGGCTGTCGGCAAATGGAATGTTATCTGCTGGCACAGGAACGCTCATGGTATGACTTCATGCTGGATTGTATGACGGCTGGTGGTGTGATGAAACGGCTTGATTTGGCTATCAATGACCGAGCAGGAATATTGGATATTCCAAAGTTAAAGGAAAAATACAAAGCTGGCGAATGTGTTTCCTATTTTCGTATGCAGAAAGATTACAGCGGTACAGAAAAATGCGGTAGCGATTTACCAAAGAATACAGGAGAAACCTTATATCTCGGTTCAACAAGTAGCGAATTATATATGTGTGCTTATCAGAAAAATTATGAGCAGTATGTCAAGAATGGCACAGAAATTGAAGATACGGAGATTAAGAACCGTTTTGAAATACGCATGAAGAATGAACGAGCCTATTATGCGGTTGTAGATTTACTGACCTATCGGGACGCTGAACGCACCGCTTTTTCTATCATCAATCATTATGTCCGCTTTGTTGACAGAGAGGACGACAAGCCAAAAAGTCAATGGATAACAAATGATGATTGGGCATGGTTTGTAGGGGAAAACAGAGAGCCGATACGCTTAACCACAAAGCCAGAGCCTTACACTTTACAAAAAGCGTTGCATTGGCTACAAAGACAAGTTGCACCAACAATAAAAATGGTACAGGCATTAGACAGAGAAAATCATACAACGATACTGAAAGATATGATTGAGCAGGCAGAACTTAAAGACAAGCATAAACATTTATTACAATTAGAGAAATCAACCATAGAAGAACGTATAGATACCGCTGTTCCACAAGAGAATGACGGTATTTTTTAATGTAATTGAAAAATTTCAGATTTAGTCAGCAAAGAGCTGTTTTCATTCCCTATGTGAAGTGAAAGAAGAAAAATAAATTTTTTATTAAATCTGCAACAAAACGGCTACTTGCGTACAGATATGGTGCGAGAAAAGGAAATCTAAACTTTTTTTGAAAATAGGTCATTAAATCGGGGCTTGCTGTCCCTATATGAAGTGAAAGAAGAAAAAAGTTTTGAAAAAATGACGGAAATTCGTGATTAGTGGACAGTGTTCTATGAAAAGAAGAAAAGCATCATCATTTTGTATTCAAACAGGCATTAGCAGTTGAGTGTTGATGTGAAAAGAGGAAAATACTTTATTCTAAACTTAACAATTTAAGGTTTCCGTTCCCTATATGGTGCAAAGAAAATATTTCATTCTATTGTTGGCAGTAACGGTATGGTTTGGGTAGTTAGGGTGTGAAAAGAAAAATAATCTTTTTTCGTCATTAACTTAGCAAAATGACAATGTCTATCCCTATATGGTGCAAGAAAAGAAGTTAAAATTTTTCCATTTCAACTTAGCAAATGGACGTTTGCTGTACAGATAGTAGTGAAAAAGGAGAAAATCAACCGTTGATTGCCAAAATGAACCGTTCCATTTGTACTAATAACGGAAAAAGTTTTGGATTTTGGTTACGTTTCCCCTCTTTTCCAACGCGGTATATAGGAAAGATGATTTTCTTCTTTCGTGTTCTTTGACAACTGAATAAAGCAATTCAATACGTTTGACAGACAGCGAGCCGTTGAAACAAATACGCCACGACCTTTCCCCTGCAAGAGCGAGCGAAAACCTATTTGTGTTCTTATAAAAGATTTGTCCTCTTTTATCGCCATGACCTGTACTGTCAGATAATGATACTCCCGTACAGCCACAGCTTGAGCGTTCAGAGCGTCGCACGCAATGGGTACGGCTACATAAGAACTATGCAGAGGTGGAACTCCTGTGGGCTATGACAAAAGCCGTTGAATTGCTTAGAAAGATTTTACAGAAAGGGGGTATGTGTTATTGATAATGCTGTAAAAACAATTCAAAAGAAAAATGGCAAGTGTGGCATTGGCAACAGAGGAAAGACAAAGATTGTAGTAAAAGAGCATTTTTCCGAAAAGGGCAAAACAATGGAAGAACTTCTAACTGATGTCATGCTGGAAAAAGCAAAGCAGACAATCGCATAAAATCAGTGCAGTTGTAAGAAATAGATTGAATGACAAAAAGTACCCGTGTTATACTTTACTTGCAAGCAGGTATTGTAAACACGGGTTAGTTATAAAGGAGGATAACTGACAATGAAACAACAGATTTACAATACTGCACTTTATCTTAGGTTAAGCCGAGATGATGAATTACAGGGCGAAAGTTCCAGCATTACCACACAGAGAAGTATGTTGCGTTTATATGCAAAAGAACATCATTTGAATGTCATTGATGAATATATTGATGACGGCTGGTCGGGAACAAATTTTGACAGACCGAGTTTTCAAAGAATGATTGAGGATATAGAGGCAGGAAAAATCAACTGTGTTGTAACGAAAGACCTTTCCCGTCTTGGCAGAAATTATATTATGACAGGACAATATACAGAATTGTATTTCCCTAGTCATAATGTCCGCTACATAGCGATTGATGACGGTGTAGACAGCGAAAAAGGCGAAAGTGAGATTGCACCATTTAAGAACATCATCAATGAATGGGTGGCAAGAGATACAAGCCGTAAAGTCAAATCAGCATTTAAGACAAAGTTTGCGGAGGGGGCTCATTACAGTGCTTATGCTCCGTTAGGATATAAGAAACACCCTGACATCAAAGGAAAACTGTTGATTGATGATGAAACAAAATGGATTATTGAAAAAATCTTTTCCCTAGCCTATCAAGGTTACGGAAGTGCAAAAATCACAAAGCAGTTAAGAGCAGAAAAAGTTCCGACAGCGTCATGGCTAAATTTTACAAGATACGGTACTTTTGCACATATCTTTGAGGGAAAACCCGAAAGTAAGCGTTATGAGTGGACGATTGCTCATGTCAAGGCGATATTGAAAAGTGAGGTTTATATCGGAAACAGTGTTCACAATATGCAGTCTACGGTATCGTTCAAGAGTAAAAAGAAAGTGCGTAAACCCGAAAGTGAATGGTTTCGAGTAGAAAACACTCACGAGCCGATTATTGACAAGGAAGTGTTCTATCGTGTGCAGGAGCAGATAAAATCAAGACGCAGACAGACAAAGGAAAAGGCAACGCCGATTTTTGCAGGGCTTGTCAAGTGTGCGGATTGTGGCTGGTCTATGAGATTTGGAACGAATAAGGCAAATAAAACGCCTTACAGTTATTATGCTTGCAGTTACTACGGGCAGTTTGGCAAAGGTAATTGTTCTATGCACTACATTCGTTATGATGTGCTGTATCAAGCCGTATTGGAACGCTTGCAGTATTGGGCTAAGGCAGTACAGCAGGACGAAGAAAAGGTATTGAACAAGATACAGAAAGTCGGCAATGCAGAGCGAATACGGGAAAAGAAGAAAAAGGCAAGTACATTGAAGAAAGCCGAGAACAGACAAAATGAGATTGACCGTTTATTTGCGAAAATGTATGAAGATAGAGCCTGTGAGAAGATAACAGAGCGAAATTTTGTGATGTTGTCCAGCAAGTACCAAAAAGAACAGATAGAACTGGAACAGCAGATAACAAGCCTAAGAGAAGAACTAAGTAAAATGGAACAGGATATGATAGGTGCTGAAAAGTGGATTGAGTTAATCAAGGAATATTCCGTACCAAAGGAACTGACAGCACCATTATTAAATGCCATGATAGAAAAAATCCTCATACATGAAGCAACAACGAATGAGGATAACGAAAGAATACAGGAAATTGAGATATATTACCGATTTATCGGAAAAGTTGAGTAATCAACAAGAGTAATATTTTTAACTAAGGGAAACCGGAAATAATATGCCGGAGATCAGTCTGCTGGTTGAAATCGCTGAGTTTTATGATGTGAGTATTCCAGAGATTATTGACGGAGAAAGGAAAAGCGAGAAAATGAAGGAAGAGTCAAAAGAAGTTGCAATGTCGTTATCTGATTATGCGTTAAAAGAAAAGGAAAACCTTATAAAAAACATACGTATACAAAGTATATTCGGAGTAGCCGCTTTAGCAGTCTATTTTGTTATTGATACTGCCGGAGCAGCGATGCCATCATATGCCTGGATTGGGCTTTTGTCAAACTACTGTCATACACTGATCTTTGTTACGCCAGTTATGATATTACTATATACCACAGGACTATTGAAAACGACGGAAAATCGAAGAATTCAGAGTACAGCGCCAAAGAGTATCTTAATACTACTGGCCATCGTGGCTGCCACAGTGGTAAGTTGTTTTATCAAGTTTATTTCGTCACTTTTATTTTAAGGGTTCAAACGATCCCTGTCTGCCGGCATGATATGCCCATCACTCTATTTCTCCATCATATACAGCATCGCATTTACAATGCAGGCCGCAATATTGCTCCCGCCTTTTCTTCCCCGGGCAACAATATAAGGGACTCCAGCCTCCATGATCAGTTCCTTGGACTGTACCACATTGACAAATCCCACTGGCACCCCGATAACCAGATGGGGATCCAGTTTTCCCTCTCTGATGAGCTCATACAGTCTGACCAATGCCGTAGGGGCGTTCCCAACTGCAAATATAAACCTCTCTCCCATGGAAGCCGCCTTATCCATGCTGGCCACCGCTCTTGTGGTCCCATCTTCCTTTGCTTTTACAGCCACGTCCTCATCTGCCATAAAGCAGTGCACAGATCCACCGTACTTAAGAAGCTTCTTTTTGTTGATTCCTGCTCTGCCCATCTGTGTATCTGTCACAATCGAGGCGCCGTCTCTGATGGCCTCCAGCGCTTTCTCAACCGCGTGTTCGGAAAAACAGAGATTTTGGGCATAGTCAAAATCCGCACTGGTATGGATACAGCGCTTTACAATCGGCTCCGTGCCTGGAATCAGGGAAACATCCCCCAGTTCCTCTGTAATAATCTCAAAACTTCTCGCCTCGATCTGTGCAGGCTTCACATTTTCCAGCTCAATCTTCATCAATCCTCCGCCCCTTCGTTAAGAATCTCATAAATCTTATCCATATCCAGATGTTTTCTCAGTTCCTCCGCCAAATGATCATACTGGCTCTCTTTCATCTGCCCAAAGTCCGTCACCGGTATCTCTGACAGATCGATCCCTTTCTTTTCTCCGATGGCCCGGACGACTTTCTCTGCCGTATCACCCACATCAAAAATTCCATGGAGATAGGTACCGTAAACATTTCCTTCCCAGGTCCCGCACAGCTTTGTGATCCCATTGACCTTATCCTCAAAGAATGTAAGCGGCTTGGCTTCTCCGTGCTGGATGGAATTCCCCATATGGATCTCGTAGCCTTCAATTGGTGCACCTGAGAGCAAAGAAAGATCTCCCTCCAGGGCAAGAAAACTTCCCTTGACCCTGCTCCTTGTCTTTGTTCTGGAAAATATAGTGTCAATGGGCAGTAGTCCCATTCCCTTGACCATTCCTCCCGTCTCCACATGGCATGGGTCGGACAGGACCTCCCCCAGCATCTGATACCCGCCGCAGATACCGAAAATGATCGTACCCTGGCCGGCCTTACGGAGGATCATATCTTCTAATCCGGATTGGCGTAGCCATAAAAGGTCCTCGATGGTATTCTTACTGCCGGGAAGCAGGATCATATCTGGGTTTCCCAGATCCCTGGGCTTTTTGACATAGCGCAGAGACACATGTGGAATCAGCTCAAAGACATTAAAATCCGTAAAGTTTGAGATCCTCGGAAGCCGGATCACGGCGATATCCACCAGACCTTTTTCCGTCACCTTTTCAAACCGTTCCGTCAGGCTGTCCTCGTCTTCGATGTCGATGTCCATGTAAGGAGTTACACCTACCACTGGGATCTGTGCCTTCTCTTCCAGCATGGTTACACCTGGGTCCAGGATGGTTTTATCTCCCCGGAATTTATTGATGACAAGTCCTTTGATCCTCTTCTGCTCTTCTTTGGTCAGAAGCATAACCGTCCCGATCAGCTGGGCAAAGACACCTCCCCGGTCGATGTCCCCCACTAAGAGCACCGGTGCCTTGGCAAGCTTCGCCATGCCCATGTTGACGATATCGTCCTGTTTTAAATTGATCTCCGCTGGGCTTCCTGCCCCTTCAATGACAACAATATCGTTTTCCCGGCTTACATCATCAAAGGCTTTTTGTATTTCTGGGATCAAAGTCTTTTTATACGCAAAATAATCCCTGGCACTCATATTTCCCAGGACCTTGCCGTTTACGATCACCTGAGAGCCAGTGTCACTGGATGGCTTTAACAGGATTGGATTCATGGATACCGAAGGTTCGATTCCTGCCGCTTCTGCCTGCATGACCTGTGCCCGTCCCATTTCCAGCCCGTCTTTTGTTATGTAAGAATTCAGCGCCATGTTCTGGGATTTAAACGGCGCCGCTTTGTATCCATCCTGTTTGAAGATTCTTAAAAGGCCTGCAGTGAGAAGGCTCTTTCCTACATTTGACATGGTTCCCTGAATCATAATCGTCTTTGCCATGATGTTTCTCCTTTCGTAAACGTCTGAAGCAACTGGATCAGCTGTTTATTTTCCTCTCGCGTACGGACCGCGATGCGAAACCACCCTCTGGAAAGTCCCTGGTAGTTGCTGCAGTCCCTGATCAGAATCCCTTCTCTCAAACAGATGTCATAAAAATCCTCCGGTCCCTTAAAAAACAAATAATTGGCCCGGGAGCCATACACCTGGAATCCGGCACTTGTCAGCGCATTTCTCAAAAGGCTTTTTTGTTCCTCCACAAAACGGACAGAAGCCTCCACATAAGCCGTTTCCAAAAGCGCCGCTGTCCCTGCGGCCTGTGCCGGGGCCGATACTCTCCATGGCTGGGTGACTTCCTCTATTTTTTCAAGGACCCCGGCATCTGAACACATTCCATATCCAAGACGGATGCCTGCCATAGCATAACGTTTTGTAAAGGCCTTGAGCAAAAACAGGTTTGAATATTCTCCCAACAGACCAGACAATTCATAGTCTCTGCCATCCGGCACAAAATCCAAAAAGCACTCATCCACCGCCGCAAGTACGTGATTTTTTCTGCATCTTTCCAGCAGCTTTATCAGAAGCTCTCTCTGGATCAGTTCCCCGGTAGGATTGTTTGGGTTGCATAAAAACACCATATCTAACGAGTCCGTGATCTGTGAGAGGATCCCGCCTGTTACCCGGAAGCCTTCCTTCTCTTTCAGGTAAACATAGTCTATCTCACAGCCCACGCTGGAAAGCGCCTGTTCGTATTCCGCAAACGTAGGAGCCAGTACCAGAGCGCGTTTGGGCTTGACTGCCAGCGCCAGGGCAAAGATCAGATCAGCCGCGCCGTTTCCGCAGATCAGCCAGGATTCCGGGACCTGCTCATAGGCAGATAAGGCTTCCTTTAACCTCTGGCACCGGACGTCCGGATAATGCTCCACATGGTCTGCCGACTGCCTTACCGCCTCCCTGACGCTCTTTGGCGTACCAAGGGGATTCACGTTCGCGGAAAAATCGATCACATCCCTGTGCTGGTAAATATCTCCCCCGTGTTTATGATTTTTCATGCCCATACTCCCTCCAGTCAGAATTTTAATCCCAGGATGATAAGAACAACTCCAAAAACAGCCGCCGCCAAAAGACTGCATCCATACATCAGCCCATTGGCTCTTTTGATGTCCTCCGGTTCCGGTTCCCTTAAATCATCGCCGATGGTCGGTTTTTCATAAAGCTTTCCGAAATAACATGCGTTCCCTGCCAGTTGAATGTGCAGGGCTCCAGCTGTCACCGCCTCTGTATGGGCGGCGTTGGGGCTTTTATGATTCCTTTTATCTCTTCTGTAGATCCTTTTAGCCATAGAGGCATCGTCTTTTGTAAAAAAGCAGGCGGCGATCATCAGCCATGCGGAGATCCTGGCCGGCAGGAAATTTGCCAGATCGTCCAGTTTCGCCGGGTATCTCCCGAAGTTCAGATAGGTATCGCTGCGATAACCGACCATAGAATCCATAGTGTTGATGCCTTTGTAAAGAAACAGAAGCGGTGCCCCGCCCAATGCCATGTAGAACAGCGGAGCCACCACCCCGTCAGAGGTGTTTTCCGCCACCGTTTCTACCGCTGCCTTGATGATACCCTTTTTCGTAAGCTCTTTGGTATCTCTCCCTACGATCATAGAAACCGCTTTTCTGGCGCCGGGGATGGAACCCTTTTGAAGCTCTTCAAAAACTTTCATACTTTCGTCCTTTAATGACTTTGCGGCAACCATCTGATAACAAAAGAAGGATTCTAAAAGAAAACCGGCAGCCTGATTCCATCCGTAACATAGTTTCAGAAGAAAAAATGGAATACAGAAGCTTAATGAGCCGATCAATAAGATCAGAATAATACCCCCCAGCCGTTCTCCCCCTTCAGATTTAGGTAAAATAGCTCTTAGCCCTTTTTCAAGAAAGGATATGGCTGATCCGATCAGACGGACAGGATGATAGAGCCAGTGGGGATCTCCGATCAAAAAATCCAGAAATACTCCGAGAAATAATGCCGCTGCTCTTACCTCCATACGTCTGCTTCCTTTCTAACTGTGCGGATGCTGCGGTTTCCGGCAATCCACTGTTGTTCTTCTATCTGTATCTTAAATCCCTCCAGGTTTTTGACCTGCCATTCAAAATATTCCCTGTGTGGGACAACCAGCGCATCCAGAATGCTCATGATCGTTCCTCCGTGGACCACCATGGCAAAGGTTTTATAACGATTCTGCATACAATGTTCTAAACAAAAGAAAAATCCCTGCAGACATCTGGTCTGAAACTGCTCCCTGCTCTCCCCTCCGGGAAAAGGAAGTGTCCCTCTGCTGTCGATCCATTGCTGATACAGGGGTTCTCCAGACAATTCTTTATAATTCTTCCCTTCAAAAATACCAAAATCGCACTCAGAAAGCAGCTCCTGGGTGATAACATCACGGTCAGGATAAAGCAGGGAGGCGGTCTGTACACACCGTCTCAAAGGACTTGTATAGATCACGTCCGCCCGAGGGCAGACCCTGTTCTTACACTGTTCTTTTCCCTCCGGACTCAGCTCCTCATTGGTTCTTTTTCCCACATACCGCCCGTCCAGATTTCCAGGAGTCCTGCCATGACGGATCAGATAACCGGTCATCATCCCTTGATCACCGTCCCTATGCCGCACACAACCCTGTGCACCTCTGTACTCTTTTTGGCCAGGCATGTTAAGAGCCTTCCTTCCGTCTCCCGGAAGTTTCGGTCAAATGCATCCACCGGGACAACTCCGCAGCCCAACTCATTGGCAATGATGACCACATCGGGATTTGCCTCAAAAATATGTTTTGCTTCCCTTTCCCAGTCTCCCATATCCGCCATCCTGCGCCTGACCCACTCATGAAAATGATAGATGCAGTGGCAGGAATAGATCTCCTCTAAACCACACTGGGCACCATCTGCCATCTGTTCCGGCAAAAGGCCCAGGATCTCTTGTGCATATGCTTTTTTCCCCTGAAAAGCTCCTCCTATAATCAATATCATGTCTCTCTCCTTTAGATAATGTTTGCCAGGACAGCCAGGCATACCGCCAGAGCCAGCTCGTTTACCTGCAGGAACCACCCCGCAAGATCCCCAGTGATGCCGCCGAACTGTTTCTTTGACATCCGGTAATACCAGAGAAATGTAAATAGCGCTGCCAAAATACATAACATACCGGCAATGAGATGAAACAGACACATCAGTACCAGAGAGCCGAAAGCCCAGAAAACCGATGAAATGCGGACGGTCTGTTTCTTTGCCGCCCCGGAAAAGGCGGCGGCAAGCCCTGTTTCCTTTGCCATTGGAAAGGATGCTATGGAATATGCGCTCAGTGCCCGTGACAAAACAAAGCCACAGCTAAATACTGGGAGCAGGTCCGGGCGGATCTCGCTGACAGCACCTCCCCAGGCAATAAAATAGCAGACGCAGGCAATGACCGCGAACGCACCGCAGTGGGGATCCTTTAAAATCTCCAGCTTTTTTTCCCTGTCCTGATAGGAGTTCAATGCATCCGACGTATCCAGGAAACCGTCCATGTGGATTCCACCTGTGACAAAAACAGGAATCAACACCAGACCTGCTGTATAGGCCAGGATTCCCAGATCAAGAAAAGCTCCGGCCTTTGCCCAGAGGATCACAAGAAGACCGATCACAGCCCCCACCGCCGGAAAAAAGCAGAGGGTATATTTCATATTTTCGTCTGTCCATTCACTTTTTGGCATAGGGATTCTGGAATACATCGAAAACGCAATTTTCAAGCTGTTCCACATCTGCTTCATTGTTTGTCTCTTCCTTTCTGTTCGATCGGAATGCCGCAGACTACCTCCACCACCTGATCAGCCATCTGTGCCATCCGGCAGTTAAGTAAGCCCAGATACTCCTGATACCGGACTGTTTCCGGGGCATACTCCATTCCGTCGGAGAAAATCTCGTTGGTGACGATGCAGACATCCTCTGCCTTCATAAGGAGTTTTTCCACCCCAGACAAGATCTCTTTAACGGTTCTTGATCCGGCCCCATTTTCCATATACTTCTCATTGGCTGCCAGATTTGACATACAGTCTAAGAGCACATGAGATCCTTCCGGCAGACAAAGCCCTGACAGGCCGGTAAAACACTCCACAGTGTGAAATCCTTTGTGTCTGCGCATTTCCCGGTGCCTCTGGATCTTCTTTTCGCTCTCCCTGTCATAGGGAAACATGGTCGCTATGTAGATTTTGGGCGTTTCCCAGGATTCAGTGAGGCTTTCGGCATATTCTGATTTTCCGCTTCCGCTGCCGCCAGTGACTAAGGTAAACATAAGATCTCCTTTCAGACAAGAGGGACGTACTGCTCTACATCGATTTCCTCAAAGGTACTCATCCCGTGATAAACTGCCAGCGCCAGATCTAAAAGCGGATACAGGGCCAGCGCCCCGGTCCCCTCCCCAAGGCTCATGGAGCAGTCCAGACAGGTCTCCAATCCAAGGGCATCTAAAAGGATCTTGGCGGCAGGCTCTTTTGACCTGTGGGAAGGAAGGATGTAGTGGACAGCATCCGGACATATGGTTACCGCCGCCAGGGCCGCAGTGCCGGAGATAAAGCCATCCATTACGATAGGAATCTTTGCCGCGGCTCCCCCAAGAAACAGCCCAAAAAGGGCCGCCAGATCAAACCCTCCCACCTTAGAGAGCACATCCACCGGGTCCTGCGGATCTGGATTGTGTAAGTTTACCGCCTGTTCGATCACACGGATCTTCCTGCTAAGCCCCTGGCTGCTAAGGCCCGCTCCCCGTCCGGTCATCTCACTTACGGAGCGGTTTAGAAGAACGGAGGCCACGGCGCTGCTGGTTGTGGTGTTGCCGATCCCCATCTCCCCTGTAGCGATGATCTGGTATCCCTTCTTTTTCAGCTCATAGGCCATGGATATCCCAGCATTGACAGCGCTTAAGGTTTCCTCTCTGGTCATAGCCGGCTCCTTAACCATATTTTTTGTGCCATAAGCTGTTTTTTTCTGGATCAGTCTGGTTTCACAGGCGATCCCCACATCCACGGCAAACAGGTCCACATTCAGATGCCTGCACATGACACTGGAAGTAGCCTTTCCCGTAAGCAGATTCTCTGACACGATGGCGGTGACGTCCTGACCGGACTGGGAGATGCCCTCCTTTACCACACCGTTGTCAGCACACATGCACACCAGCGCTTTTTTAGAAAGGTCTAAGTTACAGTCCCCTGTGATCCCTGCAATCTTAACAATGAGGTCTTCTAATTTCCCAAGACTGTGAAGGGGCTTTGCTATACTGTCCCATCGCCTCCTGCATTCTTTCATCGCTTTTTCATCCGGCAGCATGATGTTACCGCAGATTTCCCTCATATCCATCCTGTCTCCTCTTTTCTGTCTGATATTCATGGCATTTCATCAAAAACGCCTTTGGCAGTTCCTGGTTTCCATAGTAATAAAAATGAGGAAATCCGGCAAACAACGTTTCGGTTCCATGGATACATTCCCAGTTCTGGCTCCCCACCGGCTTTTTGGCACAAAAGCCATCTCCGCAGCCATCCGAGTCATAATAATGGAATTCATGGGCATTAAGCTCTGCCCCTTTGACTCCAAACATGGATCCCTCTTTCTGGGTTAAATGAATATAGCCAAACCTTACCAGCTTGTCCCGTTTGAATGCTTTTGCCGGGATCACTCCTGCCATCTTTCGCAGAATGCCGTCCTGATCTTCCATTTCTCTGTGCAGATATAAAAATCCGCCGCACTCTGCCATACAGGGAAGCCCTGAGGATACCTTAGAAAACACTTCCTGTCTCATGGATTTGTTGGCCTCCAGTTCCCTGCCATACAGTTCAGGATAACCTCCATACAAAATCAGCCCGTCCAGATCTTTGGGCAGATGCCTGTGGTGAAGCAGAGAAAACGGAACGATTTCCGCTCCCATTTTCCTAAGCAGCTCCAGATTCTCCCTGTAAATAAAACAAAATGCTTCATCCTGGGCCACTCCGATCTTGACCGGACGGTACCCGGCCTTTTTTAGAGAAAAAGGCTGTGGTGTCTTGGTATCTTCCTCCAGTTTGGGGGCATTTTCTGCGATCTGAAACAGTGTATCCCATTCAATGGTTTCTTTCATGATACCAGCAAGAAGGCAAAGCTTTTCCCGGATGTCCCTGACCTCATCCGGCAGGACCAGCCCGAGATGGCGGCTTTCCAACGTACATCCGCGGACCTCTGGCACATATCCGGCAACCGGGATGTGAAGCTGCTCCTCAATGAGTTTCTTCAGACGCGGATACATCATAGGCGAGATCCGGTTCAGAAGGATCCCCCGAATCCCGCTGTCTTTTTGCCATGACAGGAATCCGTGGATCTGTGCAAGAACGGACGTGCTCATGCCCTTAGCATTCACTGCAAGGAGCGCCGGCGTTTTGGTGATTTTGCAAAGTTCATAGGCGCTGGCTTTTGTGGTCGTTCCTCCGAGACCGTCATAGTATCCCATAACGCCTTCCATCACAGCGATCCCTGCATTCTCTGCATGGCCGGCAAGGAACTTTCTGATCTGATCTGGGGAAGAAAAGAAGGGATCCAAATTCCACGATTCTGTCCCGATGGCTTTCCGGTGGAACATGGGGTCAATATAGTCCGGCCCGCATTTAAAGGAAACCGGGTTTTTTCCCATTTCTGCCAGAGCGGCGAGGATACCGCAGGTGATCATAGTTTTCCCACCTGCGCTTGCCAGTGCTGTGATCATGATTCTGTCAAGCTTCATGTTCCACCTCCGGATTTCCCATACCAGAAAGGATAAAAACCGGATTCTCTCCCATCATCAGATGATAGCTGCCCGCTTTTTTAGCCTTTGCCACTGAAACGTTCACCACATCCAGGTCCGCCACCGGAAGCCTTTTGAAAGCCTGGACTGCCTCAGAAAGCGTCTCCAGGGTAATACAGTTTATGACGATTTTAACCCTTGGATTTTTCAAAAGAAGCGTCTCCAGTATCGGAAAAAGGCTTCCGGAAGAACCGCCGATAAACACATGAGTCGGAGGCTCCAGGCCGCTTAATGCCTCCGGTGCTATTCCTTTGATGATCTGCATCGTATCTGCCCGGAATTTCCTGCGGTTTTCATATAAAAGTTCTGCCGCCTGAGGATTTTTCTCCACTGCGTAGACCCGTCCCCTTGGGGTTCTCATTGCCATCTCCACCGACACAGAGCCTGTCCCTGCCCCGATATCATAGCACACCGCATCCTCTGTCAGACAAAGCTTAGAAAGAGTGATGCTCCGTACTTCCTCCTTGGTCATGGGCACCTTTCCCCGCACAAACAGATCATCTCTAAGCCCATGGGTGCTGTGTGGGCTCTTTGCCTTCGAATTCTGGACACAGAGTACACTTAAACGGTCTGTCTTGCAGTCAAGAAATTCTGAGGGCCTGCCGGATCTTATTTTTTCATCCGGATAAGAAAGCCGTTCCCCCACATGGAGGGTCACATCGTTCATTCCATAGTCCAAAAGCTCCCCTGCCAGCTTTCTGACTTCAGTTCCTGTGCCAAGAATGGCAAAGACTTTTTCGTTGGAAGCGATCCTGTGAATGAAATCTGCCTTTTGGCCATGGCTGTTTACAAACACAGCATCTTCCCATGATAAATGGAGCCGGGACATAAAGTAAGATAAAGATGAAATTCCGCAGACAAGCTTAATATCCCATTCGGTCTCTGTTGAAAGAAGCTCGCAGAGCTTTTTTGCCCCGCTGTAAAATCCCGGATCTCCGGACATGGCAATGACGATGTGTTCATAAAAAGGATGTTCCTTGATATAAGACAGGATAATTTCCGCCCGGTATTCCTGAAACAGATCTGCCTGTCTGTGCTCTCCGGCCGCTGTTTTTGCTGTCTCTAAAGGCCGACCGGCTCCGATCAGAAGATCTGCTTTATTACAGGCGCTTATTGCTTCCAGGGTCATAGTCTCTGTGCCGCCCATGCCTACGCCTACGACGCAGACTTCTGGACAAAACGGGATCTGAAACCGCTTTTGAAGCAGCTTTACGCACTCTCTTAACGTAACCCCAGACTCTTCTCTCGGACGGCCGATGACTACAAGCCTGGCCCCCGCCTCTCTGGCTGCCTCCTGCTTTTCAAAGAATCCCCCCTCTTTTCCGGAATCCTTCGTCACCATCCAGCTGCAGTGAAACTGTCTGAGAATAGCCGTATTCAGCTCCCTGGAAAAGGGCCCCTGCATACAGATCAGATGATTTCCCTGAAATCCCAGCCTGGCACAATTTTCGACCACATCCGGCAGAGAGAGCACTCTGGCAAAGATTCTTTTCTCATAATCGGTGACTTCTGTATACTGGGCCAGATCTTTGCTCCCGGTGGTAAGCAGGATATTTCCCTCCGTCTGTGAGAGAAACTGCGCCGCCTCCCTGGCAGAATCCACATAAATCACATCTTCTGCGCACTCTAATGCCACATCTCTGATGAGGCGTACATACTCCGTCTGTGTTTTCGTACAGGCAAAGCGGATATTGTCCGTGACTTTCTCTGCATAGGGATGTGTGGCGTCCAAAACCAGATCCGGCCTTTGAGTGACAATCTGATCCTCTATTTCCTCTGCGGTAAGTCTTTGATGGGATAAGATCAAATGTTTCCCCTGCTCCATGAGGCTCTCCCCGTATTCTGTTGCAGTAAATGCATACACCATCACGCCGGACCGGCACAAAAATTCTGCCAGCTTCCGCCCCTCTGTGGTTCCTGCAAATAAAAATACTTTATACATCTTTGTATCCTCTTGGAGTGACCATGGCACCGGACACGACCTTGGTCTGGGAATTACCCACAAATACGGTAGTAAACATATCCACGCCGGTGTCCCTCAGTCTTTCAAGCGTCATAAGTTCCTTTTCCTGGCCCTGTCTTCCGATCATCTTTCCTATGCCGCACACCGTGTCCGGAGATTTATATTGAAGCATCAGGTCACATGCTTTTTTCAGATAATCCTGTCTCTTTTTGCTGGACGGATTATAAAGGCAGACAGCGAAATCTGCCTTGGAGGCTGCCAGAAGGCGCTCCTCAATCAGCGCCCAAGGTGTCAGCAGGTCACTTAAACTGATCACACAGAAATCATGGGTCAGCGGTGCCCCAAGCAACGCGGCCCCTGCAGTGGCCGCCGTGACTCCCGGCACGATCTCAAGCTCGATGTCCGGATATTTGGCACCGATCTCATACATCAGCCCGGCCATGCCGTAGACTCCCGCATCGCCGCTGCAGATCATGGATACGGTTCTGCCCTTTTGTGCTTCCGAAAATGCCATGCGGCACCGGTCTGCCTCCTTTGTCATAGGGGTAGACAAAAACTCCTTGCCCGGAAGATGGTCTCTTACCAGGTCGATGTATACGGTATACCCGATGATCACATCACTTTCCTTTAAAACTCTTGCCGCCTTGACGGTCATCTGTTCAAAATCGCCAGGACCGATGCCGACCACATATACTTTATGACTCAAACCTAATCCTCCATTCTTTTAATGCAAGGGCCGCCGTGACCCCGCATCCAGCCTGCTTTCCCGCTATGAGGCGGCCGCCCTTCCCTGCCGCCAGTACGGCGCTTCTCTCGCACACATTGTCTGCTCCTGTCACACTGCTGACAAAATCGGATGCCGAAAACACACCCCGAGCCTCCATCAGTTCCCCGGCATCATAGGTTACAAAAGGCATCCCCTCTTCCCTGCAGAAGGCAAGGATCCCTGGCTCCTCCTTTTTCAGGTCAATACTCGCCGCCAGCCCTACTGCATTGGGTTCTATCCTCTCATTTTTCAGCATCCTCTGCACTGACTGCCGGATTGTCTCTGCTTTGGTTCCTTTCCTGCATCCAATTCCAAGCACCACTGCCTTTGGTACCAGCCTTAACGTATTAGGAAAAGGACGACAGTTGTCTCTCACCGAGATACAGATGCCAGACTCCGTGTCCCTGGCTGTAACCAGCCCTGCGGGAAGCTTTCCTGATACAGGAAAATCACTGTGAAATCCCACCGAAATACCCGCCAGAAGTGAGGCCGAAATTTCCTTTGCCGCTGCAAGGTCTGTGATGTGCAGATCGTTGTCCTTTGCAAACAAATCCACTGCAAACAGCTGATGAACGTCAGTAGCCGTGGTAATGACCGGGACAGCTCCAGTAACAGATGCGGCCTGCTCTGCAAGACGATTGGCTCCTCCCAAATGGCCGGACAGCAGGGGCACGGCAAAGGTTCCCTTTTCGTCAATGGCGATCACGGCCGGATCCGTATCCTTACTCCTTACAAAAGGAGCGACAGCCCGCACCGCAATGCCACAGGCCCCAACAAAGATAAAAGCTTCTTTCTGGTTAAACTGCCGCCCGGTCCAGTCGTTTAGCGGTTCTTCTATACAAAAGATGTCATCCTCCTGTATATGCCTGGATTTCACCGAAATCTCTGTTTCAAACCCATGACATTCCAGTCCTGTCTGCAATTTCTGTGCAATCCTCAGCCCCTGCTGGCTGAAACAGATGATGGCTGTCTTCATTTCTGCTTTCCCTTTCTGTACCCTGTGGTAAATTCCGGATCATAAAGCCTGGACCGCTGATAGTGGTGATGAGAGACAGCATCCCCCACAATTATCAGGGCTGTTTTTGTGATCCCGTACCGCTTGGCAGTCTCAGAGAGGGTCCCCACCGTACAGAGTCTGGTCATCTCATCTTCCCAGGTCGCTTTATATACAATGGCCGCGGGGGTTTCCTCCCTATAACCGCCGTCCACCAGTCTGCCGGAAAGCTCCTCCAACATGCCGGTGCTCAAAAAGATGACCATAGTGGCCTGATGGGCCGCAAAGGATTCTATACTTTCCTTTTCCGGTACCGGTGTCCGGCCTGCCATTCGGGTTATGACCACACTCTGTGACACACCGGGAAGCGTATACTCCAGGTTCAGGGCAGATGCCGCCCCGCAAAAGGAACTGACGCCTGGACAGGAATCATAACCGATGCCCTTCTCATCCAAAAGATCCATCTGCTCCCGGATTGCCCCGTAAAGACACGGATCTCCAGTGTGCAGGCGGACGGTGTCTTTTCTAGCCGCCTCCCCTTCCTCCATCACCTGAAGCACTTCTTCCAGAGTCATTTTTGCGCTATTGTAAAGTTCACATTCGGATTTTGTATAAGAAAGCAGCTGAGGGTTCACCAGGGAGCCTGCGTAAATCACAATATCCGCTGTCTCAAGAAAACGCTTTCCCCTTACGGTGATCAGATCCGGCGCCCCACTGCCCGCTCCTACAAAATGAATCATTTGGTTTCCTCCTGTTCCTTTACAATAATCAGAGAATAATACCCTGCCTCCAGCGGAATTTCATCGGTACATCCATAGAGCTTTTCATCTGTCATGCCGCAGTTTTCCACCATTTTCCCGGAAAGATTTCGCTGTACCAGCTTCTCCTTAAGCTTCGACAGATTTTTTCCCGCCTTCATAAATACCTTGGTCCCTGAAAGCTTTAAGCTGTTTTCCACCTCATAAGCTGCCGGAATAATATGAAGCGGCTGGTTTTTTTCCGCAAGCCCGGTATCCATCCTGGCCGCCGCCGCACAGAAGGAAGGAATTCCGTTGATGATCTTTGCCGTAAATCCCTGCTTTCTGAGCATCCGGTGCAGATAAAGATAGGTGGAATATACGGTGGGGTCCCCCAGGGTTAAAAATGCCACATCCTCCCCCTTCAAAAGATATTCCCTAAGAACACTGGCGCCTGTCTCATGGCTTTCCCGTAGCTTTGTCTCATCCCTTGTCATGGGCATATGAATCCCTGCCAATTCCTTTTCCCTGATCTCCGGGCAGATCTTCACCGCAATCTGAAATGCCGTACTATCCTCCGGTTGTCTGCCGGGAACTGCGATCACACTGCATTCCCTGATCTTGCGCACCGCTTTTAAGGTCATAAGCTCCGGGTCCCCAGGCCCTACTCCGATTCCATATAAAACTCCACTCATTTTTTCTCCTTCAGTCTCTTCCATAATGTATCTGTGTGCTCTGTCTGTCCAAGGAATCCGTAAACATTGGAAAATACCACCGCCCCGGTTTTGATTCTTCCATAGGCACGCCGGGAAAGGTTCTCTCCGATCCTCCTTATCACATCGTCCATAGCCGGTTTCAAAAGACCTTCTGAATGCAGATAGTCTAAAGCCTCCTCCGTTGTTTTTGCCTCAAGGATCTGCTTTACCGTTTGAAGTCCAACACCGCTCCTGACCGCCGCAGCCGCCAAAAGCTCCGAACGGCAGTCAGCCTCTCTTGAGTGGGTATTCATGATCCCGCCTGACACCTTGATGAATTTTCCGATGTGTGAGACAAACAAAATGCCCTTAGCCCTTAGATTTACTGCCATATCAATGGTCTCACCGACATAATTGCTGCACTTTAAGATCTGATCCTTTTCTATTTTGTACTGTTCCTTTACATAATCCGCGCCATAATTTCCCGGCGTCACCAAAAGATAACCGTTTCCCTCACAAAGGCGGATCCGCATCTCAACTTCTATGCTTTTCACGAGGGCTTCCTCACTCATGGGCTCCACGATCCCTGTGGTACCGAGGATCGATATGCCGCCCTCAATTCCGAGACGGGGGTTGAACGTCTTTTTTGCTGTCTCTTCCCCCTCCGGCGTCCACACTGTGACTTTCAGTCCCCCTTCAAAATCCGAACAGTCAAGGACTTCCCTGACCGCCTCCGTGATCATAGCCCGGGGCACACGGTTGATGGCCGACTCCCCCGGTGCCTGGGAAAGGCCTTTTTTTGTGACTCTCCCGATGCCTTTTCCCCCTTCAATGAGAATTTCAGGGGAAGGAATCTTTGTTACATCCGCATAAATATGGATGCCGTCTGTCACATCCGGGTCATCCCCTGCGTCCTTTTTCACACAGCAGGAAACAGATTCCTCGGAGATCTTTAAATCCTTAAGGGGCAGTGAGAGCCGGATACCCGCAGGAGTCAGCAGGGAAACGTTCTGCACCTTTCCTCCCAAAAGAAGGCACCTTGCCGCTCCTTTGGCCGCTGCCGCCGCGCAGGAACCTGTGGTGTAACCGCATTTAAGCTCCTTATTCTGTTTGATGATCACACGGTCTTTTAATCCTCTGCCCATACAAATTCTCCTTGATCGGTACGTTTTATTCCTTGAGGGCGAAATAGGAATCCATCACTCGCAGGGTCTGATCCACATCCTTTGGCTTCATGGCATTGTTAAAGAAAATAGCCTCAAACTGGGACGGCGCCAGGTGGATGCCATGGTCCAGCATATAGTGGAAATAGTCGGCAAATGCCTGTACATCCGAGGTTTTCGCCTCTTCATAATTGGTCACCGGGATATCCGTAAAGAACAGACAGCTTAAGGATCCGGTCCCTGTGATCTGACACTTTGCCCCGTGCTTTTTAAGAATATCTCTTACACCGCTCCGGAAAGTCTCCCCAAGCTCCTCCAGATGTCCATAGATCTCCGGGTGCTCCTTTAAGATTGAAAGTTCTTTCAGACCTGCGGCCATGGCGACGGGATTGCCGCTTAACGTTCCGGCCTGGTAGACACTTCCAAGGGGAGCGATCATCTCCATGATCTCCCTTCGTCCTCCGTAGCATCCAACCGGCATTCCGCCTCCGATGATCTTTCCAAACGTGGCCAGATCCGGAGTGACCCCGTAAGCCCCTTGGGCTCCCTGAAGTCCCAGCCGGAAGCCTGTGATCACCTCGTCAAAGATCAGAAGGGTGCCGTTTTGTGTACAAATCTTTCGCAGTTCTTTTAAAAAGCCTTCCTCTGGAAGCACAACTCCCATGTTGGCCGCCACCGGCTCTATGATCAAGGCCGCGATCTGGCCCTGGTTATCTTCAAATAATGTTCTCACACTGTCCATATCGTTATAAACGGCAGTCAGGGTATCCTTGGCACAGCCCTTTGGCACCCCGGAACTGTCCGGGATCCCCGCAGTCATGACACCGGAGCCTGCCTTGACCAGCAGTGCGTCAAAATGCCCATGGTAGCAGCCCTCAAACTTGATAATCTTATCCCTGCCTGTGAATCCTCTTGCGGCGCGGATAGCGCTCATAACCGCCTCTGTGCCGGAATTGACCATACGGACCATGTCAAAACAGGGAACCAGCTCACAGAGCAGTTCACCCATTTGGACTTCCATCTCCGTAGCCGTGCCAAAACTCAGGCCGTTCCTTGCGGCCCCGATTACAGCTTCCTGGATCTCTGGATGATTATGCCCTAAGATCATCGGCCCCCAGGAACCTATGTAGTCAAGGTACCGTTTTCCCTCTTCATCGTACACATAAGTGCCTTCCGCCTTTTTGATAAAGCGTGGACAGCCTCCCACAGACTGGTATGCCCTGACCGGGCTGTTGACACCTCCCGGCAGCACCCGTTTCGCACGCTCAAACAAGCTTTCTGATCGACTCATCATCCGATTCTCCCTTCCTTCATAAATCCTGCAATCTCCTTAGCAAAATAGGTCAGCAGGATATCGCAGCCTGCCCGGTAGATTCCGGCCGTGGTCTCACAGATCATCTGCTCCTCATCGATCCAGCCTTTCATGGCCGCGGCTTTTATCATGGCATATTCCCCGCTGACACTGTATGCAGCCACAGGAAGGTCCACCGTATTGCGCACCTCCCTTACGATATCCAGGTAAGACAGGGCAGGTTTGACCATAATGATATCAGCCCCCTCTTTGCAGTCCTGTTTTACTTCCTTTAATGCCTCCAGGCGGTTGTGGTAATCCATCTGATAGCTTTTCCGATCCCCAAAGGAAGGAGCAGACCCGGCCGCATCCCGGAACGGGCCGTAAAATGCGGAGGCATATTTGGAAGCATAGGACATGATCGGAACATCCGTGTAGCCGTTTTGGTCCAACAGATGTCTGATCTCACCTACCCTGCCGTCCATCATATCAGACGGTGCCACCATGTCGGCTCCGGCCTGCACTTGGGACAGGGCGGTCTTGGCGATCATGGGAAGGGTCTTATCGTTGTCCACCTGGTCTCCAGTCAGAATGCCGCAGTGGCCGTGGGACGTATATTCACACATACACACATCGGTAATGTAATAAAGGTCCGGCACTTCCTTTTTTGCTTTTAAAAGCGCTCTCTGAATAATACCGTCTTCTGCCCATGCCCCGGTGCCGCACTCATCCTTTTGTCCCGGAATTCCAAACAACATAACGCTTGGCACTCCCGCATCCGCCATCTCAGTGAGCACTTCCGGCATCCGGTCCAGACTGTACCTGTACTGGCCCGGCATGGATGGGATCTCTTCTTTCTTATCTTCCCCTTCTGTCACAAAGAGCGGGTAAATAAGAGAAGATGCATCCATTCTCGTTTCCCTCACCATTTTCCTCAACACCGGCGTAGACCGGAGTCTTCTTGATCGTATTGTCATATCCATTTTAACTTCCTTCTTTCTGCCTCTATGATTCCGATTTCATCTGTTTCGCCAGACAGCACCCAAGCTCTTTTGCATCCTCCAAACTGCCTTTGACACTCTGTTTCCGGTAGATCTTTTCCGCCTCATCATAAAATAGCCCGGTAAGGCACAAGCCCTTTCCCAAGACAGTGCCGTACGCCGCGATAGGGGATGAACAGCCTCCATCCAGCGTACGCACAAAGCTCCGTTCTGCTAAAGTCACAAGCTCCGTCTGCCTGTCGTGGATACAGGAAAAAAAGGACTGGTCAAAATCCTTTCTCACCTGAATGCACAAGGTTCCCTGTCCTGCCGCCGGCAGCATCTCTTCCACTGAAAGATAACGGCTGATCCTGTCCTGAAGTCCCGCTCTTTTAAGCCCCGCCGCCGCCATAATCAATGCCGAGTACTGGCCTTGATCCAGCTTATTAAGACGAGTATGAATATTTCCCCGGACACTTTGAAACTTTGCATCCGGAAACAGTTCCTTTGCCTGCAGGACCCTTCTTAAGCTGGAAGAACCGATCACCTGCTCTCGGTTCTCCCTGTCCTCTTTACCAGGCAGTACCAGCACATCCCTTGGATCCCCTCTTTTGGGAACCGCTGCAATGGGCAGGTCAGGAGAAATCTCCATCGGCAGGTCCTTCATACTGTGGACTGCCATATCGATCCTGCCGTCGAGCAGCGCTTGGTCCAATTCCTTTACAAAAAGTCCCTTGCCCCCTATTTTATCCAATGTCTTATGAAGAATCTTGTCCCCGGTAGTCTTCATCGTCACCAGCTCCACGGAAAGATCCGGATAATGTTCCTTCAGCTGTCTGATTACAAGCTCTGTCTGGGCCACGGCCAAAAGGCTTTCGCGGCTTCCAATCCTCAATCTTTTTGGTTCCATATCATACTCCTGATTCTGTCTGCTGTCTGCTTTGTCTTTTTATGGTCTGTACCTCCCGACGTGACTCCGATGACAATATCCCCGTTCTTTATGACAGAAGGAAAATAAAAGCTGCATTCCTCCTTGCAGTCACAGATATTGACCGGAAGGCCTGCTTTTCGGGCCTCCTGAAAAACTGCGTGGTTGACCGCCCGTGAGTCTGTGGCCGCAAACACCATATCAAAGCCATTAAGATCCCCGGGAACATAACTCCTCTGGATCCACTGGACAAACCCGCTGCAGATCATGTCCTCGATTCCGCTGCATACCAAAGGAGAGATGACCGTAACCTGGTCATGGAACATCTTAAGTGTACGGAGCCGGCGCAGGGCGATGTTTCCCCCTCCCACCATAATAAGCTGCAAATCCTGCATATCAATATATAACGGAAAATACGACATAAAAGCCCTCCTTAATAAATACTGACCTCTTCTGCTGAGGCTTCCAGCGCCTTTAAAATCTGCGGCCATTCTTCTCTCGGCAGGATGTCCTTAAGCCCGAAGAGGATCCGTTCCAATGCTGATGCAGAAGCCCGTTCCACTTCCTGTTTAAGCCTGCAGACATCGGCTCCCTCCTTCCGAAGCTCCTTATAAGAATTCTTTAACTTGGCGTTGGTCAGCTCTGCCGCAGCGTTGCTGACTGCATGGACCAGAGGAATATAATTTCTGAAATAGTACCAGTTCATAAATTCACCGGTCTGCTCCCGAAGAATCTTCCGAGCCTTCTGCATCTCTTTTTCATTGACTGATGCCTGAATGCCCAAATCATCCATACCAAGCAGTTTACAGCCGTTAAGTTCTGAGAGCTTCGGATCCAAATCCCTGGGAACTGCCAGATCCGCAAACACATAAGTGTGCTGTTTTTGAAATGTCTCCGAAGCCTGCTGTGCATAGACCGTATAATGAGGACTCCTGGTGGCGCTGAAGATAAAATCCATAGCACCCATAGCCTCATAACGTTCCTTATATGGGACTACCTGGCAGCCTGCCGGAATCATCACATCCTGTTTTCTGTATTGTCTCAAGGTCATGGACACTTGGGCTTTTTTATGTACAAGCCAGGAAGCCAGCAGACGTCCCATCTCCCCATTACCTATGACCAGGCAGCGTTTCCCCTGAAAAGAACCGTACCGCTCTTCCAAGATTGACACTGCCCTCTCCGGCACAGAGGTATCCCTGCTGCCGATCCGGGTGTCGGTCTTCACCTTTTTGGCGGCGGTCACCGCCATTCTAAAAAGTGTATCCAGCACTGAATCCGGTTTACAGCATTCCCTTGCCCTTTCAAGGGCGTCCCTGACCTGGGAGACGATCTGGTCTTCGCCGAGAATCTGGGAATGAATCCCGCTGGCCAGCTCCATGAGATAAAGCACCGCCTCCTCACCGGATCGTCTGACAAACAGCCTGCGTTTGGAATCGTCTATTATAGATAGCTGTGAGAACAAATACTCAAGAGGATCTCTTCCCAGATGATAAAACCACAGTTCAGTCCGGTTGCATGTAGACAGGACAATACAGGAAGCCTTTGGATCTGCATCCTTTACGGACTGCATAAACCGTACCGCCCCTGAATCTGTAAATGCAAAGGGTTCCCGCTCGTCCACCGATGCCGTATGATAATCAATTCCTATCATCGAAAGTTCCATAAATAACTCCTTTTTTATATCTGAGAGAATTTTAGCACGTTTTGTGGAAAGTCCGCAACTTTAATGACCATTATACCATAACATTTTCCACATGATTTCCGTTCAGCTCTTAGAATGCTTCACTCCAATCATGTAGAAAATGGACGTAATGTCTGCTGGAGAAGGGCTTCTTTTGACTTATATCATTTTACTTTTTTGTGTGTTCTCTAAGAGTTACATATTCGTTCTGGCTTATTGGTAACTCATTAGAAAATAGATGTAATATCTGTTGATAGATGCAATTCAGAAAAACTATCGTAAGTGGTGCCTTTTGTCTTGCAGCTGCCTTTTCCAGCGGACATGATGTCCATTTTTACCAGTTCTCCGGCTTGCATTCGAAGGAATGTAAAATTTTCTATCTTTCAGAATTCTTTTAGTTCAATCTGAAACATAAGGAGAGGGAAGGCTGTCCCTCTGACAGAACAGCACTTCCCTCTATTTTATGTATTTCTCTATAAATTCCTCAATGGCAATCGGTCTGGAAAAATAATATCCTTGGCCGCAGTCACATTGAAGTTTCTTTAGAAGCTCCATCTGCTCCTCTGTCTCAATTCCCTCTGCCGTGGTTTTTGTAGCTCCGAATCCCCTGCACATATAAATAGTAGAGCGGACAATGGCTCTGGCCCTTTCATTGGTCATGATCTCCGATATGATGCTCTTATCTAATTTCACCTCATCAAATTTGATATTGGAGAGCAGTGTAATATTTGAATATTTAGCACCGTAATCATCTAAGGATAGATAAAACCCGGCGTCCTTGATCTTTTGTGACAGAGCCACCAATTCTGAGGTTTTAAGCTTCGACACGGATTCCGTCACCTCAATACAAATCTGTCCTGCGTCCACATCATATTTTCTACAGACTGCAAGGATCCGGTCTACAATATCATATTCCAGAAGAGTGACCCTGGAAAAATTCACTGAAATCTTTCCTATGTCATGGCCCTGGCTGTGCATCTTATTTATGAGCCGGCAGACACATTCCAGTGCGTAGAAGTCGATGTGGCGGATCACACCTTCTGCTTCATATAAAGGGATGAACCGATCCGGAAATATCAGATCTCCGTTGTTATCCACTCTTCTGATCAGCGCTTCCGCTCCAGAAAGTTTTCCTGTCCCAAGATACACTTTGGGCTGCAAAAACACCCGGTACCTGTCCTGGTTAATATCTTTTATGACCTGTTTGGCAATTGTGGAATCATGGTTGTATCCCTCATAAACTGAAAATTCATAATACTTTTGTTTATTGGCATACATAAGCTCATCCGCATGGTTGATCAGCTCATTGATATCTGTGATAGCTTCCTCCCATGTAGTTCCGATGGATGCACTGATCTCTTTATGCTCCTTTACCTTGTTTCTCAGCACTAGTTCCTTTTTATGAAACTCTTCCTGGCTGATATTCCTGCACAGGACAACAAATTCGTCTCCGCCTATGCGGTAGATCTGTTCCCGGAACACGGCCTTCAAGATCTCTGCCATACAGATAATCAGCTTATCCCCGTACTCATGGCCAAACCGGTTATTGGCTACTTTAAGGCCGTTTAAATCCACATAAGCGACACCGATATTGCTGCAGCCGTGCTTTTCAATGTCAAACACCTCTTCCATGTATTTGTTCCGGTTCCAGAGCCCCGTCAAAATATCCACATAGCTTAAATGCTCCAGTCTGGAAACCATTCTGCGCTTCTGCAGGTCATTGGCGATAAAATAGGTCACTGATTTTAAAAGGTCTGGATTCTCCCTGTTTCTTTTGGGGTCATCCACGCCTATAAATCCGCAGACCTTTCCCATCTCATACAGCGGAGCTGCCATCAGGCTATGAATCCCCTGCCCGTTGAGTATGTCATATGCCTCACTTTCCGGATCAATCTCCTGGTCAAGGGATGATACGGAAAAGCTTCCGCTCTTTTCAAATTGTCTGAGCCATTTTTCCAGGGTTGACAGTGAAATCTCCTGAAGATTTCCGATCTCACTTGTGACATTCTCTGCACACCATTCATAAGTATTGCACGCAATTTTCTGATCGTGGTCAATTTCAAAAATATAAGTCCGGTCCCCGCCATAATGCTCCGCGATCAATTCCAAAAGCCTGTGGATGGCACAGTCCAGATCCAGCGTATCATTTAGAGTTTTAATACACTGCAGAAGTGTTTCGTCCTGTTGCACTTTACTGCCCAGCAACTTTTTCTGCCGCTCTTTGTCCGTGATATCCGTTGCGATCTCCATCCGCACACGATAGCCAGGGACAGGCTCTATGAGATAATCTACGATCACAAAGTATCGGTCCAGATATTTATTATAACGGGTCCAGCGGCTGCTGCCTTCCGCGCGCAGCCTCTCATTGGTACAGAATTCACATGGTTCCCGCTTCCCCTGAAGGAGCTCATAACACTTCTGCCCTTTATAATCATCTCCGGTAATCTGATACCGTTTTTTCCCGGATCCATTGATGTATAAAACTTCATAAGTATCAATGTCACTGACATATATAATATTGTCGGTGCTGTCCAAAATTGCTTTTCTGAGGATATTTTCATTCATGTCTTCTACCTCTTTTGTTTATCTTAAAGTTTATATAAAAGTCATTATAGCATATTTTTCCTGCCGCCGTTGCTGTCTTTTTCAGATTCATGTATAATTAAATTCCAGACAACAACGACTGAATTACAGGAGGAACCGCCATGTCAAAACTACAGGAACTGCTTCGTCAGGCAGATGCGTACAAAGAAATCATACTGAAGGCTGATACCCATTCAGATAAACCTATAGAAACCGCCGAGCTCCAGACCACTGATATCACAGAAAACCTCATAAAGGATCTGCACAGAACCATCTATAGCGGAACAGATTCCTCACAGGCAGGCCGATACCGCACTTCCCCGGCAAAAGATCCGGATGCGGACTTTCTCCCGCCTTCCCCGGAGGATCTGCCCCGGCTCATGAGCCATCTGGAAAACCAGATCCACTCCTCAAAATCTGCCCTGCATCCGGTGGAGCTTGCGGCAATGGCGCAGAAACGCCTGATCGATATCCATCCTTTTGCAGACGGAAATGAAAAAACCGCAGAAGCCTTGGGGAATTTGATCCTGTCCAGATCAGGCTACTGCCCGGTCACAGTCCCTGCCTGCAGGGAAAAGGATTTTTTGGACGCACTTGCATCCTCCAGGAGATCCAGCGATATGGAACCTTTATCAATCCTTCATGCAGAGCTTGTCATTGAAGCTCAGAGAAATCATATCCGCAGCATGGGAATCTCGCTTTAACAGTGCGGAATTTTAGGAGTTTTATAGAATAAAGTGGACAAGTCCGCTTTACGCGCCGATGTACAGCTGCAAAGCAGCCTTCCTTGGCACATCGTGCGCATCATGCCTTCATGGCTTTTTTCTTCCATAGGGAGAACTATCCTATGGAATAACATTAAACAGCATCCGTTTGTATGCTGTTTTTTTAAAACCAATGATAAGGTTTCTTCTTTGTTCTTCGTTTCCAGCTGAGATTCTGATACTAAGAAAATTGAGAAACAAAAGAAATCCGCATGGCATTCACTGTTCCCATTCCCTTTTTTGCCGGCGATTTGTTATCATATCAGGCATGAACTTCCATTTTTTCTGTCACAGAGAGGTATGTCTGCTGTCTAATCAGATAAGGAGGTAACATACATGAGAAAATATTCAAACGAAGAACTATCTGAATTGATCGACAAAGCGGCTGCAGGTGATAAAGAATCTCTGGAAGCCATCATTTTAAGCGTCCAGGACCTGATCTTTAACCTATCTCTGAGGATGCTGGGCACATTTGCAGATGCTGAAGATGCCACACAGGACATTATCCTAAAGATTATGACCCACCTGTCCACCTTTAAAAAAGAGAGTTCCTTTTCCACTTGGGTTTTCAGCATTTCTAAGAATCATCTACTCAACTACAAAAAACACATGTTTGCCCATCGTCCGCTGAGCTTTGAATTTTACGGAAATGATATTGAAAACGCCCCGCTTTATGATATTCCTGATCTGACACAAAATGTGGAGGAGTCCATATTGGCAGAGGAGCTGAAAATGTCCTGCACCAATGTAATGCTCCAGTGTCTCGATGCAGAAAGCCGGTGCATCTTTATTCTTGGAACCATGTTTCAGCTGGACAGCCGGACAGCCGGTGAGATCCTAGAGCTGTCTCCGGAAGCTTACCGGCAGAGGCTTTCAAGAATCCGCCACAGAATGGCTGATTTTCTTGAAGCTTACTGCGGCGAATACGGAGGCGGCAAATGCCGGTGCAAAAACAGGATCAACTATGCAGTCCAAAGCCGCAGACTGGATCCCTCAAATCTGGATTACACAAGCGCTGAACCTGCCCTAGACCAAGTCCGTCTGGAGTTTAAAAATGCAATGGAGGACATCGACGGCCTCTCACAAAAATTTTCTTTCTGCAGGCTCTACGAATCTCCGGAAACTGTTACAAAGTTTGTCTCAGACTTTTTAGATTCCGTGTCACTCTCTGTCATAAAAAATTCATAAAAGGGGGATTCTTATGGATACAAATATGATATTGTCATACTTAACGGATTTAAATAAGAACAACAACCGTGAATGGTACCATGCACATAAAAAAGAATTTCAAAAGGCAAATGCACAGTTTGAGGCCTTACTGCAGGAATTGATCTATAAGATAGGAGAATTTGACAGCAGCATTCTGTACTTTAAGCCAAAAGAACTAACCTTTAAAATCGTCCGGGATACCCGGTTCAGCCATGACAAGAAACCCTATCTTCCGGCATTTCGGGCGCATATAGGCCCAAAGGGCAAACTTCCCGTACCTGTGGGATATTATCTTTTAATTATGCCGGGAGACCATTCCTTCCTTGGAGGAGGGCTCTTTGCTGGCATGTTTAAGGATGCGACTGCCATGGTAAGGGACTATATATCAGAAAATCCAAAAGAGTGGGATAATGTACTCCATTCTGATGAATTTGAACCCTTTTTTACTGTACAGGGCGATTCCCTAAAAAATGTTCCCAGCGGATATGACAAGGAACATCCGCATGCCGAATATCTGAAATACAAAAGCTGGTACGTGGAATATCCTTTTAAGGACAATGACCTGATGGATACAGATTGTTTTATCCGGCATGCCGCAGAAATATTCCAAAGGATGAAACCATTTCATGATTTTCTGAATAAGGCTCTGGCCGGGTTTGAGATGCCTAAGAGGCCTTAACTTCACACGTTTTACCAAAAAACCGTCTGCCTTAAGTATGATCCGGCAGACGGTTTTCTCTTATGATCTTATTTTCCCAGCTGTTTCACACAGCCGGACTGAATGGCCACGATGTTTCTTTTAATCTTTTCCCTCGGCCAGTCCCACCACTTGGACTCAAGCAGCAAGGAGACAGTCTCTTCTGAAAATCTCTTTTTAATAGGTTTGGCAGGGACACCTCCCACAACCGTATAGGCCGGGACATCTTTTGTCACCACTGCGCGGCTTCCGATGACCGCGCCGTCACCGATTGTGACACCTGCCATAATGACAGCCTCGTAACCGATCCATACATCATTACCGATGATGATATCTCCTTTGTTGTCCCATGCGTCAGTGACATTTTCCATCCTAAGCTCCCATTCTTCAAAGAAGAGGGGAAATGGATAAGTGGATAAGGATGACATGGCATGATTGGCGCTGTTGAAAAGGAACTTGGCACCACATGCGATGGAACAGAACTTTCCGATCACAAGCCTGTCATGATTGATTGGATAGTGGTATAAAACATTATTGGTCTCAAATAAGACCGGATCATTGACAAAGTCGTTATACATTGTATAATCTCCGACAATGATATTAGGATCTGTGATCACATGTTTTAAATATATTGTTTCGTTATCTCCCGTACGGGGATATATTTGTTTTTCTGGAACAGCCATTTGAAATCCTCCTGTAGTCTGATGTTTTCTGCAACTATTCCAGTCAATGCAATACAAAGTTTCAACAGCCTCACCTCTTTTGCTTTCTTGATACAACCCTATTTTATCATGAATATTTTATCCCGTCACTCAAATACTACCTCCTGAGGTGATTAGATTTGAGAAAGGAAGCCGCAGATCCATATTGGTGTCTGCGGCTTCCTGGGTCCTATTGTTTATTCATCAAAGTTTATTTTTAATGCCCTCATGGAATTCAGAATCGCAATGACGGAAACTCCCACATCTGCAAAGACTGCTTCCCACATATTCGCCATACCCAGGGCTCCAAGGGCCAATACCAGCGCCTTGACCGCCAGGGCAAACACAATATTCTGTTTTACGATGCGCAGTGTCTTTCTGGAGATATACACGATTGACGCGATTTTCCTTACGTCATCATCCATGAGCACCACGTCCGCGGCCTCAATGGCTGCGTCAGATCCCATACTTCCCATAGCGATGCCGATATCTGCTCTTGTGAGGACTGGTGCATCATTGATGCCGTCCCCGACGAACGCAAGCTTTTCTTTATCCCGCTGTCTTTCCAACAAACCTTCCACTTTAGAGACCTTATCTCCCGGGAGAAGTTCAGAATATACCTCATCAATCCCAAGTTCTGCCGCAACGGATTCCGCCGCTTCTTTTCTGTCTCCGGTGAGCATGACGCATTTCTTCACTCCCACACGCTTCATGCTTCTGATAGCCTCTTTAGCCCCTTCCTTAACGGTGTCAGAGATGACGATTGCCCCGACAAATTCGCCCTGCCTTGCCACATAGACGACGGTGCCTGCTTCCTTGCAGGAAGCATAATCAATCTTCTGCTGTCTCATCAATTTGCCATTGCCCACCAGAATCTCTTTTCCGTCGATCATAACACGGATTCCGTGTCCGGCAATCTCCTCTGCATCAGACACACGGTTCATATCCAGCGTCTTTCCATACGCTTCTTTGATCGAACCGGCAATCGGGTGGTTAGAATAACCTTCCCCCAGTGCGGCCAGCTCCAGCAGTTCCTCCTCCCCACAGTTCTGCGGAAGGATCTGCGTCACCTTAAATTCACCCTTTGTCAGTGTCCCTGTCTTATCAAAGACGATGGTAGTCATCTCAGATACTGCTTCCAGATAATTGCTTCCTTTTACCAACACACCGATCTTGGATGCGGCTCCAATCCCTCCAAAGAATCCCATAGGCACAGAAATAACAAGTGCACATGGACAAGAAATAACAAGGAAAATACATGCTCTCTGGATCCATTCACCCCATCCGCCTCCTAAGATCAGTGGTGGCAGCACAGCAAGCAGCACTGCTCCCACTGTCACGACCGGGGTATAGTACTTGGCGAATTTTGTGATAAAATTCTCTACCTTAGCTTTTTTGCTGCTGGCATTTTCCACAAGCTCCAGGATTTTTGCCACTGTGGAATCCTCAAACTCTTTTGTCACCTTTACTTTTAATGTGCCGCTGCCGTTGACGCAGCCGCTGATGATCTCATCCCCTGCAGACGCTTTTCTTGGTACAGACTCCCCTGTCAAAGCCGCAGTATCAATCAGAGATTCTCCTTCTGTCACTATCCCATCCAGAGGAATCCGCTCGCCAGGTTTTACCACAATGATCGTTCCCACTTCCACGTCATCCGGGTCTACCTGAGTCAGTTCTCCATCTGCCTCAATGTTGGCATACTCCGGACAGATATCCATCATCGCGGAAATGGACTGGCGGGATTTCCCCACCGCATAACTCTGAAACAGCTCTCCAACCTGATAAAAAAGCATGACGGCCACTGCTTCTGAATACTCCTTCACACCAAGGGCCCCAAAGGTAGCAATCATCATTAAAAAATTCTCATCAAAGATCTGTCCATGGCTGATGTTTCTGACTGCTTTGAAAATAATGTCATACCCGATCACTAAGTACGGGATCAGATAGATCAAAAACAAAAGCCAGGAACCCTTAAGGCCATCAAGCCCTCCTGTATGCTCCGCTGTCATCAGCCCTGCCAGCAAAAGAAACGCTATGACAATGCGGACCAGCATTATTTTATGTTTTTTGGTCATATTTATAGTCTCCTTATTTATAATATGAAACCCCGAAAACTGGAATCATATCCTATGCATCCGGGGTATCTCTGCTACATTAAAATCTTGCAGTCTGGCTCTACCTTGGCACAGGCATTGACCACCTTCTGCATAATCTCATCAAATTGCTCGTCTTCTGCATTGATCGTCATTTTCTGGGTCATAAAGCTTACACTTGCATCGTTCACACCCGGAATCTTTTTAATTGCTTCTTCCATCTTGGCAGCGCAGTTCGCACAGTCTAAATCCTCTAATTTAAATTTTTTCTTCATAACAACCTTCCCTTCTTTTATGATTATTCCTCAATATGATCTCTTCCCTGGGCAATGATTGTCCTTACGTGACCATCTGCCAGTGAATAAAATACGGATTTTCCTTCTCTCCTGGACTTTACAAGCTTTGCCTGTTTCAGGATCTTCAGCTGATGCGAGATCGCAGACTGGGTCATGTTGAGAGCCTCCGCCAAGTCACACACGCAGACCTCCGCTTCAAACAGGACAAATAAAATCCTGATCCTTGTAAAATCGCCGAATACTTTAAACAGCTCGGCTAAGTCGTGCAGTTCTTCTTCCTCAGGCATCTTGTCACTTACGATTTTCAGCAAATCATCGTGTACCTGAAATGTATCGCAGCATTCCACGTCATTTACAGCCAATTTCTCACCCACTTTCTTCTTACTATCATTCATATGAACAATTATTCATATGTTTATAATATAACTCTTTCTCCATAATGTCAATGGAGAAAGCAAAGTTTAATTGATATTTTTTTTCAAGAACAAAGTGGGCAAGCCACTTCATCTCCCCACCTCCTCACTCTTTGAGGGGCTTGTGCACTTTGCGCGCCAAATGCGATTTGACGTAGTCAAATGATTTTCTTACGCATTTGTGTGCATACTGCCCGCAGGGCTTTTTTATTCCATAGGGAGGTTCGCAGAACTTTCCTATGGAACAAAAAAAAGAAACAGCGGCAAGCCTTCTTTTCATTGTCTGCTTGCCGCTGCTTCTCTCGTATTGCCATAAGGGTCATATATGGCTTTAATCGTTCCACTCCGTTGCGTCCTTCGGCATCGGCGCATTATAATACCCCAGTTTGTGCAAATTAAACCATTCTGCGATCTTAGGCTCCGGGGCGGCTTTTAAAGTGAGCAATACCCCCTTGGCAAATTCTAAAGGAGCCGTTCCGTTTGCCGTGATAACATTTTTATCGCTGACAGCCTGCTCCATCATGTACAGCTTTTCTCCCGTGTACGCCGCGCCTGCCCATTGTTTCAAGTCGTTCAGATCATTGCACGTATGTCTGACATGATTCAGGGCGCCGGTTGTTCCAAGAAATGCGGAGGCGTCGCAGATGCCGCCCAGCACCTTTTTCTCCGACAGGCATTGACAGACCAAAGGCTTGATTTCCGCGGCATTTTCATTTCTCCATGCCATGCCCCCGATCAATATCAGTGCTTCATAATCAGACGGTACAGAGTCAATGCCATAATCGGGCACCATATGAAACCCTCCGATCGATGTAACCGTATCCGTTGTTAAAGATACAGTTTTAACTTCATACTGACCTTCTCCCAGCATATAGAGCGCAGAAGACAGGTAGGCAGCCTCCCAATCCGCATACTGGTCCAATAATACAAATAAAATCTGTTTTTTCATAACTTAACTCTCCCTTTTGTTTTCTTGGCGGCTCCTATGGGCCGTGATAATGGTATAACTGTAAGCATTGATCGTAATGACGCAGTTGTCTATGCCTACATACCAGTTCTTCCCGTTTCTTTTGATATCGGCTTCAGCGGATTTAATCTTCGTTTGGCACCACTGGACCACATCATCTGTGTCCAGGGAGAGATTCTTTTTGATCCGTCCAACGCCCAATTCTGTTGTATGCAGTTTCTCTAAGTTTTCCAGTAATTGATTCTTTCCGTTCATTCTCCCATAACACCATTCAGACTTCAGCAAGCCCATCCTCCCCGTTTGACTCAAAATCAGTTATTCCATAGTTCTGCTTCAGGATTCTATTTTATCACTAAGAAAGGCTGAAGTCCTCTTAATTTTAACAATGATTTTGTAAGTTATCTGCTTCTTTCTTACCATCAGGCCTCAGCGGTCCATAGAAATAAGATGCTGTTGCGCCGCCATCGATCAGAACATCCGATCCTGTAATAAAAGCGCCCTGATGGCTCATCAAAAGCCCGGCAACGTTAGCGATCTCATCTGCCGTTCCTGGCCTGCCTGCTGGACATTTTGCAAACATCGTTTTGTAGAATTCTCCCCTTTGCCCGTTAAATTCATCCATGGCAAGCGGTGTAACCACAATCCCCGGTGAAATGGAATTGATCCTCGCCCCCTTTACGCCCCACTTGACCGCCTCTGCCATGACACGTTTCTCATTACACCTTTTTGCCATCTGATATGCATGAAGGGTATTCCTCAAATTTCGAGGCTGCAGCACTTCCAGAGATAACAATTGTCCTGTAGGACAGGTTGCCAGCTGTTCATCAATTTCAGGTGACAGAGCCGGCATCCGATGGCCGGACTGGCTGGAAATCGTAACTCCGACGCCGCCTTTTGTAATCACCTTTCCGACTTCTTCCAACAGCACCGCTGTTCCGTACAGATCCACTTTGAGAATCGTTTCTATGGAAGCCTGGCTGGGCGAAACCCCTGCCGCATTAATGAACATAGAAATATCTCCGTACCGCATTGCCTCTTTTATAAAATTCAAAATGGACTCTCTTGAAGAAAGATCCATTTCCATCCAATCTGAATCAAATCCGGCATGATTAAGAATCTCAACTGCTGCCTCTGCTTGATCCTGATCTTTATCACCCACCACGATTTTCCTGCCATAACCCATTCTTCTAGCAATCGCCATTCCAATCTGCCCCGCACCGGTTAACAACATAACATCACTCATAAAACGAACCTCCCAAATACTTTTTTCTACACTGCTCTTCTGAGTTTATTGTAAAGATGCAGAAAAAAAACAGCAATCTCAATTCCGAATGATAAAGATAAGAAAAACTTATACCTACAGGGCACACCGTTTAAGGGCGTCCAGGATTCGCATATTGTGGGTGATGATCAAAAACGAGCCTTTGTGGTTCTTCTGGTTTTCTTCAATGCCTCTGGAGAATCTCCA